>DAQX01000023.1:12196-84494 GCA_002503055.1 Euryarchaeota archaeon UBA86 | reverse complement strand
TTGAGTTTGCTCTAGCCCGGACAGTATCATCGCCAGCCTTCTGACCCTCATGGCCCGGGATGGAGTCACCTAAGAAAATCTGTTCCAAATTTCCGAAATACCGATGCCATCCTGTAGAGTTCAAGTACTCTGGATTCCATGTACTTGCATGACAGAGTTGTCGGAGCCGATACTGACCGTAATTGCCGTGCTGATTTCCGCAGGTGTTGTGTGGAAAATCATGTCAGAGCGAGCAGCTAGACTGGTTGAAGAGGCAAGGTCTCAGAGTGAGGTCAAAGTTGCTACTACTGAGGCCCGTTTAGAAGCCCTAACAGGCGAGAAGGACAATATGCAGAAGCAGATGCAGAATGCGTTTGAGGTGGCTGCTGCCAACGCTTTCACTGCGGCGGTGAAGAATGCCGATGATGAAAAGGAAACTTCGTTCAAGAAGGCAACTAATGAATTGTCCAAGAGTATGACACAGTACATCCAGGCCATTACTGCAGCCGATAAGGCTGATTCTGTTCGAGTTAAGGCATTGGAAAAGGAAATCGGGGTGATGAGTAAGCTAGGAATTACTCTGGCTGATGAGACTAAAGAACTCACACTTGCTCTTAGAGGGGACTCTCAAGTGCAAGGTGCATGGGGAGAAGTGGTTGTTGAGAATCTCCTACAAAGCATGGGTTTTGTTGAAGGTCGGGACTATGTCAAACAATTATCAGAGACTGGTGAGGATGGAAAGCGCAAGCGAACCGACTTCATCCTGAACCTCCCCGATAAGCGCCAAGTTGTGATTGACTCCAAGGTCTCCTTAACTGCATACACAGAATATGTTAACGCAGACAACGAAGAAGAAGCGATTGCTGCAATGAAAGCGCACTGCGTATCAATTCGCAACCATGCTCATGATCTCGCTTCTAAGAATTATCAACACATGGAGAGCATCGATACTCTAGACTTCGTACTCATGGTAGTCCCATTGGAAAGTGCATTCATCGATGCCATGAGGGCTGATCCTACCCTCTATGGTGACCTAGTGAGGGATCGTCGAGTAAAAATCGTCAGCGGCTCTTCGTTCATGATTTCGTTGCTCCTCATCCAAGAATTATGGAAGCGCGAGAATCAGTCACGCAACCAGATTGCACTGATGGAGAGAGGAGGGCACCTTCATGATAAGATTGTCACATTCCTTGAGTCTTTCACAACGATAGGTTTCGAACTCGGGCAGACGAAAGCGGCGTACGATGATGCGGAGAATCAGTTAACCAGAGGAACCGGGAATATCATCAGGCAGACAGAGATGCTGAGAGAACTTGGTGCCAAGGTAAAAAAGGAGCTTAGAGGTAAAAGTGGCGTCAGAAAACTAGCCGAGGAAGCAGAAGAGGAGTGATTTAGTCCTCCTTCTTCGCGAATCCATGATTGACTGGTCGGCTTACGATTACCATCCCGTGGTACATCTTCCCATGGACTACACCGTCCTCGACCTGACTGATGGTTCCTGGGAGAGTCCGGAAACCGAGTTCAGCATCGGCAAGTACGACGAGTTCAGACCTAATCTGTACAACACAGAGTTGTTCGGAGGAGAGAGGAATGTGCACATGGGAATAGACATTGGAGGTCCCGTGGGAACTCCATGCATGGCATTCATGGATGGTAAAATATCACACTTCGGCTACAATCCCGCCGCTGGCGATTATGGCAATGTAGTAATAATCAAGCACGAAATTTCCGGAATCCCGGTGTGGGCATTGTACGGGCATCTAGATGCTGAATCAATTGAAGACAAGAGAGTCGGGCAGCGAGTCATGGCCGGAGAAGTAGTTGCTTGGTTTGGAGCATTTGAGGAGAATGGAGGTTGGGAACCTCACCTGCACTTCCAATTGTCATTAGTTGAGCCTGAGACTCACGATATGCCAGGAGTAGTGGCACCTGAAGAAAGAACTCGGGCACTGGAGATTTATCCAGACCCTAGGAACATACTCGGGCCACTCTACTAAATGGTAGATAGGTGGGCCTTGAGTGAGTCGATGGGAGTCATTTCAGAAGGATTATTTTCCTTAAGTACGGCTAGCATAATCGAAATCCAATCGGTGACATGAGTGACATACAAAAGCCGTTCAAGTAGACTCTGGCCCTCACATTCAATTCTCCAAGATACCTGACTCTCTAAATTGTCCATCAGCCAATGCATCCTAGCTTGGCTTCGTGGATGGATTCCTTCGCATGTTAGGGCTATCATTGCCCTAGACTGTCCTTCAGACTGCCAAGCGACTATCTCATTGTGATTCATCTCAGGGACATCTGCTGGATTAGCAAAGCCGTTCGCGTTCTCATTGATTTGACACGCGAAGCGATATCCAGCTGCTCCCAACTCAGTCGGCGAGATGATTCCAATTTCTCTTCCCACTAGCGACTTTGCCATTGTCTGCCATATTTCATCCCCTTGGGAAGGATCTGCATGGATTGAAGCATTCCTTAGTCTACCTAGCATCGCTTTCAAGTCGTCCCCATTGGGCCTTTTCAGAAGTCCCATATCCCAGCAAATTGCCATCTGAGAGCCGAAGATGTGGCCGAAGGCTGTTCTAGGCATCTGCCCTTCTGGGACCTCGATTAGAGTAGCATCATCACTCCCTAGGACTAGGTCTGAAAGTTGACCTCCTGAAGAAACGGCAATCACTGAACCTCCTGATTCTAAGGCCTCTGTGACAGCATCCAGAGTCTCCTCGGTATTTCCTGAGTAAGATGTCGCAAGTACTAGCCACTCTGGGCCCCACCAACTCGGCAGACCGTAGTCACTCCAAACTACGAATGGCATCCCTCCCTCAGAGTCTGCTAGTGACTTGAGGAATCGGCCTCCAGCTCCTGAGCCGCCCATTCCAAGGCATAATACTCCACTCCAATCAGTATCGGAACTCAATCCGGTCTCTTGACCAATCGCCGTCTCAAAATCTTCAACGAAAGAACGAGTCAGGTCTGCCATATTGCCCGAATCATGTTTCGATAGCAGTTCAGTCATGTCGAAATCAACCATTGACAGACCTCCTTCCAGCAGGTAGGGCTACCCATGCACTGTCTATGAAGCCGATGCGTATGCGATTGGCTTTCCCATCGTCATCATAGGGAAGAGCAACTGTCACCATCCTGTAATCAGTTGGATCCATCACTTCGGCAGCTGAACTGTCTCTGTTCATCACCTCGACAACATGTTGCTCCCTACTCGAACAGACAACGATTGATTTCTCCATATCTCTCCATGTAGCACCTGATCTTTCGTATCTATCAAGTCGGCGCAGACTGGGGCCGTCACTCTGCCAGCCGTCAATCATCCACAACTGCTTCCTGAAGCGGACTACATCGCCCAAATCGTAGGCGGGTTTGCGATAGCTGAGGGTCAGCCTAGTAACATCAATACCGTCATTGGATCCTACTACTGTAGAAGTCTCCTTGATAGTCCCTCCATGAGACTTGACGAGCCTTCTGCCCCAAGTCTTAGCCATCGCCTTTGAGCCCAGTTGCAAGTCCCAGCCGCCCGTAACAGGGCCCTCTTTTGTGATGAAGAACATTGGATCTGTTTCCATGCCCTCAAGCATTTTGTCCAATGTTCCCCTCAATTGCTTCAGTTCAACATCGTCCAAACGCCTTCCCGCTGACCTTAGTTGTACGGTTGCTTCGAAGTATGATCCGGCCTTACGGGTGCAAGGTGTACAAACCGAATTACTGGTCTGAAGTAGTGACTCGTGTGTGTCATCAAATTGGTAACCCTCTATGGTGCCTGAAACCTCAACATGAAGTCTACAAGTTCTATCATCGATTACTTCTACAGAGAATGATACTGTAACATTCTTTGCGCGCTCCTCTGCAACCAGATTCTCTCTTATCCTGAGATCTGCTATGTCCTCGGCATCCATCTTTGACCATCTTCCACGCACCTCATATGAGTCGCATTTGGCACAGCGGGACTGTTGAATTATCTCGGGGAGTTTTGAGAGTTCAGTTCGCTGCCTGAGGCATGCCTCGCACATTCGTTCTGAGGTCAGAGGAGGAGGTGCTCCGCAAGCGATACAAAATGCTCCTTCAGACATGGTCCTCGTCGGTTTGCGCCTCGCCGCCCCGTTTCAAGGGTTCCCGTAGGGAAAAACGCGTTCTCATTCGCTTTCTTCGACGGATACGGTATCCTCGACCGCGGTGAGGCGGGCGTCCAAATCGTACAATCTGATTACTAGTCGGTATACATACACGCCGATTAGTCCAATCATTGCTGCGTAAGCCAGTCCAAGTTCAGTCACTCCGCTCAATGTACTACCTCCTCGTCCAGTTGATGCTGTAAGTGACTCATTCTTGATTCCATCCTATGTAGGGTATCGCTTAGTATTGCTAACCCGACAAAAAGTAGTACAAACGAAGCGAAACCCAACAACATAACTGCGAGTATCTCAGTAGCTAGTCCGGATTCTTCGCTTTCAATTACTATGATTCCAGGGTGACGTTCTTGGTACCATGTAGTCGCTAGGGCAGTCACTGGAACCAAGGCAAATCCAAAGAGACCGATTGCAGCAATTGTGTCCCTAGTTCCTTGGCCATCGGGCTGCGAACTTCTCGCTAGGACTAGAAATAGAGTTACACCGGTTAGAAGGCCGTATGTGTTTAGTCTCAAATCTCCCCAATCCCACGGCACTCCCCATTCTGCTGAGCCCCAAATAGGTCCTGAAATTACGACCCCTAGTCCAAACAATAGGGCTAGATCTGAGCCCGTGCAAATCATCCTCCAGCCCAACTCGGAGCGTTTGGCATACCACGCTACTGATCCGATGAATAGGACGCAATAGGCTAGAAACGAAGACCAAGCAAATGGCACATGCCAGTATAGGATTCTATATGCCTCAGGAGAGTTCCATGCTGACGGATCGACTGTAGGGGCCCAAGTGAAACCAAGAAGTAGAGTCAGGGCCGCACCAGTAAGTCCGATTCCTGTGAGTGTGAAGCCCGCTCTTGACACCCCGGCCATACCCGCGCGAGAATGCTGTTAGTCATCAATGCTAGTCCTCAGGCATCAGGTAGGAAAACTGCAACTGCCCATACTGCTGCAGAGATTAAACTTGCAATTAGGCAGGAGATTAGAGGGTCGCCGATACTGAGACCAAATGTCATTCCATCGGACATCATTAGTGAAAGTGCATCTGTTAGTTGCAAAAATGGCCAGATTAGAACCAATAGGAGCAATGAGGCGGCTGCGGCCGAGGCTCTACGTAAATCTGCAACAAGTAGGTGCAAAGCCGCAGCTGCAGCGGCTACATCGATTATTATCAACGCTGGTAGCCAGAGCCAACGGGTAACTTCCGAGTGATTTGTGAATTCCGAGGGGTCGACCAAGATTATCCAAGCAAGGTAAGTAATCGGGAGTGGTAGAATAATTGAGGCCCCTACAAATGAATAGGTCTGCCTTGCACTGGGGCCAATCATTGCATTCCACCAAGCCCCGCATCTCTCTTCAGCCAGACGACGAGTGAGTGCTGGGGAGATGACTGCAGTGATGAATGCAGGAGCCAGTACTAGGGCTGCAACTAGGTCGTTACCAACATGAGTCATGTCGATTTCACCTATCAGTGCGTATGACAATAGGAGTGCTACCAGAGCGGGTGCTGCTCTTCCAGTAGTATCCAAGGGATTTCTAGTCTCCATCTTAATTGCCCATCGAATTAGTGCCCCATGAGTACTCGGCTCTACAGACGGTAGTGGACCGGGTAAATCAGAAGGTGTACCTTCAGAGACACCATTTGACTCGTTCAGATTTCCATTTCTGACTTCTATGATACGATCACTGCAGTCGATAATCGATTGATCATGAGTAGCGACCATCACTGAATGGCCGTTTAGTTTGAGACCCCTCAACCATCCAATTAGGAGTTCTTTGCCTGTTCGATCTAAACCTTCGGAAGGTTCATCCAACATCACTACCCTAGACTCTGCACTAAGTGCTGCGGGTGCCAGCCCGCACAGAACTGCTAGGCGTCGGCTCTGACCGCCAGAAAGTTGGGCGACCCTGTCGGCCCTTCTATGCTCAAGTCCCCACTCTTTGAGAATATCCGAAGCAATTGGCTCGGACATTTCCATTCCAGATACCTTGAGTGCGACCTCAAGTCTCTCTTCGACTGTTTCTTCCCCACAAATTCCGTCTCTCTGTAGGGTCAATCCTGTAGGAGGTGGCTGATTCCTTCTACCTTCGTGATCCCTGACGACTTGCATCTTTCCAGATTTACTATGTCTGCTGATTGATCCTCCTGAGAGAGGGAGTATTCCGGCGCACGCTTCGAGCATTGTTGTCTTGCCTGAACCGTTTTCTCCGACAAGTGCAACAATCTCGCCCGATGAGAGTTTGAAATCAATCTCCTTGAGTACTGCTCTACTTCCTCTATCGACTGAGAGGTCTGAGGTCTGCAGCATCGAGCCTGTTGCCATGAGTCCGGGAGTAAGGTGTATCGTTTGAGTGATTCCATACTACGAAGCGGCTATTCGCTCGAACCTAGGCGCGCAGACAAGGAGATAGTACGATGAGCGTATTGAGTTGGTCCGACATCGTTCTTCTAGTCACAATGCTATCTGCAGCTATAGCTCCATTTCTATGGGCTCAGTATTCAAAGACCAGTGTTGCGCTAGCAACAGTTCTATCCCTTTTGTTAGTCTCATTTGTACAATTCACAGAGTCGATATTTGGGGGTTATGCAATGAGTCATTCTTGGCTGATCGACTTTTTGGGAATCAAACCGAGCATAATGACTGATCCTTTGGAGTCTTACAGAATGGTGACTGCAGTATGGTTGCACGCTGACTGGTTTCATGTCCTTCTCAACATCCTCGTTGTTGCATTAGTTGGAGTTCCATTAGAGCAGCGCCTAGGTGCTCGTAGGTGGATGATAGTGTATTTCTTAGGATTCATGGGAGGGAATATCGCTTGGATAATCTCTCATCCAGAATCATCAACCCCCGCAATTGGGGCCAGTGGAGCAGCATTCGGGGTACTGGGGGCCTACATGGCTTGTTGGCCGGAGGATAAAATCGAGTTTCCCCTCTTATTTCTGATAAGAGCATGGCCGGTTTGGCTGATTGTTTTCGTCAGACTCGGTCTCGAAGTCTTGCATATTTACGAGCTTCAGAGCGCTACTGCTGGGCAGTCCAATGTGGCCCATATGGCACATTTAGGCGGTTTCTTCCTGGTATATCTGCTTGCACGACCTTTGGCGCGGGGCGCTCCGAGCCCTCTGGATGAGACTACGGAAGTATCTGGAATGGGGCGTTCTGTGGCAATGAGAGAGCACGCTATGAGTCGTATGGGCAGCCTAGAGGATGATCCTTGGACTCTGGCAGGAAAACCGCTTCACGGAACCGCTGCCAGAATACTGAGTCGACTTAGAGAGGAAGGGGATGAATTAGAGACCAGAAGAGCATGGCTAGAGGAGTTATCTGAGAATACTATTTGTCCTATCTGTGATGGCGAGATTGTAACAGAGTTGAATGGTGAAATCTGTCGCCTCAAGTGTACTCACTCTGACTCTCATCTCAATTGGCCGTAATCGCATTCAGATTACGCCGTTACAGGTTGAGATTATACAGCATCCGAGTTTGGCTCTCTGTGAGAGCCATGCCAGATGCCACTAAGATGAGGCTTCCTGTAATCGTAGCTCTTCTTGTGTTTGTGATGGATGTCTCAGTGGCATCTGGGGCCCTTGTACCTCCTCCAGAACAGCCCTTGAATGATGAATCTAATGAGACTCTTGGAGCGGATTTACCTCCTCTGATGTGCGGAGATAGTATCTGTCTCGAGAAAGACCGCTCTCCAGGATTCCCGCCACATGGATCCGGTTGGCCGGTCGAGGAACCAGGATGGTGGTTCAGTTACTGGTATGACTTAGATTCCAATGGAATGGACGATAGGTTGCAGAGAATAATCGCTGGTCTATCGACTTCTGTCTCAACTACTTCAATAATGGGAGCAGATGGACTCCCGACAGTTGCCATAGTGGTGGATTACTCATGGCATCCGGGTCCGGATGACATTGCTGCGATTAAGCAGGTCCTGTATGCCCACGGATGGCAGGACGAAGGATCGTGGTTTGACCCGCTTGGAATCCTTGATTCGATTGTTATCGATCATGTCCCAGTCAGTTCACTGATTGACATTTGGTCACTTGATGGAGTCGTCATGATTGAGGAACAGAATGTTATTGTCCCTCTACTGGATAAGGCTACTCGGGGCTCTAAGGTCAGGGATTCTGAAGTCTTTGACGAGACGATGAGAGACTTCGGGTATGATGGTTCGGGTGTTGTAATTGCAATTCTCGATACAGGTGTTGACAACGAGCATTTCTCCCTCGACGACTTCTCTGATTCAAACAATGATAATGAGAAAGATCCAGATGAATTGGCTGACCCGAAATGGTTGGCAGGATGTGATGCTACCTCATGGAGTTCACAGGACTGCGATGATGGAAGTTTGGACCCCGATGATGGAGACGGACATGGTACTCATGTTGCAGGAATAGCTCTAGGCACAGGAGATTCTCGTAGGATCAATCAAGGTTATGCCCCAGGGGCTTACTTAGTTGATGTTAAGGTCATGACTGATGCTGGAGCGACCAACTCTGCTGCCACGCTGAGAGGAATACAATGGGTGGTCGACAATGCCGACACCGATTGGGGCAATAACGACTCTAGCGAGGGCATCCAAGTGATGTCCATGTCGTTTGGTTCCGCTAACCCGGGTGGAGATGATGATCCGGGAGATAACGGCACAAATGCTGATGCAAGAGCGGTGGATGCTGCGGCAGAAGCGGGGGTAGTTCCTGTTGCAGCAATCGGAAACGATGGTAAGCGCAGGGTCACATCGGTGGGGGCCTCAGATAGTGCCATTACTGTCGGAGCGATAGATGATGAGAATACCATCGAGCGTGGCGACGATTTGATTGCCTCCTACTCAAACTCAGGGCCTCGAGAAGACGATGGAGATAACAATGAGTGGGAGGAACTCAAACCAACGGTAGTTGCTCCTGGATCAAACATAATGTCAGCCCAGCACGCTGCTTCAAGCAGTACTCTACCGGGAGCCCCCAAACCTCTGGCAGAGGATAGTTACACACAGCTTTCAGGGACTAGTATGTCTTGTCCTGCTGTTGCTGGATTCGTTGCAGTAATGCTACAAATTGATGATGGCTTGGAACCTCAAGAAGTCAAGGACCTTCTACAGAACAATTCTGAGACTCGTGGACAGGCTTCGCTTCCAGATATCAGCAACAGATGGAACGAGGATTACGGATTCGGAATTATCGATGGCAATATGATTCTCAATGCAATGCTTGGAGGAACGGTTGATCCAGATCCTGGAAATGGTACAGATCCTCCGCCTACAGGCTCCGAGGAATGGGTTGTCATAGAAAGTCCCGAAGAAGATGCTTGGTTAGTTGAAGGCGAGACCTACAGCGCTAGAGGGCATATCGACGAGGACAAAGATACCAATGGCACGATTGATGAGGTATCAGTCAGGATTTCGTACTCTCATAGGCCCGAAGGAGAGCCAAAAAGAGAAGTTGTCCTAGTCGACTGGCATGTAGCACAGGGCACCATCAATTGGACTACTCCATTCACTCTGCCTGAATTCACCGAAGAAGAGATTGAGGTTATTGAAGTCATTATCGAAGCTCAGGCGAAGAATGAGTTTGAGCAGTGGAGTAAGGTTGCCAAACAGAAGCACGAAGTTGGTCTCATCGCTGTCACAATGGGGGGCCCCAGTGGCCAAGAGGCCGTCTCGGGAAGCGTCAATGTCTTCGGGACATGGGAGTCAGTCAACGGAGGTACAGTTCAATGGAGGATAGGTACGGAAGCGTGGGAAACTGCGCAGACATTCGGAGGCAGTGGCAGCTCTAATGGAGACTGGTCAGTAACTTGGGATACGGAGGAAGTGGACGATGGCTTCTACAGAATCTCTGCCAGGATGGTTAGTGGCGATGGCATCTACTCTGAGGAAGTGAAGAGAGTTGTTGAAGTAGATAATGACCCACCGGCGGCGAATCTAATTTTCAGGACAGGGCTTTCAGTCGAAGAGTACGGGATCCCCATCAGTGAGACATATGTCAATACCTTCCTCGAAGTAAGAACCGAAATTCGAAATGATGGCGACATGGCAGCTTCTAACTTGGCAATCTCACTCTATGAGGATGGTGCTCGCAAGGATGAGATGGTGTTGCCAAGCATCGATAGCGGAGACATAGTAGAGGTAGTACTGTACTGGAACCCAACTACAATAGGAGAAAAGACGGTGTTGGTTTCCCTAGATCCTGCAAATACAATTGAGGAATTGGATGAGACAGATAACGATCAGTCGATTTCATTCCCTGTAATCCAAAGACCACAGGGAGTTGATCTTGCATTCAGAGACGGGGCTATCAGAACTGAGCCACCAATTCCAAGACCAAATGATCAATTCCTTATCACAGCAAGGGTCGACAATCTGGGCTCTACAGATGCTACGAGTGTCGAGGCTTCTCTAGAGATTCACAATGGTCTTGGATGGGTTTTGGTATCTTCAACAGCGATTCCTCTTGTTATGGGCCAAGGGGCCTCGCAGATTTCATTCGCCCATAAAATGAACCAATCAGGACCGGTAGATGTCAGAATAACTGTTACCGGGACCGGTCTGGCCGATTTGGACTGGTCCAACAATCAAGTCGAGTCTACAGTACTAGTCGATGAATCAACTCTGACTGGTTCACGATCAATGACATTCGGAACCGGAGAGATTCCAATCAGACTAATAGATCTCGATGATGAAGGTTTAGTGATTACCGAGAAGGAAGGAGTTCTCTCTCTGTATCGACTGAATTCCAACAGGATGTTGACCTCATGCACAAATGTATTGGATGAAATGTGGTCGGGAGATCTTGCTTTCAGTAGTACAGAGGATGGTTGGGCTCACATAGTCTGGACTAGGCGTTTCATTGACTCTACAGGTTACTTTAGGCAGACGCTAAGTTACTCTACAATCGATGCTAGTTGTGAGATGACCCCAATTCAGGATCTTATGCAGCCAATTCTGCTTTCCGATGGCAAATATTGGGGAATAGATATCGATGTGGATGATTCAGAAATTCTTGTCTCCGGATACCATAGGGAAATGATGAGTGGTAGTTCGTTTGGAGAGCAAACTAGTGTTTTCATCCTTCACGCGGATGCGCCTACTAAGTCCTCGGACTGGTCACTAACTCCGAATGTGGTCGATGAGATTGATCTAATTCCTGGAGAGACGACTTCTCTTGAAGTGGAATTCGGTGATGACGATGGTGCACATCTCCTTTACAAATCGTCTAGGAGCGATTCAACCAACATAGAGAGGCATGGCCTATGGTATGCGCATGGATTGATTGAGCAGTCGTCTTGGACATTCAGGAAATCCGTCGCCGATGATGTCACACTTGCGAAGATGATGGTGTTTGTAATTGATGATGAAGAGAGGATTGTGGCCACCTGGAAACAGGGGGAGGGTTTGGATGCTGAGATGGTCGCAATAATTGCTGACTCTTCATTTAACGAAATCGATAATCTGACTGCAACATTCCCCGCTAGAGGAATGAGTGCGATAGATCTTGTAGAGACTTCCCGAGGAGTCCAAGTCCTATTCGATCTAGTTGGGCCGACAGGCCCACAGGTCAATTACGGCATAATTGATCCAGAAGAAGGATGGTTCGGTATTTACGATAGGCTCAATCTTGGCAATCTGTACCTAGTTGACAGATCCCCTTCTAGCAGTGAAACTCTATTCATCCATACTTCTGCTAGCGGTTGGCAGATTAGGGCTGTGATTGACGATAATGATCCCAATAGAGTAGGAGATTCAATCCTAGAGATATTGCGCCACCAACTGGGTCTAGACGAACAGAATTTCAACATTCTACTCGGAGGTTTTGCAATCGCTGTACTGCTTCTCTGTACTGTCATCCTAGTGACTCTCTCAGCCAGAGGACTCAGATGGATCAGAAGGAACAGAAGTGTTGCCTCTGGAGTCGTAATATTAGAGGAAGATGTGGTTGATGTTGTTGATGAGTCGGACATCAAGGTAGTAGCCGTGATTAGACCTGAAGATTCAGAAGAAGTAGAATTGGTGGATGAAGTTGTAACTTCCACACCTGTCGAGGATATGTCAACTCCAGTTATTCCTTTGCCGGAGATCCCCGTTCCAGAGGAAGGAAGCGCCTCGGCCCTACCTGCTCCTCCGCCGATGAATATGCCAGTAATCTGTCCGAGTTGTTCCAGTAGATTTGAGATTGCAATGGGCAATTCCTCAGTGAATTGCCCGGTCTGCAATGAGCGGATAGTTCTCTGAGGCTCCTATGATATCGATTCTGCTTGCATCTGCATCCGAGCGCAGGCGCGAGATTCTATCCGAGATTGTGAATGAATCTACAAAATTAGAATCTAGGGCCCTGGCTTCGGATGAAATTAATCCTTCAAGTGGAATTGAGGTGTCTCAACGAGTTGAATTGATTTGCTCTGCTAAGGCCGAAGCTGCTGCTCAGGAGGTTACAATCAGTGGCGGGCAGCCTGATTTGG
The DNA here is from genome assembly GCA_002503055.1 of Euryarchaeota archaeon UBA86. Classification (GTDB taxonomy): domain Archaea; phylum Thermoplasmatota; class Poseidoniia; order Poseidoniales; family Thalassarchaeaceae; genus Thalassarchaeum. Next base: position 71,921 of record DAQX01000023.1, on the reverse strand, counting down.
TTGTCGTGTCCGATACGCTTGTAGAAGACCCAACTGATCCGTTGATTGCATTGGGGCAACCAATTGATGAATTGATGGCGGCCAGTATGTTGTTGGGACTTTCGGGAAGAAGACATCGTGTTTGGTCCTGTACTGCAATACTTTACTCTCCTGCATTTAACAGAGATGGTACAGAAATACTACACGGCGGGTGGACAGCCGACATTTGGTCTGAATCTGCTGTGGTTGAGTTTGATGAATTGACTCAAGATGTGTTGGCTAACCTTGTCTCCAGCGGATCGTGGAAAGGTAAGGCTGGGGCATACGACTTAGCCGGATTGGCTGGAGAGAACGCATCATTAATCGAGGGAGAAGAAGTCACGGTTCTCGGATTTGCGCACGGTGCAATTGAAATAATTTCCTCGCTTATTATCTAGACAAATGTCACTCCGCCGTGTTTGAGAACAAACTCGCGCTGTAGGTCATCGAACCATTCCAACATACCTGAGTTGAATCGTACCTCAATAACCTCGGGGTCAATCAAAAGGTCATCTTGTATTCCTTGCAGAGTACCCGGTGCTGCCCCACAAGAGACACATGCACCATCAAGATCTAGAATTAATGTGAGGCTGTTCCCTGTTGGGGTTTTCACAACTCTAGACTCTGTAACAACCAGTCCTCCTCCATGGCCATCCAATGCTGCTCTGACTGGCCCTAGTCTAGCCATCAGAGCGGGTACAAAATCGTCATCATCTGATTTTGCTAAATCAACTAGAGAACATGCTTGCAATCTGGATATCTCGGCGGGGTCGTGGGTCTCGATAATTCGTCTCTCTGATTCCTTTCTCATGGCATCCTCTATCTGAACTCGGTAGGATTCCTCAAGAGAGTCCGTAGCCGAGTCTTGTGATTCACGAGGCAAGTTCACAAACGAGGCGGAGTAGTGATGTGATTTTAGGGTGACCTAACACGCAAGCAGACATTCAAAAGGGGCTGATTCCGGGATAATGACATGACAGCCGCATCCGGGCAGGCAGAAGCCTTGATGGAAATCGTAGACTTACATGTCGGAATAGACGATACGAGCATTCTCAAAGGCATAGATTTGAGAATCTTGCCGGGCGAAGTTCATGCCATCATGGGCCGAAATGGGAGTGGTAAGACGACCGCTGCCAATGTCATCATGGGCCACCCTGACTACGAGGTCGAGAAGGGAGATGTTTTGCTCAATGGAGATAGTCTGCTCGACGAGGACCCTTGGGAACGCGCTCGTCGGGGAGTGTTTCTCTCCTTCCAATATCCTCAAGCTGTTCCAGGCCTTCAAGTAGGTAACTTCCTGCGTAAGTCGGTGGCCAGTATCAGAGGCGAGGATGCAGCCAAGGGTGCCAATTTCAGAAAGGAATTAAACGAGGCAATGGATCAACTGAAAATCCCTCGAAGCTTTCTGTCCAGATATGTAAATGATGGATTCAGTGGCGGAGAGAAGAAGCGATTCGAAATTCTCCAGATGATGCTCCTAAAACCTAAACTCGCCATCTTAGATGAGACAGATAGTGGGCTTGACATTGACGGGATTAAGACTGTTGCATCGGGCGTTAATGCCGCTGTCAGAGGTACTGATTCGGGTGCCTTGATTATCACTCACTACTCGAGAATTCTAGAGCATGTTAAGCCGGACTTCATTCATGTTCTAATCGGAGGTAAAATTGTTGCTTCCGGGGGGCCCGAGCTAGCGACACAACTCGAAGAAAATGGTTACGACTGGGTCGAGAATATGGCAGCAGAGGGGGTGGCCTGATGCCGGACAATCAAGAAGCCAGAGAAGTCGTTGGGGACTACAAGGCAGGATGGAAAGATACTGAGAATTCGACCATTAGATTCGACTTCGGCCTATCTGAGGAAGTAGTTAGGGAGATTTCCAAACTCAAAGAAGAGCCAGAGTGGATGACTGAACTCCGCGTCAAGGCGTACAATCACTTTGTCAAGCGTCCTATGCCCAAGTGGGGTAATACAAGTACACTAGATGAAATTGATTTCGATTCTATTTGCTACTACCTGCGCTCATCGGAGGCGACTGAGAAAGACTGGGATGATGTTCCCGAGGAGATTCGTAACACCTTCGACCGACTAGGGATTCCAGAGGCCGAGCAGAAGTGGCTCTCCGGAGTTACTGCACAGTACGAGTCGGAGGCCGTATACCACAGCATCCGTGAGGACTTGGAGGAGCAAGGTGTCATATTCCTTGACATGGATAGAGGACTGAAAGAGTACCCAGATCTAGTAAAGAAGTGGTTCTGCTCAGTAGTTCCACTAACTGACAACAAGTTCTCGGCCCTAAACACTGCAGTTTGGTCCGGTGGGTCATTCATCTATGTCCCGAAGGGAGTTCATGTCGAGATGCCGGTACAAGCATACTTCAGAATCAATGCGAAGAATATGGGGCAATTTGAGAGGACTCTGATTATTGCCGACGAGGGTAGCAGCATTCACTATGTCGAGGGCTGTACGGCGCCAAGTTACTCAACCGACTCATTGCACTCTGCTGTAGTTGAGTTGATCGCACTACCGGGCGCTCATATCAGGTACTCGACAGTACAGAACTGGAGTTCGAATGTTTACAACCTTGTCACCAAGAGAGGTATTGCGCATGAAAATTCAAAGATTGAGTGGGTTGATGGAAATATCGGCAGCAAGTTGACGATGAAGTACCCGGCTGTTATCCTGAAGGGAGAGGGAGCTCACGCAGAGGTCATTTCGGTTGCATATTCAGGAGACGGTCAGCATCAGGATGCAGGGGCAAAAATCCATCATCTGGCATCCAACACCACTAGTAAGATTCTCTCCAAGAGCATAAGTAAGAATGGAGGGAGGGGGACCTATAGAGGACTGGTGACAGTATCTCCTAAGGCAGAGAACTGTAAACTGAACGTAGTTTGTGATGCATTGATTCTAGACGAAGAAAGTCGCTCTGACACATACCCAACAATGGAGGTCGCCAACCCAACTGCGAGGTGTGAGCACGAGGCCAGTGTTTCCAAGGTCAGTGATAATCAGTTGTTCTACCTAATGAGTAGAGGCCATTCCGAAGAAGAGGCCCTTGCGATGATTGTAAACGGGTTCTTTGAGCCATTTACTAGAGAGTTACCTATGGAATATGCAGTTGAGTTGAATCAATTGATGGCCCTTGAAATGGAAGGAAGCATAGGCTGAGGTGGTGGCTTGCAAACCGCTGCTGATTACCTATCACTGCCACAGCCCGAGAGGGCTGACCATCTATGGAGATACACTCCTTGGAGAAGAGTTCACCCCACGGGCGATGTAACGGAAGTTCCAGAGATCAGTTCGGCGTCTGTCTCGATAGCCAAACTCGATGGGAGTACTGTTCCAGAGGGAGTTTCACTGGAGAGAGTGGATTTGGAATTGGGTGATTTACCTGACTCGGATCCTTTCACGCTTTCATTTCTAGGAGCGGTTACCGCTACTTCTGGGTGGGAAGTCAAGATAGATTCAAAATTCAATTTAGATATGCCTCTTTTGCTTGATATTGACACAGGAGAAGGTAGTTCCGCAGTTCATCTGAATTTACAGATAGGAGATCTGAGTGAGTTCGAACTGATTACTCGTGTCAGAGGTTCTGGAGACTGGTTTGGACTATTGAGGACTGGAGAGGTCGGTTCTGGTAGTGTCGTAAACGATATCGTGGTCGGGCTGATGCAGCAAGGTACGATGCTCAGAGTAGATTCCTTGGATATCGGAAGAGATGCACAGGTTCGAGTCGGTACCGTTTCATCGGGCTCGGACAAAACAAAGACAGATCTAAGATATCTTCTGAAAGAATCAGGAGGGAGTGTTAGAGTTCTTGGTTCAGTTCTAGGGGCCGGCTCAATGCATCTTGACCATCATGTGGAGATTCTGCATGATGCGCCGGAGACTTTCAGTAGACTCTCTTGGCATTCAGCATGCGGTGGCAATAGTAGGACTGTAGGTACTGGGATGCTGAAAGTAATGGATGGTTCAAGGGGAGCCGATGCGGCCCAGATTTTCCACAATCTTCTACTCTCCAAAAACGCTGAAGCCGATTCGATTCCAGAGTTGGAAGTTCTCGAACATGAGGTTGTGGGTTGTGGGCATGGCACCGCAAATGGCCCTCTAGATGAAAACCAGTTGTTCTATCTACAAGCCAGAGGTTTGGACCCATCAGAGGCAAGGAGGGTTCTGATTGCAGCCTTCCTTAACTCTACTCTATCCGAAATGGGCAGTGAAAATCTGCATGATTGGTTGGTTGTCCTACTTTCTTCCGAACTAGAAAGACTAGGTTCTGGCATGGAAAACTGATTTGTGCCCCCTTCCTCTCAAGAGTCTTCGTGGATGTAGACCACTGTGAAGATATTCGATGCGAATGTGGATTCGTTGGCTCGGCAATTCCTATGAGGCAGCACATGGAGTGTCCGAGGTGTAGAAGAGTAGTCGAGGCATGTTGTGAAGGAGTGCCGGACTATTCCTAGGAAGTGCGGTCTCTGTAACTAGATAGTAATCCAGTCATCAACACTCCTGCCGCAGCTCCAAACATCATCCCCTGCTGCTCAAAACTACTTCCTGCCAAGTCTCGAAATGCCAGAGTCATGGTCCCCGTCATTGGAATGATGAAAACGGCGAAGCGTGTAGCCCATTGTCTTGGAGTTGGTGCCCTTCCCATTGGTCTGAGAACTAATGAGCTTGACTTCTGAATAATCTGCCACTCTGCTTTCAATGCACCAACTTTGAGTCGTTGAATGACAGCTGGTCTGATTCCGGGGTCGGCAGAACTTGGACGAGTGCCCTCTCCATTTCCGGTAATTATTTTCAGGCGACCAAGGCTTGATCTATTTTCCAATAACATATCTGCCAAGGCTGCAGCTGATGGTACATCGAGGCCATGTAAATCTACTACTAAGACTCCTCTATCTCTTCGTATCTTCTCTTCCACCGACCAAGATTTAGAGGCCCAAACATATGTTCTTTCTTCTATCGGAGTAAGTATCGCTCTGACTTTGATTACCTCGGCCTCTCTGATAGACTTCATATCTCTGCCAGATTTCGATTGTTCCCTCAATCTGTGGAGAGCGAATGTTGTCACTATGACCGAAGCCGCCAGTCCTGAAACTGCACCAGAACGAGCGGCTTTGGGAACATCTGGATTATCGAGGCCACTGAGAAAGAAAACAATGAACGAACCCATGACTGCGACCATAGATCCTACAACGATTCCCAACCAGACTGCATCCCTTGTACCTAAGTCTGCCACAATTGCCCTAAGCGGTTATCGCTCAAGAATTCAGGGGTGGTCTGAAAAAACATCAAATGCTACTCAACGATGCTGAAATTGTGACCCTACGTAATGGACTAACTAGTCGTGAACGTGAGCAGAGAGTAGGTAGAAATGTCGCTGCTGCGGTCGGAGCGTATCTATTGCTATGCTTTCTAGTTCCTCTTGTCCTACCAGAAGGGGCAGTACCGGAACTATCTGGCAGAGCCAATGCTTTGGATTATGCAAGTCAAGAAAGCTGGGGTAATTTGAATCATGGAGATGATGCTAAATTAGGACACGATCAACCCTCTAGGGGGACATTTGCTTGGTCTGAATTAAATCCGTTTTGGGGATTTGTCTACGCATTTGGTGACTTGAATTGTCATCAAAAGCACGAGAGATCTTGGGAAATTAATGGAAATCAAATGCCTGTCTGTACCAGAGACATTGGTATCTTCCTAGGACTATTCATCGGTGCTGCTTTATTCGGCCTTAGAGGATTGAACAGATGGACTGTTCGCGATACTTTCCTATCTGTATTTCCTGATGAGAAAATAGAAACTCTGTATCTCAAAGATAGGAGAATGGTCGCTATGCTACTTGTGATTGGGATTGGCCTTGTCCCGATGGGCATAGATGGATTTACTCAACTTCTGACTGGGTATGAGTCAACTAATCCAGTTAGGGTCGTCACGGGACTATTCTCGGGCCTAGTAATTGGCTGGTGGTTCTCGGCCGCACTGTGCGCCCGTGCGGCATTCTTTGAAGAAGATGCAACAAGAGTTTCCCTACCTGCAAATGCCAGACTGATGATGAAGTGATTATGCCGAGTGTTGCCACCAAGTAACAAGCCCGCTAGGTCCGGCCGGAGCACTTCTTCCATCTGTTCCTGGACCAAGAAGGGAAATCCTAGCCAAAGTGTCGTTTATCGCCGAGGGGTATTGCCCGGATCTTACTATCTGTCCCATAGAATATCTGAGATGAGTTGTAGGGTTGTCTTCCATCCATTTCCTGATTGCCTCTTTGAGTGGCCATATAGCAAGCAAAGTCATCCCTACAGCCCTGTATCGTTGCCTGAGAATTGATCTCGGTGCTTCCCTGCCAAGCAGAGATTTGTGTTTGTGGACCCAATCTGTATGCTCATGCAGATACTTCACTATCCTCTGAGTATGACGCTCGGAGACAGTTCTCACGGGACCTAGGGCGGAACGAAGCTCTGAGATATCGGCAGATGGCACTAGAGATAAGGTTCCGCAGACTGAGGCCATTGAGTGAGATAGGATGTTCTTCGGTATATCTGCCCTAGTGTTGTCGCCTAGGCTAGCAAGTACTGAGGAGTGTTCTTTTTGGGAGTCTCTAACGGCTCGCCAAGGTGCGATTCCTCCAAGCCAATCTTGGCTCGAGCCAGAGGGCTCTACTCCGATACCACTCAGAGTGGTCTGGCCCTTTCTAGTCCTGAGGAGTCTGCGAATCAGATGCCTCTCTACAGTTTCTACATCGACATTCAGCGGCGGATGCCTGTTATGGATAAATCTGCGAATTCTCCTAGTAAGTTCGGCCCTGAATTCGGACTCAGTACCTTCATTCAAAATGGGCCCGATAAGGGCACCCATGTCGAATGGAGTTGGCATCTCAATCTCTCCAGATAATAGAGATGCGTAGCCTTGTCTAATGCTTCTTTGGAGATCGGTAGTTTCGAAGTATTCTTCTTTATCGCTAAGCGCCCTGAGAGTTCCACTCTGTATTCTCTTCATGGCAACCTCGGGGTCGCAATCAACCCAAATGCATAGGTCGGGCACTAAGGCTGCTGAATTCATATTCGCGATTCTTTCAACTCCTGCCCCTCCAACAATTCCCTGATACACTAGAGAAGAGTGAATATTCCTCTCACTAACTACTACTTTGCCTTCCTCCAACCTAGGAAGTATCCACCCATGAGAATGGTCTACCCTATCGGCTGCAAAGAGGCCGGCTTCCTCTTCCGGAGGCATCTTCCTCTCACGAACAGCATCTATTGCCAATCTGCCTAAGGGGTGCTCTCTTCGAGGTTCGCCCGTCACTTCTACCGAGGTGAATGAGAATTCCTTATGCAGAACTTCTGAGACTATCTTTGTGGCCAGACCCTTGCCACTTCCATCTCCGCCTTCTATTGTAATTAGATACACGGAAATCCTCCCCTAGTCTCTCGTGTAATCGGTGAACTGATCCCTGGATAGACTCACCATCCCCATGCCAATTAGGATTAACATCGGGCCGATGAAGAGCATTCCTCTGCTCCACAAACCAAAAAATGCTAACCACCATGTCTTGCGGTAGCGATCACCTCTGTATGCCTCTAAACCTCCAACCATTCCCGCTAGACCGGCTAGCAGAGTCATTGCTGCAATCATCGAACCGATTAGGACTGATTCGGCAAGGTGGCTTTCACCGGAAATGTCGATTTTATCTACTCCATTGCCCGGAGTTAGAGTGACTGAGATCTGGGCATGATCACCTGGAACTAGTTTGATCTCGACTGTAATATTACCCGGGTGTTCAACCATTAAAGTAGAGGTTCTTCTAGGGACATCCTTCACAGAAAATCGGCCTCCAGAATCCGTTTCATCAACGCCAATAACTAGGCCATCAGAATCAATCAGAGAGACTGTGACCCCTTCTGCTGGATCGCCGCCAGTACCGCTGTCTTGTAGAGCAGTAATGACAGTGCCATTGACATCTGCTACGCCGTCAGAACCGTCCAATTGGCCCGAAAGAATCTCTCCAACATTAGCTGAGATTAATACAATACCCAAAAGAAGTCCAAGTAGGCTTCCAACGAAAATCATCAATCCACCGGCCACTCTGGTGGCTGGATCAATTGAGAGGTCATGTAGCCACAGTTCCATGGCGCTATAGTCCTCGAATTGATCCTCTGCGGACTCTGTCATTGCTCCTCGGCCCCCTGTGACGATGTATCGCTAATCTGAGAAGGCTGTTCAGGTTGTCGCTTGGTGAATAATACGATTAGGAATCTAATGACTGCACTCAACAGCCTCATTGAACTAAGGAAGACAATTAGTATAGCGATTAAGAAGACGGGCCAAACCACGCTCAGAACCGAAATGATCAGTGATTCTGGTTCTTCCTCGATAACCTGTTCATCATAGGAGAATGAAACCAAATGCATTGAGCTCCAATTCTTTCCAGTAAGGAGAAATGCATCACGGTCTGGAATGTATGCAATCCCATTTAGGACAGCATTTGGGTCATCCGACTCGCCGTGAGATAATGAAGAGGCGTCGATAGTGTACAAGACATCTCCTGATGATTTGTCGATAGCAACAATCAGATCGCTGCCCCATACATTTGCATAAACGACTTCTCCGACGCACTCGAGTTCATTCAGCAGGTCGACTTCAGACCCACCGTCGCTTACAGTGATGGTAGAAATTATAGTAAAGTCCGATGGATTTCTGATTGTTAAATCGGAACTTCCGTTTGACATCACGAGATGGGTGCCATCATAGCACAACCCCCAGCCCTCTCCAGAGTAACTTAAATTGGCCACTAAATCAAAAGATTCGATATCGAAAATCAGGGCGATTTCTTGTTTCCAAGTAAGCATATAGATGCTATCATTGACGATTGTAATGCCTTCGCCGAAATAGGATTCGTTAAGCATCTTAATTCGTAGGACCTCTCCACTATCCGGATCTACTTGTCTAAGGCTGGATTGCCCATACAGGCCGGTGCTCTCGTAGAGGAAGTCATTATGCATCTCAAGACCCTGTGTGAAGGCAGATTGGTCGTGCGTATGCGTCGAAATTATGGTTATCTCAGCTGTTGTTATCTGAGCAGTAGCGGTTGATGAGAAAGTGATGATGAGGGCGCCGAGCATTAGGGCGCAAAGGCGGCTAATGTCAGAGAATCCGCGGCCCATGTACGAACGATGCTCCATCGATGTTAAAATAGGTCTTTGAGCGCAATGTGATTGGTTACAACACGGAGTGTTGAGTATGAATTCAGGCTTTGGCAACATGTCCCGGAGAGTTTCGGTATTTTTGGTACTGTGCATGGTCATGGCCAGTATCTCTCCTTTGGCGTTGGCCGAATCCGGCCAGGAAGATATTGATCCTACGGTCATGTCTGGCGATTTATCCGACTTTACTCCCTCTATTGAGGGCAAGCGGTACATGTTCACAAACGATTCTGAACCAGTATTCTCGGCCACTGGCCACCTAAAGATGGAATGGAGGGATGCGGGCTATCCGGGACTGGTGATGCCGTTCTCTCCCGGTTATCTCAGCGCGAAGTCTAGTGTACGTTCGTGTGCTAACGCTTGGAGCCAAGGAGATACAGGAAACATCTCTACCGCTAGCGGCACAGTTGGAGTGACTGCTCAGAAGATTTCTGCCAACTCTGTGATTCTAGTTGAGAACGGGCAAATTATCTCATCAACTACTCTCAATGATATTGCTTCGACATGGGAATCAACGATATTTCCAACAGTTACCACCTACTTCGGCACCCCTCCAGATATTGACAACAACTGTCAGATTGAGTTGGTCTTCATCGCAGTAGATGGAGGAGGAGGGGTTGGAGGATACTTCTCGCCCGGACTGTCATCCGTTAGAGAATCAGTGTTCATCGATGTTGATGATCTAAGTTGGAGGAACACAATCCTAGCTCATGAGTTTGAGCATCTACTGCACAATGCAAGAGATCCTTACGAGTACCTTTGGATTGATGAGGGCGCAGCGGATATGGCAGCATACCTGTGCTTCGGAGTAACCAGCACCCTGACTGGTCATGCCAATGCTTGGTCTCAGGATAGTAGCCTCAGTGTGAGATGGTGGAACGGCAGGATAGCTGACTACGGGGCCGGATTCATGTTCATGATGTACTTGGCCGATAAACTGGGAGGAGGAATTGCCATCCAGAGATTGGTAGCAGATACAACCACAGGCGGCGCTTCGATTGAGAACCTAGCCCAGAATCCTGAGCCTGGATCAACTCCGATTGGCACAACCATGAGTGAGATTTTCGCTAATTTCAGTATTGCAGTTGCACTCGACAGTGCGCAAGGTGCATTCGGGTTCTCAAACCTAGATTTGACCTCGGGTTGCATTGCCGCTTACATTTGCAAGGCTCAGATGAGTGGTTATAATGACCAGTGGGTGAATGATTGGAATAGCTCTAGTCAGAGTTTCGAAGGCTGGGGAATGAGGGCCTACAAGTTCACACAGGGCTCAGGAGCTCCACTCAATTTGATGGTTCAGCCTACTCAATTTGGATTTGAAGGAGTAATAATGGCTCGTGATTCTGTCACTGGAACATGGACCATGACCAATATGAGAGTGGATTCGGGGACTGGTGCAGCCACGGGCCTAGTACACGGATTTGGAAACTCAAGTGACGAAGTATGGCTACTGACTTGGTACGAATCTATGGTCAGCGACTGCGATTACAACTATGCTACTTGTGGAATTACAACTGGCTCTTATCCAACCGCATCGGCCACGGTCTACGCGGGCTTAATTACTGATCCGGCTGAAGTTTACATCGATACCATTACTCCGTTCGATCGTGATGAGAACGGACTTGATGACAGTGTGCAAGTTGATCTCGAAGTACAGTCAAATGCTTTCTTTGAGATACTAGAAGTTACTGTCGAGGCTTATGTGAACAACACCCTGGCTGACACGGTTATCTTCGATGTAACAGCAGGAAATAGTATCCCGTCCCCCAACAGCGTATGGTTTACACCTCCTGAGACCGGAGACTGGACATTCGGGGTGGAGATACGCGATGTCACTGGGCAACTAGTCGACCAAGCGTTTACACTGCCCCTATCTCTTGCGAATATGGAGCCAATAGCATCTGGGTCAGTATCAACTTCGATTACTCAGACTTGGCTTCCCGTAGATATGTTCGGTTCCGGATATGATTCATGGGGATTCGGACAATTGAACGGAACATTCAGTCACAATGATACGCCCGTTGGATATGTTTGGGATTTGGGAGATAACAACTCGTCCAGTCTGAAGAATCCGACTCACCCATACCTCAACGCAGGAGAATATGAGGTCGTACTAATCGTTCAAGATCAAGGCGGTTACTACTCCGAGTCTCAGAGTTGGAACATCACAGTTAGTGACATCTCTGACCCTGTTCCTGAAATTTCTGTAGACGGGGTTGTGATTAGTGATGAACTGATTCTACTTACGGACCAGAGAGTCCAATTCTCTGCAAGAGGTACGACAGACAATGTACCTCTGGAGGAATTGGTTTTCACATGGGACTGGGGAGATGGAGACATCGAATCGGCAAAGGGAATGGTGGAAGCTGGACATTCGTGGGTCGACGGGAGTGCAGACGGGATTATCTACACACTAACTCTGACTGTAGACGATGGAATTCACCAAGTCGAGCATTCGATTTACATCAAGGTACTAAATCGGCTACCCGAGCAAATCTTCGATGACCCTCTACAGACCAGTACCTTGACTCCTCTGGTGATGCCTACAATCTTTGAGGACTCGGATGGAATGATTGTAGAGTACAACTGGTTCTTCGAAGGAGGAGTCAATATGGGTGGTTCTGGAATGACTTTGACTTCCGACTTCTCTGCTACAGAATCGATATTGCAGAATCCAGTCGTAGGGTGGTTGGAACCAGGCCTGAAAAATGTGACTTTGGAGGTTACTGACGATGATGGGAACTCATCTACTGCACTACTCGTAGTTCAAGTATTCAACCAACGACCAGTAGCTGTATTCTCACGGCCTGCTGATGGAACAATAGACACCCAATACACATTTATCAGCCAGTCGTTCGACCCTGATGGAGACACTGCTCTACTACAGACCATTTGGGAAATATCCGATATGGACGAGCAGATTTACAATGTCTCCTCTGTCAGCCATACCTTCCTACAGCCTGGACTCTTCACTGTGAGCCTTACTGTGATTGATGACAGAGGGCTGGTATCCGCAACCAAGACTTACTCAATTAATATCGCCAACCCCTTGCCTGTACCTGATTTGGATTTCAGTTGTCCGGGAATCAATGGCACTGTATTGAGTGGAATCCCCCAAAACCAAGATGGTGTCGTATGGATGGTCCCTCAGACAGCAGAGGGTGATGCTTTCGTTTCTGCCGGAGATCCGATTCGATTCGATGGCTCTAGCAGTTATGATGCCGATCCGGAGTTCGTCGGTAGGGCCTCTACTGACCAAGAGTCTTCGGAATGGAATGGTATTGTTTCTTGGATTTGGGACTTCGGAGATGCCAGTTCCACAGAATATGGGCCCGTAGTTTGGCATTCTTTCGAACTCCCTGGGACCTATACTGTGACACTGACTGTTGTTGACGGATTCGAAGGCGGTGAGACCAATTCAACAAGTATGACAGTATATGTCTCAAGGGCCCCGGTTATCCTGACTGATGATCCAATTTCGGCTGACTATGTCACAATTGGGGATCCTGTATTTCTGAATTCCAGTGCGATCGATGGCGACCTTATTGACGGTATTCAGGCTTGGATGGATTTGGATAACACAGACGATAGTGACGGAGATGGAGATTCTTCTAACGACAGAGACAGGCCGCTAACGGGCCCACTAACTGTGAGGTGGGATCTGAATGCTCTGCAGGATTCTGACTTGGATGGAGATACTCGTAACGACTGGCTTTGGGGGAATCAAACATGGAATCAAGCGGGAGAAATCAGAATCCTGATGGAAGTATGTGACGGAGTGGGCGTTTGCACTACAGAAGAATATGTAATCACTGTGCTCTCAATTCAGGAAGACGATCTTCCTAAGTCTCTCTCAGATTTGACTTGGAAGGATTTGATTCCGAATTCACAGAGTGCACTCTTGTTGGCCCTCATTGCGGCTGTCCTGATTCTGGGATGGTTGATTATGCGGGAAAAGGATGAGGAAGAGATGGATGCAGAGGACATGCTAGAGAACTATGATGTCGCCGAGGTAGAAGTAGAAGGTGGACTTCCTGGCATGGATCAACACCGCCCTCCTCCGCAACCAAAGTATCTGACAGTAGAAGAGCGAAGAAACAAGGAGTCAGGATATGTCCGACCGATTCGGACGAGGAGGCGCTGAGGTTGATTCACAGGCGTAAAGCGCGCATAGCAATCGCATTGAACGCCTCACTGCTCATGCCGATGCTTGCCGTTCTTGTGGCTGTGATCGCAACTCCAACTGTTTCTGCTGCTGGCTCTTGTGATGTCCCTGCCAGTAACCCTCCAGGAATGAATCAGTACTACGAAGAGCATTCTTTGGAAGACGATGGTTGGTGGGGAGATTGGGGTTTTGGGGGCGACAGGGATGACCTCAGGCCTCTCAGAAGCGACTTTAGTGTCGACATGATTATTTCCAACGATAGTGCAAACGCAGTAAGAATGGAGCTTATTCCTGGGTACCAATACACATTCTGTATAACCATGAGTCCGGATCCATCTGATGAGCCCGAGATGGGGGCCATTGGGGATGTTTATCTGATGAATGACATAAACTGGGACAGGTACTCAATCAGTTATGAAAACAGAGAATGGGACGATCTTGAGGAGATGGTGCGAGAGATTCCTGTAGAATGGCGAGACACTTTGGTTTGGTTACCTTACAGGGATGTGCATGCATATGAAGGAGTTTCAGAACAAGTTTTCTCAGTCGCAATAGACTCGACCGGTTCTGCTTGGTCGTCGGTTGGTTTGTTCGGCTCAGGTGAAACTCAGTATTTCTTGGTAGTCGACGGCTGGGATAATGAGAGATTTTCTGATAGAGGAGCCTCTGGAGGGGTCATGAATGTCGAAGTACTGGTCGATGTAGAAGAGAGAACTACTCTTCCTAATTTTATTGCCTACATTCTGATTTCGGCCTTGCCTATAGCTTGCATTATCGGGCCCCTGATTATCCATAGTAGATACATGAAGATGGGACTTTCAGAAAATGAAGATTCTAGGCAGATGCCATATCTCGACGATGAGAGTGATCAGAGGTCCGGAGACGATTGATTACTCGTATTCCAATAGTTTCCAAGCCATCTGTAGATCGGAGGCATTTATTCTGCCCATTCTGGATAGGTGGAATCCCTTCTCCATGGTGGCGTATACTAGGGCCTGTCCCAATATTGGAGCATGGATTCTGGTCCAGTCTCCGCCCCATCCTGAACCCATAATTGCGTAGTCATATTCTGTCTCCTTCAAGTCCCAAGAAGCTTCGAACAACCTCAGCCCGTCGGCTCTTCCGGATGTATTGTAGCAGAGTTTGACAATATCCCCCATATCTGAGGAGTCTTCGACATCTTGAATGATTTCCGAAGCAGAAGGAGGGTTCTCAACTGAATGCAAAGAAGCGATTATTTTGGTCTTACCTTTGGTGGCCTCAATCAGTGACTTTCGTGATTCGGCCACGATATCTACTTCCAAATCAATCCAGCTAACACCACTAGATATTGCACTGGATAGTACTTCGATACGTTCTGCCTCTTCTCCAGGGTAGTGTCCTCCTTGGCGCTCCGGCCTACAAGTCAGCACTACTGGGAGGTCAATTCCCTGCTTCAGGGATGCTAGGGCCGCATCTATGTCGACCGATTCCAGAGGCTGAGAAATGATCTCAGGCGGCTCGTACTTCGGCCCCCTAGAGTCATTAGAGTCTGCATCGGCACCGCTAGCAGTGGCATCCCTATCCTGTTCCCTGGCCCAAAGCAAATCAAGCCTGACCTCAACTAGATCCGCACCTGCAGCAGTGGCGACAGCGGCATCCTTGAGGACGTCGTCGACAGTGTAGCCTCTGAGAGTTACACATACCAGCGGACGGGACATTAGGCGCCCCATCTTGCGATTTGGTATAATCGTGTCGAGAGATATTGTTTCCATTGTTAACAATGGAAAAAACGGTAAAAATACATTATTTTATCGTGATTTAGAGTAGGATTGAATAACCTCCAGCGTACGGATTAGAATGTTGATGAGGGTTCCCTATAGGAACCCTCAGGAATTGTGATTTGATGGTAGACGACTATGATGCAGATAGCATTCAGGTGCTAGAGGGCCTAGAGGCCGTCAGAAAGCGACCTGGCATGTATCTGGGAGATCCTCATGACGGTTCTGCTCTGCATCACTGCATATGGGAAGTGGTCGACAATGCTGTCGATGAGCACCTTGCGGGTCACAATCCAACGGTCGAAGTTGACCTAAACCCAGATGGATCAATTACGGTTACTGATCACGGGAGGGGGATTCCCGTCAGTAAGCACGAGGAGGGAGTTAGCGCTGCTGAGGTCATCATGACCAAGTTGCATGCAGGCGGGAAGTTCGACAATGAGGCCTACAAAGTGGCCGGTGGCCTACATGGAGTAGGCGTGAGTGCCGTAAACGCAGTTTCAGAATCTCTGATTATGACCATTCATAGAGAAGGCAAGGAATGGCAACAGACCTACAACAAAGGAGTCCCCCAGGGCAAGCTAAAGTCGATAGGAAGCTCAGATAGGACTGGGACCATAATCTCGTTTAAGCCTGATTTGGAAGAAGTATTCAGCGACATCATAGAGTTTGACTTCGAGCAGATTAATACCAGGCTCAGGAGAACGGCATTCCTGAATGCAGGACTTCAGATTATCGCCAGAGATCTCAGAGGCGAGTCTGCTGTGGAAATCGAGCATAAGTACGATGGGGGCCTGAGGGAGTATGTAGAATCCATGAACAAGAACAAGGAAGTGGTTCACGAAGATGTGTTGCATGTACTTGGCAGCAAGCAGGGAGACAAGGGTGAGGTTCACGTGGAGGTTGCAATGCAGTGGACTGATGCTTACTCGGAGTCAATACATTGCTTCACCAATATAATTCACAATACGGACGGGGGGACTCATCTTTCTGGCCTGAAGAGCTCGCTGACGCGAACAGTGAATGGATATGCGCAGTCGAAAAACCTGCTCAAAAATGTGAAAGGACTGTCTGGAGATGATGTCAGAGAGGGTATTTCTGCTGTCATTTCGATCAAGCATCCGGATCCATCATTCAATGCGCAGACCAAAGCAAAATTGGTCACTAGCGAGGTGGCCGGGATAGTTGAGCAGATCGTGAATGACAAATTGGGCGAGTTCTTCGAAGAGAATCCCTCCGTTGCAAAGCAGATCGTCGAAAAGGCCCTTCTGGCCAGCAGGGCCAGGGAGGCTGCAAGGAAGGCACGTGATTTGACTAGACGAAAGGGCGTACTGGAAGGCGGTGGACTACCGGGACAGCTTGCAGATTGCCAGTCGAGAGACCCCGCTGAATGTGAGATATACATAGTCGAGGGAGAAAGTGCGGGCGGGTCTGCGAAAAACGCCAGAGACAGAAGAACGCAAGCAATACTCCCGCTCAGAGGTAAAATTCTGAATGTGGAGAGGCAGCAAAGAAACCTCACCAAGGTTTTCTCGAACGAGCAAATTCAGAGGATGATCAGGGCTCTTGGAGCAGGGGTTGGCAATGAAGAAGAGGCAGAGGGGGCCTTTGATCCCGAGAAGTTGAGATATGGCAAAATCATCATCATGACAGACGCTGATGTCGATGGGGCACACATCAGAACATTGATTCTGACCTTCATGTGGCGCTTTATGAGGCGTGCCATTATGAATGGAAATGTGTATATTGCCGCGCCCCCACTATTCTCCATCTCCAGGGGGAAGCATGTCGAATGGGTCCACAGTGAGAAAGAGCGAGATGCCACAATTAAGAGAATGCAGAAAGAATCCCCTACATCCAAGATAGATGTTCAGAGGTACAAGGGCCTCGGAGAAATGAATCCCGATCAGCTCTGGGAGACTACAATGGACCCCGAAGCCAGGGTTATGCTGAAGGTTGAAATCAAAGATGCTGAGGAAGCTGATTCACTGTTCAGCATACTCATGGGCGAGGACGTTCCTGACAGGCGTTCATTCATAGAGACTAATGCTTCGAAGGTTACGGCACTGGATGTGTGAACAATGAGTGAAGATTTACTGAGAAGGGACATCTCCGACGAGATGAAAGAAAGCTACATCAATTACGCGATGAGCGTGATTATTGGACGAGCCCTGCCGGATGTAAGGGACGGACTAAAGCCGGTCCACAGGAGGATCCTATGGGGTATGCACCAGGCAGGACACACCCATGAAAAGGGGTACAGTAAGTCAGCTAGGTCGGTTGGCGAAGTCATGGGGAAGTATCACCCCCATGGTGATCAGGCGCTATACGATACAATGGTCAGGATGGCACAGGAGTTCTCACTTAGGTACCCCCTTGTTGACGGACAAGGTAACTTTGGCTCGATTGACGGGGATCCACCGGCTGCAATGAGGTATACCGAGAGCAGGCTCGACCGCCTATCCCTGCACATGCTAGAAGATATCAACAAAAACACGATCGACATGGAGCCGAACTTTGACGAGAGTGAGATCGAACCCACAGTTTTGCCTTCCAGGCTTCCAAACCTACTCCTAAATGGGAGCGATGGCATTGCAGTTGGCATGGCAACGAAAATCCCGCCTCACAACCTCGGGGAGGTTGCTGCAGCGATAAAATT
This sequence comes from Euryarchaeota archaeon UBA86, assembly GCA_002503055.1. GTDB lineage: Archaea > Thermoplasmatota > Poseidoniia > Poseidoniales > Thalassarchaeaceae > Thalassarchaeum. Next base: position 54,113 of record DAQX01000023.1, on the reverse strand, counting down.
CCACATTGGAAGGGTGATTGAACAGAATAGAAAGATTGGTCTCGACAACCCCCCAAAAATAGACGCTCTCGAATATATGGAATATATGAGAGGACCTGACTTTCCAACGGGCGCCACCCTGTACGGCATCGATGGCATTGTAGATATGTACAGAACTGGGCATGGACGATTCCACATTAGATCTGATGTTGAGGTGATAGACGACTCCAGCGGCAAGAGGCTGGTAGTTCACTCAATTCCATATCAAGTGAAAAAGGCGCCAATGCTACAGGGAATAGCTGAACTTGTTCAGAAGGAATCCGTGAAAGGAATCAGGGACATCAGGGATGAGTCCAGTAAAGAGGGGATTAGGGTAGTCATCGAGATCAAGCAGAATGCTGACCCGCAGGCGGTATTGAATCAATTATACCAATCCAGCAGATTACAGGAGTCATACTCGGCGAATATGATGGGAATACTGAGGGGAGAGCCGGTACAGCTTGACCTATGTACCATATTGCACACTCATGTCAGGCACAGGGAGTCAATAATTGAGAGGCGGACGCAATTCGATTTGGAAAAGGCGGAAGCCAGGGCCCACATTCTCGACGGTTTGATCAAAGCACAGAAGAGGATGGATGAAATCATTGTAGTTGGCCGTAACTCGGACTCTAGAGACCAATTCGAAAAATACCTCAGAGGAGAGGAAAAATACCCGAAAATAAAGAAGTTTGACTTCTCAGAGAGGCAGTCCAAGGCTATCGCAGAGAGGAGGCTCTACCAACTGACCAAGCTAAACGTAAAGGAGGTCGCAGAGGAGCTTGAAAAACTGAAGGAAGCGATAAAGAATTTCAAAGGGATACTGGATAGTAGGGTAAAGCGCCTGAATATCATTGTCGAAGAGCTAGAAGAGGTAGTTGAGAGGCATGGCGACGACCGCAGAACAGAGATCAATCCGACACCGCTCTCGATGGACAGAGAAGATCTAGTTGCAGAGCAGTCTATCGTTATATCACTGACTCAGGACAACTATATGAGGCACCTGCCTGTTGAGTCTTTCCGTCTTCAGAACAGAGGGGGGAAGGGGCTCAAGGGAGTCTCCACGAAGGAGGAAGACGCACCCTCCAAGATAGTGACCTGCTTCTCCAAGGACAGGTTGCTAATTTTTACTGACATGGGGAGGGTGTATGGTCTCCGAGCATGGGAAACGCCGTCAGCTAGCAGGTACGGGAGAGGGACCCATGTTCGTAACTTGCTGGGAGGAATCAGGGAGGACGAGAAGGTGATATCGATTCTACCGATGAGCAGGGATCTGATTGAGAATCCAGAGGGGCACTTCCTGATATTCTCAACTCAGAATGGCAGGATAAAGAGGAGTCACCTATCTGAATACGTCAAGATAAACAGAAGCGGCAAGTATGCACTAAAATTCGCTGATGGCGAGGATGATGCTCTTGTTTCAGTAAGGCCCGCTACTGAGGGCGATCATGTCGTACTTGTCTCGGCCAGAGGCAATGCTTGCAGATTCATGCCTGCTGAAGAGAAGTCACGTACGGACCCAAACTCAGGAGACATCGTGACGACTCGTGTTGTCAGAGTACAGGGTAGAGTAAGTCAAGGCGTCTCTGGCATGAAGTTGCAAAAGGGCGATCGTGTAATCGGAATGATTGTAACAGACGATTTTGATACGAGTGTGCTAACTATCTCCAAGTTCGGAATGGCAAAGCGAAGCCGTTTAGGCTCCGGAGAGATGGTCCCTCTCCTCGATGAGGATGGTGCGCAGATGCTCGATGATGAAGGTGAAGGAGTCAGCCATAGAGATGGCTATAGGCGTACAAATCGAGGTACTAAGGGTGTGCGAACGATGTCCCTACGCGATGATGATCACATAGTAAGTGTCAGACAGATACCTGATTTAGACGATCAATTATTCATTCTTACTAAGACTGGAATGATGATTAGAATGACCTCAGGTCAGACCAAGGAGACTCTTGGTAAGGTCACTAAGGGGACTCGGATAATGGAATTACGCAATCCTGCTAGAACCGGATACGATGACGAGATAATCTTCGTAGCACGGTTACCTGCAGAACTGGTTGACTCGTCTGATGTCGATGAGGCGGACTTCGAAGAGGAATGAAACCGCTCGCCTTAAGCGAATGGTGTCAGTCGCTTGGTTACTGCGGCAGTCGCATAGCCTGGCCATTGCGCTGGATTGCTAATCCAGTGGTGTCTCACCTCGGGAGTTCGAATCTCCCCTGCCGCGCCACTTGATGGAGATAGGTTTCATTCGCCGGTTCCACTCAGCGACGGCATGGACTGGGGCTCGGCTCAGATTCCTGCCGGGCTCGTCTTGGTCGTTGTTCTAATCTGGCACTTCAGTAAGAAACCCTCCAATGAACGTGACTGGGTCGCCGAGAATGATAGGATTGCTTATGCCGAAAATGAAGGAGACGAGGTTCTATTGAGGAATGTTCGGGACTTCAATTGGAGGACTACTCGTGACTATGACGAACGATGGACTGAGTCGAGATTTAAGCCTAGCGAGGTCAGTAAGATATGGCTTATTCTGGAGTACTTCGATCCCAAAAGAAAACCGATTGCTCACACCCTTGTCAGCTTCGAGTTCAATGATGGGCGTAGACTTGCTTGTTCAATTGAAGTTAGGAGGGAAAAGGGCGAGTCTTACCATCCGATTCGTGGCATGCTGCGTCAGTACGAATTGCTTTATGTTTGGTCTACAGAAAGCGATTCTATAGGCGTCAGAGCCAGATGTAGGAGGAAGTCGAAGACTCATCTGTTCGAAGGAGTAGTCCTAGGAGAGGGGAATCATCAGCGCCTTCTAGAGTCGTTCCTTCGTAGGACTAACCGTCTCCACGATAGACCCGAGTGGTACAACACCATCACCAACACTTGCACCACTAACATAGTTGAGCATGTTAACGAAATATACCCTGGTAGGGTCCCTCGGGCTGTCTCGATTTTACTGCCTGGACTAAGTCCTAAACTGCTCGAAAGGAACAATCTGATTCATATCGATAAGAATCTGGACAATACCTTAGAGTCAAGCCTAATCGATCAGAAGTCGTTAGATTGGGATAATGAGACAGATTACGGAGACTGGATTCGGTCCGAATAGGTGGCAGCATTAACACGCCGAGTCCTGTGCCAAGGGTGTGCTTAGTCTGGAACCCATGGAACTCAAGGGACCCCTTAGGTGGTCTCTTCCTCCTTCGAAGAGTCATATGATCCGCTGGCTGGTCATGGCGTCTCAGTCATCGAAGAAATCGACATTACGATTCTCAAATGAACCGGGCCAGGATGTTTCTTCCATGGCAGAATGTCTAGAATTATTGGGGGCCGTTATAGAGCGAAATGAGAACGAATGGACTGTCAAGGGAGTAGGTAAGGAAGGATTCACAACTCCGAAACAGAATCTTGATTGTTGCAACTCAGGGACTGCTGCAAGATTCCTGATGGCAATCGCCGCAGGCATCGGCGAGGAGATCCATATTGACGGGGACGAGTCACTTCGGGAAAGAGATATGTCGGCATTGTCCGGAGTGTTGAGAGAATTGGGTTGCACGGTTTCTGGAGATTATCTTCCCCTCTCCGTTACTGGACCGTTGAAAACGAGTTCAGCGAGTCTTGACATTAGCACATCCAGCCAGCCCCTATCTGCAATGTTACTGGCCGCACCTCGATTTCCCTTTCCAATAAATTTGGAGATAATTGGAAAGGCAGTCAGTAGAGGATACTACGAGATGTCATTCGAAATTGCCAGGAGATGCGAATCTAAGAATAATTTCTCATCGAAGTCGATTGATATTGTCCCTTGGGAAGTGCTAGTTCCGGAAGTTGTAACTGTTCCAACGGAGGATAGCCTTCTGCCTATTGCTATGCTAATCTCAGAGCTTCATGATGTCAATTTAGAAATTGAAATGGCCGAGTCCAGTCCGGCTATTGTGAGTTTGGCTGAGCAGTCAGAAATCCTAGATCTTCGGGATGAGAGTGATTTGATATGCCCGGCTTCTGCACTAATGGCAATAGGCAAGGGAGGGCAGATTATCGGGGCCAATCATTCTCGTGGAAAGGAGTCAGACAGGCTCGATTCTACCGTCTATCTCCTCAGATGCTTCGGGATGCATGCTGAAGTCACACAGGAAGGATTGAAGATTCCTGGTGGACAGATACCCGAGTCTCCTTGCGATCCAGTAAAAACTCACCAAGATCATCGTCTAGCAATGACTGCTATGATACTGGCAAGCAAGTTCGGCGGAGAAATCTGCGAGCCTGAGATTTCCGCAGTCAGCGACCCTGGTTTCATATCGAGATTGCTTGAGTTGGGTGATTAGTTGTCTTATAGAGAGAATCTGAGTACACATCTACTACTAATTCTGGTTGCTGCGGTGTGGGGCTCGACTTGGGCTGTGGGTCGATTTCTGAGTTACGGTCTCGATGATGCAAACAGGGCCAGTATGGGGCCCGCTACCTCGGCTTGGTTGCGGTATGTCTTCGCGGTGATTGCATTCATGGCTTGGTGTTGGCTCTACAGGAATAAAGGAGGTCCGCGATTTCTACCTCAAGGAAACAAGGCCTGGAAATACACATTTTTGATGGCATTACTGGGAACCATGGGGTACCAACTTCTGTTTATGAATGGAATGAAGTGGACGGCTGCTGGAGATGCTTCTCTAATCATCCCAATGAATCCTGTTTTCACGGTACTTCTCGCCATCCCATTACTGGGTCAGAAATTGAGTTTAAGGATGGTTTTCGGCCTACTAATCGGCTTAGTCGGTGTCGCTACTGTAGTGGGATGGAGCCCGAATACGGAGATTCCATTCAACCATCGATTGATTGGGGCTGTGATGATTGCTCTTGCTGCCCTGACATGGGCTGCGACCAGTAACTTGACCAAGATGGCGCTAATTGATGGAACAATTGGGACATCGTTAGAAATCGTAGTATGGTATTCGATAGTCGGCTGGATCCTTCTCACCCCTTGGATGCTGGCCGAAGTATGGCAGTCTGGAATACCTATTCCCAATACTACCGAATGGATATCTGTGGCATATCTTGGGCTAATTTCCACTGTCCTCACCTATGCATGGTTCGCCAGAGGAATTGATAGGATCGGAGCTACGGCTGCAGCATCCTATGTTTTCCTTGTGCCTGTCTTTGGAGTTCTCAGTGGATGGTTATTACTTGATGAGAACATTGGACTATCGATGCTTATAGGATTCTGTCTGATTGTCTTTGGAGTCAGGGAAGTCCAGCGCGAGAGTGAAAGGCTGAGTGCTGATTGAGTGACTCATTCCGGCTTGCCTCATGGTTAAATAGAGAAGGTCGGTGGGCCGCGAAGTAGGTATCCGTATGGCACGCAAACCAGCCAAGATGTATCGCCAGATCAAGGGTCAGGCGTACACTCGCAGAGAGTATACTGGCGGCGTCCCAAACAACCGTATTCTGCGCTACTTCATGGGCAACAGAAAGGGTGCTGAGGCAGGCCAATTCGAAGTGGTAGTCGAACTGACTGCAGACAATCCATGCCAGATTCGTGACTCAGCCCTTGAGTCGGCGAGGCAAGTTGCTAACGCCACTATCAGGAAGCTTGCTGGAGATCAAGGCTATGCTCTTCGAATGCACACATATCCCCATCAGATTCTAAGAGAGAACAAGCAGGCTACTGGAGCCGGTGCCGACCGTGTTTCAATGGGGATGAGGCAGTCCTTTGGGAAGAATGTGGGCACTGCCGCTAGAGTGCAAAGAGATCAGACCGTTGTCTCAATCTACACCTCTCCAGAGCACTATCTCACAGCTAGGGATGCTCTCAGAAAGGCTAGTTGCAAATTCCCGACCCCTTGCACCATTAGAGTAGCAAAGGGCTCCGAGCATTTGAAGGGCTTAGTGTGAGGTTGCCGGGCCATGCCGCCCTCTGACCCGCTTTCAATTCTGCAAGACTCGCTGCGAGGCTCGCCGATAATCTGGAAGGGAGATTATCCCTACTTCATCCATCCAATTTCAGATGGGATTCCTCGTATGGATGCAGATGTTCTGCGCGCTACAAGAGACCTAATTATAGAGATGGTCGACTGGTCGGAGATTGATTTGGTAGTCAGTGTCGAGGCAATGGGTTTGCCCTTGTTAGCTGCTGTTGGAGAAGCCACCGGAAAGCCGACGGTTGTAATCCGCAAGCGTGAGTATGGAATGGAAGGTGAAGTTCGAGTCGATGTCTCAACCGGTTACTCCCAGTCCACTACATACATCAATGACATCTCGCCCGGGGAGAGAATTCTGATTGTTGATGATGTAATCTCGACAGGTGGGACTCTTGAGCCAATACTCGCTACTCTTGAGGAAATGGGAGTAATACTACAAGACATCGTCATCGCGATTGAGAAAGGAGAGGGGCGTGAGAGATTGGCTAAGGAGCGTCCGAGGTGGCCAATTAGGACTCTAGCGCGTATCGATATCATCGATGGTAAGGTCGAGATTCTCGAGTGATTGTATGGACTTGGACCGCCATGACTTCGAATTGGATGATTTAGTTGAGAGGATAAAAGCAAATGATTTGAAATTGGTCGCTCTACAAGTTCCTGAAGGCCTCAAAATACAGGCCCTAGAAATGATGGATGAAATTGAAACGGAGACCTCTGCAAGAGTTGTTCTCTCCGCAGATCCTTGTTATGGAGCTTGCGACTTGGTCCATGATAAGATGCAAAACATAGGAGTTGAACTGGTAGCACACATGGGGCACTCGCAAATGAACATTGATTCAGGGATGCCGACCCAATTCATACCAGTAACATATGATGGGAATCCTGAGATTGCTCCCGTCCTGCCTTATCTTCATGCACACAGAGAAATTGCAATCAGCCGTCTGAATGATTCATCTGGACCTGTATTATCCGAATTAGAGGCACTAGATCGGTTTGAAGACATGGTTGGTAGAGTTGCTCCCCTGACTGATACAAAACTTGGATTGGTGGGTAGTATACAGCATTTGCATCTGCTACCAACTTTCAAGAAACACTTTGAAGAGGCTGGATTTGAAGTTACTATTCCCGTAGGTGGTGCACGATTATCGTTCCCTGGACAAGTTCTGGGGTGTAACTACTCAGGTGATGACCCCACAGTTGGTCATTATGTATTCTTGGGAAGTGGAGATTTCCATCCAATTGGATTAGTTTTACACACGGGAAAACCCTTGGCGATGTTGGATCCTTATACCGGAGAGGCTCAAGAAATGGGAAGAGAAAGGATCGAAAGAATCCTAAGGCAGCGTTCGGGACTAATTATGTCTTCAATGGATAAAGAGAGATTTGGAATATTAATTGGTGCCAAGCCTGGTCAGATGAGGCGAAATTTAGCTTTGAGGATGAAAAAGAAATTGGAGAAGCATGGCAAGAAAGGATTTCTTCTTGCAATTGAACATGTTGGACCTGAATTGATTGATTTCTATCCGGTTGATGTTTTCGTGAACACTGCTTGCCCTAGAATCGCTATCGATGATGCTGTGAAGTATGCCAAACCCATGATTACACCTTACGAACTTGAAGTCGCCTTGGGCGAGAAGAAGTGGGAAAATGGATACAAATTTGACCAAATTCATTGAGTCCCCGTAGGACGAAATCCTGCACTATAGAGTATGTCAGGGGCCGTGGCTTTCCATATCTTCAAGAATAGTCAACGGAGGGAGTCATTGATGGTCGAATACCTGAATCGGATTGGTGCGGGCAAGGTCCTGTTGGATAGAACTCCGTTCTCATTCGATTGGACTCCTCCGGCGTTAGTTGGCCGTGATGAGGAGTTACGGGGATTGGCCTCGATGTTTGTCGGAATTGAGCATCGCGGAGTGAGTGGAAGAGCGGTGATTACGGGGCCAGTCGGTTCCGGCAAGACTGTGATGACTCGTCGATTTGGCGAGGACTTACAACGTGCGCTAGATGGGCGTAGGAAGCTAGTCCTTGCCCATGTAAACTGTCGCAATCATCCAACCGCCTCACAGGTTCTGCAAGAGATTGCGAGATCTCTGGATTCTGGCCATCCCGAGAGAGGTTTCAGCTCGAGTGAGGTAATTCAGTCAATCAGACGCAATCTAGGGAGTCAAGATGCACATTTGTTGTTAGTTCTAGACGAAGTCGATGTTCTGATTAGAAACGACAAGGGAGATCTAATCTACAAACTACTGAGAATAGATGAGGGGCAGAATCGGCAGGGTTCTGTTTCGATGATTCTGGTAAGTCAGGATACTTCTCTAATCAAACTGTTTGAGCCTGCAATTATCTCGCGCCTGGGGGAGAGTAACATGCTAACTCTGAGAGGATATGGTGAGAAAGCGTTGATTGACATCGCCAAGCAGCGATACGAGGAAGCTTGCAGGCCGGGTTCGGTGGACGACGGGGCCCTCGCCAAGATAGGTAGATTCGCATCTGAGTCAGGCGATGCTCGTCTCGCCATCGAGTTGCTTGAAGCTGCGATTATTCGTGTCGAGAAAGATGGAAGAGGAGATGTTCTAGCCGAGGATGTTCATCCCAGTACACTACGAGCAGCATCTGTCGAGCCTAGCCAGGTTGACGAATTGGGAGATCATCAAAAGTTGGTTCTACTCGGAATCTGTAGACGATTGAAGAAGGCCGATGCAGTATCGAGCGGAGATGCTCAAAAATTGTACAACCTAGTCTGCGAGGAGTTCACAATAAAGCCACGCAGTTACACCACCTTCTGGAAGCATCTCAAGACATTGGAGAAAATTGGTCTTATTGAGACGCGTACCGCCAATGCGTCAGTTGGGAGGGGTCGGACTCAACACATCACTATGACCAATACACAGCCCGCTCTGCTTGAGAATCGTATTGAGAAAGATTTCTTGTGATTTTCAAGCGCCTACGGCGCTTCCGAACCGCTCTTATAGGGGCCTTTAGTCGGGAGGCCGTTCAGAGGTGGTCGTGTGGCAGCAGAGCAGGTCTTCAAAGCGGTAGTGAATGACACCGTTCCTTCATCCGGAGGAAGGGCATTCAGTATGGACATCACCGGCTCTAACTACAACCACTTCCTAGGTAAGAAGATAGGAGATTCAGTAGATGGAATGTTCGTTGGAGAAGGCGATAAAGCCCTCAATGGATACAAACTGGAGATTACTGGTGGATCTGATTTGACTGGAAGGCCAATGAGGCCAGAACTAGATGGAAGTGCAATCAAATCGGTCCTGACTACTGCAGGAACTGGCTACAAGGGGAAGAAGTATGTCAAGAAGAAGGGTAGAGTCTACCGATACAAGTACGATGGATTGAGGAAGAGGCGTAGACTCCGGGGCAATGTAATCAGCCAGGATACTCGCCAGATTAATCTCAAGATTGTCGAATCTGGAAACCGCTCTCTCGACGCCATATTCGGCCTCGTCGAGGAGCCAGAAGCCGTCGAGAAGTCCTCCGGAGAAGAGGAGTGATTCGGCGGGGTGATTAATCTGGGTAGTCTTCCGAAGCAGCCAGAAGTAAACATCGGAATGGTCGGTCACGTAGACCACGGTAAGACGACTTTGACTCAAGCCCTATCTGGAGTATGGACCGACACTCACTCCGAGGAGCGGAAGCGCGGTATCAGCATCAAACTGGGTTATGCCGATACAGCATTCTACAAGACTGCGCAAGATAATTACTATGTTAGAGGAAAACATCCTGATGGAGCTGATGATTCGGATGATGAATTACTCCGAGTGGTATCTTTTGTCGATGCTCCCGGGCACGAGACGCTCATGGCAGTCATGATTTCTGGAGCATCGATAATGGATGGAGCGATGCTCCTAATCTCAGCCACTGAGAAGTGTCCCCAGCCACAGACGAGAGAACATCTGGCAGCACTACAGATTGCTGGTATAGAGAACATAGTAGTAGTTCAAAACAAGATAGACATTGTTTCTAGAGAGAGGGCTCGGGAGTCATATGCTGAAATCCAGAGTTTCTTAGAGGGCACGATTGCCGAATCTGCACCGATTATTCCAGTTTCGGCACATCATGATGTCAACCTCGATGTTCTGATTCAGGCAATCGAGGATGTAATCCCGACACCGGATAGGACTGCGGATGAATCTGGCCTGATGTATGTGGCACGCTCATTCGATGTTAATCGACCAGGAACTAGGCCCAATGGATTGTCTGGAGGAATCATTGGCGGGAGTATTGTCGAGGGATCATTCAATGTTGGAGATTCTATTCTGATTGCCCCTGGGAGAAGAGTCCAATCTGGAGGACAGACAACATGGAAACCAATCCCAACCAAGATTGAGAGTCTGAAAGGAGGAGGTTTGGATCTAGATTTAGTTCACGCAGGGGGCCTGTGCGGAATTGCCACCCCTATGGATCCGATGTCTACCAAGGCGGACGAGTTGTCAGGCCAGGTCATGGCAAGAGAAGGAGAATTACCTCCGATTTGGGAAGAATTGAACCTAAAGTTGGAATTGTTAGAGAAGATGGTCTCATCTGGAGAGGGTGAAGCTGGTTCAATAAAGCCCCTACAGAACAATGAGATGTTGATGATTAATTCGGCTACAGCAACTAGTGTAGGTACTGTTTCTTCCGCTAAAGGAGGTTCTGCGACCATTCAACTACGTCTGCCAATATGTGCAAAATCCGGGAGTCGGGTCACATTATCCAGAAGAGTTGGTTCTAGATGGCGATTAATCGGCCACGGCTCAATCGCTGGGTGATTCAATGGTCGGCGTCTTGGTAGACGCTTGTGGGTGGGTTGCACTAATTGAGGCGCGGCTAAACTTGGATGCGAGTATGAAGGAAGTAGTCGGAGTTGCAGACTTGAAGTTACTTGAATGCGTAGATAGAGAACTCGAATCTGTATCTGAAAAGCAGAAAGGTCTGCTTCTAGAATTGCTAAGAAAACGCTGTGAAATTATTCAAGACTTAGAAGGAGTGAGGCATCCTGATGAGATGCTTGTAAGACTGTCCTCGGAAAGGGGATGGGCGGTGTTAACAGTTGATACCGAACTAAAGAGAAGGTTGATTGAGGAAGGTGGATCATACATCGAGGTTGCCTCTGGACGATATCTAAGGCTGGTCGAGGCCTAAGGTAATGTGAATAATCGATCGTCACCATGGCCATCCAGTAAACCGATTCTAACAGCTGCGTCTAGCCACGCGTGCGAGTAATTGATTGCCCCGAAGGCTCGTACTAGGTCTCCTTCCTGCATGAAGTGCCTAGCGTCTGATGCATAATCATCGCACATTCTGAGCATTGATACAAGTCTCTCTTCTTCGGAATCTCCGTTTGCAATAGGAGTTGCCTTAGATCTAGCTTCCTCGGTCAGAGCAAGATACTTCTCAACGAGTTCGATTGTGACATTAGTATTCGACATGAGGCACCTAATTCATTCCGAGTTCGGTAGAGGCAATATTGCTGAGCTTGAACAGCCTGGTTCTACCTTGCTTTCTGACGGAAAGTAGTCCCGCTCTGCGAAGTCCGTTGAATATCTGAGAAAGTCTGGTCCTACCGACTTCCAATACGGCTTGTAATTCGGCATCTGAAGGAGAAACTTCTCTTCCAGCAGCCGCCTCAAGAATTGTCCTCTCATTATCTGAAATATATGCAAATCTGGATTTATCAAAGGGCTCATCCGGCTCCCAATTAGGCCCACTAGGTAGGACAGGAATTTGAGGGATTGCGGGAGGAGATGGCGGTGGCGTAGTGATAATCTCAGGTTCGGGCTCGGGTTCAACTAACTCAGGAGTGTGATCCAAATCAAAGAGGGTTTTCTCTGGTTCGGGTTGTTCGGGGACCTCGGGCACCACTCCAAGGCTTGGGTCAGCAGTCCAAAGAGCCCCTTCATCCGACATCACAGAGACTTCCTCTGCAGGAGTAATCGATGTATCAGGAATGGCTTGTGATTCGAACGCTGGATCTGGATCTTGAACTACAGGTCGGTTTGTTGATGGGATGAAAGGCTTTGGTTCAGAATTGGCAACCGTTACTGGCTTTCCGTCGGGCTCTTTTGGCATCTCATCCCCGGTAACCACGGTTCGGCTAAGCAATCCTCCAAAAGCCCCTGTAACTGGAGTTCGCGACTGTTCTTCAGTGGCATCTACGATTGGGACATAGGAATCTAAGGTCCCTTGGCCTTCTTCGGGGGGATTGGATGGTTCCGGTGGCTCTTGTTCGGACCAATCGTCCTCAATTTCGGGAATTGTCTCATCCCAAACAGGATCATCTTCGGGCTCGATAACATCTTCCCACATGTCATCAGGTTCAATGTCCCAGTCATCGGAATCTTCTGCAGGGTTCTCGTCTTCCTCCTCAAAATTCTCCACCTCAGTGGTTTCCAAACCTTCCACTGGCTCTTCTGATTCATTTTCAGGTTCGAACGGCACTTCTGGGACATCATCTATCCTGCCACTCCAAGACATTAGTCTCTCTAATGTGCCCTCAGAGCCATTGCCTCTACGCTCATCCAGTAAGTCTCTACACAGTTTCACAACATCGCGAGGGTGCCCTCCTGTGCGTTCCATCAGTGCATCCATAAGTTGAGGATTGATTATCCACCTCTCGCGGGCCTTTCTACGGATTAGATTGTCCGCTAGTTTCTGTACTTCCTGCTTAGAGAAATCATTGAGTTGTTCGATATCATATGCTTCAACAATCTCCTCATCAAGAGATTTTAATTGCGAAGATGTTGCTGTAACTATGACTAGTGCCCTAAGTCTCTGTAATAGAGGTGTGATTCTGGTCAATAGCTCATTCAAAGGAGTCGAAGTAGGGTAATCTAGAGCAATTAGGGGCAATGGCCCAGTCTCTTTGTCTAGCATCTCAACTAATGACTCACACAGTCGAGAAGTAGTTCTAGGGATTTCATAACCTGCGAAATGTACTGAAAGTTCGTTTAGAATCGAGTTTACTGGATCTGTTTCGGGCCAGAACTGACTGACGAACTTGTTTCTGGCTTGGGAAGAAAGTGCGTTCACCATTGATGTCCTCCCGCTTCCCGAATCTCCTACTAACAGAATGTTTCTGGGAGATTCTGAGATAATGTACTCGCGCAGTCTAATCATCAACGAATCTCGACCGACTAGGTCCTGGGCCCTAGAAGGTTCAATCGGGCGGTGGTCGAAGGGGTTGCCCCTCAAAGGAGGTAAATCAAGCAATGAGACCGCCTCTGAAATCATTGGCCTAGTAGCGGCTTCAATCATTCTTAATGTTCACGCATTCTGACGCTTTCCATAGGGCGATTTAACGGGTTTTTCACGGATTCCGAGATGTCTTGATTCATTCATATCCTTACAGTGCAGCGAAATGATTTCTCCCAGATTAACGCTTTATTAACGCTTTAATGATGCGTTAATGATGCGTTAATGGTTAAATTAACGCTTAATTTGGCCTAATCGGAGTAGGAGGTAGGGCCAACTTCGTCGCTAAGTTCCCTGTTTGCAAACAGTTAGAAGCCCTATTCTCCGGGCCGTAATGATACTATGCCAGTAGACAGCAGTCGCCTAGAGGGATTCTACAAACTATCAGTTTCGGAACGCAGAGAGATGCTAGCAGAATTAGCAGGACTAACTCCTGAACAGGTTGGGGCTTGGTCAGCTAGTGGGGAGTTGTCTGAAGAGGCTGCAGACAGAATGATAGAGAATGTAGTTGGAACATACTCCCTTCCTATTGGAGTGGCGACCAACTTCGTAGTCGATGGAGATCACTACCTGGTGCCTTTCGTTTTGGAAGAGCCTAGTGTGGTTGCGGCTGCCAGTAACATGGCAAAGAGATGCCATCAGAAAGGAGGTTTTGTTTCAAACAATGATGACCCGGTAATGATTGGCCAAATCCAAGTCGTTGATTGCGATAATCCTGTATCTGCGATGGAGTCAATTATCGACAATAAGCAAGATTTGATTGATTCGTGCAATGAAGTTGACCCAATTTTAGTCAAATTTGGTGGTGGATGTAGGGATATTGAGGCTAAAATCATTGAAACTGAGTCTGGTTCTATGGTGATTGTCCACATTTTAGTTGATTGTAGAGATGCAATGGGTGCAAATGCTGTCAATACTATGGCTGAAACCATCGCCCCCAAGATAGAAGGAATGACTGGAGGAACTGTTATTCTAAGAATAATCAGTAATTTGGCAGTCCACAGATTGGCTCGAGTTAGTGCTGTTTTCACTCCGGAAGAGATGTCAGATAAGGGAGATGCTGTCCAAGGTGCTGAGGTAATTGAGGGGATTCTTCAAGCATACCACTTCGCTAAGGCGGATCCATTCCGTGCAACGACTCACAATAAGGGAATCATGAATGCAATTTCTGCTATAGCAATTGCATGTGGACAAGACTGGAGAGCTATCGAGTCTGGGGCTCACAGTTTTGCCTCACATAAGAGAGTATACGGATCACTCACGCACTGGGAAAGTGATAGTGCTGGCAACCTGGTAGGATCTATTGAGCTTCCAATGGCAGTAGGTCTAGTTGGAGGCGCTGTGCGCGTACATCCTGCGGCACAAGCAAATGTCGCCCTAATGGGAATAACAACAGCAGATGAACTTGCTAAGGTGATGGCGGCTGCTGGATTGGTACAGAACTTGGGAGCACTCAGGGCGCTTGCTACAGTTGGCATCCAAGCTGGACACATGAAGCTCCATGTGAGAAATATGGCTGTTACCGCAGGAGCAGAGGGTGGCGAGGTAGATGCCGTGGCTGCTAGACTGCGCGCTCAAGGCGGAAGAATCACTCAGAAGGCTGTAGAAGAAGAGTTGGTAAAACTCAGATCCGAGTAATTACTCGACCTCTAGTGTGCCCTCATCAGATGATTCATCTGAGAATTCATTGATTGACAACTGCTCTTCAGGAGCTAGTGAGGCGGCCAATTGGGCACTCGTAAGTCCCATCTTCTCTGCCTCTTGTCTGAACCATGAGCGTACCTTTCTGTACTCTATCTCCGGGCATCCGAAGTATTCAGCGAACCTGCGAGTGGTCGTAAGCCTACGAGTTAGGCCGTCTCTTCTGCGGTCGAGTAGGCCCATCTTAGCGAGATCTCTGACATGCTCGTAGGCTCGCTGGCCGAGCATATCCACCAGTTGTGATTGTGCCATGGGCTGATGGTAGGCCACTAAGGCTGCTGCAGGAAGCAATCTCTGAGGGATATCTGCCCTGAATGACTCGGGTAGATGTGGAGAAAGTCCGGGCCTGACTTCGAAAATCCACCTACCTGCTACATCGGATAATTGCAAAGCAGAGTCTCGACGTCTGCGGATTGTAGATTGTAACTGCCGAAGAGATTCTTCAACCTCTGATGCTGGTTTCTCAAGTAATTCAGATAATTCCTCCACCGACATTGATCTACCTGCTCCGAACAGTATTGCTTCAAGGATAGTCGAAAGTTCTGGATTAGACAAGTTCGGACACCCCCTGAATCTTAGGCTTGGGATTAAGTCTGAGGGAGAGAGTGGTGAAGTCATCTTCCTCGTCCCAGAGGTCTCTGAGCGTGATATCCCCATTCCTGCCACTATTCTGCTTGAGATCAACGAAGCCTCTGTTGGTAAGGAAAAGAGCGGAGATTAATGCTGCTACTTGTGCCTCTGCTTCGGCTTCCTCCAAAGGAATTCCTTCTTCCATAGACTTCGAAGTCAGGTCATCTACGAGTAGTTTCAGAGAAACAGGTTCGCCGGCGTCGGAACGCAATTTGAGTGATTCCCAAGTCCTCTTTAGGTCACCCTCGAGATCCTCGATATGCAGACTTCCGCTGAATCTTTCTCTGGCCCTTTCATGGGCATCGCGTCTCTCCTTGGCAATCTCTTCGCGCATCCTCTGCTCTGCGGCCAATCTTCCTGCGTCCTGTAAACCCATTAGTAATTCGCCAAGAGTGACGGGGCGGCTCTCGTCTCGATGGATACGACCTTCGAACATCTGAGGCAGGGTCTCGGATGCCGCCCCAGAGAGTACCCCCACAGAGAAGTTGTAGTCTGCATCATCGAAGTCTGCCTCCCAGCCTCCATCAAACTCCCAAATCTCTTCCTCTTCTTCCTCAAAGGCCCTCTCTTGTCTATCAAGTAGTGAAGCCGCTTGGCCACGAAGAATACACCAGGCCATACGAACTAGTCTGCCACATGTTGGTAAGTCGATATTTTCGGCATCTTCGATTCTTCGATTGAACATCTCAATGAAGGTCGACAAATCGACATCCCATGGATCTAGGTCAGATGACTGAAACAACTGGAAGACGAGGGCTACCGATCTATCGAATGGATCAATCAGGAACTGGTGTTCAGCTTCCTCTAGTAATGAGAGTTCGACTAACCTGTCTAGGTATTTGCTAGTCTCAAGGTCTGCTTCACCATCTAGCATACTTGAGACGATTTCGTCCCTCATTACATGGCCGTCGAAGACGGTCATGATTCGACCTCCTTTTGCATCTGCTCGACTTCTTCTTCATCGTCCTCGGTTTCATTCACTAGAACGGACTCTCTCTCATCCATGTCCTCTGTCCATTCATCTGTTCTCTCTCTTAGAGAGTCCATCGTGTCTACTTCTTCATCTGTATCAGCGACTTCATCATCGCCTTCGATTTCGACTCCTGCTCTATCTGCTAGACCGCCTAGGCTCTTGGGGCTACCCAAAGGCTCGGGCGCCCTAGGCATGTTCTCAGGGTCTGGGAGATCGGTCATCGACTCCTTGTCAGCTGCCGATTCTTCCTGTGCCTTGCGCTCGGCCTCGAACTGTTCTCCCATCTCCAGAGCAGTTGCTCTGTCAAAGTCAGTAATCAGTCGGCTTCTACCGTCGCCGGCATGTGTTACTCCAACATGATGGTCAGCTAGAGTGAGAGTTACCTTGCGTAGAGTAACCATGAGGAATTGTGCCCTTTGGCTACGCATCCTGCAAAGTGTGGCAATTCTCTCAGCATTGAATGGATCGAGATTCTGGTCAACCTCGTCAAGATAGTAGAATGGACTGGGTTCGTAGTCCTGTAGTGCAAAGATGAGAGCCAATGCCGCCATCGACTTCTCGCCCCCAGAGAGCATGCTCCTACGGGTATTCTTACTCTTGCCCGGAGGAACACAATCCATCTCCATACCTCCCTCAAATGGGTTCTTCGGATTCTCCATCCTGAGACTTCCACTACCTCCTGGCTGCAGAATCTCGTATACTTTGGAGAAATTTTTGTCGACGTGATTGAACACCGCCATGAGCCGTGTTTTCCTCTCAGACTCTAACTGGTCAGATAGTGAAATCAGTTGGTCTCGTCTTGATCGAAGCAAGGTTGCATCCTCGGCCAAAGCGGCTATTCTCTCAGCGGTGATGTCATATTGCTCTATGGCAAGCATGTTAACATCGCCAAGTTGGCCGAGACGGCGTTCGAGCCCCTGCACGCTCTTTTCCGCCTCGGCTACTGTCGGCAGTTCTACATCGGCCGGTGGAATTTTGATACCAGCAGCCGCTAATTCGGCCACAATCTCATCCAATGCCTCTCTCTTCTGCTGGATTTGTCCATTTAGTTCCTCAATTCGGGAAGAGAGAGTTTCTCTCCTCTGAGATAGGTTGTCCAATGATGCCCTGAGGCTTGCTCTCTCGTCAACTATCTCATCTCTGCGCTCATTGAGTGCTTTCTGCTCCTCGTCAAATTGTGATGCTCGCTCTCTGAGATCATCTAGTTTCTCTGTCGCTTCTCTTATGCTGCCCTTGAGTTCTAAGATTCTACTCTCTGCCTGGGTGACGATTGAAAGCTTCCTTTCGATTTGCTTGGAGATTTCTTCAACTCTTTCTGCCAAGATTCCAATCCTTTCTTTGGAGCTTGAAATGGCAGACTCTGCTACGAGCCTTTGTCGCTCTGCTTCGGTCATTATTCGTTCTGCGTCTCTCAGTTTCTTTGAGAGATGATCGGGAGCATGATCCTGTAGAGCCAGTGCGGCCTGAGATCTCTCATCCAAAACTGAGTCGAGTTCTTGCTTGGCCTCGACAGCGGCTTGCTTGGCCTCAGAATTGCTCTTCTGATGATTCTTGAAGTCGGAAATTGCTGCTTGGACTTTTTTGCGGACATCTTCGACATCCTTCTGTGCCCTATTTATGTCCGATTTCCAGTTACGTGCCTGTAGAGCCTTATCTGAGTCATCTAGGCCATGAATACGGTCCCTCAATGCCTGCTGGTTACTTCGCAACTCCCTGAGTGCTGCTTCGACTGTAGAGTAAATCAGATTCGCCTCATCGACTGCAGCTTCTAGGCGATCTAAGCTGCTGGAAACAGAACCACCGCCGAAGGCGTTTGCAGTATTCTTGGTAGCAGAGCCGCCGGTCATCGCTCCGGAACTCTCGATGAGAGAGCCATCGAGTGTGACCATTCTGACTCCGCCCATGTTTCTTCTTGCAACCTCCATAGAGTCAACGACCAATGTGTTCCTGCTGGCATATCTCACAGCGGTGTCGATCTCTGGATCATATTCGAGTAAGTCGTGGGCGAATCCTACCACTCCCGGGTTGTTGGCAACAATCAGAGATCGGCCACCTGGACGGTTGATACTTAGTTTGTTCAGAGGTAGAAAAGTCGCCCTTCCTCCTCCATTTTGTCTTAGCCAAGCGATGCACTTTGCTGCAACATCATCATCGTTGACTACGATACTTCTGAGACCTCCGCCCAATGCGACTGCGAGTGCTTCTTCATGGGCGCTGTCCTTAGGTGCTGTGAGTTCACCCAGAGAGCCCAGTATTCCCTTGATTTCTCCGCTCTGTCTAAGTTTGGCTAGAGCGGCTAGTGTGATTGCAGAGCCCGGTGCCTTGGTTCTCTCTTCCTGACGAGCTCTGGCTCGACTTAACTTGCGCTCTGATTCCCTCACCCTATTCTCGGCTCTATCCCTGTCTTCTGCAAGATTTGACTCCTGCTTCTGCAAGCGACGCAGTTCCTCGGCTAGGGATGTCCTGTCCTCCTGTGGATTCTCACCTTGTAGATCTTCTCCGACGAGTTCAAGATCGTCGCGAACCATTGTAGCCTCTTCGAACATCTCCTCAAGATCAGCTAGTTTACTGGATGCAAGTTGTTCTGACTGCTCAGCCCGATCTGCTGCGAGTCTCTTTTCGGCATATACCGACTGAGCCTCATCGACTTTGTCTGAAACCAGTCCCAAAGCACGCTTCAGATCGCGGCCGTGTTTGTCGCCTGACTCGATTGCCTGCCTTGCTTCTGCCTCGTCATTAGATGCCTCCTCGATAGCAGTATTGGAATCGATAAGTTTCTGCTGGGCCGCCTCGAGTGCTGTCTCTGCTTCTGACTTGGCTTGCTGGGCACCCTCAAGTTCCTTGCCAAATTCTTCGGCTTCGGAGTTGGCCGCTTCAATAGCTTCCTCTTGATCTGCAATTCTGTCCCCTCCCGTCTCCATCTCGATTTCGTACTGACGAATAGTATCCAGTATCTGCTTGGCATCGCCACTCATGATTTCGTTAATCTCTGATTCAACTCTGACCATTTCTTCATCGAGCGCGAGTAGGGATTTGTTGCCAACAGTGACCTGGTTTCCGATTTCATCTATTTCGCCCGTGTAGCGAGTCCTCTCCTCGCCGAGTAGTTCAACATCCTCTGACCTGTTCCTATGCCTAGATTGGTGGAGTACCATTCTAGAAGAGTCTAGGTCATCTTGCAACTCCTTGAATTTGAGCGCCTGCTCACGCTCCTTTGAGAGACTCTTCAGTCGATTCTTCTGATCATCTTCGAGAATTCCAATAGTCTCAATGCTGTTCTCAACATGCTTTCTCTGAGTATTGGACTTCCTAATCTCATCATCATAGGCAGTTACTCCCGCCACATCTTCGATGATTTTTCTTCTCTTGTAGGCAGTCATGGTCGCAAGATTAGTGACATCTCCTTGCTTGACAATGTTGTATCCTCCAGCCCTGAGTCCGGCCTCTGCCAGAACTCTCCTCATCTCTGTGGCTGTAGATGGTTTGTCTCCGATTCTGAAGGCAGAGATTGGTGCTCCCTTCCTGCCGAGTTTGACTGAGCGAGTGAAGCTGACTTCATCTGATTCAATCCTCAACCTCCTTCTACCAGTCTCATCGGGCTCATTGTTGAAGATTAGAGTAGCCGACATATGCTTGGCTGGCCTTCCTCTCTCACCGCCATTGAATATCAGTTGGGTTACATTTTCTGCCCTAAGGGACTTGGTTGACTTTGGTCCCAGAACGAATTCCAAAGCATCTAGTGTGTTGGACTTGCCCGAACCATTTGGACCAGTTATCGCAGTGAATCCTTCTTCGAGAGGGATGGTGACTTCGCCTCCAAATGACTTGAAGTTCTCGAGTTCCATTCGTATTAGATGCATCCCCTCACCCTTTCGCCGTACGAATTATCGCCGACGACATTCGTTCCCTCCCAATCTGTTTGCCTATGAATGTTGAGGCTACCATAGGCGCAGCACAGCGATTACGAAGGGAGAGAAAAATCGCCACAATCAGTCGAATTCAGATGAGATTTCGATACCACATATCAGCGCGTGGAGCATCTCATTCCTTGGAGTTGGGACTCCTACTGATTCTCCTGCCTCGACAATGGCTCCGCATAGGTGGTTAACTTCGGTCTTCCTGCCTGCCATGATATCCTGCAGCATCGAGCATCTGTTCTCAGATGTGTTTGTAGCGACCTCTCTGAGTAATGACTCAATATCTACCCCAGAGAGATCGACTCCGCTAGCTGTTGCAACTGTAGCTGCCTCGGACATTGCAGATATTGCTTGGGACCAAAGTTCAGGCACCTCAAGAAGCGCGCCGTTGCGAACTCCTGCTATCGAGCAAACTGGATTAATTGCTACATTGACTAGTAGCTTTATCCAAATTGATCTATTGATGTCATCAGACCAGTCTGGAGACAAACCTGCTTGATTCAGAGTTCGAATTAATCTCTCGGCATTGCCTGATGGTTTAGTAGAGTCAAGAGAACCTAAGGTGATATTTCCGCGGCCTACCCAGTGAGTGCCTGTTTCATTTCTCCATGCGCCGTGAGTAGTTATCCCGCCTAGCGTTCTTTCTCTACCTAGGCGATGGGCAAGGGTTTGAGCGTGTCCCATTCCATTTTGTAGGCTGATTGCTATTCCATCCTGAACAAGTATCTCGTCAGCTATCTGGGCGAGTACTGGCGTCGAATCAGACTTGCTGCATATGAAGGCTGCATCACAACTGTTTGTGATAAAATCCGGGACTGGTCCCGACTCGCTATCGAAAGTAGTGAACCTCTCCGATGGAATGACCTCTATTACGCCCTCTGGAGAATGGATTATCAATCCCTGATTTGACAGTTCATCGGACATTTCTCCCCTAGAGACCGCAATTAGTTCAGCATCGGTATCTGCCAAGCACCCCAGAATAACCGAGCCTATCGAGCCTACTCCGAGGATCGCTATTCTCATACTAATCACCTAAATTGGAACGAGCAGCAAGATTGAGATTAATCCCATTTTCATCAGTGTTCACCCAGTATACCAGTGGCGCATGAGAGTCATCATTACTGGTTATGTTAACAAAGACGCTTGACATTGCATCGATCCCCGATGGTACCGAAATCTCCCATTTATCGAATTCATCTGCATCGCCCGTCCAGTCGATTGAAATTGGCATTGAGTAGTTCTCCCTGTTGTAAATAGTGAGTTCTTCCCCTGAGTAAGTAAAAACATCCGGTCCCTCGACCATTGAGTACCATGATAGCATGTTTGTGTCTGAACAAATTGCTAGCCACCCGGGCCCACTCATCCTGATGGTCCCATTTCCAGAATGACCTGCTGGGATCAATATCGAAGATCTATCTGATAGTTCCCTCTCCCAGTCGCCCGTTGAATTTACTTCTACGATGACATCAGTAGAGGGGCAGAATGCTGACTCTGATTCACCGCGAGTAATCGAGAATTCGTCCGCAACAGGCTCGAACAACGGCAACCTCCAATCTCCATCGGAGAATTGAAATTTGGGTTGGGAATCATCGATTGGCATGACCAGGTTTTGTGGAGTCTGATTATTCCTCAAAATTGTGACTGTAGGGCCCATAGCAAAGAAATGGTCAGGAGTCCATCCCTGCGAGAAAAGGGCCCCCTCGTGACCCCTCATGCAAAGGTCGTGGATTCCCGGGCCGAGGGAAGTCTCGTTCTCAAAATACCAGAATTGATTACCATTGGTCAGATTGATATAGTCTCCTTCCACTACAATAATCTCGACGCAAATCCTTGGAGTTTCTGTGTCCTCCACGAGAATCCAAAGTGGATCTATCGATGTTGTCGCGTCGGAGGGCCGGAATACGATTGAATGCTCATCCACATGCCCATGCACATCAATGAGGATGACAAGTCTGAATGGGTGAGGGGTAGAATCAACTTCTCTGGATAGGTTGACTGATATTCCTGCGGGAGAAGCTTGGGTAATTTCCTCAAATCTGCACACTTCCCTCTCGTCGAGGCACTCGGAATTGATCTGCCATTCACCGACAGGGTCACCTTCTACACGCATCTGTAGCCATCCAGATACTGGCATTAATCCTGATGGCTCTAGAGGTAATTCTAGCTGCACGGTATCTCCCTCGAAGGTCATCGAGGTTGGCCAATCTTCAGTAGAAATTCCTCCATCCCAATGATCTATCTGAGAGCTTGGCTCAAGTCCGGGATAACCTAGCAGCAGAATTGCAATAGTAAGGGTGGCAATCTGGCGCATTGGGATTTCGTCTAGGCCCGCGAACTCATCGACAACAAAAGGTTCGGGGATATGTTCTGGACTGAATCTACGCCACCCAGCGATGGCTGCAATTAGCAACCAAGGCCAGTATTCAGTAGAGATGAAAATTATCAGCACGAATCCCAGAGTAGAGATGAATATTGAGGTTTGATTTCGATCATCCTGCATGTCTCCGGGACCGAGTAAAGAGTGTAGAATCCTGTCTCCAGGGAATCCGGGGACCGGTAGAAGAAGTGCCCAACTTACAATCGAAAGAGCGATTCCTGCCAATCCGGTTGGATGAATCCATTGTAGTCTGAGCATAGTGTGTGGTTCGACTAGAATCGAAGCGAGTACCTCTGAAATCAGATTCAAATCAACTCCAACTGGTGAAGACTCGAATTCTGGCGGCTGTACAGAGGTTAAACCTAGACCGATAATTGTTAGAGCAGTTCCGCATGTGAACAACACTACTGGGGCGGCTAACTCGATCATTCCGAGGGCTTTACGATTGGGAATTGGGTGCAGGTCAGGTCTATTTTGTCCAATAGTAGAGACTAGACTGAACGGCCACTCAGGAGAAAAAACTGGGAAAGCCAAGGGTATGAGATGTGAATTTTCTACCTCGAATGCCTTTGAGACGAAAATCCTGGCATAACTTGCCAGCAGAGCTGAACCCAACACTGGTAGTGTAAAGAAGACGATTGCGGTCTCTAGAATTGAAGAGACGAACGGTTGTTGTCCCGGCTCCATCGAGGAGATCCATAGGGATCCAGATAGGGTCGTGAAGGATGCGGCCAAAAGCCATACCAAAGACTGTTGCCAAGAAGGCATGACAACTGTTTGTGATGGTAAAGGTCCGACCGACATAATCGGTGGGTCCCCCTCATCTAGGACTGCAATCATACTCAGTTGTTTCAAATGTCGGTTTAGTGCGATTAGGCACTCGCTGGGATTTCTCCCTTCTCTTCCATTGACCTCCCAAGACAACTCCGAAACTCCTTGTCCGCCAAGCAGAAAGTATCTGCTGCAGATGACTTCGAGAAGTTCCCTATCACCCCAAGTCTCGGTATCGAGATGGTGCTCTGTAGTCTCTGACATGGTGCCACCTAGATACATGGCCGGGGTAGGTCTGATTTGACCCCTCGCACGCGCGCACGGCGAACGAAGTTCGCCGAATCACTTGTTCTTGAAGCGTTTTAGACGGAATGTTTCCTCTCGCTCCATCTCTTCGAGTCTTAGTTGGATGAAGTTCCGGGCCTCTTCCATCTGAGGTATTACAACATACTCTAGAGCATTGACTCTTCGCTTGGTAGCCTCGATTTCAACGAGTAATCGCTTGAGAGTTCCTTCCATCTCAGCAGCCTTGACAATCTTCTCGATTAGAACAGAGTAGGCGTCAGATGCTTCGTCAATGTAAGCAGACCCTCCAATCAAACCGGTTCCGCGCTCATCGATGCTAGTAGTCAGGTTGGTGCCTTCCACATTTGGTACCACGACTCCCATGATATTTCGTCGACTTACGGTAACTTCTGGGTGTCTAGAGATTGCAATTGCGGCGCTCTTGACAGCGAGGCCGCCCTCAATTGCGCTAGCGAGACTGATTGATTGAACTGCCTCACGATAGGTTGCCACTAGGCCTTCTCTTGCCTCAATCATCTCAGAGAGTAGTGTCCTGAACTCATGGAACAAGCCGTCACGCTTCATCTTCAGTAGATTGTACCCATTCTGGGTTTGCTTGATGCGTCGCTTAAGGTTGATCAGTTCGGACCTGGTTGGCTTGATATCGAGCGCCATATTCTATATCCTCCTAATTCAATGACTAATTCACGAGTTCTTCTCAGTTGGATGGTATTTATCGATCCACTTCTGGTCAAGTCTAACTAGATACTTGGTGTCGATATTAGTTAGCAAGTTCCAAGCGAGGTCTAGGGTACCTTCGTCGATTGAGCGATCTTCGTCGCGACTCTGTCTGAGGAACTGGTCCTCGAATATGTCTGCGAATTTTAGCAACTGAAGGTCACGCTCGTTTAGTGCGTCCTCACCGACAATTGCTACCAGACCCCTCAACTCCCTTCCTCCCGCATAAGCAGCATAGAGTTGGTCGGAGACTGACTTGTGGTCCTCGCGAGTCTTGCCCTCACCAATTCCAGCGTTCATCAGTCTCGACAGAGATGGTAGAACATTGATTGGAGGATAGATACCTTTCTGGTGCAACTCTCTTGAAATCACAATCTGTCCCTCTGTGATATATCCAGAAAGATCCGGAATGGGGTGTGTGATATCGTCTCCGGGCATTGTTAGAATCGGGAACTGTGTGATGCTTCCTTTCTTGCCCTTCACCATGCCTGCCCTCTCGTACATCATAGCTAGATCAGTGTACATGTAACCAGGGTATCCACGCCTTCCAGGAACTTCCTCACGAGCAGCACCAATTTGACGTAGAGACTCACAGTAGTTTGTCATATCAGTGTAGATAACCAGTACGTGGTAATCATGCTCGAAAGCGAGATACTCCGCGGCAGTTAGAGCCAGCCTAGGAGTAATCAATCGCTCGACAGCTGGGTCGTCTGCTAGATTGACGAAAAGTGCAGCATTCTCTAGGGCACCGGTCCTCTCTAGGTCCTGCACGAAGAAATTGTACTCTTCAGCAGTGATACCCATTGCACAGAATACCACCACGAAGTCATCATCGCTGCCAACAAGCCTTGCCTGTCGAGCAATCTGTAGAGCTATGTCGTTGTGTGGTAGACCGGATGCCGAGAAAATCGGCAGCTTCTGGCCGCGAACTAGGCTGGTACAAGCATCGATAGCCGAAATTCCAGTCTGGATGAACTGTTCTGGGCTCTCACGACTGTATGGGTTAATGGCCGCACCAATGATGTCGGCCATGTCCTCTGCTACAATCTCAGGTCCACCATCTCTTGGCTTACCTGCACCGTCCAGGATACGTCCGATTAGCCCCTTGCTGACCGGTAGTCTGAACACATCCCCGAGGAACTTTACTCCAGTCTGTCTATCGACCGATTCAGTTCCCTCGAATACCTGCACAATGACCTTATCATCGCTGGTATCTAGCACCTGTCCATTCTTCATTGTTCCATCAGAGAGTCGTAGTTGAACGATCTCGTTGTAGGCTACTGGCTCTGTTTTTTCAAGGAAGACCAATGGTCCCTTGACATCAGTAATTGTTCTGTATTCCTTTCCACTCATTCATGGCACCCCCTTAGTTGTCCTCCATAGTTTCGGCAATCTGCTTAGACATCTCTCCAAGCAATTCTCCGATGCGTTCTGCGTATCCCTCTTCGAACCTGCCCCTCATCAGGTCGGTTCGAGCGGGCACATTGACTACATCCTCAAGGCCGGCTCCCCCGGCCATTGCCTTCTCGGATTCTTCTTGGAACGCTAGGATGGCTTTTGCCATCTCGTATTGTAGTCCAAGTTGACTGAATGTGTCGACATCGTGGAATGCATTCTGCTGGAGGAAGAATTCACGAATCATTCTAGCGACTTCAAGGGTCAGCTGCTGATCCATAGGTAGTGCGTCCGATCCAACCAGTTGCACAATTTCCTGTAGTTCGGCCTCGACTTGTAGTAGACTGCTAATCTTGGTTCGAACCTCAGGGAAGTCACTCGCGATATTGTCTCTGTACCACTGGTCTAGGGCCTGAGGATACAGACTGTACGAACTCAGCCAGTTAATTGCAGGGAAGTGTCTCTGTCTTGCTAGCCCTGCATCGAGACCCCAGAACACCTTGACGATTCTGAGTGTACCTTGGCTGACCGGCTCTGAGATGTCCCCTCCTGGAGGCGATACAGCGCCGATAACGGAAACAGAGCCGTCATCTCCGCCCAGAGTCTGAACACGGCCTGCGCGCTCATAGAACTCGGCTAGTCTGCTCGATAGGTAAGCTGGATATCCTTCCTCACCAGGCATTTCTTCTAGACGCGATGAAATTTCACGCATGGCCTCGGCCCATCGGCTTGTTGAGTCTGCCATCAGTGCCACATCGTATCCCATGTCTCTGAAGTACTCAGCGATGGTGATTCCAGTGTACACAGATGCTTCGCGGGCTGCGACCGGCATGTTTGATGTGTTTGCAATCATCGTAGTTCTGTTCATCAGAGGTTTTCCTGTATTAGGGTCGGTAAGATGAGGGAACTCAGTCAGAACCTCGGTCATCTCATTACCGCGCTCACCACATCCAATGTAAACCACAATCTGAGCGTCTGACCATCTGGCAAGTTGCTGCTGAGTAACTGTCTTTCCGGCTCCGAAGGGACCGGGGATACCAGCTGTACCTCCCTTGGCTAGTGGAAACAGGAAGTCGAGAATCCTCTGGCCGGTAATTAGAGGTACATCTGGAGCGTTCTTCTGCTTGAATGGACGCGGAGTTCTGACCGGCCACTCTTGCATCATCGCGATCTCAGTACCATCTTCGAGAGTACACACTGAGGTCGTGATGTCAAACTCACCGGACTCGATGCTGGCAATCTTGCCGCTATGCCCGGGAGGAATCATGATTTTGTGTTCGACGGTCTCGGTCTCTTGGACGAATCCGATAACTGATCCACCTGAGACTTCGTCGCCAGCCGAGGCTGTAGCATTGAACTCCCACTTCTTAGTAAGATCAAGTCCATCAGCATCGACACCGCGCGTGATGAACACGCCCATGGTCTCCTCTAGTGACTCTAGAGGGCGCTGAATCCCGTCATAAATCTGAGTCAGCAATCCAGGGCCTAACTTGACAGACAGGGTTTGGCCTGTTCTGACTACTGGCTCACCTGGCTTGATGCCCGAGGTCTCCTCATACACTTGAATGACCGACTGGTCACCGTGCAATTCAATCACTTCTCCCATCAGACCCTCATCTCCAACTCGTACCACTTCGTACATTCTCGGCGAGATGCCGACGGCCGTTACGACCGGACCTGAGATTCTGTAAATCAATCCACTTTCTTCACTCATTTTTTCACTTCCTTATCCTGTATTCGAGGAATCTACTTCCAAAGGTCTACTCCTAGAGCAGACTTGATGGACTCGCGGAGGGTATTGTCCTCCTCTGTCCCAATGCCCAAAACTGTGGGCGTTATGCTGTCGGACATTCGCTGTCTCAACTTGTCCGGCATACGCATCAGGTCGGCCGAATCTGCAACGATTATTCCGACTTCTTTCTCATCGAGTAGTCTACGAAGAGTATCACTCATCTCCTCATCATTACTCGGGTTATGCAGGCGATTAATGCCTGCTAATTGGAATCCAAGTGTGAACTCGGGAGATCCTACAATCACTATCTCCATCTTCTCACCTCAGAATGTCATGTGCGCTTCAATTACATCTTCTGGTAGACCTACAGCCTTGCCGCGCACCAGCAGGCGTAGATTCTGTACTTCGATTACTTTACTTTCTATGTAGTAAATCACTGGGAAAGCCGAAAGTGGATTGAGGTGACTCATTCTCCTCATGTTCGATCGTCTCTCGTCGGCCAGAAGGGTGACAACGGGGTCAAATCCTCCGTGTTCCTTGGATTCCTCTAGTTTCTCTTCGAGATCTGCCGTATCCATGTTCGAGCGTCGGAGTACCTCAACTAGAGCGTCCTGACTATCTGCCTCGGCAGCTGATTTCAATAGACCGCCCTTCAGAACACCGCCGCCATCGAGCATGGCATCCATTCTCTGCTCTACAGGCAGATTCTGTCTGAGTGAGCGAAGAAGATTGACTATATTGCGATGGTCAATTTCCTTTCGTAAATATCCTAGCAAAAGGCTGTGACCAAGGCCGCTGGCCTTCAGTTCATTGATGGCTTCCTTGTAGTAGTGTCTGTCGAGATTGTCCTCATATTCCTGCAAGCGCGAGTCGGTTTCCATACCTAGGATTGCTGCGCCCCAAGGAGTGCCGCGCATAGCAGCAGCGGCATCCTCGAGTGTCTCACTTTGACGGGCAATCTCGATCCATCCTATATTCAAATCATTCTCATCAGGGAGAACTGAATTTGCTAAGTCATCTGCACTGATTCCACCATTCACTGCACGGAGTACTGCCTTAGCGTTACTGTAAGAAAAACGAAGTGCGAAAACCGCAACTATACTTCTGAGGCTACCTTGGCAATAATTCATTACTTCAGAAACTTCTCTCTCAAGATTGTGGGCCAAAGCCGCCTCTACGAGGTCAGCGCCACTGAGTCTTGCAGAATAGATATCCATCTCCTTGCGATAATCAAGCTCGCCAATACTAGCGGCAATCGTGTCCGGGCCACTCTTCAGGAGTTGGCGCAGCCGGGTCTCATCCAACAAATTGGACTTCCTGGCCTTACTGCGTGCTGCAGCATTGGCCCAGTTACTTCTCCCGGCTGCGATTGCCATCCTGTTCACTCTCCGAATAATATGCTACTTACTTCGCCGAGTCTATCGTCCCAAGATTCCCTTAGACGGCCCTCGAATCGATAATCCATCAGCACCGAGCCTTGTGCGTCCTCAAGTACGAATCCGCCTAGGCCCTCAACCTCATCTCCAATCTCAAACCCAGAAGAGTTCTTGGAGAGGAAGTCACTGTCAGTCTTTACCGGTTTGAGTATCATACCTGAAGAGGCCTCTTCTGAAGCCTGTGCCAATAGAGACTTGAGCACTTTCTCCCTTCCCTTCATGCCTGCAGAAGATGCACGTGACAGTACTTCTTCCCAAGTGGCATCTAGTTCGGCTCTGCGAGCGACTAGCAGTGTCTTCTGGTTTCGCTGCCTTGCGGCTGCGATACTCTCGACTGCAATCTGATCGCATGTTCTGGTAGCGTTAGCAATGGCCTCTTCGCGGTACTCGGAGACCATGTCTTTCGCCTCGTCGGCGATTCTCTTAGCCTCGGCAGCTGCCTCATCTGTGACAGCCTTAGCCTCGGCCTCGGCCATCGCCTTGATTTCACCTGCTAACTTGTCTAGTGACATACATCCTCCTTGTCTGCGTGTTCCTCCAACGACCTACAACAGGTAGATCGATAGGAAACCGAACAGTACAATGGTCTCAGGGATAACAGTGAATAGAATACCAGTACCGAACTTGGAGTCGTCCTCAGCAATCATGCCGACGGCTGCAGCGCCAATCGAGCTCTGTGCTAGTCCGGTCCCAATTCCACAACCTGCTAGAGCAATTCCTGCAGCCAGCTTGGCCATGGTAGTGGTGGTATATTCATTGTCAGCCGCTTCCTGAGCTGTAACAACACTGGCGACTAGTGTCACCATGAAGACAGTCATCAGTAGGCGGTATGCCATGTTCATTCTCTTATTTCTCATGTTTTTTCCTCCGTTATTTTTCTCACTGTGTGAGTCTCACTCGACCTCAACTTTATCCGGCTTGAAGCCGAACGCCTTGAAGGGGAGGCCGCTCCCTTCGTAGAATTGCATCATCCACTCGACGAAATGTAGCCTTACAGTGTGGATGTTAGGACTGAAGATGCCCAGCACTAGGGCAAAGAGTTGGACTAGGATCCAGCCGATGAACATAACAGGGACCAGTATAATGTCCATTGTAGATGCATGGCTCAAATCAGCAAGAGTGTGGGCCATGACTTCGTAAATCATCTCGTTGCCAGTAGCAGCAATCTTGACACCAACAACTCCTACAGCGAATAATCTGACGTATGAGAGTACTTTCGGCAGCATTCCTATGGATTCTAGTGGCCCCATAATGAGTGCAATTCCCCAGCCCATCTTTTCGAAATGTGCGAGCAGTACTGTCACCATAACGACTCCAATGACTGCGACTGCCAATGGCATGGTGGAGATAGTTTCGTATTTGATGAATTCATAAGCAGACGCAAATCCTCCGACTAGCAGAATAATCCATGATCCCTTCTCGAAAATTGCCTCAACCATGCCGTGCGTTTTGAGAACATCACGGAAACCAATCAGAAGTCCGATGAAGATGTGGATAACACCAATGTATATTGTCAGTAGCATTAGATTCTCTAGATTCGAAGAGACGCGGTGGAATGGATATGCTAGAGTCAATTCTAGAGGGCCGTCCCATACCCAATAGAACACTCCTCCATTGGGATATAGGTTCGTCATCCAAGCAACCCACCACGGTGCATGACCGTCCTTCCAGTGATAGTGTCCGTGAGTGCCATCAGGGAGGACATATGCCTCACATTGAGCAACTCCTAAGATACCCGCAATATCTTCACCTGCGTAATCCACACAGTGCCCATGCGGGAGGAATTCGAAACCGGCGAATTCACCGTAAATGTAGCCGAAAATAAGTGTTGAAGTTCCGATTGTGAATAGGAATCCTGCAACATTTGACATCACATCATTGAGCGGGAATTGCCTCCATACAAATGCGGCTAGAGCCATTATTGACAGGCCATAGGCCATGTCTCCTAGGATCATTCCGAAGAAGAGAGGGTAAGTCAGGAACATGAAGAATGTTGGATCGATCTTCCCATAAGCAGGTCTGCCCATTACATCGGTAACCATCTCGAATGGTTTGCTGTAATTTCTCGGAGAGAATTCGATTGGAGGCATGTCTTTCTTGTCTACATGGTGATGCCCATGACCACTGTGTGCAGGGGGTTGATATCTCTCGACTTCTATGTGTGTACAAACGCCAGAAAGAGCGTTATTGACTTCCTCTTCAGCTGTTGACTTGATCCAACCATCTAAGACAAAAGCGTGGTCGCTAACTGCAACTCTTACTGGTGTAGTGGCAAGTTGCAAATCTCTCTCAAGTAACTCCATGCCGCCGAATAATATTCCACTGTTTGCATTGGACCATTCAGAGATTTGTTCATTCAATGCTTCTACCCTAGCTTCAATCTCAGCCATTCTATCGTTTAGCCCTGCAATCCGATCACTCGGCAGACCATCAGACTCTGGAATTGAGATAGCTTGGAAGTCCAGTTCAGAGAGCATCTTCTGAACAGATTCTGACTGTTCGTTACGGCAGAAGACAGCTACTACTCCCTTCTTCGCAACCTCGCTGCTCATGTGAACTGCAGATTCGCCTAGAGAAGCCAAGGCTGGCCGTGCCTTGCTTAGAGACGAAACAGTGCCAACAAACTGGGTGATCGAATCATAGCCTCTCATCAAGTCCATCTCAAGACTGAGGGGCGCTAGCAAGGATAGAACTTCTAGTTCCTCTTCTATCTTCGACTTCTCTATCTCAAGCTCTTCCATCTCATCATTGAGGCCAAGGGCACTATCGACTAGATTATCTATGTCGCCCGACAGATTTCTGCGGACCTCGGGTGCAGACATCAGTTCGGCCTGACTGGGGGCCTGGAGGTTCGCTGCAGCCCCTCTCATTTTGGTCAGCCTGCGACTGATTTCCTCAGATACCTCAGTAGGCGTACCCATTGACATATCCTCATCATCACTGCTGTAATCATTGATATGAACTAAAGAAAGACCTGCTAATACATCGATAGTGGTCTTAAGTTGGTCTTTGGTACCAGCGACAACCAGTCGAGACATGTCTTCTGGTGTCAGTTGACTCATGATGTCGCCCCGAACTAGTTTTTGCGGAAGGTATCGAGGACGGCATCTGCAGCCGCACTTCTATTCTTCTTGCCCTCGCTGGCAACGCGCTCAAGTTCTACTTCGCCCTCAGCGGCTACGGATTCGGCTTCCTTCTCCGCAGCAGCGCGTGCATCGCTAAGCATCTTTGCTGCTTCATCGTCGGCCCCTTGCCTTCCTGAGTTGGTCGACTCGGCGGCCTTGACGCGGGCATTGGAGAGAGTCTCCGCCGCCTTTGTCTCGGCATCTGATTGGATCTTCTTTGCCCCGTCCTCCGACTTCTTGATTGCTCGGAGTATATCTGCCCGTCCCATTGTGTCACCTTTGGTGACACGCGCAACGCCGAACGGTATATCACTTTGACCATGCAATTACTTCGTGTTTTCACAGGATTTTGGCGGGATTCAACCATATATGTGAGGTCTCAGCGAGGACCATGGACACCGAGCGAATCGGAGAGTCTGACTGGAATGAGCTTCAACAGAATTTGGAGGCCACGATTCCGGTTTATGACAAGGTGAATCAATTCGCCACACTAGGTCAAGTATCACGCTGGCGCAGAATGGTGAGAGGGCGCCTACCTAGCAGCGGCAGGGTTCTGGAGATTGGTTGTGGACCTGGGAGTTTTGCTGAGGACTTCGAAGGCGAAGATCTAGTCTGTTTGGACCCTATTCCCGAGATGCTAAGAGTTGCCGAAGGGAGAGTTGGTCCAAAGAGAGAATCTAGGGGCGAATCTGCTGTCAAATTTGTTGAAGGAACGGCAGAAGAATTGCCATTTGAGGATAATTCCTTCGATGCAGTGTGCTCTCTGTTTTCATTTAGAGACTGGTTCGACAAGCGGGCAGGTCTGGCAGAGGCTCTCAGGGTACTCAAACCTGGAGGCGTGTTCGTAATGGTTGAGCCTGCCAAGGTCAACCGACTGCATGGAGCCATGGGGTGGCTTTGGATGAGAGTCTGGGTATCGAGTTATGCTAGATTGTTCTACAATTCTGAGAGCAATCCTTGGAAATGGCTGACCAAGACCTATGCGAGTTTTGGCACGACTAAAGATTATGTCAGAATGATGGAAGATACTGGATTCGAGCAAGTTTCAGCTAAATTGGTATTCCCAGGGATGGCCACAATCTGGCAGGGTCGCTCACCTGAGACTGAATAGCGACCTGCAGGTTACCGCCCTCCAGATGAATGGCTTAGTCAGCCTGTTGAACATCAAATTCAGTAACCAATCCGGAGAGCGGAACATCAGAGTTCCGAGTTTGAACGCGAATTTCGAGTTACGCATCACCTTGCCCATCTGCTTGTTCCATCTCTTCTCATACTCCTCGAGAGGTGTACCTTCTGACAGATGTTCGGCGACGACTTGCCCTGCTATTCTGCCACCAATCATTGCAATTGTGATTCCAGCACCATTCGAAGGGAGTACCATGCCGGCTGCGTCACCGACGAGTAAGTAATTTCCTTTGACAAAGTTAGGAATTGTGCCCGACATAGGAAGTGAGCCTGCACCTTTGAAACTGACTTTTCCTTGATATCGAGAGAAGAATTCCTCGGAGTACAGATTCAGACTCTTTCCTTTGGAGAGTTTTCTCTGAATTCCAAGTCCTATGTTAGCCCCGTCCTGCTTGGGGAAGGCCCATGCATAACCTCCAGGGGCGACTGATCCAAAATGTAATTCCAATGCGTCATCGAATACGCCGTCCATGAGTACGAATTTTACAGGGATATTCAGTGATTTGACATTCCAATGGGATTTCCTTAGTGGATCATTGTGACCACCTGCTCCGATAATGACCTTGGCACTGTACTGCGTCCCATCAGTCAGAGTGACTTTGTTTGTTCCGATTTCCGATACACGAGTTCCAACTAGGTATTCGACTCCACTTGAGCGTGCCAATTGAACCAACTCTTCGTCGTGAGCCACTCTGTTCAGAACTACGCCCTCAAAAGGATACTTCAGTGGCTTTCCTGAGGGTGGCACCAGATGCATCTGTGTAGTCCTCAGAGAGATAGCGTGTTCGGGCGTCCTAAGTAGATCATCGATATCAGGGACATCTGGGCATAATCGCTTCATCTCGCTATTACTCGGAACTAACTCTCCACACTGTAGTGGGGAGCCAATTGGGTCTCGTCCGTCGATAACCAGTACGGCTGCTCCTCCCTCTGCAGCATATCGAGCAGTTGTACTACCAGCGGGCCCTCCGCCGATGATTATGGCGTCCCATTCGGTGCGCTCTAGGGACATGGACTCAAGTCCGTCGCCTCTCAGACATCTTTGTGAGTTCTGCCATCAGTGTTCGGGATCTTGACTCGGGCAGCTCCTCTAAGGCGTTCAATGCCCTTTCGATGTGATTCTCAATCAATTGTCTAACATAATGCAGTGACCTTGCCTTATGCATTAATTCGGTGAATTCGCCCCATCTCTCATCGCTAAAGTTGGTCAGAACATCAGTAAAGTGTTCGTATTCCGATCCATGCAACATGGTCAAAGCATGGATGATTGGAAGGGTCATCTTACCATCATGAACATCGGTGCCTTTTGGCTTACCCATTGCAGGGTCACCGGTCAAATCGAGCAAGTCGTCAACCAGTTGGAATGCCCTGCCGAGTTCCATGCCAAATACCTCCATTGAATCTGCATAAATTTCCGCATCAGCCGCAATTGCAGCACCCCAGCAAGCACTAGCGAACGGGCCGGCGGTTTTGCCGTCGACAATTGCATAGTAGTCCTCAGGCGTAGTGGAAAGATTGCCGATATGCTCCATCTGGAGAATCTCTCCAGTCGCGATTCCTCCACAGGTGCTGGCTATACGTTCTACCACTTGTTCGTCATTTTGGCCCCCTAAACCGAATCCTAAAGCGAAAAGGTAGTCACCAGCGATAATTGCATGTGATTGCGATTTAGTAGTGTGGAGAGTTGGTTTGCCTCTGCGCAACTTGGATTGATCATTGATATCGTCGTGCACCAAAGTAGCCGTATGGATGAGTTCTCCCGAGAGCGCTAGATTCAGTGCCTTCTGTTTGTCTTCTCCTCCACAGGCCTGGTAAGCTAGAACACTCAGTACTGGCCGGTATCTCTTTCCACCTCCCAGAAGAATGTCGCTAACGAGTCTCATCACAGGAGCATCTGGTTGAGAGAGTCTCTTCTGAACAAAATCCTCCAGAGCCTCTTCAATCTGATATCGAAGCCTCTCAAGCTCCGCCCGGGCACTAATCTGGTTGAGGGAGACCATACCGCTCGTGTTGTTTGAAGAGGGTCGCATATATCAACAAGTGTACACGCGGCTCATACGGGCATGTTACGTGCCCCCTATGGAGGTGGACGGATTGGACGAATTGAAACTCGCCATCATCGACACCCCTGACTGCTCTGTAACTTCTCAATTCGAGGAATTCGATGAACAAGAGTTCGACCTCACAAGTGTCTCGGCGACCGACTTCTCCCAAGCAATCAGCATGTTGTCCGGAGGTGATGCGGATATGCTGGCTATGCCCGCGGAATTACTTCACGGTAAGCAAGTCGAGATGCTTTCAGCTGGATGTGAAGTTGTAGGAGCCCGAACCCCTCGTCGTCCCAATCTGGTTCTGGTCTCAGATGATAAATTGGAATATCAGCCTCGGCTAGGAATCATTCTGGCCGAGTCTGCATTGGTACGTAGACAACTCAAGAGAGCAAGGGGCGGACTAAGGATCCTCAGTCCCTCTGCCTATGCTTCAATTCGCAATCAGGAGTGTCCCTCGGGAGATGGCCTAGATATTGCAAGATGGATGGAATCTATGAGAGAGGAGGGGGAGATTGATGGATACATCACCTCGAGGGCGGTTTACGACTCATTAGGCCCTGCTGCGCGTCGTCATGCACTATTGCCAGATCCCAAGGATCGTGGAGGAGTGCACTTTCTTCCTCTTCCATATGCAGATCTAGTCATTCTAATTGCTAGGAAGAGGTTTCCGAGTAGTATTTCGGAGGTTGTGTCGGAGACTGAAGGTGAAACCTGTTGGCATATCCAAGATCAGATGATCTCGGGGCTCGATTCCGATATGCTCGAGCGAATTGGCATTCTAGTTAGGCATCGTCAGGTTAGGTCGTTGATGAAGCAGGCCGAGGAGCAGCGCGATCTAACGCTCGAGCAGGCTTGTCATGATACCGAGGGTGAGGTCACCGAGGATGAGGTTCATGTAGAGTTCAGAATCGAAGTTCTATCGGGTAACGGACGCCATACTATCGGTCTGGATCGTGTCATCAAGTACAGTGAATTTAGACACGCTACGATTTCTGCAATCAGAGACTGGGATGTATTGCTGCGAGAGGCATCTAGACCTGTGCCGAAGGATTTCTACATGGACGAGGAGGCCCCGGCCTTCATTGATCTTGAGGAATAGTGGCTAATTCTGCAAACTATCTCAATCTACAGTATTTGGTTTTGATTTGCGCAACCGATATGACCTCGGCGCTAGCGAGGTGAGTCCGTAATGCTGGACATAGAAGTCGATAGTTCACTTCTCGATGTGCTATATCGAGGGAGACTAATGGAACTAAGAGAAAGGGCTGAGGACGAAGGTTTCAGCAAGACTGGTTCTGTGGAAGTATTGCGCGCTAGGCTGATTCAGCACCTTGTTCTAGGAGAAATGGATCTATCTTGGGAAGGTATACAATCACTCACTCACAAAGAATCAGGCGCGGTTCTGAAGGTGTTTGGGATCAAATCATCAGGATCCCACAAAGAAAGGAGGCAGCGACTTTGGTTACACCTGAATTTCGACTCTCGTCGTCTGAGTGTTGAGCATCTGGCAGATATGGAGAGGGATGAGTTGCATGAGTTGTGTCTGCGACTAGAGTTACCCCTCACTGGAACTAGAACAGTTTTGATGGGGCATGTCGCAGGAGTTCTGACCAGCCAAGGAAGAGGATGGGGCAGAATCAAGCGTAGCCTCTGGAGAACAGGAATCCCCGATGCTAATGCAAAGATTCCCAATACTGAGACAGTCGAAGAGGAAGAGGAATTTATTGAAATCGAAGCTGTCGATGAGAATTTTGAGAAGGAGTCTCCGTTAGCAGTACTAGAAGATGCTCGAGATATGCTTGTGAAGGATGTAGACAAGTCAGATTCAGATGTTCAAGGTGCATTATTGACGATTGGAGCCAGAGTCGAGGAGTTAGAGAGGATGGTTGGGAGCATTCTTCGAGGACATTCGGGCAACTGGGGCTCTAGTGAGGAAGGTCTGCTGCTGAGGCTAGCGAATCGTCGAGGTTGGCCTTTGGATAGCGAAGAGGTTTGCTCTAGAGTCATCTCTGTGGCTACCAATATCGCCGAGTCAAAGGGAGCCAATATCGGAGAAGGAGTCTGGTCTAGAGTCGATGCTGTGGATACCATGAGCAGGGTCAGGGAGCGTATGGAGTACGCTGAGACTCTAATCGAAGACGATTGATTACTCAGGAACCAGTTGGAAGAAGCCAAATCTTGGCTCCATCACTTCGCCTTGATCTCTAGCTGAGTCGATAGCATCTTCAGCGGCTTCTCTAGAGTGGCCGGCATTGACCAGTGCTGCGACAATGTCATTGTAATCAACGCCTTGACCGGTGTCTCTCGAACGAATAGTCACGATAATCGTTTCAACCGCATCTGAAGGCTCTGCCGGGGTTTGTTGGGTTGTAGGTTCAGGAGTCGTCTGCTCCAAAGTTGGAGCTGTTTCGAGTTCTGGAGGCATCTCGATAACGCTAGTCTTTCCAGTTGCCGTGGACAATGCCTGTAGGACCCCTACCCGGTAGGCTTCCGGATCGAATTCGCCGTAGTGCCCGCGAGCTAGAATCAAGCCATCTACGAGGTCGGTTGGGACTCCTGCGGCCTCCAATGCTTGTGGAGTAAGTTCACTCTCTAGGGAAGCGGCGTGTGCATTGATACGCCTAAGGGTCGCATCGGCAGTTTGTACTAACCAATTAGTGTAACATTCCTTGTCGATGATTGTGAATTCCTCTGCCCTAAAGGAGGTGAAAATTCCTCCATCCTCGGTCTCAAACCATCTCGCCTTACCAACAAGAGCGAGGAGGAATCGGTCTCCAGTCTCAAAACGCGCCATTAACTCCTCAAAGTCGGGGTGTAATTCCGGTTGGAACGATGCGACATTGAAGAGATGCGTTCCAGTTGGATCTCTGATATGAGCGGAATAATTGGGCCCGTTCTCGCTCTCTCTTCTCTCAGCCCTGTCTATAACTCCACAGACCAATGCCCGGTTTACCTTGGCGCCCATCTTAGTGATGATGAAAGATGGGTCGTACTCTCCTGAGCCTTCTTCGGGTAGAGAAGCATCCCTGTATTCATTGGCGAAGATTCTGATTGCACTCTGGCGACCTACTCTGGGACCTTGTTGCATCACAGTATCACCCCCCAACGCTGGATGACTTCGTTGGCGGCATCGTGTGCCGAGATTGCGTCGTAATCAACTTCGTCGGCGAGTAACATAGCGCCTTGCTCGTCGACGATTGAGCGGCCTTTTACGATAAGTCGCTTGGCAATCAGTTTCTCTCGCAGAGATGCCACAAAGCCATCACTTCCGAGCTTTGAAATCTCTTGCTTTACCGACTCTTGATCGGTTCCGAGGAATGCTTCAGAGGCATTCTTGGATAGGAGAAGTGATGCATTTGATATTCCATCATCGATTACGAATCTGAGTCTCAAGTCCTCGTCCCCTCGTTGCGGGCCGTGCTCTGCACAAGCGCCGTCGCGCAGAACGCGTCGGCACTCAGGGCAGCGCTCTATTATGCCAGAGTCGGGGCGTACCGTGACTACTGTTCCACTGGTGCTGATGCCTCTGCGGGACCCTCCATTGACCACTGATGTGAGATCTATTTCCACCCAGTGAACTTCTGGGTCGATAGGTTCCCAAGGTGCGTCTGACAAGTTGGCAACTTGTGATGCATCATCGATTACCAAATCGGGAGAGCCTTGCCAATACTGGACTCTTGCTCCTGTTAGGTGCAGGAAATCTCCACGGCTCGGCTCAATCTCGCCCCATGCAGTGAGTCGGCACCTGCCCGTAGGATCAATTACATCGCCACTTCGAACGACTCTCTCGGAACCGTCCTCCGAGGCAAATGTGCGACTCTCCCAAGACTCTACCTGAACCGTGACTTCGATATCCCTCATGCCATTACGAAGCTCAGAAATTGAAACCTTGTTGGCTTGTTCTAGATCTTCCATGCTGACGAATGCGGAGTCGTGGAATACTTCGATTCGAGTTCTATCTCCTATGTTTACCTCAGGAGTATCTCTGAACTTACGAATCGATGCACCATCAATTTTCAGCACCGCTCCCGGTTCGTGCTCGAGAGGAACCCAAGATAGGAAAGAGATGGTTCCGCTGGAATCTCCGAGTTTGCCTCTAACGACATTCAGCTCACCGCTACCATCTCGCTTGACGATTACATCAGGCTTGGATGAAATCAGTCGGGCGACCAAATTGACGAAGCCTTCTCTCTGAGAGGCCTCGGCTATTGGAGATGGTTCGTCACTAATCTGAACCACGGCCGCCCCTCCTTCCTTTAGGACAGTGACACGCGTAGTACGATTGATGTTGAGGGATCTTTTGTCGTTCCACTCGTTTACCGATGCACCCTCCAAACGTACGATTGAGCCGGGGGCGAGGTTCTCGGCCTGCTCTCCCCAGTCCTTGAAGTCCCAGCGTTCACGTTGGTCACCGGACTGCCATGGATTATCCTCAATCCATCCGAAGGCGACTTGTCTCTCTTCTCCTCGGACCATCTGTACTCGAGGAGTGTAGCTGATTACGGCGACCTCGATGGTTACATTGCGATCATCGGCATCGAGGTCTGCAAACCTGTCGACCTTTTTCTCAACCCTCTCGGGCTTAGCAATCTGCTTGAGTTCCAAACCGGCAGCGGCCTGGAATTTTCGGACAACGGAACGCAGTGCGTCTTCAGGCGGTATTAGGAACTCTTCCTCATAGCGCCTAAACTCCTCGGCTATCTCATTCTCATTCGCATCGGGGCATTCCTGTTTGACTATCTTCACCTGTGCCGCATATCTTCCTTCTTCTGTCATTCAATCACCTGCATCAATGGTATGGACTTGAGCCTACATAAACCAATGATGCGATGACTGTGGAATCGTGCTCCTGCATCGGCATCGGGGCAACAGCATATCGTGCGTGTTGGGGTAGACTCAGCACTCCATCGCCTCCGGGGCCAATCATCACGCTCGGCGGTTCATGAAGATGCCCATGTTGATTAGAGCCGGGCTGAGGCTGTGTTTATCCTGAGTACCCCTTGTCGACTGACATGGCAGAGGGCGAGATGTGCAAATTTGGTGTCCTTACTGCCTCTGACAGAGCTAGCTCTGGCGACTATGAAGATCTAAGTGGTCCCGCCATTGTTGGCTTTCTTGAAGACGCTTTAACCTCGCCTTGGGAAGTAGTGAGACGCCTTGTTCCTGATGAAAGAGAAGAAATCGAGCGTGTTCTGGCAGAACTGGTAGATTCAGAAGGCTGCTCTGTGGTCGTCACAACAGGAGGCACTGGCCCAGCTCCTCGTGATGTCACTCCTGAGGCAACTGAAGCGGTTTGTGAGCGTATGTTGCCGGGATTTGGAGAGCAGATGAGGATAATCTCACTACACCATGTCCCGACCGCTGTTCTCTCGAGGCAGACTGCTGGAATCAGAGGGGCCTCTCTGATCCTCAACCTACCCGGCTCTCCACGCTCAATTAGGGAGATTCTGGACGAAATCTTCGCTGCTGTACCGTACTGTGTGGATTTGATTGGCGGACCTTACATCACCACAGATGATTCGGTCGTGAATGCCTTCAGGCCACCTCACGCTAGACGCGAATGATTCATGCATGGACCTCCGCTCGCCGGACTATGGCGAAGATGAAGTCTGGCGATGTTAATAGCGACCGAGGCTCTGATGAAATGAGAGAGATTGAGGTCGCATTGGACTTCACACCGAATGCTCTGGCCTCACTGATTTACATGCAAGGCGATACAATGGTATTGGCCTGTGCCACCAAGGCTGACTCACTACCTCGA
The DNA here is from genome assembly GCA_002503055.1 of Euryarchaeota archaeon UBA86. GTDB lineage: Archaea > Thermoplasmatota > Poseidoniia > Poseidoniales > Thalassarchaeaceae > Thalassarchaeum. The sequence continues at coordinate 12,927 of DAQX01000023.1, read as the reverse complement.
TGGTTTCCTAGGGATGCTGAGCGAGGCTGGGTCCACGCCGAGTACTCATTACTACCTGGCTCGACTGACAGGAGATTTAGGCGTGAGCGTAATGGTGCCAAGGGTAGGACTCAGGAGATTGAGAGGTTAGTCGCACGCTCTCTGCGTGGGGCAATTGACCTCGATGAATTAGGGCCGATTGCTCTCACGGTTGATTGCGACATTCTGAACGCTGATGGTGGAACTAGATGCGCTTCGATTACTGCAGCATCAATTGCGATGCGTCTTGCAGTTAGGCGTCTGATTGCAAGCGGAGAGTGCCTGCCTAAGGATAGGCGCCTGACTAGGGAACAAATCAGGAACGGAGTCGAAGTCGAGGAATTGAGTGATGAGGAGAAGATTGCTCACGAATTGGCTGTAATGCCTAACAATGTTGCAGCCCTGAGTGTAGGCATGGTTGGAGGAGAGGTCAAAACCGATCTAGACTACATCCTCGACAGTAATGCAGATGTTGACATGAATGTCGTAATGACGAGCGATGGAGGATTTGTGGAAGTTCAGGGAACCGGAGAGGAGTCGACCTATACTCGAGAAGAGTTGGACTCGATGGTTGATGCTGCTTCTCTTGGAATCGGTGAATTGCATGAATTCCAATCTAGCATCCTCTCTGATACCGAATGATGGTGGGACTGGCCGGACTTGAACCAGCGGCCTCCGCATCTTCAGTGCGGCGCTCTCCCAGCTGAGCTACA
>DAQX01000023.1:0-11994 GCA_002503055.1 Euryarchaeota archaeon UBA86 | reverse complement strand
TGGTGGGACTGGCCGGACTTGAACCAGCGGCCTCCGCATCTTCAGTGCGGCGCTCTCCCAGCTGAGCTACAGTCCCGTAGCAGACTCGCCAAGATGGACTTGACTTCAAGGCTTCCGAGCCGAATATTGTCTAGAATGGATCGTCATCATCGTCTTTATCGTCAAATGACATCATGGCTTTCGCCTTCTTCTTGGCTGCCGGCTTCGGCTTCTCCGCCGGTTCCTCAGGAGTATTTTCTTCCTTTTTGTCAGCATCGCGAGACTCTGTGACCTCTTTCTCCAACTCGGCGAGCTCTTCCGGAGTCATGCCAGCCTCGACGGCTAGTTTCATTCTCCTCTCATCACGAGCCTTGATTTCCAACAGTCTCTGTCTGGCCTTGTCGTAATGCTGTAGCATGTACATTGCATCATGCTCAAGCAGTGGAGAGTCTGAGATGATGGTTATGTCGAGCCAATCGCCTTCCTCGGCAAGGTATTCTGCAAATGGCTCGAACTTGAGGTCTGACTTCTTGATTTGCGTATAGTGCAGAGCATTGCCCATCCTGTGCTCGATTCCAGCAAAGTGGCAGTAGAACTTCTTGCCGCCGAACTTCTTGCGAACTTGGTCGAACAACTCGGCGTAGTCCTCACTAGTCCTCATTCTGCCATGCCCCCGTGCGTGGATATGTGCCATGTTCAGAACCGGCACAGTTCCCTCGACATGGTTGCAGACTTCGATGACTTCCTCAACGGTCCCCCAGAGATCTTGACGCCCAGATGTCTCTATGCCGACTAGTGATGGTTCTGCCTCATGGACCCATGGGAAAGCTGCGTAGTCCTCTTCCTCAGAAGCATCGCCCCAAATCTGGTTGACTCTGTCTACGACACCAGAGAAGATATTGGCAACCTCCTCGTTGGTATCTGAACCGGGTTCGTATTCGCCGTAAGGCCCTACGTGGTAGACTAGGTGTCGTGCATTGACTATCTTGCCCGCTTGCATGCTGGCCTCCATCTTGGTAAGTGTACGGTTCCTTTGTCTGCGTGAACCGAGCAACTCGGCGTAGTAAGGGCCGTGCATATTCATCTCCAATTCGGAGTTCCACGACAGGATCCCTGCCTGCCAATACTGGTCGAAGTTCTTGGGCTGTACTGAACGTACAGTCTGTATCTCCATCGCGTCTAATCCGAGGGTTGTGATATCATCCATACCCTCGACTATGGTACGACCCTTGCAAGATAGGGGGACCCCTGCGGGGCCTAACTTCAACGACATCTCGAGAACTCCGAGGGTCGGGCCGAATGGGTGCCCCTTCAAAAGGGGTTTCCGCTAAAGGTCTCTATTGACTGTCTAATCTGCAATTCCGGCGTTTACGGCTGCGGATTTGATGCCGTCTGAACCAGGTCCGGATGAAGGCAATTCACAGAGGAATCCAGCCAGCCAGGAAGTCTCTGAGATTGAGGAGTCTGTGCTAGCTTTAATTGAACCCAGAGAGTGTTCGACTTGGACCATGTTAGGTTCTGTGAAGCCACATACATGAGGGACAAGCCCCCGCTCGCGAATCTCCTGTAGTAGATTGTGCTCGGCCACGCCTTCTAGTTGAGATATCTGATTTAGTGCATCTCGAGTAATGAAAAGAACATGTATCTGTCTGATTCTTTCTATGGCGTTACCCCAGGACTCGGCTAAGCGCTCTGGATCTTCTGGTAAATCGACAATCATCACAGTCTTGGAGCCTTCCAACTCAGCGAATGCCATCGATGCACCCCAAGCGGAGCGAGCTGAGTCGCTTGCTAGAGATGTAGAAGTGGATATTACTAGCCAGTGAGTGCCTTCGAGATACTTCCTCCAGTCTATTGAACCCTGATCGATTTGGCCCAAGTCGGAATTTAATGAGTCAGTCGCCAATCTGGTGTTAGCGCCCTTGATAGTAGCCTGAGATAGAACCAGTGAGGGTGCATCGCCTCCCGCTGTCATTCCGAAGCCTACTAGTCGCACATTAGCATAGGTCACGCTCAGCGCTATCGGGTAGTGATGATGAGGCTACCTATTCGGTCTTCCAGCGCAATAGAGCGATGGCCCCGCCCATGCCAATTAGTTGCTGACCTGAATCATGGTCAACAGAGGCTTGGATTACCTTACCACCTGATGTCTCGACAGAGTTCGAGATGGTGTTCCATACAGTCGTAGACGATTCTTCCTCGCCCCTGAGCATTGAGGCTTCGATTACTAATGTATCAATTGCCCCCTGCTCGGCTGCGTCCTCAATTGATGCTAACCCGTATGCAACAGCGCCATCCATAGAAATTCGCTTCAAGCCCTCCTCGATTGCTCTAACTTGCTGGACCAGTGCATGCTCGCCCAACAACGAGTCGGCCAAACCCTCTGCAAGTACCTCGTTGGCAGCAGCCCTTCCTCCAATCGAAGTAGCCGCGTTTATTGTCTGGTTCTGTGCTCCGATGCTGCGTAAATTCTTCTCAAATTGCTCGCGCGCCATTCCTGGGCCACACAATACAACCGGCATCTGATCAGGGAATACCAAGCGGACCTCCTTGGCCACTCTCTCGAAGAATTCTCTGCGCACACCAGTGGAGTTGTCGGCCCGCTTGCCGCCTCCTCGCATACTGAACTGCGAGACATCACGAATACCATGGGCTGCCACCTCGAACACGAGGATTTCATCCGACTCGACTACTAGCAAACCGCACTTGGGACGGCTGCCTGCTGAAAGCGCCTCTTTGAGAAGGGATTTGTCGGCCCTCGATAGTCCGCCCTCGCGAGTCAGCTCTATCTCAGTGCCGGGGCTGATTACATGGGTGTGATGACTACCAATGTCGATCTTTGCCTCCGAGATTAATCCGTGTACCCTGAGGTTGTCGGTGAATGGCTGAAAGGCGGTCTCTTGTACTTCCAGAACTATCCACATCGGCTTGCGCTCAGCACTCTTGGCCCTACCATCTGTCTGAGTCCCAGTAGTGGAGTCTCGGCGATGTGACAACATTCCGACCTGTGAACCAGGACTGCATAACTGAGAAGCAGTCCACAAGTCGTCCTCGTGGTCCAAGCGGAGTCTTACTCCCTCATCTAGGCGCTTGATTCTGCGCAAATGATCACCTCTACCTGAAAGCACCCGTCAGTCTGCCCTCGTCGTCCATGTCCATGTCAAGTGCAGCGGGCCTTGTAGGTAGCCCGGGCATAGTCATCATTGAACCGCAAACTGCGACAACGAATCCGGCACCAGCGTTGACTCTAATCTCTCTAATCGGGAGTGTGAATCCTGTGGGCGCACCTAGCACTTTGGGCTCGTGGCTGAATGAATACTGATTCTTAGCCATGCACACGGGGAGATTCCCAAGGCCCCATTCCTTGAGTGAATCTAGTGACTTTTGAGATACATCACTGAAATCTACAGTATCGGCCCCGTACATGTTTGTAGCCACTCTGAGAATAGTCTCCTCGATTGGCATGCCTTCTTCCACAATTGGAGTGTAGGGTCTGCCAGCAGAATCGTGGTCTGCACAGGCTTGTACAACAGCATCGGCCAATGCGGCTGCGCCCTCACCACCCTTAGCGAATCCTTCGTTGAGAACTACTTCACGGGCACCAGCATCGATTGCCTCCTCACGGATGGCATCCAACTCGGCATCTGTATCATGCTTGAACCGGTTGATGGAAACGACGACTGGGATTCCTGTCTGAGACAGATTGCGTACATGACGGCGTAGATTCGAAGCTGCACCAGCCCTAACGGCCTCGACATTCTCGCCCTCTAGTTCCTCGGGTGTCGGCCTACGACCTCCTCCTGATTCGAAGCCGTCTCCATGCATCTTCATCGCTCGAACAGTTACATTCAGAACTAGACAATCTGGAACTCTGCCGGCAGCTGGCGCCTTGATATGGAGGGCTTTCTCGGCCCCCATCTCTGCTCCGAATCCTGCTTCAGTTACTACATAATCAGCGCACGAAAGAGCGATTTCATCGGCGATGATTGATGAGTTTCCATGGGCTATATTTGCGAAGGGGCCGCAGTGGATGAAGGCGGGGTTGCCCTCTAGTGTCTGTACTAGATTTGGCATCAGAGCGTCACGGAGCAGGAGAGTCATCGCTCCTGCAGCTCCCAAATGCTCTGCTGTTACCGGATCTCCTGTATTCGACTTAGCGATGATAATTCGTCCCACACGCGCGCGCAAATCTGCATAGTCTTTTGAGAGCGCTAGAATAGCCATCACTTCACTTGCAGCAGTGATATCGAATCTCTCAGATCTTACGACTCCGTTGAATTTGCCACCTAAGCCTACTGTGACCTGTCTGAGACTACGGTCGTTCATATCGATAGTCCTAGGCCAGTAGATTCGGTTGATGTCGATATCCAACTCATTATCGCGGTGTAGGTGATTGTCGATAATTGCCGAACAGAGGTTGTGTGCGGCTGTGACTGCGTGGAGATCACCGGTGAAGTGTAAATTGATTTGCTCCATCGGCAAAACCTGAGAGTAGCCCCCTCCAGCAGCTCCTCCCTTGATTCCAAAGACTGGTCCCATCGATGGTTCTCTAATGACGCAACATGCATTGTGTCCGCGTGCATTCAGGCCTTGATTGAGTCCAATTGTGGTGACGGTCTTGCCCTCTCCGAAAGCGGTTGGACTGATGCTTGTAACCAAAACTAGGAATCCTGAATCGGATTTCTTCTTTTTCTGTATTGCCTCCCAATTGATCTTAGCAATATGTGGGCCGTGAAGAACAAGGTCACTGCGAGCCAATCCCAATTGTTCAGCCACCTCTTCTATAGGTCGCATCGTGGCCTTACGTGCAATCTCGAGGTCGCTGTCCATCAAACGCTCCGATGACCCCTCCGACTTGAAACCTTCATTGCACAGAGTTGGTAGGGCGACATAGAGAACCATGCCTGCATACTGGGGAATAGCTGGTTATCCAGTCTCACATTCACTCACTCCCAGACTATTTGCACTAGTCGGAGAGCATCTGGAGATGGATGAAGCGATTCCAATCTTCCTTGAGGCTAAAGGGATAGATGAATTCACCTCACTGGTTGGGGATTTGGAAGGGGAGATTTGGTTTTCTTGCACCGCCCCTCTCAAGCACTCGCCGCAGACTAGACTTGGCGTCAGTGGTCCGGAGGGAGTGAATGCAATCAATCAGTTGAGTCGAAAGGATGGTGTTTGGTCGGGAGTCAGTACAGATGGATTTGGCTTCGTGGCCGCTTGCAGGCACATTGGCATAGAACCCGCAGGCTGCACACTTAGGATTCGAGGAGGTGGTTCTGCTGCTCGTGCTATTGCTGCTGCTTGGGCAGATGAAGGTGGCCTCATAATTGCCGAAGAGGGTAGGCGCCCACTGGTCAGCGGGCCATGGAACTCTGCTATCATCGAGAACGGAAATGCAGTGATTGGGATAGATTTGGATACCGCTCCCGCCGGAGGGGAGAGTTCCACTCTGGACGCTGAGATGCAGGTTTCCATCTCCTACGGAGATGGAGCAAGCACGGACGAATTCGCAGTCATCATGGTGGTCGCTCAGCATTTGGAAGCCTGGAAGCTGCTATTCGCACCAGATAGAGTGGACGAATTGCCTTCGCTCTCACTCCTCCTCCAGAAGCTTTCTGTTTCCTAGTACAATGATTGCGGCCAGTGGAGCAGTAAGTAGCCACCAAGAGAGAATTTCTCCAGGGCCAATTGTCATCTTTCCATCGAATCCTATGAGTGACTCGTAGCCCGGCTCATCTTCCGATGGTGCGGAGTCAATCACCTGTTGTCTGTCGTCCTCTGAAAGTAGACCTAGATCAAATCCTAGTGAGTTGTAATAGAACGATATTCCGTCAAAGGATATGCCCATGCTGCTGTCAGCTTCAAAGTGGGCAAACTGATCCACTTCCACTGTTTCCTGAGTGTTTGTGTCAAACCCTCCTGTGGACGATTCTTCTCCATCATCCGAGATTCCGAAATCTGCCGCCGCAGAGAATGGAACTGCAGCGAGAATTACCACTGATCCAATCAGCCAAATCGCAGTAACCGCCGTGGTGACTAGGCGACTAGGGCGGCGGGCAGATAGGCAAAGGAATGCAAATAGAGCAATTAGAACAACACCTACCCAACCTCTAGCTTGGTCTAGACACGATCCCGAGCATGGATCGCCACTCTCAGAATTAATCTGAGAACTGGGTTCCGAATCGGTTGGCTCCTGATTGGTGGGCTCAGGGGATACATCCTCACGCTGTAGCCAATATAGGAGTAGAGGAGTAGAGTTTTCAATCGACAAATCGAATGTTTCTTCGCTGTTATCAATAATGTACTGGGTTCTGATTGTAGGCTCTCTCTCTAAGCCCTCAGAATATGTCCCTGAAGCTGTAATCTCAAACCAAGTACTGTTCCAAGCAGCAACCAAGAAAAGCCCTACTAGGGCAATGGCTAACGGTCTATTGGAACTCATACTACCTGAGCCGTTATTCTTCCCTTCGAGGCATGAGCAACGCTGCTGCACCGAGCATCGAGACTACAGCCAAAACCGAAGGCCCTGGTATAGTATCGATTTCTTCATCATCGGGAGAATCTGGAACATTTGCCTGGAGGGGATTTGGGTCCTCCCAGTCAAACAATCCGTCTCCGTCATCATCCTGATCGAAGTAATCGATTACTCCATCCTCATCTGTGTCAGTCTGATCAAGGTCTGGCAAGAAATCGTCTCCAAGGATATCGTAAAGCTCCTCAACATCATGCTTTGATTCGGGTGCTAAGTCCTTTAGTTCACTAAGGCCAAGGGCATCTAACTTCGCATTCCTAGCATCATTTCCTGTTAGGTAAACTATGCTCAAATCGTAGGAGTGGTCCTTTACTCCACTAATATCAGGGCCTAAGAGAACTTCGTAATGATCTCCTTCATCTGTAGCCATCAGAGCCATCCCTAGGACTCTAGAATTACTAGTGTCCCAGAACATGATAGGGCACATATCATCGAGATTGGCTAGTGGATCACTCGGGTCATTGTCTTCCATTAGTTCTCCCAATTTCTCCCCGAATGCTTCCATAGTTTTACCCAAATTGGAATTATTTAGGGCTTCGAACATATCGATATATTTCTGGAATACATCTTCGTTTGATCCGTCCTCGTCTGAGCCGTCTTCACAATCCTCTTCGCCGTCGTTAACCCAAGAAGCTGGGATTACTTGTCCATTGTCGCAAGTGTAAGTTCCGTCTCCTCCAGATTCGTTCTCGTCAGAACCGTCTTGACAGTCAATCTCTCCATCGTTCTCCCACTCGGCGGGAATCTCTTCGCCATTGTCGCAGATGAACGATTCTTCTTCTGGCGCTATTTCTTCCAACCACGCACCGACTTGCTCCTCCATAGCTGTGAACAATTCCTGGACACCACTATCAAACGCCATAGCCATCGATATTCCCATCATCGATGCCATGCCCATTGAAATCGGTGGGGCTAGGCCACACTGAGCAGAAACGGTACCATTTGTTGATGGGTCAATGTCCAACTCTTCGACTCCTCCTACTGGGTCACATTCGTGCTCCCAGATAGCACCAGAGAAGACGGCCATATCTTCCGAGAAAGTTCCCTGTCCAGGGATACTGTCTGAGAGTTGAACATTGAATGCATCGAGATCAATTCCGAAGTCCTCTGCTGGAACTCCATCTATAGACAAAAATGCCGAATAGCCCGTGAGAGTAGAGAATTCTCCTTCGATTAATCCCACATCGTTGTATTCGCCGCCTGCACCACCTTCATAGGAATCTGGGCAGAAGATACCATCCTCAACAACGGATTCATTGCCTCCTTCTAACCAGATTTCAGTATCACTACTATCTGGATAAAACCATCCATCTTCTGGTGCCACAAATCCAGCTTCAACCGGGTAGCATTCGCCATCTTCTCCACTCTCCTCATCTGGAGGTGTGCTCAGGTGGTGTAGATAGTCGAGAGGTTCACTAGATATCCACTCAGATTCAATCGAGGGGATTTCGAAAGAAACTGAGAATCCCATTCCGAGTTCAGGTGCCAACACCTCATCGGCGGCGATAATCTGGAGATTAAATTGTAACTCGTTCTCCAATGCGAACTCCCCACTCATCTCTAGGTTGCCTCCGTAAACCATCAAGTCATCATCGACATATTCAGTGTATACAGCGTCAATAACGAAGATTTCCTCAGTTGAACCGCTCATCCAGAAGTCGATACTCTCGTTCTCATCTGTCCATGCTGTTGTGAAGCCTATGTTTCCTAGTCTCCCATGGCGGACAGTCAATTCTGTCACCCTCTCGTTGAGTTCGTGGGTCACTCCATTAGGATCGGTAATTTCGACGGTTGTATCCTCATCATAAGTCTCGATGAAGAATTGAGTTGTGCCACTAATCACTTGGTCGCTCTCGATTATGAATCCGGCGAAATCGGCAGCCTTTTCGAGGTCTTCATTTACTGCGTTAGTGTCTACCCCAGATAGTTCCTCTATATCCTCCTCAAAGTTGGCCCAATCGTAAGAAGTTCCCCAGATTACCGAGTCTGAAGGACCAATGGCGGCAACTGTTGGTGCCATCGAGGTCAGCATTAGTAGGCAGATGATTGCAGACAGGTTTCTGTTGCTCATGCTCAGTGGCAGAGCCCCTGTGGCTTGAGGCTTTGCCCAGCATCCCTCCTTACAGAGGGATGTTTCCGTGCTTCTTTGGCGGCACCCATTCACGCTTGGTCTTGAGAGGCCTAAGGGCTTGGACCAGTTTACTTCGCGTTTCGAATGGCTCGATAACATCGTCCAGCCAACCGTTTCTCGCTGCCACATAGGGATCCCCAAACTTTCTCTGATATTCATCTGACAATTCCTTGTGAGTGGATGCAGGATCGTCAGCCTCAGAGAGTTCTTTTCGATGGATTATACTGACAGCCCCGTCTGCTCCCATCACGGCCAACTCACCGCTGGGCCAGGCCACATTGTAGTCCGAACCTAGATGCTTACAACTCATTGCCAGATAGGCTCCTCCGTATGCCTTGCGAGTGACTACTGCCAACTTAGGTACAGTCGCCTCGGCGTATGCATAGAGCAACTTGGCACCATGTCGAATGATGCCTCCCCACTCCTGAACTGTTCCAGGAAGGAATCCTGGGACATCGACGAAGGTGACAACGGGGACATTGAATGAGTCGCAAGTACGGATGAAGCGGGCTGCCTTGACTGAGGCATCAATATCTAGGCAACCGGCGAGAACAGTGGGTTGATTGGCTACAATTCCAACTGAATGTCCATCGAGACGGGCGAACCCGATGAGGATATTCTCAGCATAGTCACGGAACAGCTCGACAAAGCGCCCTTCATCGACGACTTCTTCGATTACCTTGCGCATGTCGTAAGGTCGATTGGAATCGCCAGGAACGATGTCATCCAAAGCCTCGCAGGCTCTGTCCCATGCCTCATCCCCAGCCACTCTGTCGGGCTCAGCCAAAGTATGATCTGGGAGGAAGGAGAGTATCTCGGCTGCGATGTCTATCGCATCAGATTCGTCTTCAGCAACCAGACAGGCAATTCCGCTGCGGCTGGCATGCTGCTCGGCACCCCCAAGGCTAGCCTCGTCTACCTCTCCAGATACAATCTCGGGAATCATGTACGGACTGCGCATGAACATCTGGCCGTGCTCGGCGCCTAGAATGACGAAGTCTGAGAGACCAGCGGCTAGAGCACTGACACCAGAAACTGTTCCAAGAATGACAGAGATGATTGGTATTCGTCCCGAACAAGCAACCATCACATCGAGCAGGTTGCCTGTGGCGCCTAGAGAGGTGACGCCTTCCTCGACGCGTTGACCGTCTCCGTCCCAGATGCAAATCAAAGGCAACTGGGACTTCTCGGCAAACTCAGCTACCTTGCAGATCTTCTTGGCATGCATCTCGCCAATTGTTCCAGAGAACACAGAGTAGTCCTGTGCGAAGCAAACCACTCTCCTGCCATCTAGCATTCCGTGACCGGCCACAACACCATCTCCTAGGGGTCGGTGTAGGTGCATGTTGTGCTCAGTGCCTCGATGTTGTACGAAGGCGTCCACTTCGACGAATGAGTCTGCATCCAATAAGTCGTTGATGCGTTCACGGGCAGAGCGTCTGCCTTCCTGCCTCATGTCTCGTAGACTGGCGCGGTCACCGGGACTGAGTGCAGTCTCCCTCATGGCATCGAGTTCGTCGCCCGGTAAGCCCGCCATGGACAATCCAAACGCAAGTCGGTTCATCAGCAAGACGCCTACTCGACGAAGCCTTTCCAGTTTCTCATATACTCGATAAAGGGCTCACTGAGGGCCTGTACAGCAAGATGTTCGGCGGTGAATGGAGGTCTAGCGGGAGTATAGTCGGGGTTGCTCACTTGGGCCGCCCAGTCTGCGTGTGCGATTCCCACTCTTGCGACTCCAATCAGATCGGCACCCTGATCCATCACGGCTTGTGCATCAGAGCTATCCCAGATTGCACCAGTAGAGATTATTGGAATTCGACTGGAGAGAAATTCAGTGAACCACTCGGTAATCATGCGAGGGTCGTCAGGATATTCTGAGGAAGGGATGAAACAATCCCAGCATGAGATGTGAAGGAAGTCAATACCAGATTCAACTAGGAGTTCAGAAAGTGTCAGGCTATCTTCAATTCTGACACCTATCTTTGGATACTCAGGAGAAATTCTAACACCTATCAGGAAATCATCTGGCACTCTGGATTTAACCTCCTCAATTATCCTCAGAAGAAAGCGGGCTCTCGACTCAATATCTCCTCCCCACTCATCTTCTCTGCGATTGGTTCCTTCTCCTAGGAACTGGCAGATTAGATAGCCATGAGCACCATGTAATTCTACTCCGTCGAAGCCTGCCTCAACACATCTAACTGCAGCATCTCCAAAGGATTTAATCAGGCCCTGTATCTCTTCGCTAGAGAGTCCCCTAGAGTGTCCACAATGAGCCTCAGTACACGGATTTTCACTTGCAGAAACTGGTTGCTGACCGGTCAGGTCCTCCGGTGCACGCATGCCTCCATGGAAGATTTGTGCAAGGCTCAGAGCACCACGCTCGCGAATACCTTTGGCGAGTCTTGTCAATCCGGGAATCTGGTGGTCACCCCACACGCCCATCTCACCAGCCCAGCCTTGACCGCCTGCTGTGACATGGGATGCCGCTGTGGTGATGATTCCGAAGTCTCCTTCGGCTCGGCGCAGTAACCAATTAATTTCGGCATCACTCAGTGTGCCATCTGGGTTGCTCTGCTTGTTGGTCATAGCAGCAAGGACTGTTCTGTTGCGCAGAGACATTCCCGTACGAGGGAAGGTGAATTCGTCTCCGGGTGCTGCCATGCTCTCACCTAGAGATCACGAGAAAGCGTCAGGAGGGTTCTCTCCGACTAAATCGCTGTCCCAGCCTTCCGCAACAGCATCCCTGCCTTCTCCTTGGGAGAGAAGATGGTGCAACTTGACTAGAGCAGAAGAAGGTGGACAAAGCGAGCCATGGCCTATGATTCCCATTTCCTGTAGGTCTCGGCCCTTGTCGTAGACATCCAGATGGACTGGGCCATGAATGGTCTGGGCGACTATCACAACCACTCCTCCCTCAGCACAGTAGTCCGCGAGCATAACTCTCAGACGGGTGTTCTCTGGGCTGTCTTCTTGTGGGTCATGAATTGGGAGATGGCCCAAGCCTGTTCCGTGGAACATTAGTGCATCATACTCGGCATCGATTGCGGCCTGAACCATATCTGAATGTAGGTGGCCATCGGCCAGAAACTGGGCGATGCGGATTGAGTCATCAAACAACATCGGAGAGATTGATTCAGTTCGGGCATCGAAGGGAGTTGCTTCTCCCATTTCGATGCTTGGGATTCCTCTCTCAATTGATATGTGGGCAATGGGATCCTGATTGATTGCCTTGAATGCATCACGTCGTGAAGAGTGGTACTTGCGTGTTGCACAGCCCGGTAACACTGCACATCTGCCGTCAGAGGAGGCTGCGTGTAGGACTGCAACAGCCGAGTCTCTGTAG
>DAQX01000010.1 GCA_002503055.1 Euryarchaeota archaeon UBA86 | reverse complement strand
GAGTCGGGCTGTGGGAAAACCACACTTGGAAGAGTTATGCTCGGCCTAATCCCAATTTCCGATGGTTCAGTTAGTTACGAGGGAACAGATATACGAGAAATAGACAATGGAGAACTCAGAAGGAAAATGCAAATTGTTTTCCAAGATCCAGGAGGGTCTCTGAATCCCCGAATGTCAGTGCGTTCAGTAGTAGGGGAACCTCTGATTGTCAATGGATTAAACGATGGAGCAGAGTTAACCAGAAAGGTGGCCGACTTACTGTCAATCGTAGGCCTAAAGCCCAACCACATGAGCCGATTCCCTCACGAATTCTCCGGCGGCCAAAAACAGAGAATAGCTCTAGCAAGAGCACTGTCTTTGGATCCGGAGTTTATTCTTCTGGATGAGCCCACTAGTGCTTTGGATGTTTCAGTTCAGTCCCAGGTACTGAATCTACTATTGGACATACAAAGGGAGAGAGACCTGACCTTTGTTTTCATCGCTCACGACTTAGCAGTTGTTCGTCATATTTCAGATAGAGTTGCGGTGATGTACTTGGGCAAGATTGTAGAAATGGCTGATGCCGAGGAGATTTACAAGAATCCCCTTCACGCATACACTAAAGCATTGATTTCTGCAATCCCCCGGCCGGATCCAACAATAGTTGATGATAGAGAGATTCTCAGTGGCGATGTGCCATCTCCCGTCGATCCTCCTCCGGGTTGTGCTTTCGGCCATCGTGTTAATCATCCGAATTGGGCCGAAAGTATCGATGCGGATCTTTCATTGGTCGAGGTTACTCCAAATCACTGGGTCCAACCATGCCCTTGCTGTACCTCTCTTTGACGACAATACTTTGCATCAGACCCTCTGGCGATAATGTGGATGCGAAATCTGAGCCTCCCGATTTGTTCATCGATAATGAACAGGAAGCAGAGGCAGCATTCTGGAGGTTGAAGAGATCGGCAGACAAGTGGCGAGAGAACCGAGTCAAGAGGGTTCTAGCGCAAGAGGGGGAGAGCATTTTCATGACGCTAGGAAGGGTAGTATATGCTGTGACATGTATCTTGTTCGATGGCCTAGTTCTTGTTGAGTTGCCAATAATGATGGGGCGGACAGCCGCCGCTTGGACATTGTATCTCGTCTTACTGGCGATAGTAGTCAAAATACAGTTTGACTACTATCAGAAGTGGTTCTCAGTAGATGTCAGTCAGATCGATTTTGATCAAGAGTAATCGGAAAGTCCGGATGTTCGATTCTATCGAATCTCCTGAATGAGGGCACAATCAATCCTGCAGTAGTCGTCAGAACCATGATGGCGACAGCGATTGAGTATGTTGTCAGAACATTGGTCGTCTCAATCATCCATCCGCCAAGAACCGGAGCCAGTGGGATGAATATTAGAGATCCAATAGCATCGAGAGAGTTTACCCTGCCTCGCAGATGCTGATCCACACTATCTGACATTGTGGTTCTCCAAATCACGCCCAGAGTTCCTCCTAGAATTCCCTCAATGAGTGCAAACAATAGAATTAGCCAGAATGGGATAGGCATAGCCCACATCAGCATGCACCAGGCAATCCCTCCAATGAAAATGTAGAACACCGTCCCTCTGGACTCCTTTGGAATTGGCCTCATGCCTGCAATTACTGAGCCAATCATTGCCCCTCCTGCACCGACCGCTCCAAACAGACCGAACTCTCTTGCTCCCAAATCCTTACTCTCAATGATGAAAGGGATTCCAATCTCAATGGCGGAGTCTCCAACATGCCAAATCATGAACATGATAATACCTGCAAATAGCCATGGCTGAGTCTTGACGAAAGCCCAAGCCTCGACTATCTCTTCACGCAGGTTCTCCGAATCTTCATCTCTCTCGATTGGAATTTCTGAGATAGTCCAAAGAACCACCCCGCTAAACAGGAAAGTCAGTACATCCAAGAACAGACAAGCCTCAATGCCCCATTTCTCCACAGTAGTCCCGCCAATTAGTGGACCAAGCATCCAAGCAGCAGTCATCGCCACACCTCTCAGGGCATTAGCCTGAGGGAGAATATTCTCTTCCACTAAGTCCGGAACCAAAGCTCCTATGGCAGGGATTGAAAACGCACCCGCTCCTCCTGTGAGGAAAGTAATAACGAGTAATGTATTGATCACATCAAAGCCAGCCATCAAGGCTAACATCGCAATCGAAACGAGAACAGCTTGGGATAAATCCGCGACTAGAGCGACGGTTCTTCTGGGCATCCTGTCTACTACCATTCCTCCGTAAAGTAGCAGAGGTAGATGCCCAAGGAAGTAGGCCGTGAATACCAGGCCGTATGCCTTAGCTCCACCGACTTGGGCAATTGTCCATCCCATGCCGATGATGAATATTGAGCTACCCAGCATGTTGACACCGTTACCTATCAGCAAGCGGCGGAACTCTGGGATCGCCCAAGCGTCCTTCAAGGCCATATTCTAATTCCAGACTCTTTTGGCTATCAACCTGCCTTGATTTCACTCCATTTAGTTTGTAGAACTCATGGCTGAACAATTGACTCTTTGCAAAGGGTTTCTTTCTAACAATGATTAGCTAACTGCCACATAAATATAGAATATTATACATCTGTTCAGAAAAGAGGACAATTAATGATACTATCTATAGAATCTACATTATTGTCTATACATACATTCATTATAAGTACCGTATTGTATTCAGGTGAGCCTATGGTGACTAAGTCAAAATTGGAATACATCTGGCTAGATGGATTCGAACCAACACAGAGCTTGAGAAGTAAAACGATGATCAGATCAGATTTTGGCGGAACTGTAGATGAATGTCCAATGTGGTCATTCGACGGTTCCTCAACTCTACAGGCTGAAGGAGGAGATTCAGATTGCCTCTTGAAGCCAGTTTTCATTTGTCCCGATCCAGACAGGATTAACGGTTACTTGGTGATGTGCGAGGTCCTGAATGCTGACAGCACCCCTCATGATACCAATGGGAGGGCGACAATAGAAGAGGACGATGATGACTTCTGGTTTGGTTATGAGCAGGAGTACTTCCTATGGGATCCTGAGACCAATCTACCCTATGGATTCCCTCGAGACCAGACTCCCCAAGGGCAGTTCTATTGTTCCGTCGGAGCAAGCAACGCGTATGGCAGAGATATTATCGAGGCACATTTGGATATGTGCCTAGATGCCGGCCTAAATGTAGAGGGGATTAACGCTGAGGTGGCTGTGGGCCAGTGGGAGTACCAAATCTTTGCAAAGGGTGCGAAGGAAGCTGGAGATCAGATCTGGGTATCGCGCTATTTGGCTGAAAGGAATGCTGAGAAGTACGGTCTAGAAATTGAATGGCATCCAAAGCCATTAGGGGCTACTGACTGGAATGGTTCAGGTATGCATGTCAACTTCAGTGATGGCAAGATGCGCGAAATCGGGGGCGAGAAACTTCTGAGTGAGATATGCGAGGCCTTCGGACAGAATATCAAGAAGCATATGGATGTCTATGGCGCTCACAACGAGCAGAGGCTAACCGGGCTCCACGAGACGCAGTCTATCCACGAATTCTCTTACGGCGTATCGGACAGAGGGGCTTCCATTAGGATACCAATCGGCACGATAGAGGATGGTTGGAAGGGCAGGCTCGAGGATAGGAGACCGTCTTCAAATGGCGACCCATACAAGATTGGTGCAGTAGTGATTACTACAACTAAATCTGCATACTAGAGTCGCTTTCTGAATTTCTCATCAGCATTCTCCAGATTAGTGAGAATGCTGGTGAGAAAACCGACGAATCATGTAGTGGCGAATTCTCTAGCTCTTCTGGAGAAAACCACTTCACCTCTGAAATTTCATCCTCATTGGGGAAAAATGGCCCATCGTGGTGATGGCAGTATACCCAGCAGAACTCATGGTCAGTTTCTTCACAGGCTGCTATCTTGAACATTCTATCTGGAACACTGTCAAATTTAATTCCCATTTCTTCATTTGATTCTCGGATTACTGATTGGTCGTAGTTCTCACCAGAGTCTACGTGTCCAGAAACCGTAGAGTCCCAAGTATTGGGAAATGTATCCTTCTGCATCGATCTTTTCTGCAGTAGAACTTCGCCTTTTCTATTGAAAACTAGCAGATGTACAGATCTATGCTTCAGTCCCTTCCTATGAACTTCTTCGCGACTAGCACTCCCAATTACTTCGTCACGGCCATCTACGATATCAAAAATTTCTGTTTCTTCATTCATTGAATGCCCTCTATGAGTGAAACAACTTCTTCTGCACATCCCCAAGATAGTGTAACACCTGCTCCTCCGTGTCCATAGTTGTGGACAACAGTCCTTCCTTCAATCTCTTCAACTTCGAGACGAATTTCGCTTCTTGAAGGCCTCAGACCAACATCTCCTCCGATAATCTTACTTCTGTCCAAGTCAGGCCATAAGGCCTCGACTTTACCCAAAATCAAATCATCATCTTCGGGCCTATGTTCGAGACTCCAGTCGCCAACCTGGGCAGTACCTCCTAGAACTGTCACATCACTTCTAGGAATTGTGTAGGTTAGGGTCTCGGGTTGCTGGTCAAAGTGCCCTACTCCAGGGTCCTGTTCGATGAATAAAATCTGCCCACGCGCTGGAACGACTTCCTCATCATCACACAATTCGCGAGCACCTAATCCAACGCAATTGACAATAACATCACCTGGAACTTCTGATAGATCACTAATCTTATCCTGTCTGAATGTGCAACCCATTCTCTCTGCTTTCGACTTTAGCCATGGCATATACAATGGCATCTCAATTACCGGCGCTCTGAATTCCCATCCAAAGACATAACCTCTAGGAATCTCATCACTTTCTAGAACTCGGAATGCAGCAATTTTACCTCCCCATGTTGGGAGATCTACAACATTTCTGAGGTATTCCCTACCATCACGCATTGTGACTCCAGCCTCTGGAACTTCTTTCACAAACCTCTCCAATTCAGCATATGTTTCCAAACCCCATCGGTCGGCCTTGTCAACTGGTGCCGCAAGGAAGGGATACCAAATTGCTGCCGCCACATCAGATACAGTATCCGGGCTGTACTTGTCAGAAACCACTTCGACTTGATGGCCAGACTCCAGTAACCTGATTGCACAAGAAAGACCAGAAACTCCTGCCCCAATTACGGTGCATCGCATAATCTTGGCAAGTGCATACACCTCATGATTGCGTCGACGGACAAGTCTGCTTTCAGAACCCTATTGAAGGGTCCCCTCTCTCGCAACTCTGAGACTCATGCCGAAGGTGAAGAGGCCGAAGAAGGGATGGTTCCGGCCAGACCGGAAGAAGCGCCGTAGAGGACCTGTAGTCAAGGCGAGTGAGAAGGGACTGCCACCATGTCCTGCTTGTGGCCAGTGGAGTATGCAGAGGGACAGCTCGAAGAAAGAACTGTACTGCGGAGCCTGCGGCGCAATCATGTGATAGACTCCATAGCCACTAACCCATCCGCAACTGTCGCAGTGATGAGGGACCGCACCGGGCGCTTCGGGCGTCGCGAGTGATGGGCGATCTGAGCGACACTAGAGATAAGTCACAACTAATGCAATACCATTCCAAATCATATGGCCAATGATTGATGGCCACAGACTCCCTGTCCTAATTCTTACATATCCGTAAATTAATCCGCCAATCATTGCCATTCCGACAGTGTAAAGTTCAATGTGAATGAGGCCGAAAATCAGGGAACTGATTACTATCGCAATCCAGTCTCCGTGCATCTTTCTAATCGAATCTAGTAGGTATCCTCTGAACATCAACTCCTCTGCGATTGGAGCAATGATTACTGTAGAGGTAATTACCAATCCAAGTGCAACAGGTCCGGAACCCCAATCTACGCCTATCTCTGTGTTGACCTCGGGTATTCCGAAAGCAAATTCGTATACAAGTCCATATCCGATCACTAAGATGAAGTCAACAATCGAAATTATAACAGGAATTGCTACCATCAAAGCCATTGCTTGTTTTCCCGATTCTATTGTGAACTTGCTCAACAAATCTGGTAGTTGTTTGTCCGAATACATGAACAGTAGTGTTAGTGGAATGCCAACTAGGTAGGCCAGAGAGATTGACAAATGCATAGAAAATGACTGCGATATCCCGAATAAATCTAGACCAATGAATAGTGCAACGATAGCCAGCATCGTTCCAGCAAACCAAATTACACAGAATGTTGAGATTACTAGCCATGTTTTCCAATAACCGCGAATCTCCGAATGACCTGGTTTAGGATTAATGGCTGAGCTAGCCAATGACTCGTCCACAATCAGTCTACTTGGCCGCGTGATTTCAGGCCTGCCCCTGCATGTCACCATTCCGTTCCGTTAGGAACGG
>DAQX01000021.1:536-4229 GCA_002503055.1 Euryarchaeota archaeon UBA86 | reverse complement strand
TTCAGTTTGATAGGCAATCACTCAGATGTCCGTAAGGCAGTATCGAGTGATTTCAAATCGGTTGGTGACCGAGTATATCTTTGCGGCGAATCACATCAAGAATTGGGTGCGAGCGAACTCTCCTACATGTTGCGCGAGCAAATAGATGGCGTAAGTGGCATCGGTGGCCGTGTACCTGAGATCGATACCGAGCGCAACCTCGCAATGTATCGAGCACTAACCACAGCGATGGGCGAAGAACTCATTGCGAGTGCCCACGATTGTTCCGATGGTGGCTTGGCCGCAGCGATCGCAGAATGCTGCTTCGGAGTAGATGCAGGAGCAAACATCGACGTATCGAAAATAATGGGTGACTGTACAGAAATCAATTCATGGGGAGCACTCTTTGGAGAATCTCTTGGCCGTATTCTAGTGAGTGTTGAACCACAGCACTGCACGGCATTCGAGGCCGCTATGAACGGCCATGCCTGCTATTCTCTAGGGGACGTTGAAGCAGGCGACCAAATTTCAATCTCAAACGGCGACGAAACTATCCTGACCGCTTCAATGTCTTCACTCCGGGCTGCCTGGAAAGGCGCCCTCGATGGAGGGGGTCCACAATGAGCGAGGTTCGTGTAGCGGTACTCTCGGGCTTCGGAATTAATTGTGAAACCGAGACTATGGCGGTTTTCGAAATGGCCGGGGCCACGGCTGTCAGAGTCCATGTCAATCGACTTGTAAACGGAGAAATGAGTCTAGATGACTATCACATCATGGCGGTTCCGGGGGGGTTCTCTTTCGGAGATCACCTAGGTAGTGGCAGGCTTATGGGTAACAGACTGAGATTCGGCCTAAGAGATCAAGTAAGGCGTTTTGTTCAATCGGGCAAACCGGTAATCGGAATTTGCAACGGATTCCAAGTACTTGTCAAGATGGGACTACTTCCAGGCGACGAAGAAGTCAGTTTGACACAAACAGCATCGCTTGCATTGAACGATAGTGGCCATTATGAAAATCGCTGGGCAACTCTAGAGTTTGACCCCAATAGCCCCTGCATCTGGACCAAGGGAATCAAGAGAATGAGAGTTCCTGTTCGTCACGGCGAGGGCAAGTTCGTTACCAATGATAGAAAACTTCTCGATCGTTGGTCCGAATCAGGACAACTAGCAGTTCGCTACGTCGATCCTGCCATGGAATACCCTAGTTCGAGTGATGAGGTTCTTCCATACCCAATATCGCCCAATCAGAGTTGGCGGAATATCGCAGGAGTATGTGACCCTACAGGGCTAGTCTTTGGGCTGATGCCGCACCCAGAAGCTAACCACTCCACGTGGTTAGGTGCGACTTGGACAAGAGATATAGATCAAGGCGAACACGGCGAGGGAGAGGGCATGGCAATCTTCAGAAACGCTGTAAATTATGTAGAAGAAAACCTCCTCTGACGACAATCAGCTTGAGCAAGAAAGCATCGAACAACCAACCCTGTGTTCAGCCCACTCCGGCCTCTTCTGGAACCACTTAGATTCGTATTCCGACTGCTCTGCGTATGGTGATTTTAGCAAATAGTGGAGCTCTTCCGCAACAGTATAATCTCCCTTTTCAGCGGCATCTATAGCCAATTGAGCCATCCAATTTCTTAGGACAAATTTAGGATTAACACCCCTCATTTTCCCTCTATTTGGTGCGCTCTTCGTACACTCCCACCATCTATTCAGCCATTTATTCCATTTCTCCACAGGGATTTTCTCAGGAGAGTAGAATGCGAAATTTAGCAGCTCCACATCCGGGGCTTCTAGATTTGACAACAATCGGAAAAAGATCGTCATATCGATATTAGAAGACTCCAGTAGCGGAATCAGGTCTGCAACCAAATCGATTTCATTTTGTTTGTAATCATCGACCCCTATCTTATCCATCCACATCCTTGTATGAACCTCTTGGTATTCCTGATAGTAAACATCCATTACATCGTTGAGATTCTCAGGCTTTTCCATCAGAGGAGAAACCGCCTCCAAAAAACGAGCAATATTCCATCCTCCAATGTCAGCCTGATTCCCAAATCTATACCTCTTCCTCCCAGCGTCGGTCGTATTGGGAGTCCATCCGAGATCAAAGTCCTCAATCCATCCGTAGGGACCATAATCGATGGTTAAGCCATGAATAGACATATTGTCAGTATTCATTACTCCGTGAACAAAACCGACTCTCATCCAATGTGCAATCATCAAAGCAGTCTCTCTTGCGATGTGTTTTGTCCACTTTAGTATACTATCATCATCCTCCACCGAATATCCGTTAAAATGATGTTTCACAGTGTGTTTAACAAGAGCCTGCAGAGCAGTTCTATTTCCATCCATTGCATGAATCTGAAAGCTCCCAAATCGAATGAAACTCGGAGCAACCCTACAAACAATCGCTCCGTCTTCAGGTGCAGGATTCCCGTTATAGAGAATATCTCGCACTACATCTTCACCCGTTGTGACCAGTGACAATGCGCGGGTGGTAGGAACTCCAAGATGATGCATCGCTTCGCTACAGAGGAACTCTCGAATCGAGGAACGGAGTACCGCCTTCCCATCTGCAAAGCGAGAATAAGGAGTGACGCCAGAACCTTTGAGCTGTAATTCCAGAATCTGCTCACCAGTATCAACTTCTCCTAATGTAATCGCTCGTCCATCCCCTAGTTGTCCGGCCCAATTTCCGAATTGATGACCCCCGTATCGTTGCGCATAGGGGGACATTCCATCGGCTATTCTGTTACCTCCAAGAAACACCTCCCCTCCTCTTTCTATTCCTAAGATTTCAGCCAGTTCATCCGACCATAGTCTGAGAGTCGGATTCGGAACAGGAGTAGGTTCGACTTTCGACCAACAAGCACCGGGGACCTGCCTAGGACCACCCCCCGAAAGAGTGTCTCCAGGCGTTTCCTCGACGAAGCGCTCCCGCCAGTCCAATGAGTCCAAGGACATACCTCCCACAACATGTTGTATTACCCGATTCAATTGAAGTTGTTTGTATTGAAACCCCCTCAACAACATCCATATTCTCTTCTATTTACGACAAATCATGCAAGGAACCGTGTCGCTCCGAAGCGTCCACGGAAAGTATCTGAGCGCTCAGCCCGATGGGCGTGCAGAATGGAATCGCGACCATGGAGGGGGTTGGGAATACTTCCAAGTAGAACAGCGGCACAATGGCAAGATTGCACTCAAGGGTGCTCACGGCATGTACCTATCAGCACAGCTTGACGGTAGCGTACAAATCAATCGTAGAGAGGCACCACCAGGTGGCTGGGAGGAGTTCACGGTCGAAAACCGCGGTAACAATGTAGTCTGTTTGAAGTCCTGTCATGGGAAGTACCTGAGTGCGCAGCAGGATGGCACGGCACAATGGAACCGAGATCATGCGCCAAGAGGCGGCTGGGAAGACATCCAGTTCGTGCAGCAGGGCGGTGCAGGACAAAGAGAATCTGCAACAATTACCGCACCTATGCCCTCGTATGTAATCGTCGCTCAAGCCGGAAGCTCGGAAGTGAACGGGAACTACGAGTTCATGCCTGGCAAACATGAGAATAGACACTGGGACACTATCGCTGGCCATTACCAGCATACTCAGAACCCTGAGATTTTCATCGCTTTCCAAGACTGCGGAAAGGCTCATCAACGTCCGGAGTGGAACAAGTGGATGATCATCTCAAAAATCGGGGTCCTCTAT
>DAQX01000021.1:0-219 GCA_002503055.1 Euryarchaeota archaeon UBA86 | reverse complement strand
CTCTATGCTGCGCATACCGGTGGAAAGATCGGAGTTCCACCGCGTGAAGGCGGGTGGGAAACCGTCGACAGTTGGGGGAATCCGGGCGCACCCGGCGGTAAACATCCGGCACCAACACTCTATCACCCGACCGATAATGCGGCTAAAACTCAAGAGAAATTCGAATTCGTCCCCGTAAGTGAGTACGATGAGGTATGGAACGACAGTGGTTCCGGCGCA
>DAQX01000019.1 GCA_002503055.1 Euryarchaeota archaeon UBA86 | reverse complement strand
GCAAGGCAGGTCCCGATTCACGAATGTCCCTCGCTACGGCGACAGCAGAGACATCGAGATGAGTGGCTTCGGCTTTACCTAGCCTATTGGCAAATTCGGGGGTAATTTCATCCCCCGCGATGCCTCGAATGTCGTACGCCTTGAACACGCTCACGAATCGCGCTGATTGGTGATACACCTAAGCGTTACCAATTCCAGTCGCATTTATTCCCAGCCTAGGCTCCTCCTTGACTGGAATGTGAATCAATGAAGAGAATACTCCAACAGCAATCCCTATCCACCATACAGTGGTGTAACTACCATACATATCGTACAGCACACCTCCTAGGTAAACTCCAACAAAACTACCCATTTGATGCGAAAAGAATACTATTCCATAGAGAGTCGCCATGTATCTGACCCCGTAGATATGTGCTACTAAGCCGCTAGTCAGAGGCACTGTTGCAAGCCAAAGGAATCCCATGGCGAATGAGAATATTAGTACTGAATCAGCGGTTATTGGAGTTAGGATGAACCACGCTGCTGCGATCGAGCGGCCAGCATAGATTCCTGACAATAGCCACTTCTTTCCAAATCTTTTACCGGCCCATCCAGCCATCAGGGTCCCAACAATATTTGCAGCACCGATTACAGAAATCGCGAAACCACCCAATGCAGCTGTAGTCTCAATTCCTAGGTCTCCGCACCAACCCGTTCCATCAATTGGAGCACTCATTTCGGTGATTAGAGCTGGAAAGTGTGCGGTGATGAATGCCAGCTGGTAGCCGCAGGAGAAGAATCCGACGAAGATCATCATGTAGGAAGGATCCTTCATAGCCATACGAAGTATCTCTCCAAGACTTTCCTCAATCTCTTCCTTACTGGCCCTCTCTGGAGCCCGCATGAAGGGGAGCAATACCAGCACAGCCAGAATTGAGACGGCGAATATCAAGAATACAGATTGCCAAGCCATACTTTCGAGCAAGTATACTGCTACAGTCGGACCCACAATCTGGCCAGCAGACCCAGAGGCTGTAGCGATGGCCAGACTCATGGCCCGATGCTCAGGAGCACTAGCTCGTCCAACGACTGCTAGGATAACTCCGAAACCGGTACCTGCTATTCCAAATCCTACCAAGACTTCGTAGAACTGAACTGCAAATGCAGACTCTGCTCCAGTTGTTAGAACCAAGCCAAGAGCATACAGAATTGCACCTAGGACAATGGCCTTTCTATCCCCAAGTTTTTCTGCAAAGGCACCAAATATTGGGGCACCGAATCCCCATGCAAGATTCTGAATAGCTATGGCTAGACTGAATTCTGCTCTAGGCCATCCAAATTCATCTTCGATAGGTATCTGAAACACTCCAAATGAAGCTCGGATTGCAAATCCTACGAGGACGATGATGCACCCTACAACCAATACAGGCGTGAAAAGGGGCGCACCCCTCCCCTCGTCGCTAGCCACTAACTTCCACTTCCGCGAAAAGCCTCACAAACAATCTCAATCAATGCACCCCCAGGAAGATCGCGCACTGCGTACGCTGCTCTGGAAGGAGGCATAGCATCATCTAGCCACTCGGAGTAAACCTCATTCATTGCAGAGTAATTTCCGATATCGGTCATTAATACTGTGACTTTCACCAAGTCGTACTTGCTGCTACCAGCAGCCTCTAGGAGTTCGTCTATCTTAGCCAAAGTCCCACGAGTCTGCGCCTCGATTCCGTCTTGTGTGTTGTCAATCTGTCCTGATAACCAGATGTGGTCTTTGACTGTAATTCCAAGGCTGTATGGCCCCATTACATCTGCACCAGTGTCGATTTTCTTTTTGCTGCTCATGAATCCCGGAGGGGAATACAGGTGATAGGCTTACTCACGCAACATCTCGACTATTCGGATATGGTCACCTGACAATTCCTCGGCTGTCAGGCCCGACAATGGTACCCAAAACGCTTCAGCTGCATCATCACCGGCTCTAGGTACTGAATCTGGATCTACATCAACTAGATAGAACAGGCCAATGACATGCTTTCTTGGGTCTCTATTTGGGGCTCCATGAATGGCCAATGCAACAGGGTCGAATCCATCGACCCCTGTCTCTTCTTCCAACTCCCGCAGTACTGCATCTTCAGGATCCTCGCCATTCTCAACGAATCCTCCAGGGAATCCTAGTCTACCCTTCCACGGCTCTGCCCCTCTGCGTATCAGTAGGGCCTCAGTATCCACCTCTCCTTGTCTAAGCGCGACTGCGTCTACGGAAACTGCAGGGTTGTTGTAACCATCACGGCCGCAGGCATCGCACGATTCACTCCCCATAGCGACGCCTCCTCTTTTGGTATGACTCAAGCGCCTCGTAGAGGTCGACCTTACTGAACGACGGCCAGTGGACATCTGTAAAGTGTAGTTCAGAATAGGCAATCTGCCAGAGTAAGAAATTAGACACTCGCTCCTCCCCACTTGTTCGAATTACCAAATCTGGGTCGGGTAAGTCGGCTGTGTAAAGGCGACTCGAGATCTCCTGCTGATCAATCATCTCAACGGACAATTCACCCTCCGCGTGGGCGACTGCTACATCCCTAACCGCATCCACAATTTCCTCTCTACCACCGTATGCCAAACAGATTGTAAACAAGAATTCTGAATAGTCGGCAGTACGGGATTCTGCGTTTTTGAGGGCTTCTATGACCCTGTTCGGCAACATATTCAGCCGACCCACAGCCTGTATCTTGACTCCATTCTCGTGAATTCTAGAGTCTTCTGCAATCTCATTGAGTCCTGCCACATACAGATCATACAGGCCTTCGAGTTCATCCTCTGAACGCTCCTTGAGGTTCTCAGTAGAGAGGGCATAGACTGTAAAATAAGGAATACCGAGATCGAGAATCCAATCCATGACTTCCTTGAGCTTCTCTTTCCCTTGGGCGTGACCTACACCTCTCTCGAGATTCTTTCCCCAAGCAAATCTTCTGTTTCCATCCATGATAATCGAGATGTGCTGGGGCAACTCTCCCTTCTTGACTCGGTCACGAAGACGACTCGCACGGATTCTGTCGGTACGAGAGATGAAACTCCAAGCATAACTGGAGTTGGCAAACATACTCGCCGGGACAGAAATAACTCGAAATCGAAGCAACCACTTGGCTACCCGGTCAACCCTTCTTCCGAAGGCTTTGCGCACGCGACCCACGCTCCACCGAGACTATTCTGCGCTAAAGGTCGTCGCCATAACAGACTTACTCGAAAATGATGTCCGCATCCTCTCCGACACGGTCCAGAAGACCCTTGTCTGGGTTTACCACAACGACCTGTCCTGCCTTTTCCCAGACCGGCAGATCGTGGAAACTGTTACCGGCGTAACCGAATCCTTTCTCTCCGAATTTTGAGATTAACGCCTCAGCCTTCTTACTACCTCGCAGGTTGAATGACTCGTCTGAGGCCAAGACATCTGAGAATAGACCGACATGGGCGGCTACTCTCTCGGCCACTAGCCGATCGGAGGCAGTTGCTAGAAGCAGTTTCCTGCCTCGTGCATGTTCGGCAGTAATCCAGTCCAGAAATGCCTCGTGATAATCCAACTCGCTTGGCTTGAAATCGAGTCTACGAGCCAAATCTCTCTTCCATTGTGCCCGCCTACCAATGATCTCCTTGAATAGAACTCCAAGAATCATCCAAGGCCTCCTGCCAATCACTCGCTTGGCACTAATCACACTCATGTCTGAGAGTATCAGAGTACCATCCATGTCGACGGCTAGAGGAATGTCTGACTCAGCATCACCCATGTGCTTCGGTCGAGGGTCGAGTTCAAGGCTTCTTTGACCGATTCAATGAAACCCACTACTACGTCGTGCCCCTGGGGCACGCGCCATGTCTGTTGATGAAATGCCTTGGAGACCTGCTGCAATGACTCAGGTTGAGTCGGACGAAGAGGCGCCTCCTGGTTTTGTAGCCCTGCGATTCGCAGGTATCGGAATGATGGCCAGAATGATTGAGCCTGAAAAGTTGAACGAACCAGTTGATTGGATTAATCTGACAGAGAAGTTGGAGGCTTGGGGAGAAGTCCCCGAACCGGGCTCGATAACATCACTACAGAATATGCCGAACGAAAGAGGCCTAAATGCCATACTGAAAGCCGACTCTACTTGGTTAGCCGAGTTCCTACCGTGGTTATCTGATGGTAGAATTAGGGCTAGAGCGAAGGCTGCTCCAGAGGGCTCTAGAATTCCAATCGGAGGGTATTCATTCGAAGGCCGAGATGTTGTTGTTCTCAGACATTTGGAAGATGATATCGAGAACTCTGCAGGAATCATCACGAACGCATTAGCGGCAGATGATGCTGAGTCGGCCCAAGATGAGTTACGAAATGCTGGAATGGTGCTTGGAAGATATCACACCAAGGCGGGAGAAGCTAGGATAACTCCTTCCGATCAGTCAAGATGGAACGCTAGAAATCAGTGGCTAGAAGAGACTCTGAGGGCTACTTTCCTGTGGCGAGCCCCGTATTCAAAGGACCAGCCTTGCACTCTGAGTCTCATGGATATTAGATTCAGCGATATCTGCGGGGACTCGCTCAGAATTGGAAGAACTCGTCTCGCAGATGCTTTGAGGCCACCTGTTTGTGAGTTTCCCGCCATGCGAGACTTAGCATCTCTTGCCCACGACCTATCTCGTTTGCATCACAATTCAGGCTCCAAGCTTGAACTAATGCCACTCCGTCTGGCATTGATTGAGGGATGGAAGTCAACTGCTCCTGCTGAGTGGTCTACTGATGATTCATTCTACTCTCACAGAGGGGGACTTGCAATCTGGGAATATGAGCAATGTCTGATGGATGTACTCGAAGCCTCCTCGCATCAATCAGGAGCCCCCCAACCCGCCGTGGAGATTCTGAGATATGTCCAATCGTATCAGAAGAAGATGTTCAGTAATCGCACCTTCGGGGCCCTTTCTGCAATGGCCGGTTTCTTCGGTCTAGCGACTTTATACTGGACATTCCCTTGGACTCTAGATGAGGTAGTATTGCCTTTGATTTTCATCGGCACAAGCGCTTTGCTGATGCGCATGTATCGAAGAATGTCGCCGCCACCAGAGCGACCTTTCTCGATGATTTAGAACGAATCTACCCTAACTGTACCGTTCTCATCATGGATGTAGAACATAGGCAATCCAGTTGGGATTTCTAGCGATACGATATCTTCAGGACTAATGCCTTCGAGATGCATCACAATCGAGCGAAGCGAGTTGCCATGGGCTGAAACGAGAACATTCTTGCCACTTTCTAGGTCAGGAAGAATCTCCTCGGTGAAGTATGGAATCGTCCTCTCAGCAGTCATCTCAAGACTCTCTCCTTCTGGCGGTGGAACATCGAATGAGCGACGCCAGAGATGTACTTGCTCAGCCCCGTGCTTCTCTGCAGTCTCGGCTTTGTTAAGGCCCTGCAGAGAGCCATAGTGACGCTCATTGAGCCTCCAATCGTAATGTGTAGGAATAGTCTCTCCAAAAGACTCGTTTTGCTGCATCACTATTTCCGCAGTCCTCTGAGCCCTGATGAGATCGCTAGTGTGCACTACATCTATGCGAATACCAGATAGTTGCCTTCCTGCTTCTTCCGCTTCCATTACTCCCTTCTCTGAGAGCTCCACATCTGTCCAGCCCGTGAATCGATTGGTAGCATTCCAAACCGACTGGCCGTGCCGAATCAAAATCAGGCGAGCCATTAGAAGACCTACATTTGTGCTCTACGCCTCGGCTCATGGAAGCCGAGTCCAAGCTCTTCGCCTCTGGAGCGAGCCATGATGATAATATCCTCAGTAAACTCCCTCTGAATCTTGGCAGAGGAAGGACAGTAGAAGTTGCATGATACCGTGACCTTGGAAGGTAGTACCTGAGTCACTTTGACCCACGAATCCTCCTGCTTAGTTGACCTTGAATCTGCTAGAACCTGCTCACACAGAACATCACAGAACTTCCTGAGAGCGTCCATATCGTTACCCTCTTCGAACTCGAATGTAGGACGAATCCGTCTGAATCTGCGCTTGCTATAATTCTCAACAGGTGAGTTGGTGATGTTCGAGTTAGGAATCGTGACGATTGTATCGTTGCCTGTCCTGAGCATGGTTGTGCGCAGTCCAATATTGATTACTTCGCCCTCTATATCTTCGACGATAATCCAATCTCCTACATTGAATGGCTGATCGATTATGATTGAAATCGCACCGAATACGTTGGCCACTGAATCCCTTGCTGCCAGAGCCAGTGCCAGGCCGGTAATCCCCAAACCAGCAATCAGTCCGTTTAGGTTGACTCCGAATAGTCCAGCGATTACGAAGAAACCGATTATTACCACTGCGAGTCTACCGATTGATTCAGCGACGCTAGCAAGCGAGCGTCTAGCCGCCATATCGTCACCTTCGACGACGATGAAAGCATCGAGATAGTCCACCAGTCTGTATGCTGCAAACAGCATCAGAATGATGAAGCCAGCACTGGAGTAATCCATCACCCTAGTCATTAGGTCAGCATCCCAGACCAAATCTGATTCATTCATGAATAGCCAATCCAGTGACTGCCACATTACCAGAAGTCCTACCATCCAAGCCAGTGATTTAGGGGCAAACAAGTCCTTCCCGTCAATTCGCTCAGTCTTTGAAAACAGATCCATCAACCAAGGGAAAAATATCCTTTGAGAGAAAATCCCTGCACCCACACTAAGCAATACGGTGAGAGCTAGAACTGTTGCAGTTCCTTGCGAAAATGCACCAAATTCGGCCTCTCCGCCCATGTCAATTCCTAGTACGCTCATGCTCAGCCCGAGCACGCCCTCCTCAAAAAGGCAACCCCGGCCCTATGGGCCGGCCAGCGAGGGATTGAATACCGAACATACTCTCGGCTACCCGTTAGCATGTCGAATGAAGACACAATCGGGCTTAGGGAGAGGCGCATCCCACTTATTGCAATGTTACTCCCTCTGTTACTCTCACTACTCGCTCCAGCTACTCTGATTGCCCCGGTTGGAGCTCAGGATTCCGAGGCAGGCTACGCTCCTGAGGATATTTGGTCTGACGAGTATGCCTTCCAAATCTTCCCCTGGGGTTCAGTTGCACCTGCACACAGCAATGTCGACCAAATCCAGTTCCGAGAGTACCACACCTACTTCTCGATGAAGGAGAGAATGCAGAATCTTGCTGCTTTCTATCCTGACTTCTTGCAGTACCACGAGGGTTTGCTCGGAGGAGTAAATGCTCGCGGCGATGAGATGACTGCTGACGACTACAAGGGCTGGTACTACAATCATCCAAGCCCTTGGATGAAGATTACCGGGAATGTCAATGGTGGCGAGTACAATCCCTACAACGATGATGACGGCAACTATGCCGACCGTCCTGATGTAATGCTGGTTGGAAACCACCATGCTAGAGAGTGGATGTCCTTTGAAGTTCCAATGATGTTCCTTGAGACCATTGCGTACTACTATGGCAAGGCAGGAATAGACAATGATGGAGACGGCCTGATTGACGAGGATGGCTGGGACGGAATAGACAATGATGGCGATTGTACCCTACTCAATGCCACCAATCAGGACAGCAATGGCGACGGAATCGCTTGCGGACCAGGTGATCTCGGTGTTGACGAGGATTTCTCAGAGCAGTTCATTACTGACCTAGTTAACACTCGCGAAATCTATCTAATTCCAATGCTGAACACTGATGGTGTCAGATACGATATGGAAGAGTACTGCGGACCCACAGCATGGGAGAACTGCTACCGAAGCGGATGGAGGAAGAACCTGAGAGATAACACCGCCACTGGCGTTACTCCTTTACCCGATATCGACGAAGAGGTAGACTCGAGTTGTGACGGTGTTGATCTGAATCGTAACTACCAGTTTGAGTGGGGCGCACCTTTGGGAGCAACAGGACCACTATTCCCCGGGACATGCTATGCAGGAGGTCCGAACAACGATGTCTACAATGGACCGGTCAACTACGAAGACAATGACGGAGATGGTTTGGTCAACGAGGATCATGTAGACGGCAAAGATGACGATGCCGACGGCAAGATCGATGAGGACTGGCTGGGAGGAAACAGCGAGCCTGAGACAAAGTTCATCCAAGACATGACTGAGATGAATGACGATGATGGTGACGGGGCTTCCGACTTCAAATCGACACTGACATGGCATTCCTACTCGGAACTCGTGCTTTGGCCATGGGGGCATTGCACGAACTGCTACACCCCCGATGACGAGTATCTAGTGTACCATGGTAATGTCATGGGAGATATGACCGCCTATGCTCCGATGCAATCTTCCGAGCTATACCCGACTACTGGTGACTTCTGCGACTGGCACTATGGAGTACACAACTCATACTGCTATACAATCGAGATTGGCATCGCATTCCATGAATATCCCGAGGATATTGCTCACGTCGCTGTCAGGAATCTTGGAGTTCCATTCTACATGGCTCAGATTGCGGATGACCCCAGATACCGTGCCATAGTTGGAATCGAGAACACAACCGCAACCCAATGGCTTGAAGATCCTAGAAATGTCACTGTTCCATCAGAGGGAGACATTCCAATCGGCATGTGTCTAGACAACGCCTTCCCATTCACACCCGACATCAACCGGACTCATCTGATGTGGAGATTCGTAGAACCAAATAGGCAGCAGAACGACTATGGCCCTACAGAATGGATTGATGTGGCTTGGAGCAAATCTCCATTCATGCTGATTGATGAGCGGTGCATTCTGCTAGACGGAACAAATGGAACGATGTTGGAAAGTCACATCCCTCTGCCGGAAACTTCGGTTGGTAAGATTCAGTATAAGGCAATGCTAGGTACGACGAACGGGGCTTTCCCATTCACTTATCCAACGGTCGAGGAGGGTGGTAATTACTACGAGTTGGCAATACCCTACAGGGCTTCTTTCGGCTCTTCCTTACTTGCAGTGATGATGTTTCTCGTGATAGCCAGTTTTGTTTGGGGAGGTCTTGGACTAACTCTCCGAGCGATGTTCGATGATGAACGTGGCGTCATCGGCTTGCCGGAGGATCTAGAATGAACCCTCAGTCCGAAGAATCCTCTGATCAGTTCAGCGGTCGATTGGGACTAATCTTCGCCACTATTGGTGCTGCTATTGGAACTGGTAACATCTGGCGTTTCCCGAGAATGGTAGGAGCAAATGGAGGAGGCTCTTTCCTCGTCCCTTGGCTCATCTTCCTATTCCTGTGGTCAGTTCCGCTAATTATCGCTGAGTTCGCTTTGGGAAAGCGAAGTAGGACCGGGACGGTAGGGACCTTCCGTATCTTCGCTGGACCAAAGTTCGCTTGGATGGGACTCTGGACGGCTTGGATTTCGACAGCAATTGGATTCTACTACGCTGTTGTCACAGGATGGTGCATCAACTACTTCCAAACAGCAATTCGTGGTGGCCTGACCCAAGAGGTCGATACTACCGATGTATGGAACAACTTCCTGCAGGACCCAAGCCAAGTCATCTTATTCCAGAGCATTGCGATTTTGATTACTATGGCTGCGATTTGGAAGGGTGCGAAAGCCATCGAAAAGGCCAACGTATACCTAATGACTTCCCTTTTCGTTCTGCTGTTCACAGCCCTATTCCTTGCTTTCGTCATGGACTTCGAGGACGGTACACTAGATGGCTTCGTCTTCATGTTCAGCATCCAACCAGAATACCTGTTTGAGCCCGAGACTTGGATTAACGGACTATCTCAGTCAGCATGGTCTTGTTCTGCTGGAATGGGTATGGCAATCACCTACTCAGTGTACATGCGCAAGGATGAGGACACTACTCTGAACGCTGCTACAATGTGTCTTGCAAACAATAGCATCTCGATTATTGCTGGTCTGACCGTGATGATGGCTGTATTCGCTGTTGTTGATGACCCACTGAGTGCTGTTGGCGGAGGAAGTTCTGCAATCACCTTCCTAGTTCTTCCAGAGGTTTTCGCAAAGGCTCCAGGTGGCCCAGCGATTCAACTTCTGATGGTTACTGTGTTCTTCATGGCACTTTCCTTCGCTGCGCTGACCAGCATGATCTCGACAGTTGAACTATGTGTGCGCAATTTCGTCGATCACGGAGTGGATCGCTCGCAGGCAGTCGGCTTCACTAGCGTGGCCATCTTCCTCTTTGGACTCCCAAGTGCTGCAATCTGGATTCTGGTAGACGAATCAACAGGAGTCGCATTCCCACAATTCCTTGAGGTCCAGGATCACATCTGGGGATACGGTCTGATGTTTAGCGGTCTTTTCATCGCCTACAGTATCTGGAAGTATGGTTGGAGCCAATACAAGTCATGGCAGGTAGAGAATGATCGCGAGGGCTTCGCTATGGGCGATTATGTTGAGAACGGTGTTTCGGCCTTCCGTGACGACTTCGTTAACACCGGAGATAACGACTGGTGGATTGGCCGCTGGTGGGATGTAATCATGTACATCGGTTTCCCATTCATGTTTGGAGTCCTGATGCTTTCCTACTTTGGTGACTTGCTAGCCAATGTCCACGACCCGTGGAACCCGACCAACCCCCATGGCATCTCGATTATCTTGCTGTTTTGGGGAGTTACTGCATTCCTGTTCATCTCACTCAACAAGTATGTCCTGATTAATCGAATGATTCCAACGACAGATTCGCCGTGGCCGCTTTATGTCTTGTCGGGTGACTACGAACTTGAACCTCGACCTCTATATCGAAATGTTCCCGAGGGCGCCGATGCTCCAATCGACATGCTGCCGGGTGGAGACGATCCATTCGTCGTTGGCGCCGGAGAGAGCCTACCTGAGACCTTCGTAGACGAGTACGGTGAGAAGCGCAGCCACACGATGGCAACCATTGAAGCTGATCTCGTATGAGTGCTGGCGGAATGGAAGGTGTTGCATGCTGGTGAGTGAAGATTACCCATGGGGCAAACTAATCCGTGAATATGCGACCTACTGTGCAGTAGGATGCATCAATGTCGCAGTTTTCTTCCTAATCTATGACTGGCTCTACGACATGGTCGTAATCGAGCGATGGAGAGCATCTAGCGCGTGGGCTATCGCCTACTTCATCAGCTCCTGGCAGGCGCATTTCCTGCATCGCTGGCTGACCTTCGAGTCAAAGTCTAGCTACGGCAAGAGTCTGTATGTGATGATGATCATTTACGCTGTTCTATGGGCACTCTCAACAGCTTCAATTGCCTACTTCAGCGACACTCTAGGCTACAATCATCTGTATTCATGGGCGGCAAACACTGCCGCATTCGGATTCCTTGCCTTCATCGCTCTGCGCATGTTCGCATTCCCACTGTCCGACGGCCGCATCACCCGCAAAGAACGGCTTGAGCAGTACAAGGAACGGCGTAGGGCTTGAAGTGGGCTTGTTCGTGGCGCGGCCGTGACCCAAGGCGTTCGAGGCACTAGGGACTTCTATCCCGAAGACATGCGGATACGCAATTGGCTGTTCGACAACTTCCAATCAGCCGCACGCAGCCACGGCTTCGAGGAGTACGACTCACCAGTACTCGAGCACGAGGAATTGTATACTCGCAAGCAGGGCGAGGAGATTACTCAGCAACTCTACAACTTCGAGGATAAGGGTGGCCGCAGTGTAGCACTTCGCCCCGAGATGACTCCATCCCTCGCTCGTATGGTCATGGCTAGAGCAGGAGCACTACCTACTCCAATCAAGTGGTTCTCAATCCCACAGTGCTGGCGCTATGAGAGAACACAACGCGGACGCGGACGCGAACACTATCAATGGAATGTTGACATCTGGGGCAGTGATGCAATCCAAGCGGATGCTGAATTACTATCGGTGCTAGTCTCATTCTTCGAAGGAGTAGGCCTGAATGCTGATGATCTTGTAATCCGAATCAGCAGCCGCAAGGTGCTCGAAGAGGTGCTAGGATCTCTTGGAATCTCAGGTGACGCTTTCGCAGCCACCTGTATTATCGTCGACAAGATGGACAAGTTGCCAGCAGAGACTGTCGAGCAACAACTCTCCGAGCAAGGACTCAACTCAGATGCAATCGCAGTAATCCAGTCTACATTGGGTCTATCGGATTTGGACTCTCTAGCCTCTGCTCTCGGTGAAGACAGTGAGGCTGTGGCAGAATTGGCAACGCTATTCGATTTAGTCGATGCTTACGGCATAGCAGACTGGATTGCTTTCGATGCATCAGTCGTCAGAGGACTTGCATACTACACCGGGCCGGTGTTCGAAGCACACGATCGTGCCGGTAAACTACGAGCAATCTGCGGAGGAGGAAGGTACGACAGACTACTATCTAGTCTCGGCGGAAACGATATGCCAGCCACTGGATTTGGTTTCGGCGATATGGTAATCATGGAACTACTCAACGAGAAGGGGTTAGTCCCTGATCTTCCCTCGGGCAACCAAGACATCGTGATTGCAATCGACGAGGATTTACGCTCAGCCGCGATGTCTGTGGCGACCAAACTTAGGGCAAGTGGAAGATTAGTCGACTTAGTACTCGAGGATAAGCGCATGAAGTGGGCTTTCCGACATGCCGAGAGAACTGGCGCTCAAAGGCTAGTGATGGTGATGCCCGATGAGTGGGCTGCTGGAAATGTTAGAATCAAGGAACTCGAAAGTGGAGAAGAGTCCGATGTCGCTATAGGCGACTTGTAATCACTCTTCACGAGAGAATCTGCTAGCACCAACTGCTGCTATAGCAAGAGCACCAATTCCTGCAACTAGTCCAAATCCA
Source organism: Euryarchaeota archaeon UBA86 (assembly GCA_002503055.1). GTDB lineage: Archaea > Thermoplasmatota > Poseidoniia > Poseidoniales > Thalassarchaeaceae > Thalassarchaeum. The sequence goes on along the minus strand of DAQX01000019.1, from coordinate 38,060 downwards.
GGTAGAGCATCAGATACGGCTCCACTGATTCCACCCTCGCCACCGCCCTCTCCGGGGATGGTCTGATTGACTACTGGGAACTCAACTTCTGCAGTATCATTTCCAGGGTCGTGATAGTACATCCTGAATTCTCCTCCGCAATAGAAAAACAAACAACCAGTGAGTGCATCATTGTATCCTGGGTATGAGAACTCTACACGTAGTTGTGGCTCCTCAGTTCTATTGAATCTAGTCATGTTATTGTCAATTGGAATCTGCCAGTTCAGAGTATATTCATTACCATTTAGAGGGACATTAGGAAATTCTTCTCTGGCCAACTCAAACGTGCCTTTGGAGAGAGTGAGATTCAGATTCTCGCACTTGGCATTGCCTTGACATCCACCCTCGTCAGCATCAATCTGGAAAATTAGTAATATCTCAATTGTGCCATTTCCATCTAGATACATGTCTTGCTTGAATGATTCTTCCATCTTACATGTGTAGTCCATCTCAATTTGGGAGTTCTGAGAGGTCCAAACTTCCTCTCCATAGCCTTCACTAGAAGAACCAGTAGTATCATTACCATCGAAGTGAGAAAAGCACTGACTCAAATCATCGTTTCCGTAAATGTGCATGTGCGGATTGTCTGGCGAAGGCTGCTTGGGATCCTGAACTACTTCTTGTGCGCTCGCGGGGGCGGCAACAGTTGACAGAACCATCAGGAGAACGAGACCTGATGCCTTCACTACGCGCCCTGCCTGCATGATGCCGGCTTCAACGGGTCCGGTTTGAGGCTTCCCCCGTTCTGGAAGGCCATCAGTCGAATCTGTGGAATCCGCCTTCCGCGGTACTGCGCCCCTTTCGGGCTATGTTGAGTGCCTCTCCAAGCATATCTGCACTCATCATCTCGACATCGAGCCTACTGTTTGCCACTCCAGTAATCACCGACATCACCTTGATTGTGTCTCCGAAAGCAGGGTCTTGCCTTGCTCCGAAGATGACATTTGCATCCGGTGACAGTCTCGAAGTCATCAGTTCGCAGACCTGATTCGCTTGCTCCAATGTCATGTACGGGCCACCGGTCACATGAATCAACGCACCCGAGGCACCGTCGATCTCGATATCCAGTAAGGGGTGGTTCAAACATTCGTGTACCACTTCTTCGGGACCCTGGTCACTCTCGCCATAGAGCATCATCGTCACTCCTCCGCCCTTCATGATGGAACGAACATCTGCGAAGTCTAGGTTAATCAGGCTAGGTAGCGTGATTGTCTCAACCACTCCCTTGACTATCTCAGCAATGAGTTGGTCCATGATGCTGAACGCCTCATCTAGAGGTAGGTTGGGAACGAAGTGGAGTAGTCTGTTGTTGTCCAGCACTAGGACTGCATCGGCTGCCTTGCGAAGCAAATCAAGTCCTTCGAGAGCTCTTTGCATGCGCTGTCTGCGCTCGACTGTGAATGGAGTCGTTACTACTGCAACCACTAGGGCGCCCGAGCGCTTGGCTTCCTCGGCAACAATTGGTGCGATACCTGTTCCAGTACCTCCGCCTAGGCCTGCGGTGACGAACACTAGGTCAGCCCCGCTGACAATTCTAGAGATGACATCTCTACCTGCTTCTGCACAGCGTCGGCCCATCACCGGGTCTCCCCCTGCCCCGAGACCCCGGGTGATGTGCCTGCCAACCAGCAACTTTTGCATCGCCCTAGTGTGGTCGAGGTGTTGCTTATCGGTGTTGATGGCGACAGTTGTGGCGCCCTCTACACCAATGTGTGTGATTCTGTTCATTGTGTTGTTGCCAGAGCCTCCGCATCCGCAGACTAAGATTCTGGGGTCTGGAGGCCCGTACGACTCAAGCTCCTTGTCAGTCAACGAGGTAGGTATCCTACCATCCGGAATTTGATCGATTGTGGTCGCTGGCGCCCCTGTCATCATCCTACCCCGAATGCATCCCTGGCATTGCTGCCTACTTCACGAAGTGCAGTTCTTGGCCTTCTTAACCGTTGAGGGATTATACCAACCCATGAAGGCGATTATTGAGGGGTCTCCGGAAAGCGAGATAAGCAGGAGAGCACTCGACAGGCATAACCGCGCTTAGCTCAGCTGGCTAGAGCACCTGACTGTAGACTGGAAACACTTGGTTGTGGGCAGCCATCAGGGGGTCCCCGGTTCAAGTCCGGGAGCGCGGACCAATAACTCACTCAAACAGTCTTTCAGTGATGTGGGCAGCCTCATAAAGGAGAGTTTGGTCGGCGGCGCGCTGCGAGGTAGATAGTATGGGTGTACAACAGCATGTCCGTTCACTTTGGAAGACTCCGAAGGCATCACTACCTTCTCGTTACCGCCGTGATAGAATGGCAAGTTGGAGAAGAGAACCGGTTTACCAGAGAATCGACCGCCCTACGCGCATAGACGCCGCGCGCAGAGTAGGCTACAAGGCCAAGCAGGGAGTTGTCGTTGTAAGGACAAGAGTACGCCGTGGTGGCCTGCGAAGGAGCAAGGTCCACATGAAGCGCAAGCCTTCCAAGGCAGGTATCAAGAAGATCACAATGGGCAAATCAATCCAGAGAATGGCTGAGGAAAGAGTCAGCAGGCGCTACCCTAACCTCGAGGTCCTGAATTCATATTGGGTTGGAGAGGACGGTAAGAACAAGTTCTACGAAGTCATCCTTCTAGATCCGGCTCACCCTGTCATCAAGTCAGACAAGAACTTCGGATGGGTCTCAAGTGGTAACAGCCACAGTGGTAGGGCCTTCCGTGGCAAGACCAGCGCTGGTAAGAGAGGGCGTGGTCTGATGAACAAGGGCAAGGGAGCAGAGAAACTCCGGCCCAGCCTAAAGGCCAACAAAAACCGCGGCAAGTAAGCACCTCACTTCCGTCAGGTTGATGCCTGTTCAACATCGGCGCGGGCCATGGCGGATTGCCAGGTTTCCGATATTCGTGGCCTACCGGTCATCCTGCCGGACGGCAGACTACTGGGAACTGTTCACGACACCGTCATCGAGACTGAAGGCTGGCGCTGCACCCATGTGTTTGTTTCAGATCCACCTGCCGACTTAGTAGAGGGCAGGATTCACATTGCAATTCCGTGGAATTGGATTCGTTCAATTGGAGATGTGATGATTCTCAGGTGGTTCCCCCCAACACCTGTTCCAAGGAAGGCCTCATAGCGCAAGAAATGCTTGAGCATGTGATGAACGCGATTGCGATACGATTCAAAAGTAGAAGGCAAACCGTTCTGCGTGCGCCGAGCCTCCACTGCCTTCCTAATCGCCCTACTACTAGCCAGTAGCGCCCCTCTCGTACAGGCCACTCCCAAAGGAGTGATTTCCTGCATCAATGCCGACTTATCGATGATGCCAGCCAACTGGAATGTCGGTGATCAATCCTGTGTCAGAGTCGATTTGGGAGAACTGCAACCAGGAGAAATCCACTCCTTCGATTTGACTACAGATTCAAGCATCGATATACTGCTATTCTCGGTTAACTCAATTTCAGTGTATCAGAACGAGCAGTCCTACAGGAGCGATGCAATCTGGGAGAGGAATTCAGTTTTCGAGAATTTCAACGGCACTGGTTCTTGGCATTGGACCGTACCTAACGACAGAGATCCAACTCGCTGGTATCTAGTAATCGACAACTTGGCCCACCCTCAAGATTTGGGTGATGGCGCGCAGGGCGGTTCAGCCGCCTCTGTTACTCTGGACTCATCCCCTGTAACGCCTGGACCTTTCACTCTAGCCGACACTATCGTCAGACTCAGCCCTGGAGAGCACTCAATTCTACACGGTCCCTTTGTGGTTGATACAGGGACACAGGTCAGAATGGAGGCCAACACAATGGAAGGCGCCCCCGATGTCTTCCTGATGACGGCATCACAAGTCGAGGCCTACGAGCAAGGGGGAACTGCAGCATCACGCGTTCAGGGAACTGACATGCTGCTCATTACCCAAGAAAGGGACATGGTTTGGCTTGCAACTGAGACTTACGAAGGAGATGATCTGTACTTGATAGTAGACAATCGAGCCGGACCTGCTGGAGGAGGAGCGGGAACCGAATCGATTGCAGTAACCGTGATGCTCTCACTCACACCGATCCTAGAGCCAGTAATCGAGTCCGATGTCTCACTAGACATAGTTGATGTCGCCTCTATTGTGATGCTCGATGCCCGGCAGACACCGAACAATTCCAATCAGATTCCTGATTCTGGATTCCGCTGGGATACTGACGGTGACGGCGAGGATGACCACACCGGATCTGTAGTCAATGTCAGCTGGGCTAATCCAACTACCGTGACCATCAGACTCACCGTTGTCTCAACAGATTCTCGAAGCGCAAGCATATACCAAGAAATTGAGGTAGCGGACATCTCTGACCCCGAGGTCAGCATCGGTGTCTCTTCGATTCTAGAGCGAACATATGGGGAGGATGTGATTCTCAGTGGTCAGGTTACTGACAACTGGGGCGTCGATAAAATAGAGTGGCTGATTGATGGCGTTCTGATTGAGAACCACTCTGGGGACGATAATGGAGCAACGGTGTTCACACACTCTTTCGATGCAACCTACTCTGCCGGACCTCATACGGTCACAATGCGAGCGACTGACAATTCAGGCAGAGTGTCTGAGGACACTGCCACAATCAGCCTGTACGACTCAACTCCTCCTGCAATTGGAGATAATCCAATCGAGATTACTCTACAGATTGGACAGACCTTCCGATTTGAGGCGAATGCTTCCGACTCAGAGTCTCCTGAACTGATGATTACTTGGGACCTAGATGACTCGGTCGACTCTGACTCAGATGGCGACTCAGGAAATGATGCCGACAAGTTCGGAGATTCGGTTTTGTGGAGCTACGATACATCCGGGCCGACAACCGTAGTCTGCCGCATCGAGAACGAGGCAGGCCTAGTCTCGGAGTTCGAGATACTGGTCAATGTACTCAGCGGTTCAGAATCTGACGATTCAGACTTGACCAGTTTACTAGTTATGGTAGGTGGCGGACTGCTAGCTCTGATTGTAATCACTCTAGTTGCTTGGAGAATATTGTCCAACCGCAGAATGGCGTCGATACTAGCGGAACAGGAATCCGAAGAAGAGGCACCTACTGATGCCCCTCCTTCTGTAGATGAACAGAAGGCGATGTGGGGGAGTGGCTACGGCGGAGTATCTCAGCCAGAGCCACAGCAACAACCGCAGACCCAAGTCTTCGGAGACTACTCCAGCGGCATGTCTGGCTCAACTCAGGGAATTACCTCTGCTATGGGCGATGATGATGGTGCCGAGATCGATCCAGACATAGCAGAGTTGTTACAAACATCATCGCAGCCAAATACGGATTCCGACACTCCAAGTATCAGCAGCGATCTTCTATCTGCATTCGAGGATGACGAGGCTGTTGAGAGAGAAGAGGTCGAGTATTCTCACGAGGAGACCGCCGCAGAAGAAGTATCCAATTGGGAGCCAAGCGAGGAAGAAACAACCCCAGAGGAGCCAGAAAACTCGGATAGGACAGTTCGCCAGAACTGTTCATCATGTAGTGAGATGTTCGAGGTTACGATGCCTCCTGGAGTAGATGCCGCTAGGACAGAATGCCCTCATTGCGGTTCCATTGAATCAGTCTCGCTCGACTGAACTCCATTCGCCGGTATCGCTAGATTATCGATTCACGCAGGGCAATACCCTTTAGCGCACCTCTAGGAGGTGCGAACATGAGCAGTGACGCTGTCAGGTTGGTCAGCAGGGCTCCTAGCACCGGTCACTCACACACTGTTCTCATCGTCGCTCTACTACTCTTACCCACTCTTTCTCCGATGTCAGCGGTGAGTGGTGAGGCAAGATTCGAATCTGATGATTTTGGTATCCTCGATGAACTATCAAGTGTCCTAGATGCCAGAGAGGAGATGCTTGACAGCAATTCTGTTGGCCAGATAGCAAGGCCAATAATCGAGGGTGTCAGCAACTCGGTAACTCCAGTTTCTTCTTCAGATCCTCTCTCAGCCATAGATTCAGTTACTGATGGAATCAGTATGGTTCAGACTTCACCGCCTGAACCAGTCCATCCAAGCACCTACGAACTACTGTCAAACCAAGAGGACGCACCGGGACAGGTCCTGAATATTTGGCAGACCATAGTCAACATCACCGATTATGTGATTCGAACTGAATTTACTGATCTCGAGGGCAATACTGTTGAGAAATTCGAAGTTGTCAGTTTCTCCGCCTCACTTCTCTCATTGCTAGATATCAACTCCGAACCTCTTCTGCATGAGGTCGACATCGATAATGACGGCGACGACGACATAGAGGTCGGCCTCAAGATTGCATGGGAGTTCCTTGGGGGTTGGGGTGTTGAAGGAGGGACTCTATGGCTGGAACCCGGAATTTCATATTCAGTCAGGGTTCTTGACTCCAGCATCAATGACCCTGATTGGCAACATCTGGATACATTGTCAGTATCTTTAATCAAAGCCTTCGCTTACTCGGGCCCTGACTCAATACTAGCACTTGGAGATGGAGAGACATACATCTGGGTAGTAGACTCAAAATTCACCAATCCGCCAGAGGAATTCGATTTGAGGATAGGAATAGAAAGGCTATATTTCGATATCTCAGGTGCCAGCATCGACTTAGTGACTTCTCTAATTCAGGCGTTGACTCTTGGAATCATCAATCCCGGAGCAGATCAGAGCGGAATCACCTTCGCCTCTATTTCAGCACCCTATGCAATTGAGATTACCAATCCAGGAGGAGGAGACTGCCCGGAACGGTATTCTCCCGACGAGTTACTATTTGCCTCTCACATTGACATCAATTGCGGAGTTTCGGCAGGTTTCGGATATCTGCACTTCTCACCTCCTGATGATAATGGTGTTAGAGAACTGTGGGAGTTAGCATACATCGAACTATCATTCCATCCAAATAGACAGGCTGTGGTAATACCAGAGGAGATTGAGGTTGTAATCAGAACCGACAGCGTCCTCCCAGAGAACAACTTAGTCGACGGAGAGAGAGGCCTGACCACAATTGAGTACTGGGCAGATGAGAGAACAGACCTGCATATCCACTTCCATGAGGACAGATCTGAATTACCTCCTGAGGAATCTGACGATGGCTCCTATGGAAATACTACAGATTCGCTAGGTTGGCTCAGGGGGATGCCAGAAGGGTCTCTATCAGAAGGTGAGATAGAGAGAGTTTTCCGAATGCTCGGCTCTGATGATTCTCAGTCAGAACTGCCAGGAGAATTACCTGACAGATTAGGATTTATCATTGGAATCAAGAACTTCTCTAGAGATACCAGTCAGAATGTCGACGACCCTACATTGCCGGTGAATCCTGCCAACCCTCCAAAGACGCTGATTCTTCTTCGTTCAGCACAATCAATCGAACGACTCGACTACGATTCATGGTTTACTAGACAGGGAGTAGATGAAGATCACAGGAAGATACACATCGATGCTAGGGACATACCTACTGCATTAGTTCTGTACGGTTCATTCGAGTTAGGCGGTAGCAACAGCGATAGCGAATTCGATAGCCAGGATAATCTCGACTTTGTATCGAAGGTGATGGACAATGTTCTGATCAACATAGTCGATCTATTCTTGGACATTGGAACCATACTGAATGATGTCCCTTCCGCGGTGGTCGATGTCATCAGCGGAGGCGTTGATGGGGCCAGCGGCCTTGAGGGCAGAACCATACATCTCCTTCTAACTGACAATTGGTTAGTCACTAGAGAAGATATGCCTCTGACCAGTCTGTTGGTACAGATTGGATCTAGCGACCATCCAGTCGCAACTGGCGACCATCTACTCCTCTCGAAAGACAGAGGCCTCAATCTTATTCAAGGAAAAAACGGCCCAGTTGAACCTCTCGCCCCAGTAGCTGCTAGCCTCAGATTCAGTGGAATCTCTGCCTTCTCACTAATCGATGATGATATTTTAGACGAACAGACTGCTATGCTTCGAACTGCATCAGACGAGAGTTTCGCATTCACCTACATCGAACACCCTACTGGTAGCATTGAGAACTTGTCATTCCAATCATTAACTCTCAGTGATATCCCGGACAATCTCTCTGTCTATGTGAATCCAGATGGAATCCAATATCAGGCCTCGACTAGTATCGAATCGATAAGTTACGCAGGCTTAGACGGTGACCAAAGACAGGCTGCGAGAATAATCGGAGTCCCCAACTCTTTCACAACCACCTTTGGTACAGTTACCGAATGGTCCGCCGAAACTCCAATTTCTTCAATCGAGGCTCAAATTACTAATTCATCCAATCCCGTTACAATGAGTGGCGACCACTTCCTGTTCCATCATGATCAGGTCACCGAAAGCTCCACAATTTCTGCAAGGATTACTGGATTGAGCAGCATAGGTTGGACCGCCCCCACAGAAGAGGGCGCATCAGGACCAGCAGGTAGGGGCACAGCTCAGATGTCTGTAATCGGAACAAAGAGTCTGGGAATTGATGTCAGTCACGCACCTACAATGGGTGGTAAACAACTTTCAGTAGTAGGCTCAATCGATCCTTTACCTTCCACTATCGGAGTTCAGATTCCGACCGGTTCTGATTCTGGACCGAGCCTAGACGTGCCCGAGTTCAATGCTTCCAACGGCCTTTCTGGAGTTGCTTTCTTCATCAGTGGGATAGCAGACCTAGGGCGCTCTGTGAACAGCGTTCTAGCCGGAGTTACTTCTGATATCTCAACTGGCTCCGAGTCTGAGCAGGACTTCTCCTTCGGTATCATGTTAGATGCTGACTCTTCATTCGATTTGGCAGTTGAGGCATGGCATGGTGACGGATCGGTTGTAGCACCTACATGGGTACATGGGATTGCTCTACGGGCAGCGCCTTCGGGCATCGCAGATGGATTCTATCTAAGAGTCTGGATGCCCGGACTACCACCTCAAATTGATTTCTCTGTGACAAGAGAGATGAAGCCTGAGGGAGAGGACTGGTACATCGCAATCGGAATGCAGGGTTGGATACCTGGACACAGTGAGCTAATGGTTCACTTCTATGGAATCAATGGCCAAGACTTACTCCTCACTCTGCAAGGTCTAACTATTGGGTCATCTACCAATCTTGGACTCGATGCTCTATTTGAGATTCGTTCTGTTGGACAGATTACCGAAGTTACTACTTCTACTCATTATGTCCTGTCCGAGAGACTGGATTGGGTTCATGTTCTACTTATCGACAGGGCTGCTGGTAGCAGAACCGAGGTTATGATTGAGGACATTCCTGAATCCGTTGATTTGCAAGCTAGCATTGGAACTGCAATTTCCATTGATATGTTCGTGCCAGAGATTTACCGCCGAGAAGGAACCGCTGTAGGCTCGATGATGCTGCAACAGATGCAATGGTTAGACTCGGCTTGGTGGCCAGCGACAGTTTTCCTAACTAACATCCCAGGATGGATCAATCTAAGTACAGAACCATCGACTGATTTTGACATCACCAAGACACTTGCCTTCCAGGGCTCACCTACCTTGGAATTCAAGGCCTCAATGGAGGGAGCCTCACTATACATCGAGGCCTATGGGAAGGCAATCAATAGGAAGGGAGATGTGATTCTCCTAGCAGAGGGAATTACTGACTTCATGTCGATTAAGATGACCGATTCATATGGCCTATCGATTCGATCTGGAGGACAAGGTGTCGAGAAATTGTATGTCCGTATGAGTAACATCCCTGCGACCCCTCCAGTTGTTCTCGAAGAGCTCGAAGTATTAGGAGAGAACCTGCAACGAGCGACAATCAATGTTCGAGAATTATTGGGCCCTTATTACAGCGTCATAGAGATTGATGATGTTCAAGGAGGTAGGATTATTGCATCTGCTCGTTTATCTGCCACCGTAGAGGATACAGAATTTGATTTGAGAGGAGTTCTCCTAGACGCTCAGTTCTCGGGTGGTCTACCGACCGGTACTACTCTGGGCGTTAATGGCATGGCATCCGACCTCTCAATGCTCAATATGGTACCTGGAATGGGCGACTCGAACAAGCATCTGATGGTAGCGGAACCGTTCTCGTCGGCAGTACTTACTATACTAGCAACAACTCTTGGGGGTGACTGAATGGGGTTGATGGAGAGAATCAAGAACCAGAGCGAGGAAGACACTGATCCTGATGCTGATTTGGCTCATGAGGTTCTCGAGAAGATAGAGGAAAGCGCTAGTAAATACATCTCTCCAACTAGAGTAATTTTTGCCTCGATTGCTGTCTTGCTAATGCTTGTTGCTACCCTGTTTGTTGTCACATGGGTCGTTCCCTATGACAGGGTCGCCGTCGATATTGTGTATCGTCAAGGGGGACCTGGTCATGTCGTACTCGTTGAGCTAGGTAACGATGGAAGTAGGACAATTGAGAATGTTGACTTGACAATACGCTTCATCGATTCAGATGGTTTGGAAGTAGCCAGACAAGACTTCTCCAGAGATTCTCTTGCAGCCCACTCTTCAATCGCTGGTGATGAACTAGAACTGCAAATAGGTGGCGAATCCGTATGGGAAAATTACACCATTGAGATCATCCTCTACTACGACTCCTATGATGGTGAGAGAAGTGAGAGATGGACTCACAATGTAGGCGAGTGGACCATGCAACTATTCTTCGACAGGTCATCCTTCCACATCCTCTAGACAGATGACTCGTCATGGGTTCGTAGAACCCATACGCTCAAATCGGCCCCTCTCAGGCGAAACACATGCAGAAACGCTCAGTGGTACTCGTTTTGGCAGTACTACTGCTATCCTACTCGCCTTTGTCCTACGATACCACATCAGACGAAGAGATGTTGCGATACACTCCTGAGAGAGTCGAGATAGCCCCGGATCCTGACAGCATTCAGGATCTTGGAGCGCCCACATTCTATGACGGATTTGAGGACATTCGCGCCAATCGAGCCGACTCTAGCATCGGAGTTTACACCGAGGCAGGACTACTACTTGGAGTCGAGATGAGCTCGGAGCTAGCTCAACACCGCTCCGATCTCTCAATCGCCATTGTTGACGGACAAGTTGGACTCTGGGATGCCCGACAGGCTATATTGGAAGCAGCTGATGTAGAAATCCGTTCGACAATACCTCCATCCGGATTCCTGATTCAAGCACAGCCCGACCAATTATCTTCGATTGCGGAATTGAAGGAAGTCGTTGCTTTGCATGAAGTACCCTCCGCTCTACTCGTTCATCCTGAACTCAGACTAATCAATGTGGAAGGAGAAATTCCAGTCGAAGTAATTGGTTGGAAAAATATAGACCTGGTTCGACAAGACCAACCAGGTCTTGGGTTTCAGGACTCATTACTAGATGCTTCAAAATGGCTCACAGAGCCTTGGTCGCCGGAGCAGGGGAGGCTTTGGGGCTCGATTGGCATCGAGCATATCGATGAAATCACAAGACATCCTTCAGTAGCCTACATCGCACCAATGCCTGTTCTGGTATTGCACAATGACCAGGCAAGGAACCACATGGGAATCAATACTGTCGAGACCACTTTCATCACCGGACTCAATGGTAGCGGTCAGAAGATAGCTGTAGGCGACTCAGGTCTAGATGACGATCATGGCGACTTCTCTGGCCGCGTTGCAGCCTTGACTTCAGTAACGCCCGGAGACTCCTCCACAGCAGATACCACTGATGGCCACGGTACTCATGTGGCCTGTACAGTTCTTGGCGATGGTTCCCGCAGCAGTGGAACTTACCAAGGAATTGCCCCTGAGGCACAGTTGTACTTCCAGGCAATGGAAGACGATGATACTGGCCAGTTGTACAGTTACGGAATCAACAGCATGCTGAACTCTGCTTACAATGGAGGGGCTAGATTACACACAAACAGTTGGGGGTCGGGCTCAGGCGGCGGCGGCTACTCCACACAGTCCGAGGACGCTGACGATAGAACATCGACTTGGGATCAATATTGGTCGTATCAAGGAATGACAGTTCTGTTCGCAGCAGGAAACGATCGAAACTCGGGAGTATCTCCTCCGGGTACCGCAAAGAACGTAATCACAGTTGGTGGGCACAAGAACCGCTACAGCGGCGCTCCAGACGAGATGTACTACTGGAGTAGCCGTGGTCCAACCGACGATGGCAGAATCAAGCCAGACATAGTCGCTCCTGGAGACTATGTCAGGTCTTGTAAGTCCCAGGAGGCCGACAATGCTCAGGGGTCATGGAGCAACACTTGGTATCTCGAATACAGTGGCACTTCTATGGCTACACCTGCAGCAGCAGGCGCCTCGGCACTAGTTCGAGAATATCTGATGGAGATTACTAACAGGCCCGCCCCACAAGGTTCTCTGATCAAGGGCCTGTTGATTCTAGGGGCCCAAGATATGGGGACCAGAGACATTCCGAATGACGATGAAGGATGGGGCAGATTGAACCTTGTCAACTCATTGATTCCTAGCAGCGATGTTGGTATCTTTGTTGATGATAGATCTCGACTATCAAGCGGCCAGACAAGCGACTACACTTTCGATGTGACAAGAGCAGGTGAACCACTCAAGGTAGTATTGACTTGGTCCGACTATCCCGGCTCGACCTCTTCCTCTACTCAACTACGCAACGACCTCGACCTCGAGGTAATCTCTCCCAATGGACAAGTATCGTACAAGGGTAATGTATTCGTTAATGGCCGCTCGGTTACGGGAGGTACGAAGGACTCGGTCAACAATGTCGAGGTTGTACTGCTTGACAATGCTGCTACAGGTACATGGACAGTACGAGTGAGAGATGCCCAGCACGGCGGAGGAAGAACATGGCAACCTTACTCCTTGGCTGTACGCGGCGTCAATGTGAATGACCTAACTCCTGACCCGACATTCGTTCAAGATTCGTTTGAGATATCATCCTCAATTCCACAAATAGGCGAGGAAATCGATATCTCTGTAGAAGTCAAGAATCAGGGAGCAGGCTCTATCGCAGACCTCTCAGTGATTGCACGAGCTGATACGGAATTGCTTGGAATGCATCAGATTAGTATGTCTCCTGGGGAGACAACAGAATTGGAATGGAATTGGACTCCTGATCAAGAGGGAGAAGTAGAACTGACATTCCACATCGATCCAAGCGGACTGGTAGAGGAGGTTTCTGAGTCGAACAACTACCTAGTTGAAACGATAATAGTCAGCGCTCCTGGAGTCAGAGTTTCAGCACTCGAGGAGACGATTACTCTATCCGACTCATCTGTCAGCTCAACCGCATGGCAACTATCTTTGATGAATACGGCATTGTTTGAGACCAATGCTACCATCGAAGTAACTGACCCGGTTAGAGTCCAAGATGGAGTAGAGTACAATTGGTTCACATCATTTACTTCAAACACATTCAATCTGGACCCAGCAGAGATTGAGGAAGTTAGCCTAACAGTTCTACACCATGAGTCCCCATCTCCTGGCCTTTACAGAATGGTGATTACCGGAACAGACATCGAGAATAATGTGAATTCGCAACTGACGATTTACCTAGATGTCCCAGTTCTAGCAGGCGTTGATATAGTCATGAATGGCGATCAATTCCTAGTCAGTCCTCTAGAGTCGACACATCTCCAGATTTTGGTCTTCAATGAAGGAAATGGAGCGCAGAGTTACGATGTCGAGTTGGTATCTCCATCTGGATGGCACCTCGGTCTTGACTCATTGGGGACCTTCTCTGGGTCATCTCATGGCTCAACAGGAACTCTCGCCAAGGACGCCGGACGAACAATCGACATCACGATAAATCCACCCGGAGCGATGATTCCGGCTGGAAGCGTGTTTGATGCCGCACTGATTATCCATTCTCGCGTTAGTTCCGACTCTTGGAGTGAGGATATTTCTCTGGTAGTAATGGATATTGACGAAGTCAGCACAACTCCTAACTCAGGAGGTGCCGAGCAAGAAGTCGCTCCTGATTCAACACTCGAAATTGATTTAGAAATCACCAACCATGGAAATCGTCTACTTGAGTTGCAACCATACCTCAGGACCATCCCAGGTGGATGGACTGTAACCGATGGACTTGACGCGGTTACTGTGCCCACTGGGGACTCAACTACAATTTCATTAGTACTCGAAGGAAACGGGGCTGCGGTCAGTGGCGAACTGGAGATTCGATTCGCTACGGAAGATGGCTTCTCATTCGATTGGAACAGAACTTTGAATGTACTCTCAGGGGCTATTCCAATACTACAATTCCAACAGATAGCACTTCCCGACGGAACCTCTGCGGACCATCCTCTAGGGATACCCTACCACCCTGTTGGAGGGCTAGGATTCGATCTGGCTTGGAGTATCGAGAATGTGGGCTCTACGACTTGGAGGCCAAGCACCTCACTCGAGGTCCCAGATGAGGATTGGTCCTCTACATGTACGGCCCCTTCTACACTATCGCCCGGAGCCAGCTCAACGATATGGTGTACGGTAGTGATTCCACTATCTGCAGAGGCTGGATCTGAACCGGTAATCACTCTAGTTATGGAAGGCGAAGGTGTTGAGATCAGTTACCCGATTTCACTGCTTGTACAGCATGTAGACAGCGTCTCTTGGAACTTAGTCAGTCAAGCCACTGCCCACCAAGGTTATGCCACGACTATACAGATAGAGTTGGAGAACACAGGTAACTCACAAGTTTCGGATATTCTACAGGTCACAGGACCATCAGATTGGGACCCTCTGATTCTCGACGGAGTTGTTGTGAATTTGATGCCCGGAGAGATCAGGACTCTCAAGGTAGGATTTACGCCTCAAACTGGAAGTGATGGCACCTTGGTCGTGAGCATCGCCGATACTCAAGATGTAATCGAAACCTCATCGTTTACTATCGAGATAGATGTTCTCCCTGCCGCAACTACTCAGGACTCGTCCACACTACAAATGGTCCTGATTGCGTTTGTTGTTGTGGCAATGATTGCTGGTGGAGTATTCCTGTATTCGCGTAGAGAAGAAACCTCTAGCCTGATTAGTCCCGATTCTCTGAATAAGATTGCAGACTCTTTGGGCCTATCTGAAAAGGAAGAGAAAGAGACCAGTGGCATCCCATGCTGGATCTGCAGTGGAGATGTCACAGTGGGAGAGGCATGGGCTTGCGGAGAGTGCGGTGCGAGGTACCACAAGGACGGACAGGTTCCCGGATGCGACATCGTCTCTATGGGCAACTGTCTGCATTGTGACGCTTCGACAGACGACCTAATCGAAGCCTAATCGAATCACGACCCTAGGGGGTCGTGTGGCCCGAAGCCCTTAGAGGGGCGGTCTAGTGCGAAATACGATGAAGCGAAGCAATTCAGCAAGTCTGATAGTTGCAGTACTCGTTCTGAGCCTCTCATCACCACTGGTTTCGGCGGATGTAGACATCTCAGTTTCTGCAAACCCCATGGCGGCCGAGGCAACAACAGACGATGCCGCAGAATATGACATCGTGATACAGAATTCTGGAGATGACGATGCCCTGGTCTCCCTAAGCACTCAACAGGGGAATGACTGCAGTGGATTCACCTCAACGCTGGAAACAACAACAATAACAGTGGACTCAGGATCATCTGAAACCGTCAAACTAACCGTTTCTGTTTCTGACCAGGCTAATGGGGAGTGTGAAACCACGGTGAATGCTCAAGGACAGGTATCTGGGGGAGTACCAGGATCTCCCTCGAGTGACGATGTCACTGTTACGACAACTGCTGGAGATGGCGGGGGTTTGTATTCTGTAAGCCTCACAACCGATGAGCAACTCATTACCTACGATGGCGACACCACAGGTTCCGACAGCGTCACTTGGGATGTCGATGTCGAGAACAATGGTGAACAACAGGCGAATGTCCAATTGGAGTTGACTTCAGATAGCGACTGCGAGTCAGATACTTTGGATGCCACTGTTGATCCACAGGTTTTGCAACTTGAACCAGAAGACACCGAGACGGTAGAAGTTACAGTCGACATTCCTGATGGGAGTTCGACTGAAGCCGGTGATCACTGCTTCATACTAAAGGCCACAGTAACAAATGATCCCAATGCTGCCGACCAGGCCGAGGATAACCTCACCCTGACCCTAAAGGTCCCCGAGCGCAAAGAGTGTGATCCCGACTTACAGTTCACCTCCCACAACCTCGACCCCGGCGACTCTGCGAGTAACTCGTTTGAGGTTGAGAACATTGGTAACACCGAGTGGACTGTCACTGCTAGCGCTCAAGCACAAAACTCTGACCACGATATATCGGGGTGGGTAGACTTCGATAGCCCACTGAGTAAATTACTCTCTGAACCGGGAGGATCTCAAGATAGTCATACCTTCACATTCAGCGTGACTCCAGATGATGCAGTTGAGTCTGGCACTCAAGTCGGAATCAAAATACAAGGACGTGCCGGGACCACAATCGGCTGCGAACAGATTCTCACCGTAACTGTCGGACAGAGTCACGCAGCTGCGCTTTCGCTGAGTAAAAACAAACTCAACAATGTCGAGCCCGGATCATCCGATACTTTGTCTGTACAGGTTACCAATCAGGGCAACGGTGTGGAGACGATGTCTATCGGAGCAGAAGGTCTACCTCCTGGTTGGCAAGTGTCATTCTCTCAGACATCAGTGACAGTAGGAAGTGCCAATTCGGGGAATAACAGAGAGACTGTTACTGCCGAGGTATTCGTTCCCGAAGATGCGAGCGCGGTTGAAGATGTTGTAATTACATTCACGGTTGGAAGAGGAGGGGGAAGCGAACCTTACGATTCCAAAGACCTCACAGTCTCAGTCGCAGCCAAGCACAGCGTCACATCATCTATCCTGTCTACTCAACAGACAGGGCGTTCGGATCAGACGGTACAGTTCCCAATTGACATTACCAACTCTGGAAACATCCAGGACACCTTCAAACTACAGACCTGCGATCCAAACGATCAGACTGGCTGCAACTCGCCTATGTGGCAGTCATCATTCTCTGATTCACAGGGTAATACCATCACACAGATTGTACTAGATCCAGGTCAGAAACAAACCGTATTCCTCGATGTTCTGGTTGAAGGTGAGGAAGATGCTGACTCAGCAAGTACTCTCGCTCGTATCGCCATTTATGGCACCAATATCGCCGATGAGCACACAGTTACTGTAGTGGTTTCGAACTATAACTATGCTATGGCAATCTCACCGCAGAACCCCGGGGAGATTCCTGATCAGATTCAAGCAACTCTACCTCCAGGCGGCTCGGTTACCACTTCATTCTGGGTAGAGAATACTGGTGACTATCCTGGTGGAGACACGGCCGTCATTACCGTCTCAGGAATGGAATCATCGGTCCTCAGAACGATGACTGTAGAAGGAGTTGAGATTGATGGTACCTTCTCCATAGGTAATGGTGAGAGAGTTCTGTTAGTGGTTCAACTAGAAGTCTCCGAGGGAGTTGCGAATGGCGTTTCAGGCGTAATTGAAGTTGGAGCCTCTTCGCAGAAGAATACTGCCCAGAGGACCACCGTTGACATAGTAGTTGAAATCAGAACTATCCACGACCTAAGATTCACACTCGAAGGTGAAGATTCGAAGAGTGCAGAATGGCCAGACAAGGCCTACTTCACCCTATTCATCACTAATCATGGCAATGTCGTAGAAGATGTTGAGGTACTATCCAGCGAGTCTCTTCGGGGCTGGACTGTTAACGTCGATTTCGACGAATTTGAACTTGGACCGGGTGAGACTAAGGAAGTCCAAGTTAGCGTAGTTCCACCTAGCGAGTTGCTTGAGGATGATACCTACAGATTCACAGTCACTGTGCAACCCGAAGGACTTCCAGTAGCTGGGGAACCGATTGATTTGCAGGTTACTTCGGTCATGCCATCGACCTTCATCGGTCTTTCTGAGGAAGCCACTCAGATGCTAGTTTACGGGTCAATCATCCTAGGCTCTATCCTAGTCGTAGTGTTGTTCTTCCGCTCTCGAGCAGAGAACCGAAGAATTGCCGAAGTGCTGGAAAATCAGTTCGAGGACTAAACAATCCCTCTGGAGTCCTGCCCGGATAGGCTTATTGCCCCAATTCAGTTGCAATGACCCGTCGGTCCCTATAGGGACCGTCGGGTGTAACCTATGACTTCAGTTCCTGAGGCCTATATTGCGGTCGCTGCGATGACCTTGGTAGGAATCGGATTTCCAGTAGGGAGTTTCATCGCAGCCGAGTTGCTAAGGCCGAGAAAATCTCCCAACGACCCAACCAAGATGAGATCGTGGTTGTTGCCTGGGTATGAGAGTGACCAGAGTCTATACATCCGTAGAGATTCGACTTACGAGTGTGGCGCTGAACCTCTAGGAGAGGCTCACATCAATTTCCATTTCCAGTACTATTGGTATGCTATCATCTTCCTCGTTTTTGATATCGCATTTATGTTCCTAGCCTTCGGTGGAGTAATTGCAATCCAAGATGGCATGGCTGACAGTGAGTTGTATGGTGCTCTTGCCACACTATCTGTGTTTACTCTTCTGATGGGTCTGGGTGTTTGGCATGTATTCCGTAAGCGAGGAAGGATATACATCTGAGGTGAATTATGACAGAAGATGGGCAGAACTACTCGGTATTCAACAGCAGGATGCTGGTTGATGTAGTAGGTGATGTTACTGATGAGGCCCTCAAGGCAAGCCGAATGAAGGATGTAATTGGCGTCCTAGCAGGTCGACTATTCAATTGGGGCCAGAGAAAATCCCTATTCCCTCTACATCTTGGAATCAAGTGCTGCGCTCTCGAGATGGCAGCAGCAGGTGCAAGTAGATTCGATGCTGAGCGCTTTGGTGTATTCTTCAGATCGAGCCCTAGACAGTGCGATGTTCTACTCGTGAACGGTCCAGTCAGTAAGAAGTTCGCAGACCCTATTGTCAGACTATGGGAGCAGATGCCTGAACCAAAGTGGTGTATTGCCATGGGTGAGTGCGCAATCTCAGGTGGACCATACTTCCAATCTTACAATGTACTCGAGGGAGTTGATACTGTGATTCCTGTAGATGTCTACATTCCAGGATGCCCCCCGAGGCCCGAGGCCCTGATTGATGGATTTGACAAGCTTCGACAGAAGATTATCCGAATCGGAGTCGATGTAGATGATGTCAGACCCGAGTCCGATGCTCCAGTGATCATCGGAGACGAGTGAGGTGAATCAATGGGCAAGATAGTTTCAAGCGAGGTCCAGAAGGAAGCCGCTGAAGCCATCGTTAATTCAATCTCGGAACTCGACGGTGTCGAAGCCGAGGTAGTTGAGCGTTCTAGTGGAACTCACCCTAGGAATGTGTTAGTCGCCAATTCATCTCCTGGAAGTTGGAGGAGTTTGGCAGAGAAACTGTACTCAGACCACGCCGTAGATTACTGCTCAATGATTACTGGAATTCACTGGCCGGAACGAGATGACGAGCGTAAGTGGGAAGTTATCTATCACTTACTCAGAACCGGTGTCAGAGATCCACCATCAGAAGACGGGGTTGTTCGACCAATCATTGTCAACCCATCAACTGTCAGGGGCATCGGAACTCCCGTGGAGATTGAGATTCATGTCGATTTAGCCGATTCGAGAACTCCTTCAATAGACTCGGTTCAGGATATCTGGATTGGGGCCGATTGGAATGAGAAGGAGACTTGGGATCTAGTGGGTATAGACTTCGATGGTCATGAAGGAATGAGGAGAGTTCTCTTACCTCATGAGACTCCTAGAGGATACCATCCTTTACAGAAGCAACACAATCTGAGATACCACGGCTTCGAAGAGATGTATGACGACGCCCAGGGCTTCATGCGCAAGTCAGAGGATGTTGGCAAAATCAAGTGAGGTGAGATAATGGCAGAGATGTGGATTTCAATGGGGCCCCAACATCCCATGACTCATGGTCTTTGGACACTCAAGGTCAAGGTCGACGGAGAGACCGTCGTTGACACAGAGCCCGACTTGGGATACATCCACCGCGGTGTCGAGAAAATCTGCGAGGCCCGAGACTTCACACAGATTACTACTTACTGCGACAGACTGTGCTACGCCAGCGCCAACACATGGTCTCATTCCTATATCTACGCGGCAGAAGATTTGCTTGAGGTAGAAGTTCCAGAGAGGGCAGAGTACATCCGACTAATCGCTATCGAGATTCAGCGAATCGCCAGTCATCTGATGTGGTTGGGCGCATATGGCCCCGACATTGGGAATTTGTCAATCATGGTTTGGTGCCTAAGGGAGCGCGAGATGATGATGGATCTGTTACAGGAATTAGGCGGCTCTAGGATGCACTATAATTTCCCAAGAATCGGGGGCGTAAAGCGCGACCTACCTTACGGATTCGCACAGCGAGCCCGAGCCAAACTCAAACTATTCCTCAATAGGATTCAAGAGTATGAAGCGCTTTATGATGAGAGCACCATTTTCCTTGTTCGTAGTCAGGGAGTCGGTTATGCCAAGCCAGAGGAGATGATTAATCACGGAGTCTCTGGACCGAACCTGAGGGCTGGCGGAGTCAACTACGATGTTCGCTGGGCTCATCCTTATTCGGTCTACAGCGAACTCGACTGGGCAGCTCCAGTAGAACGCTCTTCAATCAAGGGAGCAGACTGCTATGACCGCTACAGAGTCAGAATTGAGGAGATGAGAGTCAGCGCTTCTCTAGCTTTGCAAGCTCTTGACAAGATTCCAGGCGGGGCCGATACTCACTACGAGCCAGAAGATCCAATGATTCTCGCCAAGGCCCCGAGTCGAGCCCCCGAAGGAACATCCGGTGCTCATCACTTCGAGGATAGCAGAGGAGAATCGATGTTCTATATCGCAGGAGGAGGAGAAGGCAGAGGTAAGCAACCGTACAGAGTTTCAATCCGCTCTCCGATTTTCATCACCATTCCATTCGCAGCCAAGTGTATGATTGGCTACAAGGTAGCGGATATCCCAGCAATCATGGGTTCATTCGATCCTTGCATTGGAGAGACTGACAGGTGAGGCTATGGCGAGCAGTGACTGGTTAGACATAGTTGGCTGGACCGAATCCATGACCAGTTGGTCAATGGACAATGTCCATGATGTCATGCCCTCGGAGGACATTGACCTACAAGTCACAATTCCTAGCACATGGGCGTGGCCTGATCCAATTACAGTTGGACCAATCTTCAATCTGCAAGATGGATTCGCTGACATCCAGCCGGCACTTGAGGCGTTTATGCATGCCATGATAATGTGTACAGTGGTCTTTGGAATGATGATGACTACGATGCTGGCTATTCCATACATTGAGAGAAAGTTCATTGGTCGTTTGATGGATAGACTCGGAGCAACCACGACTCTGAGAAGTGTTTGGGTTGGAGAGAGTGGAGTCACTGCGGGAGAGTGGTGGAACAAACTACCATTTGGTATCGGAGGACCAATCGGTTGGACTATTGGGGCCCTCAACAATACATGGGGTAACTCGCACGAGTTGGAGACAGTTTCTCGAGTGAATAATAGAAGCTACCACGGCTACTGGTTCCTGCTCCCTGGATTCTTCCAAGCGTTCGCTGATTTCTTCAAGTTTGCAACCAAGGAACATATAGTTCCTAGAGATGCAGACAAGGTCGTCTTCGAAGTCGCCCCGGTAATCATCCTCTCTACTACAGTGATGGTGTTTGCTTTCGTACCGTTCGGACCTCATATTTACGCAGCTAATCCAGAACTATCTCTGATTTTCATGATGGCAATCTTCGGCGTCGCTCCTCTCGGAGTTTTCTTTGCCGGGTGGGCCTCCAACAACAAGTACACTTTGATTGGAGGAATGCGTTCGGCCGCCCAACTCACCGCATATGAGATTCCTCTACTAATCACAGTTCTTGGAGTGGCTGTACTGAGTGGTTCATTCAATATCATCGAGATTGTCGATTTCCAGATTGGGACCGATGAAGGAAATGTTTGGAATATATTCATGATGCCGCTAGGCGCTCTTCTCTTCCTAATCACCATGATTGCTGAGGTCGAGAGAATACCCTTCGATATGCCAGAGGCTGAGGCTGAATTGGTCGAGGGTTGGTGGACAGAGTATGGCGGGATACGATGGGGCCTGATGTTCGCAGCCGAGTACATGCGCTCCTATGCTGCATGCATTTTGTTCGCTCTATTCTTCTTAGGCGGCTGGGAGGCACCCTTCCAAGACACTCTAGCCGACTTACCTTGGGTAGGTGGATTGGTAGACTTCGGACTCTCACTTATTCCCGGAGTTGGCTGGGTCTTGCTGAAGGCATGGGCTCTATTCGCTGTCTTCGTCTGGATTCGCGCTTCCCTTCACAGAGTTAGGACTGATCAGATTCTCGAGTTCGGCTGGAGATACCTCCTACCACTATCACTAGTTCACCTAGTAATGTCAATGGCAATCAGAATCACATTATGGGACGGCGGACCATGGAATCTGTTGATTCCAATAGCGATTACTGGAGTTTCCGGAATTATCTTCGTTATTCTCGCGATAGATGAGGACAAGGACGCTCTTGAGGTTCAACGCAGACCGTACAGTACTCAAGCGGTGGTCAAAGCGTCACCAGGAAGTCACAGAGATTAGGAGTTGATTAGATGGGTTACAGGGCAAATACTGGTCATCCACACGCGACACCCAATTTCAGAAATCTAGTCATTCGTCCAATGTGGATGACTCTGAAAACGGCACTCAGAACAGTTCCTTTCCTAGGTAGACTTGGACTCCTGAGGAACGACTACCATGGAAAGTCTGCATCAATGGTTGACCCGACCACAAGAGAGAGAGTGGGCGTAGATCACCCTACTCTATGGCAGAAGTTCGCAGCAGATAGAGAGACTAGCGAAATTATGCCATTCCTGGAGCGACCGGTGACCGTGATGTACCCTTATGAGAGACTAGAGGATCTTGAGCCATGGCTTTTCGTCCCCGGAAACTACAACGGGCGTATCGGAATCATTTGGGAGACTTGCACTGCTTGCAAGGCATGTGTCAGGGCTTGCCCTAACGACTGTCTTCACATGACTTCTGAAGTTAGAGTGAATGTACTAGATACTGCCGAGGAGGGAGATGAGTGGCATGGTTATGGTAGCGAAATAGAGGAAGGGGGCTTCGCAGCGAGAAAGAAGAACGACTTCGAGGATATTGCAGAAGGCTTCGATCTTGTGAACTCACATGCCGATGCACCTCAGCAATATGACTTCGGCGAGATTATCGAGTTGTCCGGAGACAAGGCCACTGTTCGATGGTCTGATGGCACCGGAGTAGAAACAATCGACTCCAGTTCACTAACTCCTGCAGAGCAGGATATCGTATCCGGGCAGATTGATATCGGTAGGTGCATGTTTTGCGGACTCTGTGCCGAGGCCTGCCCATTCGAGTCATTCTTCATGACGAACGAGTATGATGGAATGTCCGGATTCTCTAGACAGGATCTTTGGTTCGATGCCAGCAGAACCAGAGTTCTTCCAGCAGTCCATCAAGAGAGAGTTGACATGGAGCTGGCCAAGCGCGCCGAGAAGGAGCTGAAGAAGCGAGAGAGAAAGGCTGCCAAGGCTGCGGAGGCCTAGATATGGAATTAGATTTTGAAGCACTTGTATTCTTCATTTTGTCCGCCATGGCCATTGGCGGAGCTCTAGGATGCGTCTATGCCCGTAGAGTTGCGCACTCACTACTCTCACTGATGCTGACCTTCTTCGCAGTTGCTGGCGTATTTGTGATGGCTGGTGCAGAGATGCTAGCAGCCATACAGATTCTCGTTTATCTTGGTTCAGTAATGCTAGTCGTTCAGTTCGGAGTTATGCTGACTCGCAAGCAGATTCAGGAGGATGCCTGATGAGAGGGATTTCTGCACTCGCGCAGATTGGAGTTTTCGCCTTTTTATTGATTCTTCTCTCAGAGGTAATGTCTCACCCTATGTGGGGCGAGTCTGGAACCCCGCCTACTACAGTTGAGTTCGCAGTCTCGATGTTTGGAGAATGGTCGGTTGCGACCATCGTCCTTGGTGCACTTCTAGCGATGGCTATGATTGGCGCATCGTACCTAGTTCGCGATGAGCGCTTGGTCAACCTAATCTGGGACATCAGAGGTGAAGAAGAATGATCGAGACCAGCTGGATTGTTGGTCTAGGAGTAATCCTGTTCTTCATCGGACTTATCGGTGCATTCACTCGAAAGAATGCGATTGTAGTTCTGATGTGTATTGAAGTCATGCTAAACGCTGCTAACCTAAACTTCGTCGCTGGAGCATCTCACTATAGTGATGTAGACGGCTGGGTGTTTACCGCAATCGCAATCGCAATCGCAGCTGCAGAGGTAGCAATCGGATTGGCTATTCTACTGTCACTATACAGCACCCAAGAAACAATCTCTCTAGATGAGGCGAACATACTGAAGAACTGAGGAGATAATATGGGAGAATCGGCAAATGAATGGAACCTATTGGCTCCAATCATACCGTTCGTTCTGGTTGCTCCGCTTCTGTATGCTCAGGGTTGGGAATCCGTAGAAGCTGC
This sequence comes from Euryarchaeota archaeon UBA86, assembly GCA_002503055.1. Lineage (GTDB taxonomy): Archaea > Thermoplasmatota > Poseidoniia > Poseidoniales > Thalassarchaeaceae > Thalassarchaeum. Next base: position 13,638 of record DAQX01000019.1, on the reverse strand, counting down.
ATTCCTAATTGTCGTAATTCCTTTGCTCACATTCCCTGCAATACTAGTAACAGGTCAAATTTACAATGGTAACGAAACCTGGAAGAACCGCTTCAAGGAAGGAGGAATCTTTGGTCTTGGTGCACTTGCTAGTTCACTGAGTATCTCTCTATGGATAGCGTATGATTACATTGCAGGTTCATCACACTTCGAAATGCACTCGGTTGTAGAACCGTTTTCATGGCTAACCTTTGATGTCCTTCATTACGATGGTAATCAGTGGGGTGTAAACTCAGGATTTGCCGATATTGGAGTAGGCGTCTGGCTAGATCCAGTCAGCCTAATGTTGCTATTCGTAGCTACTTTCCTGTGCTTCCTAATCTGCTGGTTCAGCCTCGGATACATGAACACCGATCCAATCAATGAGGACAGCAACCACCGATTCTATGGCGAGTTTGTACTCTTCGCTATCGGTATGTTCGGTATGGTGCTGGCTGACAACTTCCTGTGGCTGTTTATATTCTGGGAGATTATGGGTCTGTGCTCATATCTACTAATCGGCTTCTACTACTGGAAGGATAGCGCGGCAGCAGCCGCGAAGAAAGCATTCCTGACAACAAGAGTTGGTGATGTATTCCTGATGATTGGTCTGCTGATGCTGTATGACATATATGGTTCGCTGGAGTTCGCTGTCATCTTCGAAGACCCATCAACTGGAGTCGGAGGAGCCCTAGTGAATTCAACCGATCTAAACTGGGCACTACTAATGCTATTTATCGGTGCAGTCGGTAAGTCTGCCCAATTCCCTCTACATGTTTGGCTACCTGATGCAATGGAAGGACCGACTCCGGTGTCCGCTCTAATTCACGCAGCTACGATGGTTAATGCGGGACTCTATCTTGTATTCCGAATGGTTCCATTTGTCGATGTCCATGTGAACGGAGTTGCCGGACTTGAGGACTTTGCTCTCGTAGTCGCTTGGATTGGTGGCATCACCGCTTTCATGGCAGCAGCGATTGCCTTTGTTCAGAATGATATCAAGAAGGTACTCGCGTACTCAACAATGAGTCAACTTGCTTACATCTTCACTGGACTTGGTGCTGGACTACTGTTCCTCAACCTTGGTGAATACCACGCAGGTTACTTCGTAATCGGGGCCTCGATGTTCCACTTGTTCAATCACGCCATGGCTAAGGGAATGCTGTTCATGGCGAGTGGTTCTGTCATTCACGAGGTACATCACGCCCATCACCATCTGCACCATGATGATCATGACTTCGATCCACAGGATATGCGAAACATGGGCGGTTTGGCATCAAAGATGCCAATCACTTCAACTGCTATGATGTTCGGTTCGATGTCTATCATAGGGATACCACTTATCGGTGGGTTCTGGTCAAAGGAAGGAATCATCGCTGAGACTTGGCTAGCCTACCTACACAAGGAACCCCTGATGCTCGGCCCAGCAATACTCGTACTTGCTACAGCTGGAATGACCGGATTCTACATGACACGAATGTGGTTGATGACTTTCGCTGGTCCACCAAAGTCTGATGTTGCTGAGCATGTACACGAAGGAACTCCTTGGATTAAGGAGCCACTAATCATTCTCACAGTTATCACTGCATTAGGAGGATTCCTACTAGCACTCCTAGGGGTCGTCGACTACCTAGGTGGCGAGAAGGATTACCTCGCCATGCACGGTGTAGTTGATACTCTCAAGCATGCATTCCTACCAGATGATAACGAGCTCAGAGCCATTGGATGGACCACAATCCTACTAGCTGCTATTCTCGGCCCAATTATGGCTTCGCGAGTTCACGGTGGCAAGTTAGCAGAAGGCGTGAAGGCTAACCCACTCGTAGGCTGGCTAGTAAATTTGTCAAGCAAGTTTGGCTCACAGGATGTCTCAGATATGGCCAACTCCCAATTGGCCGAGGCTTTGCAGAGGAGATTGTACTTCGACGACTTGTATGAATGGATAGTAGCGAATACCGCAATTCCATTCGCATCCTTCACGGCATGGTTCGACAAGAATATCATCGATGGCGTCATCAAGCAAATCGAATCTAACTCAGTTTCTGGGTCCGTCTCTGTTCGTGGAATTACAACCGGGAGTACCCGTGATTACATACTTATGGCGGCAGTTGGAATGCTCTCGATATTCGCATTGATTTGGGGGGTGAGCGCATAATCGACGACCCACTCTCTGTAATCACTCTCCTGCCACTGTTCTCGGGGCTACTCCTCCTGATGCTCCCGCACATCTTGCCTAAATCACAGGGTGATGGATTAGCCAGAGTTTCGAGAAATCTCAGCATGGGAATCGCAATGGCAGTGGCTGTAATTACCACTATGCTATTCTTAGGTCAGATTGGTAACATCGATTGGACTAACATTACTCAGGGAGGATATGTCCTGCAGAATGAAGCAGTAGAACTGATTCCATCTATCGGAGTTAGTTGGAAGGTCGGAGCAGACGCACTATCCTTCCCGATGATTTGGCTTACCGCAGTACTCATCCCAATCTCAATGTTAGTTGAATGGGATGCCAAGCGAGGGCATTTGTTCCACCCTCTGCTTCTAGTGATGGAAGGTGCACTACTAGGTGTCTTTGTGGTACTCGATCTCTTCGTGTTCTATGTCTTCTGGGAGTTGACATTGATTCCTATGTTCCTGCTTATTCTGATGTGGGGTGGAGATGACAGGCGATATGCTTCGATGAAGTTCTTCATCTACACATTCACAGCTAGCGTAATCATGCTAATCGGTATTCTTGTTATGTACTTCCACACTGATCCAATCTCAGGTCTAGGAAGTCTGACTGGGCACCACTTCGACCTCGTCGCGATGACAGCACAAGAGAATCTCATTCCAAGTGAAGGACTAAGGCATCTAGTCTGGCTAATGCTACTGATTGGTTTCGCGACCAAGATGCCGAGCGTACCGGTTCACACTTGGCTACCCGATGCCCACGTCCAGGCACCTACAGCTGGCTCCATGCTGCTTGCAGGAGTGATGCTAAAGATGGGTGCATACGGCTTCCTTAGAGTCGCCGTAACTATTTTCCCAGAGTCTACAATCGAATTCATCCCTCTACTGATTGCACTAGGAATGGCCAGCCTTGTCTACGGTGCTTGGGTGTGCATGGGGCAGACCAATCTCAAACGCATGGTCGCTTACTCCTCGGTTTCACACATGGGGCTAATCTTCCTAGGGATTGCCACAATGCAACCTTTGGGAATTGCTGGAGCCCTGTTCATGATGTTTGCACACGGTATCATCAGCCCCCTGCTATTCGCTGTGGCTGGTGCCTTCAAGCATCACTACCACACCCTTGAGATTGGCTCGATGCGCGGTATTGCACACCACAGCCCGTGGTTAGCCGCGCACATGATGCTAGGTTGGATGGCTAGCCTTGGACTGCCTCTGCTAGCGGGCTTCGTAGCAGAAGTCGCGATATTGATTGCATTCTGGATGACCTATGGTTGGCTGGTCCTGCTACCTGCTCTAACCCTCATCATCACTGCTGTGTACTATCTTTCCTCTATGCAGAGGACAATTTTCGAGTCAAATGATCCAGAGAATGGAATTCTACCAGACACAATGCACGGCGAGGAGCCACGCGACATCACATGGCACGAGAATGCCGGTATGCTCGTGCTCGGAGCAATGACTGTACTGTTTGGAATCATGCCATTCATCTTCTGGGACATGATGTCTGACTGGAGTTCAGACTTCACAGTCGAGACCCTCATCGACGCTATGCATTCGCAGGGGTGGAAGCCATGAGTTCTATACTGACTGATATCGACTTAGATACTACGATGCTACTTCTACCAGAGATTCTGATGCTGCTAGGTATAGTGGCGATGATTCTGATACCTAATCTCGGGGATGCTACAATGCGTATCCCCCTTACTCGAACCAGAGTTCCAATCTTCATTGGAGGAACTAGGTCTGAGTTCAGTAACAATCCAAAACTACCCAACACTATTGCAAGCGGAGTTCTAGGTCTCGCTTTACTAACCTCTTTCATTTACTTAGGAGAGGAAGCCGATGTCGGCAACGCTCTGCATATCAATGAGTTTAGCAGATTGTTTACACTACTATTCACCACGGCATTACTCCTCGCGACTATAGCCACATCAACTAGGATGCCGGCCAAGCCCAAGGCCACCCCTCCTCTAGTTGCGGACTCCGACGAAGTCGCAGACTCGAAAGTCGCTGCTCTGATTGATAACCGCAGACAAGTGGACTTCCACATCCTCCTGCTTACCACAGGCCTAGGCATGAGCCTGATGGCGATGGCGACCAACCTGTTCATGCTCTTCGTATGTCTAGAATTGGCTTCTCTTTCGTCCTATGTTCTGGTTGCCTTCCACAAGGAAGCAGATGTAGGTGGCGAGGCCGGAATGAAATATTTCATGGTTGGATCTGTAGTCTCTGCGATTGGAATCTACGGCATGTCTCTGCTATACATTTGGAGCGGTAGCCTAGACATGGTTGACTTGGCAGCCGCTTGGTCTGCCATGGAGACAAACGACCCTCTAGCGATTATTGGCGTTGGAATGATGATGGTTGCCTTCGGATTCAAGGTAGGGGCAGCCCCTTTCCATCTTGCTGTTCCTGACGCCTACTCAGGCGCATCTTCACCAATAGCTGGCCTATTGGCAACTGCATCCAAGGCGATGGGGTTCGTGGCTCTAATCAGACTTCTACTGATTGTCACAATGCCTCCATCTGGACAGGCAATCTGGATGCTCTCGATAGCACTCATCGCAGTCCTCACAATGACTTGGGGCAATCTCGCTGCGCTGACTAGCGACAACCCGAAGCGAATGCTGGCCTATTCTAGCGTAGCTCATGCTGGTTACATGCTCGCTGCCATGGCCGCTATAGGATCAGGTCTAGCAGACACATCCACTTCCTCAATGATTCTGACCGCGGTCGTCTTCCACCTGCTCATTCTGGTACTGTTCAAACTCGGTGCCTTCCTAGTGCTCTCTATGCTTGAGTCAGATGGAGGAGGTCACAGAATTGAGGACTTGCACGGATTGGTGAGGAGAGAGCCAGCAATCGGTGTGGCTATGTTCGTGTTCATGCTCTCTCTAGCCGGCGTCCCTCCTCTCTCCGGGTTCCTATCCAAGTTATTGATGATCAATGGAATAGTATCGGTATCCGCTGGAACAGGCGCCGCGACTTCTACTACAGTTGCAGACTGGGCAGGAGGAGTAGATCCTCTATTCTGGTTGGCTGTAGCCATCGTTCTGAACAGCGCTCTTTCTCTATTCTACTATCTTAGAATTGGACTCGTAATGTTCTTTGAATCACCTGAGACCGAATCTGGACTCAGAAAGGCTCCAAACCTGAGACTGGCTATCTTCGGTTGTGCCCTCCTAACCCTTCTCTTCGGAGTCGGCCCGATGTCCGAGTGGCTACTCGATATGGTGACATCAGCCGTCGACTCCATGATGGGATTGTGAACTGCAACCTCAACTTCACATAGGGGACTACCGACCGAGGCCTATGGCTCGTAGAGAGGAGAAGGTCGACGCTGAGCTCTTAGCACAGCTCGAATCTGGAGGCGACCGTATTCGCGTACCCCTTCCAAACCGCAAGATCAACGAGATGTTCGCGATTGCAGATCAAATCCTCGGCGGTCGCCGCGTCAAGGCGGTTTGTGAGGACGGAGAAAGCCGCCTTGCTAGAATCCCGGGCAAGATGAGAAGGCGCCAATGGGTTCGTGAGGGTGACTTGATTGTGGTTCAGCCTTGGGACTTCCAGGATGAGAAGGCCAATGTGTGCATGCGATACACCAAGACTCAGTCTCTCTACCTCTCACGTAAGGGAGTACTTCCTGAGATTGTAGATTTGTTCGGTGTGGGAGATGTGTCTGAGCAACAGGTTTTGGAGTCAGTTTCCGAACCAGAAGAAATCGGTGAGGCCGAGCCGGAGCCCGAACCAGAAGTAATCGAAGAGACACCATCCGTGTCCGATGAATCAGAGGAAGACATCGACTCGTTCTTCGGGTGAGAGTATGGATGAGTACGATGACCTTCCGGAGGTCGACGCTTTACTTAGAGCAGAGAAGAAACACGAGTGGATATCTGAACCAAGATTCAAGCGCATGTTCAATGAAATTGAGGACGGCCTGCAAGGCGTCTTGGGAAAGGGCAAGTACGAGTGGGTCGATAGAAGAGTCTTCGACCAGGTCTTCGATCGCTCTACATTACTCGCAGTTCACAAGCTAATGCAGAAGGGGCAGATCGAGACCATCGACTACCCGATAGCCAGAGGAAAAGAGGCACATGTCTTCCATGCTACGACCAATCACGGACCGGTTGCTGTCAAAATCTTCCATACTACTAATGCAGTGTTCAAGGGTCTAGCCAAGTACATCGACGGAGATCCTAGATTCAAGGGACTCTCAAGACGGCATAGGGAACTTGTCAACATCTGGGTTCGTAAGGAGTTCCGCAATCTAAGAAGAATGAGGAAGTATGGATTGAGAGTCCCAGAGCCCCTTGACAATCTGAAGAATGTACTCGTCATGGAGTATATTGGAGATGACAAGGGACCAAGTCCTAGACTCAAGGAAATCACAGTCGATAATCCGTACGAAGTATTTGAGGAACTCTTGGATTTCATCGCCATAAACTGGCACAAGTGCGATCTTGTACACGCCGATTTCAGTGAGTACAACATTCTACTCAAGGAAGAAGATCTTTGGGTCATCGATGCAGGCCAGAGTGTCACCCGCCAGCACCCAAGTGCCGAAGAGTTCCTAGTCAGAGATGTCACCCGAATTGTTGAATGGATAAATCGTCAAGGACACAATGTCGACTTGGCTGAGAGTCTCGCTAGAGTGCTCGATGACCCTGTCCCTGAGTCCTCGGCTTCCTCAGGCGGGGATTAAAGCGGGTGGGCGGTTCCACCGCACTCGTGGAACTGCTAGCGCGTGTGCCCAAGAATCGTATTGCCGTCTTGATAGGCAAGGCTGGTCAGACCCGTAAAATGCTGGAAGAAGCCAGTGGCGCCATATTGGACATCGACTCGCAAACTGGTGAGGTGATGGCTGAATGGGAAGAAGAACCAGACCCCGTTGTCAGAATGAAAATGCCCGATGTCATTCTTGCAATTGGTCGCGGACTTGCCCCCAGTAGGGCAGTACAGTTAATTCAAGACGATATTTTCCTCAGGATGTACGATATTCGCGAGTGGGTAGGTAGACAGCCAAACCAAACTCGCAGGATGAGAAGTAGGCTGATTGGGAGAAATGGGCGTATTCGCAGCCTAATCGAGGAGATTTCTAACTGCGAGATGGCAATTCACGGCTCCACCGTATTGGTGATTGGTGACCAAGATGGTGTTGCACTTGCCGCACCTGCAATCGAAGGTATCCTGCGTGGTTCTGAGCACAGTACAGTCTTACACGGATTGGAGCAGGATAGGAAGCGCATGCGAATGCAATCTCGTCAACTGCAAACATTCGAGGAGAGTGGAACAAGTGAATCTTCCAAGTTCGACACACTTGTTCCTGGTCTAGCACAAGCACGTAGGCGAAGAGAGAGAAGACACAAGACTTCACAAATCGATCCATCTGACTCTGATGAGGTTTCAGAAGTGATGGAACTCGCAGATGATGAGTCCGTTACTTTCGATGAGGAGTGAAACCGCCACGCATAAGCGTGAGAGTCCTCACGGATTGTCATGGCAAACCCATTGGAGGAGATGTACGACTACGAAAGATGGGCCACCAACATCATCATCCTAGTTACCGGTTTAGTCATAGCAGGAATCTCTCTTGAATTCTTAGAAATCAAGAACCCGCTCTCTAATTTCCTGTATGATTACTACATTGACCCAGTACTGCAGGAGTCATCTTCTGATGCTGGATACAATATCCCCAACACTCTGACCTACGCTCTTCTTCTCGCTCTATTCGCTGTCTCTCTAGCAGCTTGGCTGAGGTATCTAGGAATCGATTCTAGCGACGCGACTCTACTTGCATTGATTCCATATGTATTCTGGGCGGCTCTAGGAGAAGTAGTCGAAGATGCTAGCATGTTTGATTCCTCTCTCGAGAGTTACTTCGTCAGCCCTGCAGTACACTTCCAAACCGCAGCATGGGTGGTTTTTGCCGGAGCATTGGGTTATCGAATTGCCAATTCCAATCTGGATTATGAGAAGATGCGTTCCAAGGCTGAGAGTACTGCAATGATTCTCATCATGGCACAGGTTGTAATTTACTACACCTCAGTAGAAGCCAGCGGTATCACTTCTTCATCTGATTTCGATAACATGCCGATGCTGTTATGTTTTGTCGCCGCCCTTCTACTTCCCTCAGTCACGAGCAATCATTCTCTATTTGATTTCACAATCGTTCAGCGTACTGTTTTCCTAGTCGGCCTAGGTGGCTGTATCACTCTGGCAGGCCCACTGTTTGCACATGGGATTAGTTACTCCGATAATGTAGTAATATGGCCTCTATTCGTTGTTCTAGGTCTGCCAGCATTGCTAGTGTATTGGATGCATTCAAATGGCCTTTCTGCGGCTAATCAGTTGTCTGAATCAGGACATATCGCTGGAATACTCCCTCCTGGCATGACAGAGAAGGAATACGAGGACTGGGAGTCCGAGGAGAAGGATCTGATCGAGAGCCTTCGACTGAAAGCCGTGATGGCATCTCCAGTAGTATCACTGGCTGTAGCAGGACAATTCCTCGATGGTATCGCGACAGCTATTGGAATCAGTGAGTTCGGTTATACTGAGAAGCATGTGTTCTCTGCGAAGATAATCGAGGTATTTGGCTCAGCTTACGGATTTACTGTGACTAAACTAATGCTTGGCGGATTCATCTGGTACTTCTTCGCCATAGCAAATTTCGAGCACAGACAGCAGCACCTGAGACTACTGATTTCGATGGTCATCCTGACCGTTGGAATGGCCCCCGGACTTCGCAATGTCGGAAGGCTAGCTTTGGGTGTATAATTTCGACATCTATGATGTCGACTCCATTCAATTGAAGTCCCACTCGCTTCCTCGGTGGCATAGAGCATGGACCGGTTGCCAACCTCAATTGACCCCGACAGCGCAGATTTCTCGTCTCGATTTGAGCATAATTCTGCTTTGTGCGAGACTCTCAAGTCAAGACTCGACTTAGTCAAGCAAGGTGGCGGAGAGAAGTATGTCCAACGACACCGTGAGCGAGGCAAGAGTCTGCCCCGAGAGAGAATTTCAGAGATATGTGACCCAGCCACTCCTTTCCTAGAACTCTCAAGTCTTGCTGCCAGCGAGTTGTACGACGGCAGAGCACACTCCGCAGGAATTGTCACCGGAATCGGTGTTGTTCACGGTAGGGAATGCCTCTTTGTTGCCAATGATGCAACTGTGAAGGGTGGTTCTTACTATCCGATGACTGTGAAGAAGCATGTAAGAGCACAAGAGGTCGCTGAGGAGAACAACCTGCCCTGCATCTACCTAGTTGATTCGGGAGGGGCCTTCCTACCAATGCAGGATGAGGTATTCCCGGACAAATACCACTTCGGACGGATTTTCAGAAATCAAGCAATTCTCTCAAGCAAGGGAATTCCCCAAGTTGCAGCAGTGCTTGGGTCGTGTACTGCTGGTGGAGCTTACATCCCCGCAATGTCGGACGAGTCAATCATAGTCAAGGGGAACGGAACCATCTTCCTCGCCGGACCTCCACTGGTAAAATCAGCCACTGGAGAGGAAGTCACCGCTGAGAATCTAGGAGGTGCTGACCTACACACTAGAGAGTCCGGCGTTGCAGACCACTTCGCCGAAGACGAGCCCGAAGCTCTGAGAATGGTCCGCAACATCGTTGAGAATCTGAATATCTCTCCAAAACACAGGTTGGATGTCTCCAGACCTGAGGAACCCGCACAAGATCCAGAACAATTGCTGGGTGTGATTCCTAAGGACAACAGAACACCATATGATGTCCGAGAAGTAATTTCGAGAATAGTCGACGGCTCTCGATTCCATGAATTCAAGCAGCGCTACGGTAACACGCTAGTTTGCGGCTTCGCCAGAATTCATGGCTACCCGGTTGGAATTGTTGCCAACAATGGGATTCTATTCTCTGAGTCCTCACTCAAGGGAGCACACTTCGTTGAGCTCTGTGGCCAGCGAGGTATCCCTCTCATCTTCCTGCAGAACATTTCAGGTTTCATGGTTGGAAGGGAGGCTGAGTCCGGAGGAATTGCCAAGGACGGCGCCAAACTAGTAACTGCGGTTTCTTGTGTTCCAGTCCCAAAGTTCACAGTAATCATCGGAGGCTCTCATGGAGCGGGTAATTACGGGATGTGCGGGCGAGCATACGACCCCCGATTCCTATTCATGTGGCCCAATGCTCGTATCTCAGTGATGGGCGGCGAACAGGCTGCAGATGTTCTCTCTACTGTCGGAAATGCTGACCCGGATGAAATCAGGAATAAGTACGAAAATGAGAGCAACCCCTACTATTCCTCAGCAAGACTCTGGGATGATGGGGTGATTGACCCAAGAGATACTAGAGATGTCCTAGGTCTGTGTATTTCCGCAAGTCTCAACGCAGATATGCCCGACCAAGATTACGGAGTATTCAGGATGTGAGGAAATGATGTCAGACAAAACTCCTGAATGCAGCATGTGTAGATTGGATATCGATGGACCGACTGCGATCATTACATTGGACCGCGTTGAAGCATACAATGCCCTAAACATCGAGTTAATTTCTGAGATTACTGAATTACTTGATTGGACGGCCAAACGCTCCGTTGGAGTAAACGGCTCACTATACGATTCGTCAGGCTCTGAACATCTGCGCGTTCTAGTTCTACGGTCTGCAGGCAAACACTTCTGCGCTGGTGCAGACATCAACATGATGCGCGATGCCGGGTCAAAGACTCCTGAGGAGAATAGGACCGACTCGGCTAGACTGGACAGGTTATTTCACAGTCTCTGGGCACACCCATGCTTCACCATAGGATGTGTCCAAGGAGTGGCTCTTGGAGGTGGTGCAGGATTGGTATCCTGCCTTGACCATGTAATCGCCGAGCCAAATACCAGAATTGCCCTTTCCGAGGCGAAACTTGGAATCCTGCCGGCTGTAATCGGGCCCTATGTCTATCGTAAGGTAGGAAGTGCCGAGTTCCGAAGACTATCGATGCTAGCGAGCAGAGTCGGGGCCGAAGAGGCACTCAGAATCGGCTTGGTAAGCAGTATTACTGATTCTACTGACGACTTTGATTCTGCATCTAGAGTTGTGATTGAGGATCTGATGAGCAGTGGTCCGATGGCGGTTACTGAGGCAAAGAGACTGGTAGAGAAATTAGATACATGGACAGACTCTTTTGAAGAACTTAGACAATGGACTCTGGACAAGACCAGCGAGATGCGAGGCTCTCGTGAAGGTCAGGAAGGACTCTCCTCGTTCCTAGAGAGGCGTCCGCCAGATTGGGCGTCGAGGGACGGGGAAGGTTAGCATGAGCGAGCTACCATTCAATGCAGTACTAGTCGCCAATAGGGGCGAGATTGCCGTTAGAGTACTTACTGCAGCTAGAGAGGCCGGGCTCAGAGGGGTAGCAGTATATTCAGATGCGGATGCCAAGGCACTACATGTCGAGATTGCAGACGAAGCAATTCACTTGCCAGGAAAGACTCTGGCTGAGACATATCTCAATTCGGATGCCATTATCGCCGCAGCCCAGAGCAGTGGAACTCAGGCCATTCATCCTGGGTATGGGTTCCTCTCTGAGAGGGCGGACTTTGCATCTGCTGTCAAGCAATCAGGACTGGTGTGGATAGGGCCACCTCCAGAAGCCATCTCCACGATGGGAGACAAGATTTCTGCAAGATTGAAGATGATGGAATCAGGTGTACCTGTAATTCCCGGCGAGGAACTCTCAGTTCCTGACGGCGCGGATCATCTAGGTCAATTGGCAGCATGTGCTGCTAGAGTTGGCTACCCGCTACTGCTCAAGGCAAGCGCTGGCGGTGGCGGTAAGGGAATGAGGGCAGTTAGCGAACCGAAGATGCTCAGAACTGAGTACGAGGCCGCTTCTAGAGAAGCCTCAGCGGCATTCGGAGACGGAACAATCTATGTCGAGAGGTTGTTGGTTGGTGCTAGGCATATAGAAGTCCAAGTCTTAGCAGACTCTCACGGGAACTGTATCCATCTGAATGAGCGCGACTGTTCTCTGCAACGTAGACATCAGAAAGTTATCGAAGAAGCACCTTCCCCAGTCGTCAACGCCGAATTAAGAGATGCAATGGGTGCTGCAGCAGTTAGGGCTGCAAAAGCAGTCGAATACGAAGGTGCAGGAACAGTAGAGTTCCTACTTTCGGACAGAGGCGATTTCTTCTTCCTTGAGATGAACACCCGACTACAGGTCGAACATCCTGTTACAGAGATGATTACCGGCATCGATCTCGTTCTCAAGCAGTTCGAGGTAGCAGCAGGAATGCCATTGGGGCTTAATCAATCGGACATCGGCATCACTGGGCACTCAATGGAGGCACGAATCTATGCCGAAGACCCGAGCAAAGGATTCCTTCCTGCAATCGGAGATTTAGCGATGTGGCGAGCCCCAGCAGGACCCGGTATCAGAGTCGATACAGGAGTTCGCGAGGGAGATTCAGTAACAGTAGACTTCGACCCAATGCTCGCTAAACTAGTCGTTCACGCTCCATCTCGAACCGCAGCTGCACGTAGACTGCACAATGCACTCTCAGACCTAAGGGCCTTGGGCGTAACCACGAACATAGGTTTCCTGCGTCAAATGGCAATGCATCCGGACTTTGTATCTGGATCAATAACTACTGATTATCTCGATTCAACAGATATATCCGAGTTTGCTGAACCAGAAATCGATCCTGCCTCACTCGTAGCGATTGCAGCAGCAGCAAGCCGATTCGGACTGGATAGGGTAGGCGCCGGCGGTGACGGAGAATTAATCGATGAGCACACAGGACATGCCGGCGATCCGTTCAGGACATTGTCGAGGTCCTTCCCATAGGTGATACAATGGAGTGGAGCATAGCAGAAACTAGCACCCGATACACTGCCAAACTGTCTGATTCAGAGGGTACCATGAATCTCTCTGGATTCACAGCCGACGGCCAAGAGAGGATATACGGCGTTATTAGCATCACTAGAGATACTCAGGCAAACCGACTCCTAGTGGAGATAGATGGCTCGGCGCACATTGCTCATGTAGCCAAAGTAGGAGACGACTGGTGGATACATCTCGATGGACGAATTCATGTTGTAACCGGACACGAACCAGGCAGCTCGAGTGATTCATCTGGAGAAGGGGGACTAAACGCTCCAATGCCAGGCACTATTCTCGAAGTCCATGTGAAGGAAGGTCAGAGAGTTCGCGAGGGGCAGACACTTCTGGTAATGGAGGCCATGAAGATGGAACATCGAATCCAAGCGCCAAAGTCCGGTGAGGTTGTCAAACTCAACTTCTCAGAAGGAGACAGAGTCGATATGGGTGCGACCCTAGTTGAGTTGGGCAATTAGTTGAATCAGAGGGTACCGTATTTGACGAATACAGACGAGACTTGGTGGAAGGGCCTAGACTCAGGCCTGGGAGACGACGACGAAGCCGTTCCTTCGAAACCCGACAAGGATTTCACAACGGAACC
>DAQX01000004.1 GCA_002503055.1 Euryarchaeota archaeon UBA86 | reverse complement strand
TTCTAAACTGCATTCTATATACTAACGGCCACACTCTGAGAGGGGTGATTGCATACCTGCTATGGATAATCTAGAGCTTCTACCTGAGCCCGACGACCCCCGGATGATGACAGCAGTAGATAGGGACGCCCCAGGGTATCCCGGTGAAGCCTACGGGTTATCAGACGAGGAAGCCAAGCAACTTCGATGGCCAGCGGCTCCGTTAAAGGAAATACTTTGGCCGTGGGGGGCGGTTACCTTCGCGTTTGGAACTGTCTTCATGCTATTGATTTGGCCTCACATTGATGCTTATCTATCTCCAGTTCTCCCTGAGACCGAATGGGCCTACGAGTCTACTGGAATCAGGGAGTTACAAGATTCCGGATTAGATGGTTCAGGCGTACATGTCTGTATGGTGGATACTGGAATTGATATTGGCCACCCTGACTTCACTAATCTCTCATTAGTTGGATTCAGAGACTTCTATGAGGGCCAACACGAAAACATCAGAGATGTAGGCGATGATTGGCACGGTACGATGATGACAGGCTTACTTGTTGCCGATGGAAAATTCCGAGGCGCTGCTCCGGGAGTCGACCTATCAATTGCTTTGGCACTAGGTCCGTCGGGTACCTCCGGACAGGAGAGTTTTGTCGCCCAAGCCGTACGCTGGTGCAGAATAACTCAGGAGGCAGATATCATCAGTCTCAGTTTGGGCAGCGATCCAGGAAGTGGTATGGCCGTTCAGTCAGAGACCGCGCAAGCCGTTGAGGAGGCCCTAGAAGCGGGTATTTTCGTAGTAGCGGCAGCTGGAAACAGAGACTCTGGCGAGGACATCTTGGATGTATCGGTTCCCGCTAACATCGAGGGCGTAATCGCTGTCGGTACAGTAACTCGTAGCGGCGGAACTTGGTCTCAGTCCGCGACCGGTTCAACTGTTGATCCATATTCTCAGGAAAACCGCAGCTATCCCAATCAGAAGCCAGAGGTAATCGCACCAGGAGTCCTGCTCCTATCTACCTCGGGCAGCACAATTGAGCCACCCTACTCCTATTCCACAGGTACTAGCGACTCAACTGTATTGGTTACGGGGGCTCTAGCATTGATTCTACAGTTGTATGGGGATGAATTGAGAGGAGAAGACGGGCTTATCGGCGTGGATGAGATGGATTTAGTGAAGAGAACTCTGGCCAGTTCTTGTGACAAATCAGTCATTGAAGGGGCGCCCCACGATAAGAAAGGAGGATACGGTTCTCTCGATGCAGTGCAGTGGGCCGCAGACATCGGTTTCGAGTTAAATGTGAACTGAAACAGTATCATCATGACTGTCAAGTATCACTCGAGCCGTAGGCTCGATTGGACCCTATGATTAAATCCATCCGCGACTCCCCAAGCGCATGGCTGATACGAATCGTACACGCAGTCACATGCTAGTTATTCTGATGCTCAGCAGCCTATTCGTTGCCCTAGTCGGGCCCGCTGCTCCAGTATCTGCGAACAATGAGACCACCTCTGGTATTGTTTCTGGCACAGAAACCTGGTCCGGTGTCCACACCCTATCAGGGGATGTGGTCATAGCCTCTGGAGCCAAGTTGATTATTGAGCCCGGGACAACAGTAATCTTCCCTAACGGGACTCACCTAGATGTTCGAGGCAACCTATGTGCAGGTGTTTCTGCCTGCGGTGCTAGTGGCAATTCAAACACTGCTCAGAGAATTACATTCCAGTGGACTGCTCCTTCAAACGGCAGTGCCATAGGCGAGTGTTACGGGATGAGTTATGGTAACCAGCAGATATGGATAGAAGATCCATCTTGTTACGAAGGCGTTCTGATTCGAAATTCCATCGATCTTTCCCAGACAGGCCTGAGATACATCACTATTGATGGTGCTTGGGGAATTCCCTACTACATATCCACCGTCTACCAATGGAGGTACGGTGCTCTCGTAATCGACGGTGCTAGCCCTGTTCTTACTGAGATGGAATTCAATGACATCAACACCACTAGCGTTCTGACCACAAATCTCGCCCAGCCACGCTTCGTTGGCGGCGAGTATGTAGTAGGTAGCGACGACTCTAGCGGTGTTCGCGGTTCTGCAGTTCAGATTTATGGATCCGGAACTCCGGTCACTCCACTAATTTTAGAATCTCCAGAATTGATTGGTACCAATGTTGGTTGTAGTCGACAGGCACCCAGCAGACCAGCAGTTTGGGCTCAGGATGCGCACATCGAGGTTTCTGATGCCACTGTTGCAGTCGGCGACTACGGTATCAGCATGCAGAATTCTGCCGGTACGATTTCAAATTCCGAATTCAATGTGAACTGCAATGGTATTGATATCAACAGCAGGAAAGCAGTTGGAAACACCGACTATGAAATCAACCTTATCGGCAATGAGATTACAACAGCCGATGGCGCACCAATTACCGTCTTCCAAGGAGGTCTGGCCAACATCATCGCCAACGAGTTGGAAGGAGCTGCCGAGTCTTCTGGCATAGCAATTGAATCAAGCGAGGTTAAGATTCTAAACAACGATATCGGCCCTGTAGGGGGATGGAACGGGCTCTGGTTGCTAGGTTCGTTCGATGTCATAGCCGAGAACAATACCATCCATGACATAGCCAGAGAACCAATCCGTGCCGGAGAATACGGTAGCAGCGCCCCTTCTCCATCAGCATCAAGAATATATCTCGCAAATAATACAATCACTACCGATGGGACCGGTCAGTGTAGTCAGACGAAGTATGATGACTGGGATGGTGATTTCACATGCCCTGTAGTCCACGCTTATCGTTCAGGCGTTTCCATGTATGACAATACCATCAACGCTGCCGGAACAGCCGATGGAATCCGGGCTGTAGGCGCCTTGCTGAACATCCAGAGGAACACATTCAATGTACCCGGGACCGGTGCGATAATGAAGCACTACAATGACGGTTATGCTGGCTCACAGCAGTTTGGTACTCTTGCATTCTTTTCTCACAATACCTGGGCCGGAGTTGGAATGACTTACAATGTTACCAAGAGTTCTGTAACGGTCCAATCGGAATACATTCCATCTCCTCCTCCTGGAGAGTATCCAGTTCAGCTAGTTTGGTCCGACCAAGAGGCATGGCCTGCAAACCAATTCCAAACCTCAGTCGTTCCAACCTTTGTCAAGGAGTGCCCTAACTGCGCTGACTTCACACCTATAGGATTCCCATTGTCTGTAGGAGATGGCATGGGGGTCTCTTCTGCCATGGATAATAACTCCACCACTTTCACTTTCGCAAATCTCTCAAATCTCGACCGCACAAAGATTCACATCGAGACTCAGCCTACTCCTTATGCTGTACAGGTTCGAAGGGCAGAGATGGTCCGATTCCAGACACTTGTTAATGGAGAAAGGGTCGAGAATACCAATGTACTAATTGAGGACGCACTAGGTAACGATCTCTACTCTCTGTTCACTCAGGATGATGGATATACTCCCTGGTTTGCGTTACCTTCAGATTTCCATCTTGACATTAGAGGATTAGGAGGAGGAGATAACCCCGACGGTTTCGCTGACGACCAGTATGAAGACTCATGCAACGATGGAATCGACAACGACGGCGATCTAACTGTCGACATGAATGACGAGGACTGCGATTACCTAGCTGGAACAAGAGAACTATCTCGTTACTACTACACAGCCTATAGATTCGGCTTTGGATATGATAGGAGCGACTTCACTCTGACTGATACGACATTACAGGACACAATCAATCTAGTCAATAGTGCACCCACTGTCTATGTCACTCAGTCCGATGGCCATTCATTCAGGAAGTCCGTCAATCTAACAGGAAGTGCCCATGATGGAAATCTAGCTGGAGTCTATGGCTCAGACGAACTAGCTCAGTGGGACCAGGGGGGATATGTCCATGAGGTACAAGTCAAAGACCCATTTACCAGCGAATGGTCGAGTGCCGGATTAGCAGTTGATACAAGTGGCATGGCCGAAGGACAAGTCACCAAGACAAACCGTCCATTCAGTTCATGGTTCTATGAAATTGACATGAGCAATAGGGAAGAGGGAGACTATGTCTTTGAGATTAGGGCATTCGATGGAATCGACTACAGCCCAATCATATACAAGTCAGT
The DNA here is from genome assembly GCA_002503055.1 of Euryarchaeota archaeon UBA86. Classification (GTDB taxonomy): domain Archaea; phylum Thermoplasmatota; class Poseidoniia; order Poseidoniales; family Thalassarchaeaceae; genus Thalassarchaeum. Next base: position 41,857 of record DAQX01000004.1, on the reverse strand, counting down.
CAAACTGAATGTTCAGGCCCCAACAATTTCAGTTACCTCTCCGAGCTCATTCTCTACGCATTCAGAGGGAAGTGTAACTTTCGAAGGTACTGCCTTCGACAACTATGGTTGCCCTGTCGATTGCAGTAAGGATTTAGGAGACATCTACTTCCATATCCAAGGCCCGAACTTCGATGTAACAACACCTGCTGAAGGGGGAGCCGAATGGTCATGGACATGGGATTTCAGTGGCCTACCTCGGGAGGTTGCGACATACACCTTCACAATATGGTCATCTGACAGTGATTTCTGTCAGGGTTTCATCGATGAGTGCACTCCTGCTGAGTTGACACTGACTATTGATAACTCAAATAGCGAACCATTCATCAGTCTGATTTCTCCCTATGATGGAGAGAGAGTTTCTGTTTCAACCGAGACTGTATTTGAAGGAGTGGCTAGAGATAACGATGGAACCGTCTCTAGAGTAGACTTCGAGATCAAAGATGTGTTGAACAACTACCTATTGGTAACATCGGGTTCGATATCGGATATACAACAAAATGGGGCATGGAGTCTGGTTTGGGACTCCACAGTATTGATTCATGATAGACAGTACTTGGTCAGATTCCGATCTTATGACGGCTATGACTACAGTGACTGGGCCGAGGTAACCATAGTCGCTGACAACCCCCCGGATGCAGGTAACTCTCAGCCAACTTTCGACTCAACTGGTTGGGAGGATGAGATTGTTCTGTACTGTGAAACCAACTCTCAATCTCAGGATAGGTGCACCAAAGCCGAAATCGACTTGTTACAGTTCTTCGACGATGCCGATGTAAATCAGAACCTAATCCTGTCAGTTTACGACAACGATAATTCGGACAGCGACGACCATCACAGCATAGTAATCAATGTCGGTACAGATGGAATGGCCGTTTACAATCCTGTTACTATGTTCTTCTATGACACTGACATGTCTACTTGGACACTAGAGAATGTGGTATTCGTAGCCACCGATAACTTCGGTTCCAAGATTAACTCTAATCCTGTGACAATGACCGTCGTGGGAATCCAATTCACCATTACTCCACCAGAAGACACCACTGTGTCTGAAGACGGAATCTCCGTATTCACAGGCATCGGACTTCCTGGGAAGACAGTTACTGTCACCATTGCAGGAAATACGGTAAACAATACCATTGTCAATCCTGATGCTACATGGTCAATAGGCATCCCTGCATCTAGAATCGATGGCAGCGCAACTCCCACATTCAAGTATGGAGGGGACAATTTCGAAGGCTCATTGATTACAGTTTCAGGTGCAGGAGAGGATGGCATGGGCATGGGTACAATCATGATTATCGTAATTGTAACTCTTGCCTTACTCGGTGGCCTAGTCTACTTCTTTGTGGAGGTCGAGGTCGATGAAGATGAGATGCTAGAGGGTACCGAAGAGGCCCATCAGGACACCGAAGAGGAGGAAGACCCGTACGCTTGGGCAAAGGAGTCCGAATCGCCAGGCGATACCGAGCCTGATTCCGAATCAAGATTACAGAAGCACGATGATCATCCGGGCTGGCTCTGGGACCCAGATAGTCAAGAATGGGTACCTGACCCTGATAACCCCCAGCCGTGATTCACTTCATGCTCGCTTGTCACGAAACTTCTTGTGTAGATGATTGCGCTCGTCAAATATGACAACCATGGCCACTCCACGTCCGGGCGTTCAGGAGCGCATTCTACTCCACTTGAGGGATTATGTCGATCACGCCGATAAGGTAGAGGTGCCCTTTGCTTTATCTCAGATGGGAATAGCCAACGCAGTTGCCATTGCACGTTCAAATGTACCCCGCGCAATAGCAGGAATGAGGGAACAAGGACATCTAATCGAAAGACAAGCCCATGTTTCTGGTGTTTCTCGAAAGCGTAAAGCGTACTTCCTGACTGAAGAGGGAGCCAGTATTGCAGATGACATCTGGGCCAAGGTTAGTTCCCAGAACATTAGACTGGTCCATCCAGACGGCCGTTCAGAGTCCATGGAACTAGGGCAAGCCCTCGACTCTACCGATTTACCACTCAGACATGTTGATTTCCTTCGTTATCTCGATGAGACCGGAACAGTCGATTTGTCAAAACTATCACCAGAGCTGATTGAAAGAGATTTATCGAAGCATATTGAGAAGCAACTAGTCTCCTCTCTGAATGATTTACCTAGAACAAGGAGGTTCTTCGGAAGGGAGGATGAGTTGGCTAGCATGGTCGCACTCTTGGAGGATCACTCAAGCTCCATTCTAGTTCCTGGGATTGCAGGTATAGGAAAGACCTCACTTGCAGGAAAATTACTCGAGCATTTTACTCACCGAAGGAATCTCCTCTATCACAGATGCCAAGATTGGGAGGGGTCAAGGGCATTCTTTGAAGCTACATCTGAATGGTTATCTGCACTAGGCCATAATGATCTATCAGACTACCTTGCAGGGACACCAGTGCCCCAAGCAAACCTCGCTGTAGACCTAATCATGGACGGCCTGCAAGATACGCCGGCACTAATTGTGGTTGATGATTTACATAAAATTGGAGACGAGACTCTTATTTCCGCTCTCCGATCAATGACTCTAAAAATCCCCCAATTAAAGGATGTAGGACTTGTACTATTCTCACGTTCTTTCAGAATGGTCGTACCTGAATCAGACTCTTCGGGAAGAATCGTCACGCTTGTAATGCCCCTAGAAGGCCTAGATCAGGATTCTAGCAGACAAATTCTCACAGCAATGCCAAATATTGACACAACTCAGTTCTTGCACATCTACACTCTATCCAGAGGCCATCCTCTGGTTCTCGAACTCATTAACAGAGGGAGCGTTGGAGAGACATTCCACGCCACTCTAGAAGCATTCGTTGAGCAGGAGATCTTCAGTAGATTATCCGGCCCTGAGAAGAGATTACTAGGTGCTATTGCAGTATTCAGAGAGCCGATGCCACTAGAATCGATTAGTGATCTAGATACCGATACCGAACTTCTAGATAGTCTAGTCGAGAAGGGCCTTGCTAGACAAGCAGACAGTGAGCATTACGATGTTCATGACTTAGTCAGGGAGTTCCTTACTCGCTCAATGGATGAGTCCCTAAGACAGGAATTACACAACAACGCCAAGGAGTGGTACAGGACCCGTTTGGAAACCGCAGCTGATAGAATAGAGTACATCCATCATCTCAACGAGTCGGGAGGAACAGAAGATCTTGCCGAAGTACTCGCTTCTGAAGGTCACAATCTAGTAAAGTCCGGGCATACAGAATTACTCGGTATTTTGAGGTCCTTGGAAAGAGAAGGTTTCGACTCTGGAAGTTGGTGCATCATCCATGAGCTGAAGGGAGATATCTTGTCCATACAAGGCAGATGGGATGAAGCGGAGAGCGAGTATGATGCCGCTATTCCAATCGCCCGAAAGAACGGAATGGCCGAGGAACTATCTCGCCTACTTTCTGCAAGAGCCGATATTGCCGTGAAGCGCGGCGCAATGGATGATGCTTTGGAGATGCACAGAAAAGCACTCGAAATACAAGTAAAACTCAGAGATTCAGTCGGCGCTGCTCGTTCTTACAATAACATGGGATATATCTTCAGACGCCGGAGAGATACTAGGCACGCACTAGAGGTTTATTCCAATGTAGAGAAACTACTGGAATCAGAAGACCATCCAGAACTTTGCCAGGCTAGAATTAGAATGGCTGCGGCATACCTAGAGATGGGCGAATTGGATCGAGCCAGAGAGCATGCTCTCAGGGCGTTTGAAGAGACAGAAGAAGGAGACTCCGACATCTCACATGCTCGCGCTATGGCAGTACTAGGGAGATACTATGCCCGCGTCAAGGAGAATGAGTTGGCTATGCAATACTACTCCAAAGCTTTGGATATTCTCTCGGATCAGACAGATCCACACAGCGCAGTTGAGGTCTCAATGCTTCTAGGGCAGGTTCTGAATGATGCAGGCCGTAAAGAAGAGGCATCGGAGCAGTACATCGATGCCTTGGTTCTTGCTGAAGCCAATGACTTCAGGATGCTCCAAGGAGAGGTCCTCGCTCGTCTCGGTGAAGTCGAGAGTGACAGATCTCAGAAGATGGACTATCTACAGCGTTCCTTATCGGTGTTCAGAGAATTGGGTGCTGTAGACAGGATGAGGGAAGTACAAAATTCAGTACACAGGGCGGTCATGGGCAATTAACCAATAATCCTCTCAGGCTCGGACTGACCTAACCAATGGCTAAACTCTGGTCCACTCTGCCGAGATATCCCTATGCTGCCAATGAAATTATCTTCCATTGCCATAAGGACCTCACTTTCAGCTAGATGAGGAGCATTGTTGCTTTCTGAGAGGTGACATAACACAAGACTCTCCAATCTACTGCTGACAATGTCGGCCAATGCTTCGCCAGTCTGTGCATTAGACAAGTGACCACCTCTTCCTGATATACGCCGTTTGAGTGATTCCGGATAGGGGCCACTCATCAGCCTCGAATGATCGTAATTAGCCTCTATTGAAATATGACTGCATCCAGAAAGATGACGCATCAAATCGACGGTCAACTCACCTAGATCAGTCACTATTGCAGCCCTGCGCCCGTCTCCGTTGCTAGCAATTACGGCCACATTATCGGCATCATCGTGTGGCACTGGTATGGGTAGTAGACTAATCTCGTCACTAACTACTATTCTCTCTAAGGCCTCGAAAGTTCTGCATTCTGCCATCGGCTCCCACCCCATCCTAGTTGCAGTTTCAAGATTTGAATGCAAAACAGAGTCCCAGTTTTTTGAGGCACGTAGGGCAGTTTTGGAGTGGTCGGAGTGATGATGAGTAACTAGTATGGCATCAATTGATGTCGGCTCTACACCGGCCAGTTTGAGCCTTGCCTCCATCTGCTTGAGAGAGAATCCACAATCGATCAATACACATGTCTCTTCTGACCTAAGTAGGGTGGAATTCCCGGCACTTCCAGAGCCAAGATGGGTGATTTCCATTCCCATACGAGTGAGGCGGCAGAGGACCTCCTTGAACCAATCCATGAGAACGGTACAAAGGTGCCAGTTTTCGACTTACGACGGCGTAGCCGTCGGTCCACGCGCACATGAGCGTGTCCGAACGGCGCTCCATCATCATGATAAGTCATCCAACGACGCTCAGTACAGTAGTCAGGTGAAACCATGCGACGCAAGCAGACAGCCCTGCTCATCACTCTACTTATCCTTGGTAGTATGACATTCGTCTCTCAGACCCGGCCACAGTCGTCAGTTTCGTCTACTGATCCAATTACTGCAGATCGAGGGGGACCTCCAGTTACAGATGAAGATGGAGATAAGATTCCGGACTTGCATGAGTCAATATTTGGAGATGTTAGGCTAATTGAGAGCAGCACCGGAATTATCTCTGTTAGCGGCCTCGATCCGATGAACTCGACTGACAATATGTCAGATCACGACAGAGATGGTGCCAGCGCTCTACTGGAATTCTGCTGGCCTTACACTCTAGACACATGCTTTGACCGTCTATCACTTACCGGTAAACCTCCTCAGTTCACTGACTCAGGTCTTAGAGAATACCTTGATCCGCGTGTTGCGGACACTGATGGAGATGGATTGCCAGATGGATATGAGATCCATATGTGCACTGAGGGCGGACTTGGGTATCAGAATGCAACTAATGCTTGGCAATGCCTCTGGTTCGACCCACTTGATCCTTCAGATTCAATCGAGGACATAGATGCCTGCGAAGATTTCACCTTCGGCTGTGGCGATGGCTTCGATGTAAACAGAGACGGTTTTATCGACTTTGGAGAGAGATACACCAATTCGGAAGAATATCTGTACGGAACTCCTGACGATTGGATGACCGAGAGGGACGGATTATGGTGTGCTGGTGAGATACCAGGTCTTTCGAGAGACTCTTGTCAGACAGAAGTAGAGCGTGCAACAGGAGATGACGGCTGGCTGGGAAGTGACCCAACTGAGCCGGATTCTGATTATTACACTTGGTCGGAAGTTCTTGCAGTCGGTCTTGCAGTACCTGGTGATGGAATCCCTGATGGCTGGGAAGTTCACTACGGGCTGGATCCGAGGAACTCGAGCGATGCTATAGAAGATACCGATATGGATGGTTGGGACTTAGACCGCGATGGATTTATCATTCCAGATATCTCTACTGCAACAGTCCACTGGGGAGAGGCATTCAGCAACTATGAGGAGTATATGATTCACCATGATGATGGGGCTTGGGTGACTCCTGGTTTGCGAGGCACTCAGATTACATCTCAACAAGAAGCCCCGATCTCATTTGACCAATCCACCTCTCCCGGTTTGGTTGATGGGGCTGTACATACAGTAATTCAAGACCAATCTAGAGACCGACTATTAGTCGGTTCTAAGTACGGAATCACCGCACTTGATCCATTTGGAGGAACTGCAGTTCTACATCCACTTCCTTCTGGAATAGAAATGAACACCATGTTTAGGTGGACCTCAGGAGATTTAGATTACCTCCTAATCGGCAGTAACATCGGTCTACACCATGTCCTGCTCGAAAATGGTCTACCAGATATGGGCACACTCACAGAATCCAATCTAGGTCCAATTGAACATATTTCAGAGCTCGACACCGGAAGTGGGGGACTCGATCTCATGGTTTTTGGAAACTCCTCTGCGTGGACAATGACCCTTAGCCCGATTGATAATGGGGCCGATTTATCTACGCCTATTCTCAACGAGGCAATGAGTGAGATTCTTTCTGACGCAGGCGCCCAGACTAGAGACGCCGCCCATGTGCCTATGTTTGGCCGAGGCCCACTTCTCCTAGTGGGGACCGATGCCGGCCTAATTGCATGGAATACCACAGACGGATCAACTTCGATTGGAAATCCATGGTGGGTGTTTGATCGTGAGAACGCTGAGGAATTCGTTCAAAGGGCCGACTTGCTAAATATCTCCAAGTCTGCAATTGTCAATGCATTGGTCAAGGCTGGGCCTTTGGATGCCACGGGAGAAGTCGAAGAAGTGACTGGAGTATGGGTGGGGACTGCAGGAGGGCTCCATCTACTCGATCTACAACTCTTGATTCAGATGCCTAGGACCGCTTTCGATACCGAGCGCATGTACAACATCGATCGATGGCAGAACGGTGCCAACGATATCCATTCTATTCTTCCCATGGATGGTATGATCTATCTTGGCTCTAGAGATGGCACTTGGTGCTTGGAAGGCGGCCATGCCGGGATTCTTGGGTTGGGCCTAAACCAGACTAGAATTCCGGGACTAGTAACCTCACTGACAACTCTCAAGCAAGGCTCCAACATCTGGGTGTTCACGGGCATTTCTCCGGGCCGATACATGAACATCATGCCAATCGATCCGACTTCAGTAGACTCCGACTTAGATGGTATGCCTGATGGCTGGGAATTCATCTATGGGTTGGATCCGACTGATCCCTACGACAGAGATCGTGACGCAGACGCAGATGGAGTCTACTACACATCTGCCGACGGTTTCACTTTGAGTCGTGACTGGACAAACCTTGACGAGTACAGATTCATCTCCTCTACTGATGGCGGATTCAATGGCAGCGATCCTAGAAACATGGATACTGACGGCGATGGCCTGACAGATGGTGAGGAGTATTGGGGATGGTTCGCCGATTCCACAAACTTCGACTGTCACTACCTCAATGACGAGTATCTGTGTGATGAAGAAACTGGTGAATTGGCTAGGCAGGTGCATTTGGAAGGCTGGTTGGGTTCAGGAGCAGGAGGGGGGACCGATGGCCCAACAGACCCTACTAACGCGGACACAGATGGCGACGGAATGCCTGATGGCTGGGAGATGGAACATCGTAGGTGGATTGGAGACTTATACAACGGAGGCAACCTTTGGACTCTTGATCCACGCGACCCTTCTGACAAAGATGAGGATGCGGACGGCGACGGCTTGAGTAATCTCTGTGAATACATGTGGTCCAATCTTCTTGAGACTGTCCTGAGGGAAGGATTGTCTACTCATGGAGAGACAGCGCAGGCAGCGGCTAATTGGTCTGCTACTGATCCAAACAACATAGACTCCGATGGAGACTCTCTACCGGATGGCTGGGAGGCCCGATATGCATGCTCTTGGAATAAGGACAACTCTGGAATCAATCCACTTAATGGCTCTGATTACCTCAACAACCCAGACGGTGACGGCTACGATATCGACAGAGACGGGAACCTAAGTCTCGAAGAGAGTCTAGTCAACTGGTTGGAATATCACCTGAAGTCCAGTATCCTCTATGGTGATCAAACTGCAGCAGGTGAGGCTTATCCTGAGAATTTCACAACTTTACTGTGGAACGATTCTTGGATGGATTTTGCTGAAGACTCATTTGGAGATAGAACCAGCCTTGCTTACAGCAGCCTAGTCAATGGAACTACTCCTCAAGATGTAGGCTCGGCCAATCCTCTCTCGGCCGACTCAGACAGAGACGGAATGCCTGATGGTTGGGAATTCTACTTCGCTAGATGGAGCTTATTCGATGGAGGATGGACTCTGAATCCTGTGGATGAAAGAGACAGGACAGGTGACCCAGATGGTGACGGAATGAATAACTGGGAAGAATACAATGTTATTGACTCAAATCTCAGTGAAACAGACGAACTCATAACCGTTCCACAGTTCTACTTACTCAGCGTGGGCGGCGAGTTACTCGCATCTCCTTGGCTCTCTGCTCAGTCCTCAGCATCCTTCGGCTCTTTCCTGACCGAAGAACAATTCAACAAAACCGGAAGGACAGCAGATCCGAACAATCCTGACACAGATAATGACGGATTACTCGATGGAATTGAGCTGATTTTCACCAGATGGAATGCTACCGACGAAGTTTGGACCCTCAATCCATTAGTTCCAGGAGATGGAAATTATGACTCTGACAGGGATGGTATTACCGATTTAGTAGAGTTGAACCTGACTTTCAACAACCCTGCCAACGGAGGATTATCGCCTCCCGATGCCCCTAGGATGTGGCAGGAGGCTGAACAGATTGACCCGGACGAAGCAGTCAACAGGGTATTCAGGATTCTATTCAACAAAGAAGGAAGGGCCGAATTAGCAATCGCACAGTTTGAAGACTGGCAAGATGGCGGCGCCCCCAAACCAGTAGTTTCCGCTTTACTGGGCGCATCAGACCCCAATGCCGAGGACACCGATCGAGACGGAATGAGTGATGGATACGAGTACTGGTTCACAGAGTGGAACCTTGAAGAGAACAAATGGGAGATGAACCCACTCACCGACAGTGATATTCATGTCGATTCCGATGGAGACTCATTCGATTGTAATGGTGATGGCTACATATCCGACTCAGAATCATTTGACAATCTAGCAGAATACGATGCTAGAGTCTATGGAAAAAGATCCGCAATAGATACCATCCCCAATGGAACAGGATTAGTATCCTACGGCGCTGATGCCGTGACAGCACAAATCCAAGAGAATGGACTCTCGCCTGAAGCGGCATTCGCCCAACTGTATGTTCAATTCTCAACAAAGAGTTTGGTTTCGGCGGAGCGTGCCGGCCTGATCAACGAGATAGATCCTGATACATTCAACTACAGTATCGCCGGAGTAAGTGACCCTACAGATAGTGATTCGGACAGAGACGGTATGCCCGATGGATGGGAGTTCTGCTACTCGATCTATGGCGAATTCTTACCAATCAACGCCTATCGATGGTCTATGAATCCAATTAACCCGCTTGACACAGAATACGATCCCGATGCAGATGGTTGGTATGACAGGGTTTGGGAGGATATGCCGGCTGAACAGGGAGTTTGGGAAGGCAGAGAGTTTACCCCTGCTCCGACTGATCAACAGATTGGCCAAGGCTTCCAAGATCTTTACTTCAGCAATCTGATGGAGTACGAGAACGGTACACATCCTCTCGATTCCGACTCCGATGATGACTCGATGGTGATGAAGCCGATTATGCAGAACGGAGTGGTAATTGATTATGTCCAAGACACTAATCTATCCGATGGAAGAGAGGTCTTCAAGTATGGAACCAATCCATTAGACAACGATACCGATGGAGACATGATGCCCGACTTCTATGAGTACTACAGAGGTTGGAATGAAGACAACGATAACTGGTCCTCATATCTCAAAATAGCAGTAGTCTGGCAGCAGATTACCACTACAAATTGGAAACCTGTGAACATAAGCGTAAGCAGCATTGCAAGGCCTGAGCTAACTTGGACTTGGTTCACCCATGATGCCACTGACTCCTCTGATTCCGGTCAGGATGCGGATAATGACGGGTCATGGGATTGCTCTAGTGGGAGTTGCATATATGTCCCATACAACAACTTCCAAGAGTATTATGGCCTCGTGAATGCTTCTCTCGCCTCTCCTTCATTGGTAAGGAACGCCGGTCTTTTCGATTGCTCAGGCAATATTGTACAGGAATGGTGGCAGTTACGAGAATCACTCTTGGGGACCTGCTCAGGCAGCGCTGCATTGAGTACGAATTACTTCAGGATGTACAGAGTGAATAATGCCGATATGCTCTATGCTCTAGTCATCGACGACAACGATCTGGATTACGAAGATGTCGATTCAAGTAATGATGTTGTGCTGGTTAATGGGGCTTGGGCAGATGAATATCAGCGATTTGCTGGCGACCAGTATCACCTTCCGAACACTGGACTAGGAGAATATGTGTACGGATGGTGGCATATCGACATCGACGGTGATCAGATAGCAGATGGAACCGATCCAACAAACTGGGACACAGATGGTGATTGGCTGAATGACTTCTTCGAGATAGAAGATGACATGCTAGATGGCGTCAGAGGAAATAGTGGCTCACCCATCAGATACGATGACCGAACCACTAGTTGAGTTCTTGTGCTCTGACTTACGCGCATAATCATGGAAGGAGACAGAGTCCCTTCTCCCGACCAACCAGTTGAAGACAGACTACTCTTCCTGCAGGAGAACATGGTTAGTTTTGTCAACCAATTTAACATGCCTGTAATCGAGGTATCGCTAGTACTCTCGAAGTACATCCGCATAATCCTCGATTCTCTCGCCAAGGCAGCACAGAGGGGAGGCGAGACATTGCCTGAGAACCTAGTTGAACCTTGGCCGATAGATTCCAATCCCGACGCCCCAACCATCGAATCATTCCCTTTGGAGAGGCTTCTGGGAAGTCTAGACGAAGATAGGATGGATATCTTTGATACACTAATCCGCAGTATACTAAATGAGAGCCAATTGCCCTTTGCCCCCTCTTTGACTCTATTACGAGAATGGGAGCGATTAGCCAGAACACAACTTTCCCTAGCAGGATCTCCAGGTCATCTATTCAGTCCGATGGAATTACCAGATGGATTCTAACTACTGTTCTCGGCTTTAGCGACAATGCGACTCGACACCCACCAAGCGTCAGCAATAGACCATACCCAGAGTACAGGCCACATGACGACAGATAGAATTAGTGGAAGTTGAATTACAAAGTAACCGAAAGCCTTCCTATGTTGACGATTGAAGTGCTGACCTAGAAACAGGAACGGCACTAATGAGAGGAATAAAGCAAATAGTGGACGCAATGCACCCCAAGGCCCTATTCCTCCACTCAGCTCGTACCAAACTACACCCAATGCGCCGATAGCGCTGCCTGAATCAGGCTCTTCCTGGGCCGCGATACTGACGACATACTCCTCTGCCATCGCCTATTCCCTTGGTGGCGAACGAATCAACCTGACGCCACGATGAGCACAGAAAAGCCGAACAATAACCCCTTACTCGCAATGTCGTGCCAGATGACAAATTACTGATTACAGCATTCCCTGTATTCTCAGGCCATTCTAACAATGTTTCAGAGGATGTACTCAATATCCTATCTGGCATGAGTCCCACCAGTCTGAAAATCCAGACTGATCTACTAAGTGTGGACAAGCAAGGATCTTGCCTGATCTCACAGAGAATCCAAGACGGAGTCAGATATAGGGGAATCATTCATCTCGGACTAGGTGCCAATAGAGATAGAATAAACTTGGAGAGGATGGCTAACAATCTAATTGCAATGTCGGAGCCTGACAACTCTGGCCGATTAATAGAATCCAAACAAATCGAAACTGATGGACCGCCAAACTTGGAGACCACAGCACCCATTCACATTTTGGATGAGGAATTTGAACACGATGATTTCGTTGAATGGAGTATGAATGCTGGAGGATATGTCTGCAATGAGACATACTACAGGACCCTATATGCCCTCAGTGAGACAGATAATTCAGACACACCGGCAATATTCGTTCATCTTCCTCCTGCCGAATTAATCTCGGTCGAAAAACAAGTTGAGATTGTGATGAAGATTGCAGAATCCATGGTATTGAGGCCAACCTATGATGTCGTGGCTGCACTATTATTTGATGATAAAGGACGAATTCTAGCCTGTAAGCGACCAACTCAAGACGCCTGGGCTGGCTGGTGGGAATTTCCCGGCGGAAAGGTCGACGAAGGAGAATCTGCCTCGCAGGCCCTGAGTAGGGAAATTGAGGAAGAGATGGGTGTGTCCATTGAACCAGGTGATTTGGTAGAGTCAGTCTCGTTCGATTACGAAGACCGGACCGTTAGGTTGCAAATCTGGAATTGTGGCCGGATAAATCCCGATTCGATTACCCTAAGGGAGCATGAAGATTCTAGATGGCTGTCAAGGCAAGAGTTGCTGGATGTGAAGTGGCTACCAGCAGATTTGCCAATCATTACTAGATGGCTAGAAGAAGGAATCCCGAATTAATCATCATTAATAGTCGGATTACCTAACTTATCGAACCATTCCACAGGCTCTCCCTGCTCTGACATACTCAAACCATCACCAACAGCTCTTGGCACCGAATCTCGACCCGGGTGCCAAGTTACCTTCTCTAGCCACTCAGCAAGTCCATCCATCTCAATTCCAACCTCAATCTTGCCCCCTAGTGGTCGCTCCTCAAGCACAAATGACAACTTACCAGCCATAGCTGCTTGTCTAGAGATTGAGAATGTAGCCGAATCTCCTTGCATATTCATCGATATAGCATCTAAGGCAGTGTCTAGAATTCTTTGATCCCGTGCAGAATCAAGCAGAGTGCCCAGTGTTTCACATTCTCCTTCTAGAACAACATTCTTCCGAGACTGAGGGAATGTGTTTGGTTCAGGCACGGAGTCAGAAACCCATTCTGGAAACATACTCAGAACTGATTTGACAACCCGAATCGGATCCTCGTGTGGACGAATCGTGGTAGATAGGCGGATGCCTGCCATGGCGATGCCAGTCGTTGAAGGCTCATGAGCGCTGCGGAAGCAACTTCCAAGAGCACGAATGATTCAAAGATGCGACTTGAGACAAAGAGCCGTGTCTGAACGCTCTCAAGTGCTAGGCGCTGCCCTGTTAGTTGCGCCTACTCTTTGCTTAGTGGCAATTAGATTCGCACTGACAACGCTTGAAGAAGTCCTTTCTGAGGACCCGATTCTGCTATATTCTCTCCACGGAGCGGCTCTGGCAATTGGACTAATCATGTTTGTGAGGTACCGCAAAGTCGAGGACCACGAGTATCATCGCTCACAGGCGATTAGAAAACTGTCGAAAATATATTCACGAGAAGATAAAGGCCTTTGGGAGAAAGGTGATTCCGCGATAGAGAAACTGGAAACAAAGGCCAAATCCCCCAAGAAGGGAAGGGCTGCTATGCGTTCTATGCAACTCCAGAAAGGCAGCATAGGCTCGCTGAACCAAGAAAGGCGAGAAGAAGAGATCTCCGATGAAGAAGATGAGACAAGATCGCGTAATCAAGGAATCAGTACAATCGTAGATGAGCAGGCTATTTCAAAATCAAAGGGGCCCGGGTTAATTTCCAGATTTTCCACTTGGGTCAGCCGCAGCCTGGATAACTCTGCCAAGCGTAGGATGGAGAAGAAGTCGGCTAAGCCGAAAGCCAAGCCCTCCAATTCCTCAGATATGTGGGCCAGTCCAACAGACTCAAGCCTAGCTCGCTCGGTCCTATCTTGTCCATCCTGTGGGGCTCTGAACAATGCAGGAACTGCATACTGTACATCATGTGGAGACCTACTGACATAGGTGAGGTTGAAAACAGTCGATTAGGAGCCCTCACCGGTAAGCATGTCTGGAAAGAGAGATTACTACGAGGTTCTCGAGATCTCCAAGGAAGCTACCGATTCGGAAATCAAGCGTGCCTTCAGGTCCTTAGCACGCAGATATCATCCCGACAAGAATCCCGACGATTCAGAAGCCGAGACTAAGTTCAAACAAGTCCAAGAGGCATATGCAGTACTTTCCAATCCTGACGAGCGCAAGAAGTATGACATGTTTGGCCACGAACAACCGGGCGGTTCACCCTTCGGCCCGGGAGGTTTCCAAGGAGTTAATATCAGTATAGACGACTTGTTTGGAGGAGGGATAGAGAGCATTTTCAGCCAGATTTTCAGCGGCGGCGGCCCTCGTAGGAGAAGTCGAGGAACCGACCTTCTAGTAAACCACGAGATTCCATTCCAAACAGTATTCGATGGAGCCGAACAATCGATGGAAATCGATGTACTGAAGATATGCGATGAGTGTGACGGCAGAGGCTCACCAACACCCGAAGGAGTGAGAGAATGCCCTACTTGTGATGGTAGAGGCAGAATTCAGAGAATAGAGAAGGCAGGATTCTTCACTAAACAGGTGGTTACCGATTGTTCCACCTGCAGAGGAGAAGGTCGTATTGTCAGTGACCCCTGTGAGGCTTGTGGTGGAGAAGGGAGATTAACGAAGCCCAAGCAAGTCAAATTTACAGTCCCTGCTGGCGTATCTTCTGGAACGCGACTTAGAATGCGAGGTCACGGAGAGGCTCCCAGGGGAGGTAGAGGAGAGAATGGAGATTTGTATATCCAAATCGAGGTTATCGAGCACCCTTGGTTCGAGAGAGACGGTTCGGATCTCCTGATGGCGCTTCCGCTAGGTTTTGTCGAACTCGCTCTGGGCACTCAGGTAATTATCCCACATCTTGATGGAGAGGATCTAAGAATCAAGATTCCAGCTGGCTCCAATCCTGGAGACACATTCAATCTACCCGGGCGTGGTTTACCAGGGGGTAGGAGAGGCAGAGGTTCAGTGACCGTACTGTTGAAACTGGATATGCCAAAGAAAATCTCCAGATCACTTAGAAAATCACTCGATTCACTCAAAGAAGAGATAGGTACAGACTTTGATTCTCTAGAGGATTCAATCACCGACGAGGCCCAGAGAAGGCGCCGAGGCAGATAATTACCAATCTAACGACTTGTTTGGAATAGCAGCTAGAGGCGCCCCATCTACAAGTCCTGATAGATGGAATCCGATTGTTGTAGAAGAACCATCCAACTCAATTCCCACGAATGTTTTACTTTCCGCCGATAGAGTGTCTAGGAAAACTTCGCCATCCTGATACATTCTGCTTGGCGAGACCGATTTGATCTCGATTGCAGAACCTTCTGCAGCATGTACTCCGATTGCCGCTAAATCCCAAGGAAATTTCTCAACTCTGATTCCAATTAGTAGATCGGACTTGGAATCAGAAACTCTCCAGACGCAGATTTCAACTTTTTCAGTTAGATGTCTGATTACAGGCTCGCCCCAGTCTTCGACCACTGCCTTCCACGGACTCTCTCTCAGTTGCTTGAGCGAGTGCTCGATTTCTACTTGATCAATATCTTCTGACATAAGGGCAGCAGACAGTCTCTGTCTCAGACTGCTCAATCTCCTCCTCTCATGTTCTTGGATATCTGCTGCTAAAGGGGCACCTCTGAATATCGCATCACGATTCCACCAGATTACCATTACTAACGGTGTTAACAACAAAAATCCAGCAAAGATGTAGAATGGCTGAGCTCTATGTGAGAGATCCACAAACTCCTCCTCCTGAGGAACATATGGTCCATTGTATGGTAATGAAAACTGATACTCTCTCCAACCTTCGCTCATGCCCTCTTCCCATTGTACTTTCAGTGCGTGAATTCCGGGAGGGACAATCATCATCGAACCATTAGTCGAGTTTACTACCTCTCCAGTTTCCTGATCAAGTGTCATTAGAGTAAACGAACCTATGGAATCACCAATTCTTTGGATACGAACATAGGAACCATTCTCCTCGGTTATTGAGAACCCATAGTAATCAGTGTTATCGAGGCCGTTATCGAGATAACCAAGAGTTCCGGAGATTATTGATGCCTCTAGATTCAGTACTTGCCATCTCGAATCCATATTGCCGAAATCCCAAATCGTGTCTGGAGCATCTCCAATCAAACTCCCATCAGACGGACTTAGAGATTTCAAGGTTATAGCCCAAGCACCGTCGATTCCCTCAGTGGTAATTCTAAATTCAACTGAAATTGTTAGTGAAGTGGTCTCAAATGATCCACAAACATCTCTTATGGGTACCTCTGTATCATCTACCTGGTGTATAGTGATGCTGAATTCAACATCATCAATGCCCCCTCCATCTGGGTTTCGGAAAGTGCACTCAGGTTGCAGCAATATATTCGGCCCCGATGCAATCAGAAGAGAATCTCCCTGAGAGTCAGACGCCGCTATGTGGCCTCGGTAGAGTAAGGAAGAGCCATCTTGGAACTGCAATGGCTCTCCATGACTCCAAGGATTACTAAGCTCCCCTCCTCCGGGAGCTTCTGTATTGTGGTCATAACGAATAATCTCAAACTCGTAAGGCGAGTATCCTGATTCAGAATTATGGACTACACGAAGCCATAACTCTCCATCAGAGGGATACTCGAAATACCAAGGTAAAAGCTCCCCTCCTTTCGAACCTATCAATGTCTTCGAATCATCTGTTCTGTGCCAGATCTCTATACTAGTGGAATTCGCACCTCTGTTCTGTTCTAGGAGCATGACATCTCCTGGGTTACCTACAATCATCATAGCATCCTTGTCACTTTGGTCTGCGAGTGCACCAACAAAGAGCACCCCCTCGCTTAACATGTCCTCCAAATGATATGGTGTACTGCAGTAAGTTATTCTGGTACTAGGTAGAGTGCCTTGGCAAGGAGAAGAGGTGTTGATGCTAGAGTAAGCACCTTGGCTGCCTGGAGGGGGTACGGTGTCAGGAAGATCATCGCGTTCCGTCCAATTATCCATGTGACTGGAAATCATATCGATCCGTAAATCTTCAGAATTTACACCTTCATCGGCAATAACTTGCCATGAGAAATTACCCTGGATAAATCCAGCCCATTGTACAAGATGAGAATCTTGATGCCTATATTCTGAAGAACCATAGGTTATGATTAACTCCATTCCAGAGCAACTAACTTCAACACAGGCTACAGAAATCCATACTGGCCCATGAGTCTGATCCGCATCTGACAAAATGACAGACCTTTCGTTGTCTTGCGCTTGGACTCCTAGACTGGCCAAAGATAGGATAATCAAGAGCGAAAATAGGCTTGCCCAAGTCTTTGCCATGCCACGGCGAGGCGCATCCGCCTTAGAATCCTTCAAGCGAACCGCGTCAGTGGAACGCGTATGTCCGAGCGTCCGTTGGCTAGATCAGTGCTAGTAAGACAACGCCTCGCAAGGGTGATGCAATTAGGCGATAGGAATAGTCCTGTGAGTTGGACCCCCGCTCTAGTTGCACGGGACGAGGACCCCGAAATGCCAATTTCATTAGCCCCATTTTCATCTTCAAGAGAATCGGATAATCTACCTGCCTCGATTACTATGTCCACGAGAGCAAAATTGTGTCTTCCCTTTGACTCGGATGACACTTGGTCAGCATCTGAGGGCCTAGTACTGCCTCCCAGCCTTTCTGAGTCCGATTCGGGCGAATTTAGCAGAGGCGACCAACTACTCGCAGTGTCGTGGCAGTCTATGCATCATGACGAGATGTTGAACGACTCAAAACTACAACCATCGGTGATATGTCTTACTGATTCAGTACAACTAGCGAACAATCCAGGTTTACTCATCGAGGCATTGTATACTCTCAGAACTAGGTTCCCTAACTCCTTAATTTGGACTCCTGGAATAGGCGGGCCGGATAATTGCGCTCTTCTTGTTTGGATGGGTGTTGACCTGTTTGATTTAGGCCGTTCATCTAGGGCTAGTTCAATGGGGACAATACTTTCTCAAGAAGGCCCTAGAATTCCGGAACACACTTTGAGCGAATCTCACGATATGGAGGCCCAGATTGAAGCTTGGAAGCAAGCTATCGGGACCACTCGGTCTGCCATTCGAGACGGATCATTGCGAGAATTAGCCGAGCGCCAAAGTACCTCCAGTCCACGCTCAGTCGAGAGATTGCGCAGACATGACAAAATGATGAGTGAATTTGGCGGAGGAAAGGCAGGCCTAGAGAGAGTAGTAGGGCATGAGCACAAACTCAGGTGCCATACCTATCAGAGCAGAGATGATCCCCTGATTCAGGATTGGAGAACAAGAGTGGCCGATTCGCACATGCCACCCGAACATCAGCGAAGCTTGCTGGTACTACTCCCCTGCTCTGCTGTAAAGCCCTACAGAACATCGCAGAGTCACCGTAGATTCATGCCGGCAATTGCCTCTAATGCAGCACATCAAGTAATGATTACTGCCCCACTGGGGCTGGTACCTCGGGAATTGGAAGAGATATGGCCTGCAGCCAATTATGACATCCCAGTAACTGGGGATTGGGATTTGGACGAGTTGGAAGTAATTCGGGATATGCTAGATAGGCTATGTTCAAGAGTCGGGTATTCGCGAATAATCAATCATTCTGGAGTTGACATAAATATCGAAGGAATCGAGATTATTGATACAAGGAAAGGGGAATCGGCCGGCTGTGCCGAATCTTTAGAACGGCTGAGAAATGCCGTCGACCAAGCAGATGAAAATATGAGTTTGAATTCAATCAAGAAATCTCAGAACACCTTGGAGCAGTTAAGGGCGCTTTCAAGATTCCAGCATGGCACGGATGCTTGGCTCGATGGTGCAGTCATCCGCGGAAGACCACCTATCTTTACGATTATGAAAGACGGTGAGCAAATAGCTATGTGGAACCCCCGCACTGGAAGATTCGCATTCTCCAAAGCCGGTATACCATTATTGATGCAATCAGGTACTTTCCCTGTAGTGGAATTATCTCCAGATTTAGATTGGAAGGGAGATCTATTTTCGAGCAATGTTATTGCTGCTGACTCCAATATCAGGGTCGGCGATGAAATACTGGTGATACAGAACGATTCTCTTGTTGGCTCCGCTAGGGCTGAGGCTGCAGGATGGGAGTGGCCAGAGGGTGCCGGTAGGCTTGCAAAGAGCCAACACAGGCTCTGATCATTCCTATGGCGCTGCGTAGCGATTAAAGAGGGAGAGCAGGTCGCCCGGTCGCCGAGGTGTAAGATATGTCACGCATGCACAGTGGAGGTAAGGGTAAGAGTGGTTCAAACCGACCGCACTCTTCTGAGGCCCCAGCATGGTCAACTATCGACAAGGCAGAGATTGAGGAATTGATTGTCAACCTCGCTAAAGAGGGCCATTCTACAGCTATGATTGGCACAATACTGCGTGACCGCCACGCCGTTCCAAATGCTCGCCTAGTCACTGGAGAGAGAGTTTCGGAGACATTAGCTAGAAATGGCATCTCAGGAAAGTACCCTGAAGATTTGATGAATTTGATGAGGAAGGCACTGAATCTGATGGACCACCTATCATCGAATCAGAAGGATTTACACAACCTTAGACAACTTTCTCTTTGCGAGTCTAAAATCAGAAGACTAGCTAGGTACTATATCGGTACTGGTAAACTCCCTCAAGACTGGGTATACAAGCAGGACCAACTCCGATTGATGGTCGAGTGATTCTACGCAGAGGATTTGTACCTCTAGTTCGTAGCAGTGTCGTGCGAACGCTTCTCGGGTCGGAGCCACTATCTGATGTTGCAGACCTAATTTCCTCAGCCGCGGATTCGATTAGGAGCAACAAATCTCCTGTTTTACTGTTGGCGGCACCATCGCTGCAAGGCGTATTAGCGTCAGCACCAATTGAAGCGGCCTTTCTAGACGCTGGCTTACCTTACAGAAGGAGATTTAGGATGGAACAACCTTCTGATAGTCCTTGGATTCACATTCTCGGACCTGGTGATTTCAGTGGCCCAGTACTGTTAGATGATCCGTTCAGCCTCTCAATCTCAAATTCAGTCGTTGATGGATTATCCGGACATCAAGGAGACGCCCGAAAGGGCCCCCTAACTGCAGTGGCACAGGCCCACGCCCTAGCCGAGGCGATTTCTCCACAGGGTCAAAGAACACGCCGTCTAAGGCCATGGGCATTATCTGGAAACTGGTTACACTCGGCCTTAGACACAACCTACGACCCGGTATATACTGCACTGAGAGATACTTTGTTGGAAGATGGCTCAATCAGGGTAGTACCACTCCCAGAAGTACCAAATCCAAACATCTCAAACAATAGATGGATAGATGCACAAGCACTAGAGGCAGTCTCATCTCGATGGGAAAGTTTGGATATGGAAGGCAGAGCAAGAGCCCTTTCTCACCTTATGCGACAAGGCCTCTCTCAAAGTACCCCTTCAACTGCAAGGATGGAAGAGATAGGCTGGCACTGTGTAATGGGGCCAGGATGGCATACCGATTTGGCCGGACAGATATCCTCTGCCGCAACTTTTTGGAAAAGCGATGCAGCACCTATAGCTGCAACCAAAGTTGCGGATTCACTACTCAGAGAAGGAGTCATTCCTCAATCCTAAGCATGTTCTCACAATTAGGACACTCCATTCTTAGGGGCCTCACATCAGATTCTACAGTCACTTTGGTAGAGCAAACTGGACACTGGATCCTCGGTCCTCTCGGTTGCTTAATCATTTTCTGAACGGTTTCATTCTTCGGAGATACTAGAGCGACAGGGAAGACCAGCAGCACTGAAGACAGCGAGACACCGAAAACAATAGGCATAGGCATACCAAGAACATAGATGACGAGCGCAAGACAACCTAGGGTGATTACAGTAACGAGGGCGGGAAGACTAGTTCTTCGCTTAGTTAGAGACATAGCGAATCCAATTCCGATTGATAAGAACAACACAGACATCGCCGCCCCGATAAGAACGCCGTAGAGGACGAATCCCGATGGCTGGTATTCTACTCTGAAATCCAAGTTAGGATCTAGTTCAGACTCTTCGATTGTAATAACTTCTAGAACCACCCATCTCCTGTGTTTGTACTGAATTTCGTCAGAAGCCACCGCCCCCAGATCTTCAAACAGTGTAGATTTCAACTCAGCAGACAATGCTATCTCGGTCCAGTAATCGTCTTGGGACGATCTAACGAATGTCTCAACGAGAATCTGCCTAGAGCCCTCGGATGAGTCGTAATTGTATGATGTATCAATTGTTATTGTAATCGCATCTGCACTGAAGGCCCTAGTTGCCCCCATGTCCACATTTATTTCAGTAGGGCCTAGATTGATTGGATTGACACCAAGTATGGATTCCACCTCTAGGAATAGGCCATTAGACATGAATGAGCGAAGGTTTGAGGCGGAACCTGTCAGATGTCCCTGCAGAGCCAGCAATTCCGAATCATCCACTCTTCCGTTATGTCTGTCGGCAGAAGGGACCGAGTCGGCGTATGAGTTCAGATTTCTCCACCAACTGTTCGAACCAAGACTCTGATTGCCAATGTTATCTAGTCCCCAACGCATCCATTGAGACATTGATCCATCGAATTTTATTACTGCTTCACGCTGGACTTCGTAACCATCCCATTCGGCCCCAATCTCAAGATCTAATGTTGACCCACCAGTCCTCAACGGCTCATTGGCAGGATACCATCCTCCAATGTCATCATCATCTTCACCGATGACAATTTCGTGATTCTTGGACTCGGTGATTTGCAGACCATCTTGAGGACTCAGTTGGAAATCAACAGTAACAGTCCCTGAATCAAAATTCTCAGGCACCTCCCAGAAGAAGGTAACCTCTACTCCTCCATCGACCCCAGTAGCAATCGGCATTTGGCTCACCTGAGATCCCTGGACAGCAATCCCTCCCGTTGAACCAGACCACATCCTATCATCGAATCCAGATTTCAGAACAATGGGGAAATAGACCAGATCCCCTAGGACACTAGCATCCTTCATCTCGATATCAACAAGAGGAAAACGCATCGATATTTGCGCGTCGTGTGCTTCTGAACCCCACAGAAATCTGACTCCAGCATCATCGCCGGGTTGAGAAAACATGAGATTTCTTACAGTCAAGGAAATCTGAACCCTATCTCCATCGTTAACACTCCCCGAACCTATGTCTACACTAACTTGTAGCGACCCAGAACCAGATAGGAATGGATTGAAGCCACCATCTCCGTCGTAGAAAGATCCTCCTATTCGCACCTCAAGAGTCGAGTTGATAGTTACTCCAGCAGCACCTTGGACCTCATATGGGATTGAAAGCTCCCAAGTTGAGTTTTCGTAATCACCTTCTGTACCCCAAGTTACCTCCCAAGTTCCCACCTTGATTTCGCTTAGTACAGAAGGAGTTACCAGCGTGGACTCCGAATCAGAGGAATCGCTGGCCAAATCTTCCTGAAACGGAGTCAGAGTACCATCGTCCGATTCGCCCATCAAGTATAGGTGGAAATCTGTCGAATTACAGCATGTCACTCCGCTCTGAGCAGAAGATATCAGAGGAGTAGCACTCATCAGAAGAAGCACCGAAACAAGTGTTAGTGCCCGCAAGCGCGCTGTATGCATCAAACCGTGTGGCTAGCATGCAACCCTTCAATGCGACGCCTATTTGGTGTCTTGTGATGCACATCTACAGCATGAATAACATAAGCTAACTATGCAACCATACTAGCTTAGCAACCCCTGTGTCTGATATCTCTTCAAGCACGGCGAACCCCACTCTCTCCAGTTGATACACATTACCCACTACGAGATCACAGTCCTCCAACAGGCCATCAATCACATTCACCTTATCTCCCTCTGGGACATACAGGTTTGCTTCACAACTCTCCTCTTTTGGTAGCCATTGAACAATTGGCCGATCATCCGATCTTTCGATTGACTCAATCTTTCCAATAGAACCCGAGATACTGATATCTGCGAATTCTTTCAATCTCAGACTTACATTTCCACAGTCTGTTTGTTGGATGTAAATTGAATTTGATAGAGTCCATGTTCTAAATCCCTCGATTTCTCCATCAGGATGCCGGGGCGACTCTACGACTGTACCATTTATTCCTTTGATTTCCAAAAGAATTGGCGAAGCAACGAAACTACGGCGCTCGGTCTTTGCGTCTAATACGCTCGAATTCATTGACTCGATAGTCTGCATAGGTACCGAGATATCTTTCTGAGTCACCCCTAATTCTATCCAGAATTCGCGTAGGGCCCGAGCATCGAAACCTCTTCTCCTAAGGGACTGAATGGTTGGAAGACGCAAGTCGCCCCAACCTTCTCGCTCTCCAGTTTCAATTGAGGAACGCATGGAAGAAGTAGAGAATCCTCCAAATTCGTGCACTTTTACTCTTCCCCAATACAGAGTCTCAGGATAATTCCAGCCCAGATGTTCGTACAACAGAGTTTGTTTTCTGGTACTATCCATCAAATCCTTTCCACGGACGATATGTGTAACTCCTTGCTCGTGGTCTTCTATTGCACTCTGGAAGTCTAATAGTGGCCATACTCTGTATCGACCCCCTACCATGGGATGAGGGGAATGTTGGATTCTCAATGCAGGCCAGTCCCTAAGTGCAGGATTTGGTAATGTCATATCGGTCCTAACTCTGACTACAGCATCCCCTTCGCCGAATTCACCATTATTCATTGAATTCCAATCTGATAGGTTCTCTGAAACACTCTTGGAACGGCAAGGACACTCCACTTTCGACTCTCTGTATTTCCTAAATTCCTCAGCCGAACATTTGCAGACATAGCAATGCCCCTCGGACAGAAGTTTTCTCGCAAACTCGAGATACACGGGCATCCTATCACTAGCTCGGACAATAACATCGGCAGGCCTGCCAGCTAACCACTCATATTCATCCTCAATCCACTGATAAGCTTCAGGAAGAGGTGGTTTGACTTTGGTATCTGTATCATCAAACCTCAGTACTACCTTTCCGCCATGCATCTTTGCATACTCTGAATTGATTACAACTCCTCTTGAATGCCCTAGAGTCAGAGGGCCGTTCGGATTGGGGGCGAATCTGAGGACTACCGAATCAGTATCTCCTGGCAACTCTTTGAGTCCCTCGATTTTGCGATGCTTTTCTCTCTCTAAAGCATCGGGAGCAAATATCTCCAACTCTGCCCTAACAGCACCGACTCCTTCTTCGAGAGCCATCGTGTTTGCATTTTCTACCTCCTTGGAGACTATGGCCATCAACCGCTTGGCATCAGATCTCAAATCCGGACTCTCAGATAGTAGCCTACCAAGTACACTCCCAACCTGTCCTTTGCCATTGTATTCTAGGGCATTCTGAAGAGCAAACTTTCGCACCGCAGCGACGACTTCGGCATTCCAATCCTCGCCTTCAGACATGATAACGAGACTTTCCGCGCAAATGCAGCATTTCACGCTTCGCTCGCTCACCACTCGTCAAGCATCGTTTGTCTAAGTGGGCTTCCGTCTTCGGACCTAGTCGGCACAGGGGTACCGTGAACCTCCTTCCAGAGGTCCGAAACAGTAGACCAACTCCATCTCAGATCTTTGTGAGGGAGACTCTCAGAAACTAGTTTCCTAACGGCTTCTCTGGTTACTCCGTCAGAAGGATATCCTGAACCGATAGCGAAACCCACTTCTTGCTGGATTCTAGCAATTTCATTATCTCTGTTTACCTTTGCAATGATGCTAGCGGCTCCAGCAACTGGATCTATCGAATCCATTGCATGTCGGGAATCTATCTCCCAATTCGTCCAGTTCTGACCTAATCTGGAAGCTATCCTTCTTGAGAATCGAGACTCATCTACATCGCAAGAGTCGACCCTCAATACGCCTTCACTATTATTCTGACAAGCCAACTCAATCGCCTCAGCAAACAATTCAACTTCCAGCCTGTTTAGATCTGAATGAATACTATTTGAGTCAATTCTAGATGGCTCGCAAATCACAATACCAATACTCCATCCTTTCGACTCGGCGTTTTCTCGTATTTCCGACTCAATCATATCTCTTTTCTTTACAGACAAAAGTTTCGAGTCCCTTGCCCCGAGATCGCGTAAGGTACTGCAATCAGACTCAGGTACGCACAGTGCGCACACCACTAGTGGACCAATTACAGGCCCTCTGCCGGCTTCATCCACACCGATAATTGGGCGTGTCATATCTCTAGGTCAAAGTCTGCCGGGCTATCATCATCTCTGCGTTTCTTAGGGACAACTCTTCGAATCTCCAACTCCGCAGGATCCAACATGATATTGCTTGGGTGTGGCACCTCTCCTTCGTTCATCTGATCCGCCAACTCGATCGCCGAGTCCAGAGCATCATCGGTTTGGAACTTGTCGAGAGCCTCAGTTGCCTTCCCAACTATCTCTTGGCTAGGTCCTTGCTTGGGTTTCTCTGCGAGCCCCCCTGACTTCTCCAAGAATTCAGCTGCGAACTCTCTCGAAGATACCCTCGAACTTTCAACCAAGTCTGGCGCATGTCCGCCGCCTTCTTTGAATTTCGACATCCACTCTTCTGCACTTTCTACAGGCTTTTGAGCAACCGCCATACTTCCTTGCAAAGCCCCAGTTCTTTTTCTTATGGCCAATACTACTCCGATACTTCCAACAATAAAGACCAGAACAATTAGTATACCTTCGTGCCATACTTCTAGCCAGTCGATTATGGATTGTAGCAACGAGGGTTTGCAGCAAGGAGGGGGCAATATTTCTGCCCCCTCTAACAAGACAGAATCAGTGCCGGTAAATACTATCGAAGGATCCCTTATCGATCTGACTTCGACAGTAAGGACCAGCTCTGAGTCGACCTGGGATTCTGCGGGCACCATTATCCAAGCCACGAATTCGACATTCCCTCCTCGAGGCACATCCATCAATTCGAATGATCGAGTGTTTCCAGTGCTTGAATCTGCCAAAGCGCCCTGAGGTACAATCAAACCGAATTCAGTAACTTGGTTAGAATCGATGCTGACGACTAATCCATCGGCCTCATTTCCTAGATTTGTCAATAGCCATGAAGATGTCAAATTATTTTGATCCGAAAGCACAGAAGAAGATCTTTCGACACTCCACTCATAGTACTCGCCAACTTTTACACTGATTGAAAGATTAGCAGGAGACCAACCTCCTAGCCACAAAGAAATGGAAACTTCAGATTCCAAGTCGGCCTGAGTACCGTTTAACACTGCACAAGTCAACACAATTCCATTCATTGATTGCCCAGGGCCAAGGCTAAATTGCGCTCTATCAAGTGATATATCGAGCCAATCCGGAGTTTCACCTACCTCGATTTCAAAATTCGAAGTAACATCTCCAGTATTCTCTACCCTAAGTAAAGCTGAGCAATGGTCTCCGGGTGAAGTATCGGCCGAACAAGTACTCTCGGAGATAGTCATTAAGCCACCAGAACGAGGAACTATGCTGACTCGCTGGGAAACTGAAGATACATCTTCATCTGCAGCGACATCCCACACGATGATATTGAATTGGAGATTTCCTGGATATCGCTCTGGAGCCTGGACCTGAACTTGTGCCCTAGCATCTTCTCCGGGTGCCATAGAGTTCAATTCAGATTTACTCAAAACTATCGCAGCCCATCCATCATAGGATATCGAGAGTCCAGAATCAGACAACACTGTACCGTTTTCATCCGTAGTCTCGATCTCTATGTTCAGGTCCCTAATTGAATTTCCAAGATTCATAACATCGACATAGAGAGTAATTACTTCGCCAGGAGATATCGAAGCATTTCCTCCTCCGGATGTTATCGCAGCCCCGTAGTTGAAACCGTATCTGAGGGAGAAATTGTACCAGTCTTGCGAACCCCCGGGTGTGGCAAGTTGCATGCTGAATTGATGCAGGGAATTCGCCAAAGGAAGGCCACCAATGACTCCTGGAGAAGTGATGGAGAATTGCACCCATTGAGGAGTATCAGAGGGGGCCGAGAATAGGTATCCATCTGATGTTGCCCCAGAATAGGTCCATGAGATATTCCAGCCTATTGGTCCAGTAATGGAAACAAGCGCCGAATCATCTACTTCAGCGTAATTAGTGAAATTGAAATTTAGTCCAATCGTTGAATCTGGTTCGATATCGAAAATCGAACCCGACTCCGGGCCGAACCTAACCTCGGCTCTGTCTACTTGCCAGGGGTAGGTGTAGTTCGGGGTTTCATTGAATACAGTGGCTTCCGCCGCCTCCTGCAATACCAAGGCTCGTTGCGGAGAAATTTGACTGGGCGCCTGCCTTCCCACGGGACTTTCTCCAGTGATCGTGGCATGGATTACGCATGCTGCTAGGTAAGTTCCATCGATAGAGGGATGTGAACCATCGCTGTTATACAATGCAGAAAATGAAGTCCAACCATCGGTTGCATTCTGTCCCGATTCTTCCACTGCATCGTGGATGTGCATGAATGCCAGTCCGATTGGAGCAATGTAAGTCGGGCGGTCGGATGTGGTAATATTCTCATTGTACATCTCATATCCCCTAGCTATGCCTTGCTGCATACTGGTGTAATCAGGATGCATCCAAGATCCATCCATCCAAGCCCAAGTCATGAACAGAATAGTTTCCCCACCCCTAGATTCTATCCTCTGATTTAGATAGATTAGCCCCGCTAAACTATCTTGCCAATATTCAGTGTCAATCGACAATGCGGGCACTTGGGACTGGTCTTGCAAAATCACATAGTCATATCGTTGTTGTAATGTTGTATTCCATGAGTGCCCAGGGGTATCGGCCCTCTCAGCGTGCTCACTAAGTTTGAGGCCTCCACTGGTTAGTGAAGTGACTTGAGCATCCTCTCCAGAATCAGTCAATATGCTATCCAATCTAACTGCTAATGAATTACCAGCAGTGTATGAGTTGCCCAGCATTAGTATGTCTAGGGAACTGTCTTTTTCCCCCACTCTCGAAGTCTCATTTGATTCGATACTCGAGACCGGAGAAAACACAGGAAAAATCAGCAAACCGACGAGAATCGCGACCAAGAATCTCCGACTCATATTGTTATCGGAAACTCAGAAAGATATCATTTCTACCCTATCTCGTCAGTTTTTTGCGAAGTATTGATGGTCCGGGGCATTGTTCAATGCATATGGCATCGAAGTGGCCCTTCACGAAGAAACCGGCCGAAACACGTGAAGTCGTAGAAGTTGACAAGAGGAAGATAGTGGAATACGAGCGAAAGCCCGATGAGGAATCAAAGGAGAAGATGGCCGATCGTAGCCATTTAGAGAACAAGTCCTTCAAAGATGCTATGGACCTACTAGGGGGAGACTCATAATCACAAAATTGGATCTGGAGCTATTCGACTCAGAGCAGCGACATCTAACTCTCCTCCGTTTACCGGTGAGCGCAATCCAAACTCGTTGAGAACTTGCGGAGAAACTTCTCCAAAAGATCCAATTTTAGTCCCTTCATGCAAAATTCTCGCACCTCTGCCGGGAATCCAAGGGCCTCCATTAGCAGCCTCTAGGGTAACTTCATCGATTCCAGCCCCAAGGTCTCTCAGAACCGCTTGAACCACTCCCTTCGCACTAGCAAACCCGCCTCCTACTTCGGCACAAGCCCAAGCGACTCTTGGCCGGTTAGTAGAGTCTCGAACCACATCGCTGAGCTCGTAGACTCTCTGAGGTAACTCGTGGTGCCTGTTTGAGGATAGTAGCACCAATAGAGAGGGCAGTATATTCTGTCTTAGTATCGTATGCTCTACTGAGATAGGATTGGAAATCTTTGCCACCCCTCCATCTGGACTCCACCTAACTCTCTCAAACTGATCTCTTTCATTTGACAGAGTAAGTCCCTGAGTTTCTTGTATGCCCAATGAGCGAAGACTAGTTCGGATGCGCCTATGTAAGTGAGATGAAGAAAGAGGAATTGCTTCTAGATGGACATCTGACAATCTATCTGGGAGGTTCTGATAGCCGAATCCTATTG
This sequence comes from Euryarchaeota archaeon UBA86, assembly GCA_002503055.1. GTDB lineage: Archaea > Thermoplasmatota > Poseidoniia > Poseidoniales > Thalassarchaeaceae > Thalassarchaeum. The sequence goes on along the minus strand of DAQX01000004.1, from coordinate 12,732 downwards.
CGATATCCTCGACAATATCGATTGGATGCATTATATCGCTTCTCCATCTAGGCATTTCGACTACATGTTCCTTCTCACCGATAACGCAGTCCGCCCACTTCTCCGGCTTATTTGATCCATCAGTTACCGTTCTCGTCTCGACTAAAGATCCGCCCATCCGTTGGATTGCTTTTGTGATTTGATCTTGGTCTAACTGCATGCCTAGTATTTTCGAAATTAATCTCTCAGGTACTCTGTGCTGCACCGGGTCTCCGCGTGGAGTATGTATCTCCTCACCTGAGTGACTGGTGACCTTTAGGCTCTCGACCTTTCCTCCTCTTTCATTCAGGGCCAGGCAAATTAGCATCAGACACGCTTCACATGAGCGCGAGTCCCATCCAGTCACATCAATCAAGAAATCTCTAGTAGAATGAGACACGGTTGTATGGTCGCCGTTGATAATCGGCGGGAATGACAAGATATCGTCATTTGAGTCCAAGATTACAGGATACGAATCAAGACCATCCATCAGGTGCGCGTAGTCAATTCCTTTCGGGTGTTCTTGCAGAATTTGTTTGATGCTCATGCTTTCTTCCATCATCAGAGGCTTGAACGAGTAAGATTCAGGCACTGTAACAACTCTGAATGGTCCTTTCACCTCTTCCAAATCGTGAACTCCAATGGAGGCCAATGCGCGCTTTCTACCTAGGGTCAAGTGCAACTTTTCCTGATGATCCATCAAAGATTGGATAAAAGCCTCGACACTATCCTCATCATCTCCCGGATTAACCCCTCTTACGACAGCAGCCAATACGATTGGTCTTACTTCTTTCAGCGATGGATCAACTGTCATCTCTAAACCACCAGATTCAACCTCCATAGAGGCATTTACTATCTCTCCATCGGCAAAACTTCTAGCTGCCCGTGCCAGTGTTTCGTGACTCAGCAAGTCTGGCCGGTCAGGAAAGACCTCCACTTCGACGACTTGCTCGTCGTTACCCTCTACGGGACACCCCATTGCGGGCAGCCAATTAGACCAAGACTCAGGAGAATGCTCAGATCCATTCAACTTCTGGATGTATTCTAACAAACTATGCTGGAGATTTAGGGTCGGCATACTAACCTCAGTTTCCTAACCACATGGGCAATGGACGATCATATCCGATTAATCTCAAGCCACTAATTGACGCTGTATCATGATCCAAAGCTCTGAGATTTCTTCTATCCAATTTCTCCAAACCATCGATACCAAGTCCAACCATCCATCCTCTGACTGTCGATCTCAACCACTGCAAGGTTTCCTCTAGCCCACCTTCGGGCGAAGGTGCAACTAGAACTGAGCATCCCGCCGCGACACAGATGAGAAGATCCTCGCTACTCGGAGCCTCGTCCATCTCAATTAGCAAATGACGACCCTGCCCAGTCAAATTCATCGCTCGGGCCGCTAGGCCGATACGAGGAAGCGCGGCTGCGGCCCTACTACCTCCGGGAGAGGCAGTGTCGATAATCGCACCATCGAGATCCAAGTCTACTACTAATCTAAACAAGTGGTCTACTCTGTCTACGCCATCTCTGAGAAGTACTAGAGAGTCCCCACTCATCTTACTAGTCAAAGATACAAGTATTGCTTCAATCTCAGCGTCGTTCATTGGAGGAATGCCATCTAAATCTAGGACAATTCCAGCGCATTCCCCTAGATTACCAGAGCACTCAACGAGCTCATCTTCACCAATCAATAGTAAGTCACAGGCTCGCGGAGAGTGCCTAACAATTGCAGGCTGTTCCGACTCGGCTGAACCTTGCCAAGATTGGGCGGAATCTGTTTCAATAAGCCATGGAATTGGGAATAGAAGTCCTCCTTCTTCAGATCCCATGGGCATTAGAAGTGTTAGAGGATCGAGAGAGGTATGCAATGGTAATCTTTCCGAGGAGGAAGGTATGAGTGCAATATTCTCGAATCCTTCGGATACTGATGTTTCTGGCAACTCAATCACAGGAGAAATAGAATCATCAGAACGAGTTAGTACAAGTGCATCTTCTTCCATAGAGAGGCCCATTGGCTCCAAGTGATTCGATATCTCTGAAACCTCCTCGGCTTCGATGCCGCGCATAGCCGCCCCTTCTCCCGGAGGCGGACAACTACCGGCGATAATGATGCGACCACCGACCATACCTAGTCCGGGTTCAGTTCCGACAGATCCGAGGACTACAATCGTGCCTCCGGACATACCTGCTCCCACACTTTTTCCAGCATGTCCGCGAATAATCAGTATTCCACCCTTCATTCCAGCTCCGGCTTCATCTCCGGCCGAACCCTGTACGACGATGACACCCCCGGACATACGATGCCCTGCTCGCTGAGAAACATCTTTCTCGACTACAATTCTCCCATCTCTCTGAAATGCTCCAAGCATAGAGCCAGCCGAACCCTGCAGAGTGAAAGTACCACCATCATTCATCGCCCCTGCACATTGCCCCAAATCACCTAGTAGTAGTACTCTAGAATCCTTAGGCAGATGGCTCGCTGCACCTATCTCGCCACTCTTGGGCTTCTCGTCACCACTTCTGCCCCAACCTATTCTGATTAGCAAGTCTCTCTCGAGAGCCTCATCTAGCATCCCATCCAAATCACGGGCGAGCTTCATGCTCTTTGTGGTAACTTCGCGCATGCTCTTCGCTTAGGGACACCATACTCCCCGTCTTGACTCTGACGGGCGACACGCCCCAGATATCCACTTAGATGGCATCATCGAGATGTTCGGAGCAAAGGGTATGTTGATAGAGGGCATTCAATGAAGTGAGCACGCCCCAAGGGGGCGGTTGGGGGCATTTCGTGATTCGAGTCGCGATAAATGGATTCGGAACTATTGGCAAGAGAGTCGCCGATGCTGTCGATGCTCAAGATGACATGGTTGTCGCTGGTGTTACCAAGACGGGACCGAGTTTCGGATGCGATTTGGCTGCTCGGAAAGGATTTCCTCTATACTGTACTAACGACGATCCTGATCGTATCGCGGCCTTCGCAGAAGGCGGCTACAACTGTAAAGGCGGATTGTCCGACCTTCTGGCAGCAGCCGATGTTGTTGTTGATTGTGCACCTGGGAAGCGAGGAGCAGAGAATCTGTCCAAGTACAAGGCCGCTGGTATCAAGCACATTTTCCAAGGTGGCGAGAAGCACGATCTGACTGGATTATCATACACTTCCTGCGCTAATCATGAGGCTAATATCGGCGCAGAAGGAACCAGGGTAGTATCTTGCAATACAACTGGACTTTCTCGTACCCTAGTGCCACTTTTCGAGAAGTGCAAATCTCTGAAAGTTGAGTGTACCATGATTAGACGAGCGGCCGATCCAGGCGACTCGAGTAAAGGTCCAATTAACGCAATTAAGCCGGTATTGAAAGTACCCAGCCACCACGGTCCCGATCTAATGACTGTCAAGCCAGAGATTGAGATAAACTCTCTTGCTGTCGCAGTCCCTACTACGATTATGCATGTTCATGCGATAATCGCCGACTTACCCAGTGGACACGGCATGACAACTGATTCAATTCTTGAACTTTGGAGGAGCACTCCCCGAGTGCTACTGATGAGTGGTTCAGGAGATCGAATTACCACTACAGCGGAGGTCATGGAAATGGCCAGAGACATTGGCAGAAAGTGGGGGGATTTGCATGAGGTATTCGTTTGGGAGGACGGTGTGAGCTTAATCGGAGACAGGCTGTACTATTTCCAAGCCATCCACCAAGAGAGCGATGTCATTCCCGAGAACATAGACTGTATTCGAGCATTATTGAGTACAGAGTCTGACTGGAAAACCTCGGTTTCAAAGACCGATGAGGCGATTTCTAGCTACTATGGGATGTAATCCCATAGCGATGCATTGACCATACATTGAGCATCAACGGTCAAAAAGCCCCCTAGGACTCGCCAGAGCATGACTGGGTCTCGGATGACAGTACTAGTACTGTCCACTCTGATGCTTTCTGTTTGGTCAGGAGCAGTTTCAGCGACCACGGATTCCTCAAATCCCCTTCAAACTGAATCAAATTCAGAAGATATCCTCCAACATCCCTCTTGGCAAGTCGCTACACCCGCTGAATCTCATTTTGAACTAAGACAATCTTCCGGGGTTATTCATTCCCCATATGGGCCGTTCGACCCATTAGTTGACCCGATCCCCCTGGGTCCTGAGAATTTGTACGATCCTAAGGCATTAGAGAGAACTGGAATGGCGATTGTGCAATCATCGTCGCCAGATTTGACCTCTATGCTCAAGGCCCTACAAGAACTAGACTTACCTGTCATAGATAGATTCCCCGATGATTCGGCAATCGTCAGAGTGGATGTCTTACAGAGTCCAACTATCATCTCTACTCTGACTGACGAAAAGAGCATTAGATGGGCAGGCACTCTTCCAATTTCTTGGAGAGTATCTCCTGAACTGTCGTTCCTCGCCGGAAGAGAGGGGATTACCGTAGATATTGATATCACACCTGCTCCAGACTTGGAGCCCAGAGAACTGACCGCTCTATCGGTAGATTTGGCTTCCATTTCTGATGACTCTTCGGAACGGGAGATATGCGATCAGTATCTTTGCCAACCCAGATTGATCGATTCTTACTGGATTCCTATTCTAGCCATGGATGGCAGAATTCTCAGTGCAGACATAGCTTCCATTTACTCTGTCCATAACACCAATGCAAGCCTTATCGGAGGTATCGAAGATGCTCGGCTTACTACAGGACTTGCCCTAAATGGTTCAGGAGAAGTCCTAGCTATTTCGGACACAGGATTGGATGAAGATCATGGCGACTTTGCTAATCGTATTCGGGCAATATATGACCAATTCGGCCCCGACAACTCTCATGCAGATACTAACAGTGGTCACGGCACACATGTGTCCGCGACACTATTGGGTGACGGCCTTGGCGATACTGGAGCCGAGGGGATGGTACCGGCTGCCACCTTCCACTTCTATCAACTGGAGGCTGACAGTAACGGCCTACTTGCTCGCTGGGGTTCGCTGTATGAGATGTTCAGCCATTCTTGGCAGAACAATGCTAGGATTCAGACCAATAGCTGGGGTAATCAGAATCTAGTAGGAGAATATAGCTCAGACTCGCGCTCTGCAGACTCATTCCTAGTCGACTATCCGCGATTCCTTGTTCTATTTTCGTCCGGAGACTTGGCCGGAGGAGGAATCACTCCTCCTGGAACTGCAAAGAATGTAATCACAGTAGGTGCATCAACAACTGGTTCATTCGGCAGTAGCGCCGAAGGCTCAGTTGCATCTTTCTCTTCAAGAGGAACGACTGCTGATGGACGGATCAAGCCGGATATAGTTGCCCCAGGTGTGGCAATCTGCTCTGCTAGAGCACAAGAAGCCCAACTGGCTTCAGGTGACTCTTGCTCTAGCGCCACTCATACAGGCACACAGATACCACTTTACATGACTCTAGACGGTTCATCAATGGCCACGCCTGTAGCTGCTGGTGCCGCTACAATGGTACGACAATATCTGCGTGAATCTCAATCAATCACAGAGCCTAGGTCTGATTTGATAAAAGCCATTCTGATTAATGGAGCAGAAGACATTGGCGAACCTGACATACCCAATCCTGCTGAGGGATGGGGCCAACTAGACTTAGACAATAGCTTGGCCCCCCACTCTTCAGATCAAAGTCTGAATCTATTCTACGACTATTCTAGAGAATTACTGCCGGGGCACTCATTTGTCTACACCTTCGAAGTAGACGGTAATTACGGTCTTGATGCAACACTAGTTTGGAATGACGAGGAAGGCTCTGCGGTTGCCGACCAATCTGCTTCTAGATTAGTTAATGACCTAGACTTAAGTGTTGTATCTCCAGATGGCACAACCTATCTGGCCAACAATTTCATCTCTGGCTTCAGTTCCACTGGAGGCGCGGAAGACAGACTGAACAATGTCGAAAGGATTCGTATTCCAACAGGTTCTATTTCTGGGACTTGGTCGGTTATTGTCGGGCACGCTGGAGGTTCAGTTCAGAACTATGCAATAGTTATCACAGGCCTAGTTAGCGAGACCCAGAGTTCTGACCTAACTGTCTTTTCGAATTCCCTATCTACTTCAGTTGTAAGCCCGTTGCAAGGGGACACACTACTTATCGAAGCGGTTTGGAAGAACCAAGCAGCAGCACCTACTGGAACTTACTCTATCGAGGTCAAGGATTTGACTGCCGGCACTATAATTCACAACTCAGTCCGATCATCCCTGGCTGGAGGAGTAGTTGACTCAATCTCTTTCCCACATTCATTCTCCACTACAGGTTCTCACGAGTTGGAGCTAAGATTGGACTCAAACTCTGAAGTATCAGAGTTGAATGATGAGAATTCTGGAATAGATAATAATTGGATTAGAATTTTCGTAAATGTTTCACAAATCGGAGTTCGACTAACTCCTCTTATGGAGGATGGATCAGTTCCTTCTAATCCCGCTGAACTAAACCAAGCTATGGCCCGAACACTCGATCCTAGGGAAGCTAGTTGGGTATTATTCGAGTTGGAGTTGAGGAATGAAGGGACTTCTGAGATCTCAGTCGGACTAAGTGTATCTCCAGTGCAACTTATTGGAGATAATGGGGTACTCTATCAACCACAGGATGAGTGGTGGAAACTAATCAATGAATCAGGACCATGGATTCTTGCCCCGTTCGGAGAGGAAGGAGATCGCACAGTTGTTACTCTCAATATGTCTGACATGGATACCGATTTGTCAAGCGAGTCCGATGTAGTCTATGCTCTACCCGGGACCTTCGTATCAGACCTCACACTTTTCGATACTAATTCTCCAACAGTCTCACACAGCATCCGATTGAGTGCAGTGGTAGAGAGAGTCGAAGGACTATTCACTGTGGTGGCCGGAACTGAGAGTCTAGGGGCAGAGCCAGGAGAACTAGCAGTATTCTCGCTCTCAATCAAGAACACCGGTAACGGGCCGACCCAATACACTGTTTCATGTGAGTCTACTGATAGGTGGACGATTAGCATAGGCAATAGCCAATCGTCAGAGATAACTCTTGAACCTCTTAGCAGATTGCAATTCTTACCACTGCCAATAAGAGTTAGAGTTCCTCATGCTGTGGACGGAAACCCTCCAGCTGGATTCACACAGGAAGTCGAATGCATTACTACTTCGGTAATGGATCATACTCTACAAACTACAGAACTGGCCACGGTTACTGTATTGGAAAGTTTTGATTTCTCTCCAGAATTATTCGATTCCGATGGAAATGCTCTGGGCCCTATCGCAGTAGCAGATCCTCGGCCAGTACTCAATGGAGATGTCATTGTCACAGACTTACTCATATCTAACGAAGGAAATGTTCCAATGGTTTTCACCGTAAACGCATTTTCCTCTCTGAATACTTGGCCAATTCAGATGACCGAGGGATCAAATGTGCAGTCCGAAGAGATGTCCATTTCAATCGCCGCAGGAGGATACAAAACCGTCTCAATCGCGACCATTGTTCCTCTGACTGCTCAGATGGGAGACTCCAACCTCATTACGGTGAGAACGACATTGGATGATGGCCCTACAGTTACGAACTCAACACGACTCCTGGTTCAAGAAATCGCAACTCTAGATTTATCTTGGAATCCAGTGATGAGCGTTGCTCTAGGCATGCCAGGAACCGCAGATATACATGCTCATAATGTGGGTAATATTGAGTTGGATATCAGCCTCACAATGGGTTCTCTACCCGAAGGCTGGTCCGGAGGTTTCCTCTCGGGAAGAGAATTCCCAATGGGCATGAATCAGCAGGCTACTATTCAGGTTGGCATGGATCTCCCAGGTGCTTTGCCAATTGGACTCCTAGATACCCAAGTATCGGTGATTATTGAGGCTAGAACTCCAGGAGGGGAGACAGCAGTATATACTGCGGATATGACTATCGAAGTTGTACCTTCGATTTGGCTCACATTGTCCTGCGATAGAGGTTCAATAGAAGGAATAGCAAACGGTGGAGAGACAGTGGAAATTACGGTTGCAAACACAGGAAACACTCCAAGTGATGCCGAGCTACTAATCATCGCACCTGATAATTGGAATATTGAATTAGGTCAGAATACCTTCTCCCTAGGGGCAGGCGAACACATTACCGTTTCAGTATCCATTACTCCAAAATCAGGCGCTTCAAACGGTCTTACTTCTGTATTATTCTATCTAAACTCCACCGATGACGGCATTCTAACTGTCATAACAAATGGGTCTCTTGATTTGGGAATTAGTAAGGCTAGGGAATCTTCCCGAGGCGGTTTGGGAGGAGTTCTGGATGCTGTTGGACTTCCTAACTGGACCTTAGCGTTGATTTTCCTCTCACTTCTCTCTACCGCAGTTGTTTACGGAGTCAGAATTAGGAGATCATCATCCACTATGGTTAGTCCGGAAGAAGAGTTGATTCCTGAAGGCTCAGCTCTACTATCTGGTTCACTTTCTGAACGCAGAGCCGCCGCTTTGGAGACTTCTTCATCAGGAGAGGTTCTCACGGGTGGAGTGTCTGACGAAGAGATTCAAGCCGCATTGTCACAATCTTCTGCTTCAGCACCTCCTCCGGCACCAGATGGGGCCCCTCCTCTGCCTCTATCTGGATTACCAGATGGATGGACTATGGAGCAGTGGGCGTCATACGGCCATCTCTGGTGGGAACAGAACAATCCCTGATGCGCTTCCCTTATTTCCCCAACCTCCTCGCCGAGGCGTGAATGGCTCAATAGTTCTCTTTGGCCCTCCGGGCGCAGGCAAAGGAACTCAGGCATCTAGGATGTCCAAACTGACTGGAAAACCACAGGTTTCGACCGGAGATATGCTCAGGGCAGCTGTGGCAGCCGATACTAATCTCGGCAGAGAGGCCAAGGGCTACATGGAGGCTGGCCTTTTGGTCCCAGACGAGGTAATCATAGGACTTATTTCCGAAAGGCTGCAACAGCCTGATGCGGAATCCGGATTATTGTTGGACGGCTATCCTAGAACTATCATTCAAGCCGAGTCACTGGATGAGATTGAATCGGTTTCAGTAGTCGTATCAATAGAAGTTCCCGATGATGCCATAGTGCAAAGAATAGTGGGCCGCAGAATGGATCCTGAAACCGGTAAAATATACCATATTGAATTCAACCCCCCTCCTGCCGAAATAGCCGATAGAGTTGTTCAGCGCAAGGATGACAACGAGGAGACCGTCAGGAGCAGATTGTTAGCATATCACGAGCAGACAGCACCTCTGGCTAATTGGTACGGAGAAAGAGGAGTACTACTCAGGATAAATGGCAATCAGGGCATCGAAGAGGTAGGGGATTCAATCGAGTCGGCGCTCTTGGAATTGAGTGGTAAGGATGCCTAAGCGAGTAAGAAGGAACGACTCGAAGAGGAAGGCTAGGGCCTCCAAGGCAATTGACCATCTTTCTTCGATTCTAAATGCTCCTGAGAGTAATGAAGAAGAATCTGTTAATTCTGCCGCAAGAGACATCTTGAGAATCGGTAAGAGACACGGCATTAGGCCAGAATCAAGCACTTCTAGATTGATCTGCAGAGGCTGTAATTCGGCCCTAATTCCCGGTCGAACATCTAGGACTAGGATACGTTCAGGAACCCTGACTGTGACTTGCAATATCTGCGGCAGAATATCTCGAAGAAGTGCCACTCAGCGGAGGTGATTTTGATTAGTAGACAGATTCCAAAGGGTATAGCAAAGCAGGCCAAAGATGCCTCCTTACCAGTAACAATGAGGATAGGTAAGGGAGGAGTAACCAAACAACTTGTAGTCGAGTTGACCGAACAATTAGCAAAGAGAGATTTGGTCAAACTAAAGGCCAACCGAGGCCTACTATCGAACTCAACTGAAAGATTCGATTGTTTCGAGGCATTGGCCAAGGAATCAGATTCGATTCTAGTCCATAGTATTGGTAATGTTGCGGTGTTTTGGAAGTCTTGAACCGAGTATTCTCTATATGCTGCTCATCTCGGGGTTCTAATCATGGGAAGCGCATTAAGCTCGAGGAGCATCGGCCAGAGGTTATTTTTCACAATATTATTTCTCACCTTTTTCATCCCCAATGTCATGGCCGCTTCTTCCAGTTCTGGCACATGGACTGCTCCTGAGATGCCTAGTTGGGCAGTCCCCGCAGCCCTCGCTATTCTAATGGGCGTCTACGCTCTAATCATCTTTGAACTGGTCCACAGGGCTCTTGCTGCAGCAATTGGTGCAGTAATTGTTGTGATTACATTACACGCAATAGGAGATGGACCAGATCTTGGAACTGTTGTTACTTGGATCGATGAAGAGACAGTCGGACTGTTGATTGGAATGATGGTGATTGTAGATATTCTAGGTCGAACCGGAATTTTCGAGTGGGCGGCCGTGCAAGCTTACGCATTCAGTGGAGGATCTATCTGGAGACTGTCGATAATACTCTGTACAATTACTGCAGTATTCTCTGCGTTCTTGGACAATGTCACTACCATTCTCCTAATTGTACCGGTTACAATCCAAATCGCCAAAGTACTGGGGATTGAACCGATACCTCTCATTATTGCAGAAGTCATGTTCTCGAATATCGGCGGAGCAGCAACTCAAATCGGAGATCCTCCTAACATTATTATTGGTGCCCAACTTTCTACTCAAGCACTTTCATCAAATCCGATGTTGGCGGATCAGGGGATATCGTTTATTGATTTCATAATCCATGTTGGCCCTGCAGTAGTTATTGCGATGGCACCATCATTTTGGCTACTAAAGAAGTTGGAAAATGAAGGGCTTTCGGGAGAAAGGCATCGTAATGTCGATCTGCTAAAACTTCGCTATGGCATCAAGGATGTTGAATTACTCAAGAAGTCAGGGGCCATCCTTGCCTTGGTAATTTTGGCCTTCTTCGCCCACTCGTCTTTCCACCATGACTTACTTACTGTTGCAACCATCGCCATTGGAGGGGCTGTCCTGATGCTTCTTGTGACTTCACCGCATCATGTTGAGGAACAATTGGATGGAGTTGAGTGGACTACAATCATCTTCTTTGTAGGTCTATTCATCATGATTCATGGCCTTGAATACATGGGGCTAATCAACGCAATTGCCGAGGGCATTTCTGATACAATATCTCAGGCGGATGCGGATAATCGCCTGATGGTCGCAGTTCTTCTGTTGTTATGGGTCTCAGCTATCGCTTCCGCCTTTATTGATAACATTCCATACACAGCAACCATGGTTCCTGTGGTGATTAGCTTGGCTGAAAACCCAGAACTAGGACTGGCCCTTGGTCCACTTGCTTGGGCACTAGCTCTTGGGGCTTGCCTTGGAGGAAATGGGACAATAATCGGGGCCTCTGCAAATGTAGTTGCTGCTGGCTTGGCTGAAGAGGCAGGACATGATATCTCATTCAATAGATTCTTCAAGACAGGATTTCCAATAATGTTGCTGAGTGTTTTCCTCGCAACAATCTATTGTGTTGTTAGGTACGCAATTGAATGGTCCAATAATTGGATTCCAATGGTAATCATAGTCGTAATGATGGTAGCTTCGCTCTCATTGACTCCGATGATCTACGGCCCCTCCCCTAGCAGACCATACAATCCTCCTGAAATGGAACTAGAGTGAAATTACTCTCGTTTACTGATTAGCGATTAAGCGACACTGTCAAGCCGAGTACTTTGTTCCGAGTCTGTGCACGAGTGTACAATCTGCGGCCTAGTCTCAACTGAGGCACCCTGTCCAGCATGCGGAGACGAATCTACACCTGTGCTTAAGGCCAAACAACCGGAATCTCAAACACCCAAGGTTTCCCAACTTCCTTTCGGCTTAGATACTGAGTCGCAACCAGAATCGGCGGATTTGCCATTTGGCTTAGAAGAAACTCCAGATTCAGACGATTCTGAGAAACTGATTTTTGGCATCGAATCATCCCCTAATATACAGAATAACAATCCCATACCATTTGGACTCGGTGATTCTCCTCATCAGAACACTGAGTGAGCCTTTTTCACCGCCCCCGTAGGGGGCGTGTGCACCCCGCTTACTTCAAATACCAAAGGTAGGTCGGCCACCTGCATTTAGTGCGCCTTGGTACTATCAGGTATCAGGGTAAGTGGTTGAGGCCGCCCCGCCCTGCGGGGAGACGAGGTGGCCTGAGATACCTGAATTGATATGCCTGGACACCAGAGGACTCACAAAGGTGGGATTGTAGAATCAAGATGCTACAACCCGACTGGGGGATGGCTCGGCTCGAGAGCCGAAGAAGGTCGTGACAAGCTGCGATAAGTTGCGGGGAGAGGCATGAATCTCTTGGATCCGCAAATTGCTGAATTGGACCTCCTGGCACTCTGTGCCATTCCTCATTGAGGAAAGGGAACCTCCTGAACTGAAGCATCTCAGTAGGGAGAGGAAAAGAAATCAAACGAGATTCCGTTAGTAGTGGCGAATGAAAGCGGAACAGGACAAACCGAATCTCCATGGGAAACCTTGGAGAGATGTGGGGTTAGGATCGTCTGTAGTCTAAGTGCAGGAAGTGGAAGTCGTCCTGGAACGGCGCACCACAGAGGGTGAAAGTCCCGTACACGTACTGCATATGGCCATGAGGCGATTCCGGAGTAGCGTGCGTTGGATATCGCGCGTGAATATGGGAGGCAGAGACTTCCAATCCTAAATACTACTCGAGACCGATAGTTGACAAGTAGCGTGAGCGAAAGCTGAAAAGTATCCTTAGCGGGATGTGAAAAGA
>DAQX01000017.1 GCA_002503055.1 Euryarchaeota archaeon UBA86 | reverse complement strand
TAGTATATAGAATGCAGTTTAGAATGGGGCTGAGCCTCTTCTACTTCCGCCTCTTCTAGTCAGCGTCAAAAGGGCAATAATCAGCATTGCACCTAGAAGCCAGCCTACCCAATCAGTAGTCTCCTCGGCAGGTGGAGAGCGTACCTTGATCTGCTGAGTCGAGTAGTCCTCGACTGAGTCGAAGCCAGTATTGTTGATATCGAAGTACAGATAGAATGTCCCCGGACTAATGTCAGACAAATCAATTAAAATCTCAAACTGTACTTCTGAGTTAGCTGGTACATCTTGGATGTCCATTCCCATGACTCCAGTACTCGAGGTATCTGGGCATCCATTGTATGCATCACAAAGTGTACCATTCAACTGTACGAGTTGAGCATCAATCAGGCCCGTATTCTCGACTACTACTCTGAAGAGGTGTGACTGTCCAGCAGTCAAATCCTCACCTCCAGCGACATTCTGATAAGATTTGATTCTTAGAGAAGGCATAGAGGTCTGAACATGAATCTGGACATCATCATAGGTATTGTTGGCCTTGTCCGTAACTGACATGTAGATTGTGAAATCCTCGTCGGATGCGTTGGCAGGAGCAAAAACAGTCACCGTGTGAGTAGACGAGATGTATGCTCCGACTGTATGTGAATTAGCGCCCGATCTTACCCATCCCTCAGGGAGCTCTGAGTCATCGAACTCAAACTCGTAGAGCTCGTCTCCGTTTCCTGTGTTTGTGAACTTGATTCCAATACTAATCGACTGGCCGGGTTGAATTCCATAGGATTCAGCCATAGGCTCCGTTAATTCAAAGCCGTGAATCTGAGGAATCTTGACATTCACTGAGTGGTCTTCCATGTAACCATCTTCCTTGGATGCGATAGTCATCGAGATTGTATGTCCATTCTCGAATGCATGAGCTGTGGACTGGTTAGCAGGAGTTACTCTTACATAAATGTCTGAGAAGTTCATTGTATTGTCCAGCCCCATATCAAACTGAGATGTACTGTTCCAGTCTCCCGATCCGTTATGGAACTCTACGAGCCATTGGCTGCCATCAGTACCAACTACATCTCCAAATATACTGAATGTGTCAAATGGTTCGTGGCCTAGGTAGTCCACAGATAGTTGGAACTCAACCGGATTGAAGCCGCCTTCTGAGTTGGTAACTGCCATAGTGCTTCCTGGATCTCCTTCAAAGTTCGAGTCTCCGCCCGAATTATTTAGAGTTGAAATTGAAATCTCGTGATTCGCTATACGCACATGCGAGAGAGTCACCGGAGGTGCCTCTTGACCGGGTCTCACGGTCACGCCTTGACCGCCAATGTATGACATTGTCAGGTTGCGCTGAGACACAACAAATTCGCTTGAGGCATCTATTGTTCCTGGAATCATCAACATCTCAATGAATCCTTGGTTGTTGACTTCCTCGATCCATCTCATTCCCGCGCCTGTATTAATGACTAAGCTTGGACCCTCTACAAATTGTGAGTTTGAAAGATTCGTATCTGCAAGAGTGCGTGTCACGCCATCATAATCCAGCCACTCTGTATTCATTAGGAACCATCCGCCTTCAGTCATTTCAAGATCAAGTGAATAGCCGGTAACAACCTCGGCCTCAACTAGGCCCATTGCAATTAGATTACCTTCCTCATATGTGGCTCTGAGAATCCAGTTGCCGGGTTCGACCTCAGCAGACCAGTTTCCAGTCCAAACGCCATCAACTAGTTCCTTATCGGGCGTCATTGTATCGCGCACCATTCCTTCAACGGGAATCAACTGTAGAACAACTCCTTCAGAAATTAACGATAATTGTTCTGAGTCGATGTAGGTTATTGATCCATCAATTGAGACTGGTTGTGCTACCATTTCAGCGTCGGCTGACAGGCTGAAATCTAATACTGAAACAGATAGGTTCTGGCTAACAAATCCTTCAACCTCAAATCCTAATGTCCACTCAGTCCCTGCAGGAACGAATAACGACCAATCTCCAGTGTTGTCACTAGTTTCAGTATAGTTCTCTTCCTCGCCATCGATGAAGATTGTCACATCAGAGATGCCTTCTCCGAAATCGGGTGTATTATCGTCATCGAAGTCCCAAAATACTGTCCCTCCCAACTCAACGAACTTCATCGCTGTCAGATTCAAAGCAGGATTATCTCCTGGAGTAGCACTGATAGTATTCGGCTCGTTTGCATCTAATATCCATCTCTCTCCGCCTTCTGTTACATTCAGCAGGACTTCCCATTCTCCAGGGGCGATTACAGTGGATGCGATTCCTAAAGAGTCAGTAAAGTCCATCGATACAGAACCTAGGCCCTCGAGAGAGGATAGTGTTGCCGATATGCCTTCAATTTGTTCTCCCGAGTAGTCCTCGTACAGTATCAGCTCAACTCTTGCAGCCTCCGTGGTCGACATTGAGATGTCGTCGCCTGCATATTCGGCAGAGGCTGTGATGTGTTCACGCAGAATCTCTCTTACTCCTTCTGAGGACTCGAATGGTTCGATAGAAACTATCCAGTCGCCCTCTGGGATGTGAGCATTCCATCTACCATCATCATCTGTCGTGTGAGACAATACCCAGCCAGACTCGGTATTCGTCATCTTTACGAGATGTCCGGATAGGACTCCTCCACTCTCGTTCGTGAATGTGATATTGACTCTCCATTCTGGATCGAAGCCGAGTGTTTTCTCTACCGATCCTCCTAATAGACCGACATCGAAGCGAGTCGCGCCCGTCATGATTCTAGTGCCAAAGTGATCAGTTTCTGGATTTGATGTATCTATATCTATGCGATAGGCCCCTGGCTCGAGTGAAAGTTCCGCCAATCCATCCTGTGTCCACTCAGTTCCATTCTCCATAACTTCGTATACGATTCTGGAACTATTGTATGCGTCCACTATATTGAATGGGAATGTGACTGCCGTGCCATTTGATGCATTGTTATCAGCACTATGATCCAAGAACAGACTGATTGTGACTGAACTGTTAACTGGGCTAGTAATGATGTCAACAGTATCGTTCTTGCCATCTACTTCGAGGTCGACTGGTGTGGAAGTAATCCACTCGGCATCCAAGTCAAATGTCCAGTTTCCTCCTGGCAAAGCCATCTGGAATTGTCCGTTTTCCATCACATTGGTACGCCAGCGGACCTGAGTATCTGCGTTGTCTGCTATGACCACAATTGGCTGCCAGCCTCCGAAATATGATTGCATAGGATTGTCTTCCCTGTTGATATTGACTGCTCCTTCTACAATGTATCCTGGCGTAGCAATTAGAGTGAGGTTGTCGAATATCTCACCGTCAATGCTAGGGCCGTTGGATGTGACTGTGAATCTGGTTCCATTCACTAAATTCAGCATTGCTCCGGGAAGTTGCACTGTAGCGTCAATAACTGCACCCTCAGGAACAACAACTGAGAAGTGACCTCCTCCGTCTGTCTGAGCACTGGTACTGAATCCATCCCAATGGAAATCAATCTGAACATAATCTAGAATCTTACCTGTGTCTGGACCTTCATCATCGAACTCAAGATCCTCTTCATAGAATGCCGTACCATTGATTCGGATACTGACCTCAAATTCATAATCTGCATTAACATCTTCTTCGCCAATCTCAATCTGCTCCCAAAGTTGCAATTGCTCAGATAGAGTATAGTTCAACAGCCAAGTTCCTCTTGATAACTCGGCCCTGTACTGTCCCGATTCATTGTCATACTCGACATAAGCAGCTTCGCCTGTTCCGTTCTTCAGGCGCAGAGTCACATCTAGGTCAGGCACTGAGTTGCCATTCTCTGTGAGAGTGAATGTTAGATCCGAGGTTTTGGGGACTGGGGAAGGGAATTCATACTCCAGGTCAATTTCTGGATCGAAGATGTATTCTTCTGAAAGTTCAGGGAATCCATCAGCATCCACATCAGTCTGCGCTGTGTAGTTCCCAGGAATGATTGGTCCGTATTGGAAGAAACCATCTTCATCGGGAACTAGAAGACATGGAGCGAATCCGGACTCGGTGCATTCCAAAATCGCATCGGAGTGAGTTGAGTCTTCGCCGAATAGGGCGACGGTGCTATTAATTGGTGAGCCAGTAGTATTGACCAGATAGCCACTGATTAATCCTCCAGCAATATCGATGGTTGTAACATCAGGACTACCAATCAATGGAATGATGAATTGCTCTTCTAAATCGACTGCAGTGCCATCAGAGAAAATTACCGTGATATCGTATGAGCCCGGGACCATGTCAACGAAGTGGAAGGTTCCGGGTTGTACCATCGGTCCGCTGAAGATACCTTCTCCCTCGACAGTAGCGAAGGTACCATTGAATGTCCCATAGGTATCTAATTCCTCAGAAGTATCAACTTCGAAAGTTCCTGAACCGACCAAGGTCGCTTGGTTCAAACTCCTGGTGAATCTAGTAGTTCCGTTTGATGTGTATCTGCCAGTGGCATTGACATCGCCATCAATCAGCAAATCTCCTGATTCCATGGCGCAAACGGAGTGATTTTCAGGCATGGTCGAATTGACATCGCAAACAGGGATTTCGATGTCGTCGGTGACATTGCCAGATAGCGTTCCCCTACCTGAGAACATACCATCTCCAGTAAGACTATGATTGTGAGAAATTGTCTGAGAGTGATTACCTGTGAAATCGGTAACTGTGACAACTCCTTGAGCGATTAGAGAGCCTGCTCCAGTAAATGTGACCTCCCCAATGCCTCCGAATGTCAAGTCATAGCCTTCGACTACCCCTACTGAGGTTGTAGCCGAACTAGGTGGAATCTGAACATGATCTGCGGATGGAGAAATTTCTACTATCACATCGGTCAGAGGATCTTGATCGAAGAGTGTCGATCCAGCCCATACCAACTTTCCTGTAGCGTGTGAAGGTTGAACGGATACATTTCCGTAAACAGTCTCCTCGCCGTTACTGTGTCCTGCTTCTCCCGATACATTGACAATTGTCTCGGAGAGCCATGTGGTCCCAGATACATTAGCTAGAATTCCAGTAATTGGATTCACATTGCGGTTCACGGAAGTCTCTTGGAAGATGTCACTCAGGGACTGCCCTACATCGCCGGTCATCATCGCAGATCTGGCTGAGTCTAAGTCTGGCTCTCCGATGAAGGCGGAGACTCTGATCTTTCCAGCCGGAACCGTGTATGAGAAGTGGCCGTTTTCGTCTGCGTCGGTGTATCCAATGGGGACCCAGTAGGTTCTATCGTCTCCATCTACAACATTTCCAGTGACTGCATCAGCAACTTCTTCGCCACTGAATGCATCTCTTTCAATCATCACTCTAGCGTTGGGAATTGCTCCGAAGCCTTCCAACTCAACAGTGCCCTCCAATGTTGCACCGCTGTAGTACTTCATGACTTTGACTTGTGTATTGGCCGAACCAATTGTGGGGTTAGAACAGTCCTCATCGACTTTAGATCCGTTGTCTAGCAACTCACACCGTTCGTCATCATACCAGTTAGCCAGAACGAAATGGTTCATCATAGCGCCCGGAAGTGGGTACGCATTCTCTAGATATGATCCAGGAGTTCCGGACATGTAGAAGTGAGGTGCCGGTTGATCGGCGTCCCCTGGTAGCCCCAACATTGAGGTTGAATAACCAACATAGAATCTAGCAACCATCGTCTCGAAGAATGCTGGTTGGTGCTGGTAGTCAATATCGACCATTCTGATGACTTCATTGGATTCTGAAGCTCCCGAACTCTGACGAATGACATCGTTGAGGTACTCCTCTTCGAACTCTTCGGCAGAACGCGGAATTAGTGGGCCGTCTCCACGTTGGGTGTCGTAGACAGCGGTGATGTAATCTTCCATATCCAATCCAGACAGGCCTGTAGGTGCATGGAAGATTCCTGTAGTCTGTCCGCGGTGATATTGGTAATCTCCGTAATATGTCCCTCCTAGAGGATATAGACGATTATCGATAGCGAAGTATCGGATGTCATTGTTTCGAACTACTGTATCCCCTAGTGGGCCATCGTAGTCTTGGACCTCATAATCTAGGCCAGTGATGTCATGATAGATTCCAGCAAGCTGATCCATATCAAATGCCGTGGACAGGAAGGCTCGGCTCAGTGCCAGTCTGGCATTGGTTCGGTGAAGACTGGTCGAAACATCATTGAAGTCCTCGATTAAGTCACTAGTGTACATGTATCCACCAATGAGGTAGTGAGTAGTTTGCATTTCGAACTGGGCGTTGTTGAGTCGTGTTGCATTGAACAGATCGGTGGCCTCGGACTCATCTTCAGTAGAGTTGCCCATCTGAGTGCCTCCAATCAATACCATCCACATCTTTTCCGATTCGGGAAGTCCTTCGGAATTCAACGAATATCCGTGAAGCAACTCTGTGTGATCATCAGTAGCCACTACAGCCATTGCTCTGTCCTTGACGAAGTTCTCGTCATTAACGCCAATAGAGAGAATGTTGTCATACTCTGCCAACTGTGAGTCATCCATGTATTCATTCAGTACTTCATAGAATGAGTCAGTAAATCCGCCACCGCCATTGTACCGGCGGTCTCCTTGAGCAAGTGTTGTGATGAATAGTGCTAGAGTATCTTCTTGACTGTTCGAAAGCAGCATTCCTCCACTGTTAGGGATTCCCGACTGGAAGTTATCAGCAACTGTAGGATGCTGTCCTTGTGCCAGAGCTTGGAATCCATAATCCCACCAAGAAACGAAGGCAGGACGCTCACTGAAACTCATATCTGTGTCCTGTTCAGAAAGCCAGTCATAGGCTAGATTCCAAGAGCCACTGTTAAAGCCGGGGCCAAAAGTACCCATATACCACATCTGAGATTCGGGATTGTAACCCTCGCTCTTTAGAACTGAAAGGCCTAGAACTTCGGCCCTAAGGAAGTCAGGTGCAATATCATGAATCGTTTGATCGACATCTGTAGCAGTGGCTTCCCCTCTAGGAATTCCTGAATCTATGCCGTATGTTGCGTGCTGAGATGCTACCATCATCAGGATAACTAGAATCGCAGGGATGGCTGGATTGCGTCTACTTGCGGTCCATACTGATCTGAATCTGGTTCTTGGGGTCCCAATACCAGAGCGTCGCCATTCCTTGACGAATGATGAGAAGTTAGCGCCGTCCCAGAGCATCATCAGCCCAATTCCGCCGACGACTGCCATTGCAGGAGTCGCGTTGAAGATGAATCTTCCAGCAGACCACGCCATGTATGTGGCAATGATAACCCACAGTCCAAGCAATAGATGACTCTGGCGTTCTCTACGGGCCCCTCGCCACATCAGTACGAAAGCACAGCCGACGGCGATTAGTGCGACAACTGGTCCGTACGAAGCAAAAAGAACTCCTCTGCTAGGGGCCTGGGCCTCACCGATAGTCCCAAAGATCTTGTTCTTTGAGAAGTAGAATCCTCCAGTAAACAGGATGTCCCAGCCATTGTAAATCTCCAATTGCTGTAATATGAATAGAATTGCAAGGATACCTCCGATCAGAACTCCTCCAGTCCCTAGTACCAATAGCCAAGGTTTGTCTCTATACGAAGAAGCTACCCAGCCTAGAGCTAGTGTGAAGCCGATGATATAGAACATCGGTTGGAAACCACTAGGATCGAAGACAAGATTCAGACCTGGCCACATGTAGAATGGTAGTGGAATGAGGAATGAAGTTAGTAACATCTGCAGAGTTATGGAGGTCAGTGGTAGACTGTCCCTCTTGCGGAACATGTTCAAGATTATCTGGCCTGAGTAAGCGAGGAATAGGATTCCTGGGCCGTATACGAATCCTTTCCATCCTAGAGCTACAGTGGCGAAAGAAATTCCTGAAAGCGTTGCGAAAGCCATGGCTCTTGGATTTCTGTACCAAGTCTCTCTAATCCCTGCAACTAGGTAAAGAGGGCTCGAGCTTGGGTTTTGGAACATTCTCTCAGTGCCCAGTTCATCCAATGCCCTGACCCAGTAGTAGAATGCCATAGACAAGAACAGCAGAGCAAATGAGTCGTGATCTGCTAGACCGAAAGTTGCGTGCGAGATGTGTCCTGGCATCAGAGCGATTAGCCAAGCAGTCAGGATTCCAGCTCCCTTGCTGTGGACATTCTTGGCGATTGCAGCCAGAGGTAGAACAATCAGCGCACCGAAAACAGCAGGCATAGCAGCGACGCTCCACCAAGTGGCCTCATCTGCAGGCATCTCAAGTAGCCAAGATAGTCCGATTCCTCCTAGTGCAAGCGACCAAGAGAATAGTGGAGGACGAGGATTGATTGCTCCCATCGGATATGCTCTATCATGGTCGAAAATGTAGTGGCTTCTCTCGGCTACGATGTAATCTACGACCCTTTTCATGTACCAGGGGTCGGACCCTCCAGTCATATCCCAGAGGCCGGTGGCCGAGGCATTCATGGCCGGTAGAACATTCCATCCAGTTCTGACTGCAAAGGCTACCAAGATAGCCATAGCGACCATGATCGAGTATGAATTACTCTGCCACCAGAGTCTTGCCTGACTCGGTTCGTGTCTGGGCGAAATATCTCCAAAGTAGCCGCGTGATGCAACCATCACTGCAGCGACATTTAGCCAGAATCCAAGGAAGAACCACGAGAATGTACTCATCGTATCATCTCCTGCAAGGAAACTCGGGAACTCATTACCAATCTCCTGAAGGTGTCCGAGAGTGTAGAGGAGCCAGTTCACGCCGACTATTGCTCCGAGAACATTCCATCTCTCACAATGGCAGAAGGAAACGAATAGAATTACGACTGTTGTGAAAAATGCCCAGACAGAACCCAAGTAAATATGGTCATGATATTCTTGAATACCCGAGAGTTGCCCTAGCCAAATCAGCGGAATTGCCTGAACTAGCAAGATTGCAAAAAGTGTTGACATCAAAACTCTGTTAGAAGCAGAAAGAGAGGCCCCAAACGATCCAGAGCCTGCCGAGTCTAGTTTGCCCTTCATCAGTGCTGTGGCAATCATTCCTGCTACTATCGATGTAGCCCAGAATGCAAAGAATACTGACGCTATACTGGCCCTGCCTGTATCAATCAAATCTGGAGCAGATCCTGTCCAGTCTGATAAATCGAAAACAGAGTTAGCAGCATGAGATACTGCCAGATGGAAGCCAATTACGACAGCAAGCAGTGTACTAGCCTCTTCTCTTCTATCGGTATTCATCTGGACAAAGGTCGAGATTCCTACAAGAGCAAAGGTTAGAGCTCCAACTCTGCCAACGCTATCAAACAAGTTGTGAGCCATCGTAATGATGGCCGCAGCGGCTATGAATCCCAGTACGACAATCGCATTTCGATACTTGGCCATATTGCCAAACGGAGCAAAGGCGCCAATTCTGCCAAGCGCAGCAGCAAAAGCGGCTACGAGGGGCAGAATCAGGACTTGCGTATATCCGTCATTTTCCATGGCTCCGTTCGCGACATAATCGACACCCATGAACAGTGCTAGCAATGTAACTAGCACCGTTGGGACAGAAGCAATCCCTGTCTGGGAGAGCTCTGATTCAGCCGCGGCATCTTTCTCATTCATCATCAATCACCGTGTTCAGCCCAAAGGCCAGCGTCGCGCCGATTTGACTGGCTGTTATAACCATTCGTAGAATGGTTGGAAAATCGGATTACCAATAATCGGCATCTAAATCCGCTAAAGAGCCCGATAAGCGATGTCTGAACGGTAATGGGAGCCATCGAGTTGGATACACTCAATCAATTCGTATGAGGCGGCCACCGCATCGCCGAGAGAGGGCGCTAGTCCTGTAGCCGATAGGACTCTGCCTCCTGAGGAAATTAGTTGTCCATCTCTTCCCAGAATAGTTCCGGCATAGTGAACAAATGCCGAGGTCATTCCCTCCTCGATTTTTACTTCGCTACCCAAGATTATTCTCTTCGTCGATGAACTTGTCGGATAACCCTCTGAAGCGAGTACCACAGTAGCAGCACATAAGTCGTGGAACTCATATTCTTCTTCGGAGATTCTTCCTTCCGCACAGGCAAGCAAAAGTTGCCCCACATCGCTTGAAATCAGAGGAATTGTAACTTGAGTCTCGGGGTCGCCAAATCGTACATTGAATTCAATTACCCCCGGGGTCCCTTCTTGGTCGATCATTAAACCGACATACAGACAACCCCGATAGGGAGTTTCTTGGTTCCTTAGGTGATGGTGCATTGGTTCAATAATTTCTCGAGTTACTCTGTGCATTACGGACTCAGATACCACCGGAGCAGGAGCATAGGCACCCATGCCTCCAGTATTCGGACCGGTATCTCCCTCTCCGACCCTCTTGTGATCCTGACTTGCAGGTAGGCAAATGTAGCCCGATTCATCCATTAAAACCAGTACCGAAGCTTCTTCGCCCGACAAGTGCTCTTCAAGAAGAACGAAGTCGTCCAATTCTATTCCTTCTAGGAGGGCTTCTTCTGCAACCTTCCTATCTGAGGTAACTGTGACTCCTTTTCCTGCAGCGAGCACATCTCGCTTGATTACCCAGGGGGCCTCAAACTTGTCCAGAGCATTGGGAATCAATGATTTCTCATCTACTACTATGTGGCCACCAGTAGGGACTCCTAGGGATTTCATTATCTCCTTAGCATGTAGTTTAGAGGCCTCCAAACGAGCCCCATCTGAATGAGGTCCAAAGCAGGTTATTCCACCATACCTCAGAGAGTCTGCGAGACCGTTTACGAGTGGTGCCTCTGGACCCACAACAACCAAGTCAGAATCTAACTCAAGTGCTAGAGAAACAATGCCTTCGATATCGTCTACGGAGACATTATGATTTGTTGCAATCATCGAGGTCCCGGCATTCCCAGGAGAGCAGTGTACAGCCGCCACAGATGGGCTGTTTGCAAGTCCTATGCAAAGAGCGTGTTCTCTTCCGCCTCCGCCTACAACCAAGACTGTCAGAGGAGCCATGCGTATGCGTGAAGCCATCGGAAGATAATGGATTCCGAAGTGAGTGCTCCTAGTATGGCACTGACTTCAGACCTAATCTAAATCCTATTACATTGAATAGACGGTGAATAATGGGGGTCAAGATGAGTAAAGCGATAATTTCGTCATGTAATTGCTCATGCATGATTACTTGCCCGTCAAAGAGCAAGAAGGAGAAGAAGAAGATCGAAACAGCGAATGGAACCGTGTCAAGAAGAGGGGCTTTCGAGCTTTCCTCGCCCTCTCTTTTCAGGCCACGGCGTCGCTTGACAAATGAACCAGCCGAGTCGCCCAGCATACAAGCGATACCTAGTGTAAATCCCATCACAAAGGCGGCACCCCACTCTCCTCCGAGCCAGAACCAATCAGATGAATCGCTGAACAATGTAGGGTCGACAAACGGTCTTGCATCTGGAGGATAGTCTGAATTCCATGCATAATGGGCCAACATTGTGAGAAGTCCAGAAAATATGGCGCCGCCGAACATGCCATTCCAAGTCTTTCCATCACCTAGAATTCTGTAACCATCTTTCCAGTTTCTTCCTCCGTCAATTACCACACTTGAGAAGCCAAACCTATCTGGAATCCACTTACCAAACAGCATCGCTCCGGTATTTGCTAGATAGAATGGACCGTACATCATCAGGACCGTGATGATGTTCAAAGCGAACTCAGCGGAGTCGGGTGCCGGGAATAAGGCAGATGCGCTCACGGGCCTGCGAGACAAAGACAGCGAATGAACTCTATCCGAAGAATGGTGGGCAAAACTATTCATGGCACTCTCATTGAATACAGGCCATGAGAACAGCCGCACTACTACAATCCGTTCTGATGATTACCTCAGTCATTCTTGTCTCTGGACTAGTATCCGCAGAGGATTCTGAGACTGTAATTAGTACCGATATGACTTGGTCGGGAGAAGATTCTGTAGAAGGAGTAGTCAGAATATTAGATGGCGGACACTTGACTATAGAGAATGCAAACATCAAGATGATTGATGGATCTAGTATTCATGTTGATGAGGGCGGTCAACTGACGATTGCTCAATCTACTGTGAAGTCACAGACTCCACCTTCTGCCATAGCCAGTATGGGCTACTGGGATGAAGTAAATATGTCAAAGTTCAAGATTCCAGGGGATGGAATTTCGGGCCCATTTGAAGTAGAAATGATCCCGATAGAGGGGGATACCTACTACTCTGATGCAGCCCATATTGGAAGTGAGATTTTCAATCTCAATGGCAGTTCTCATACATTCAGTTTCGATAATGATGCAGGAGATGTCTGGGTCGGGCTTACTGGTTACGGCTCCAGTCCCGTCACTGTGGGCTCAATCACTATCACCACACAAACTGGAGGTCAGACTACAATGGCCGGATCTGAATTAGATACTGTCAATATGAAGAGTGCTGGAACCCTAGAATTTGGAATACATGTGGAAGGAGAAATGCAATCCTCATTCTCTTCAGTAATAGGGGGGCAAGTGTTCGTTGAGGGAACTCTAAGTGCAGACAATACTGAATTCGATAGGGTTGGGCCGATTATGGTTGGCGAATCGGGTAGAATAGATCTCCTAGGATCTACATCATTCGCGTCCAGCCTAGATGATCACGATATTCAAGCTGGACCTTACTCCGAGATATTCTGGGGCGAAGGCGTTGTGGGATCAGGAGGATTGATTGACAAATGGGAAAGAAGAGTTGCAGGTCAGACTTTACATCTAGATGCAAAGTATGTTGTTCTCAGACTATCCGGAGTTGGCCCTCAAGAGGCTACTCAAGAGATATTTAGCGATGAGAATGGTACTGCCTATGTCAATGCAGGAGTAGAGAGAGTGGTCGAGATTGGTTATGCAGATGGAACAATCTGGACCGAATCTGCAACCATAGAAATCATCACCTATGAAACGGGTTGGAATCCTACTACATCCGGAATAGGAAACTATGGAGGAGGAGTAGTGAATCTGGACTGGTCAGATTCAATTGTACTCGACTCGGGTACGCCTTATGTTGAATGGGAGTCTCTTAGCATCACTGAAGAGACATTGACGAAAACTCGGGGACAGGAGATGCCCGTAGTAGCCGGATTAGCAAACAGAGGGAGTGCGGAGGCGCTTCTGTACTTCACTTGTGAAGTTTCAGAGACAGGGATGGAAGCCGATATTGGAGGCTATAGGCAAGCGAGAATTGGCCCGGGAGAATCTGTTGAGGTTTCGTTCGGCTGGAGGCATTCTCAGACTGGTGACGCCTCTCTAACTTGTAGGATATTGACTCCAACTCAATTAGTCAGTGATGATGCGTTTGGAGGAGGCAGTATGACGACCGAAACAGCGACTTGGTCCGAACCTGCAGAAGATGATTCGATAGATGTCGTATCGCTTCTAGCTGCAATCATCGTAGCTATGGCAATTGCTGGATTCACCATGCTCAGACGGGCTTCAGATGCTATCGTGGAAGATGATGATGACTCAGATTATTCAGAGGACGAGTACTAAATTAGCAACTCGAAACCTTAGTCCATGATTCGCTGGTTGGCTCGCCGGGGTCATCTCCTGTTCCGCCGTCTCCTTCTTCTGTGAATTCATAGTACGAGGTATGAGTAATGGTTGATCCATCTGACCAAGGGGAATTTTGTGTTGTTTCTACAGTAAAGTGGTAGCACCCGTAGTCACTAACGGCCCAATCATCGATTGGAACATACTTGGTGTTCAGTTCAAACGACTCAACCGACCCAGGCAGAGGGAGTTCTGAGCCGTCCTCTGCGACTAGAGCACTGCCGCCGCCAAACTCTCCATTTCCTGAATCCCACTCGGCAACTCCATTGACAACAGTGACCAGAGGATACGATATAACAACGCTAGATCCATAATACATTTTGGCCTGAACTGTGTAGTCCGCATATGGCATTGGTCCTGGTGGATTATCTCCTAATGCGTCAAGCCCCGACCATGACTTCAGAGCAACCCCGATGATACAAGAATCCTTTGAACTCTCACAGTCATTATTATATCCCATTGCACCAGAAGTTTCTCCCTTGACATCTTCAACGGTTCTCTGTAGATGTCGAGACTGTAGCAACATCGAATCAGATGACTCGCCAACATCCACAGTCACCACATACTCCGCGTTGTCGGCTGCATTTCCTTGATACCATTCTGCTACAGTGAGTGTGATCTCTCCATACTTGCCGAAACCATCCTCTCTGTTTATCGAGAAGGCCATAGATTCGGAGTATATCTCAGTTCCATCATAGGTGATAGAAACATCTGCAGAATCGACCGATGATCCCATTATTGCTCCAGATTCTCTGATTGTCATAGTGATGGTTGATGAGTCATCTGAAAGCTCAGAGTCGGTAACTGTAATCTCTCCAGAAGATAGGCTCATTACAAGATAGGGGGATGCTGCTAGTAAGAGATAGGCTACAGCAATTGCCGCTGTCTGCTTCTTACCAACTGCATTCCAGATAAGGTAAAATGAGATTCCAAAGATTAGGATTGGTACAAGTCCTAGGAATGCGTAATCGCTCTGTATGCTAGGTCTGGAGACAATGAATGATGTGACAAGCGCCAGAGCTGCCAAACCTGCTCCAATCCCGATTGGCCCGGAAAAGAAACCCTTGGAATCCGAAGAACCAACATCTGCTACCAATACAGTTTCTTCTGATCCGGCTGATTGTTGTTCTATTGCCTTCTGAAGTAGACCGCCGTCACTCACACAACTCACTCCTGCATGCGCACGTCACAGATGTCGGTTATCAACCCGTTGACTAATACGAACGACGGAGTGAAGTCAGAAAAGACGCGCGTCGAGTTCTCTAATTTCGCCGGAATCGTCATCCTCATCATCGCGGTATCTACCTGCAATGGCAGCAGCAGCGAGAGTAGTAATCATCATCGTACCGAGTAGTTCGAATCCAGGCAGATAGACTCCTCTGATGTATATCGTCATAGTCTGTATCTGATAATTCGGAATACCTTCGGTTCTGACTGAATATTCAGATGTAGCCTTGAACATCAAAGAGAAGTATTTGTCAGTCCAGCCCTGATTCTTTGGTGTTCTCATCTGAACATAGATCTTCTCTGCGGGAGCCATGGACTCAATCTCCACCGAAACTAGAGGGATACTGAGTTGGAATCCTTCATCGTTCAGGTCGCCGTAGTTCTCTACTCCGACATTGAACCTATCCATCGCATTGCCGTCGTTGTATACATCGAAGGTCAGCATATAGTCGACCTTTGGCCTCAGTTGCAAGAATGCGACCTCAGAGGCGACTCTTAGGCGGCTGAACTGTCTAATAACTGCAAGAACCTTGTATGTAGTCGGAGTGCCGACATAGGTTACTCCATTGGCTTGAACAACCTCGGCTGTAATTGAAATAATCTGCGAACCTTCTGGCATTCTTAGGTCAGCTCTGGCAACTACTTGGAAGGAAACATCGGACTGCGAGCCGACCGTCATGGAGGCAGGGCCTGCAGCCGCTAATGAGCCAGACTGAATCTGGACATTGACCTTAACCTGGTGGACAGTTGGGTTGTCTAATGTGCAGTCGATGATTGTGGTTCGAGTGGCACCTGGATAAACATCAATCGGCTGGGGTTGCTGACAACTAATTGTAATGTCTGGCACAGGCCCTTGGGCCTGAACAGCAGCTGCGCCTGCCCAAGTACTTAGGAAATAAACAGCCAGAATCATGATGGCTGGACGGACCGAGCGCGCTTTTGTCATCACATCGAGGCCCCCTGAGACCGTATTTGAGGCTTCGCACGAACTGGGCCACTAGAAGCCGATTAGATGATTGGGGAAATAGGCTGGTGGACCCGACCGGATTTGAACCGATGACCACTCGGTTATGAGCCGAGCGCTCTAACCAACTGAGCTACGGGTCCCTAACTCGTCTCACGCACATCGCGAAATGAACTTATCTTCGCCGCGGAGATGTTCGACCTTCTCTCTCAACCTTGAAGCACGGTACCCCTCCGTGTGCGTATATGGCGAAGCTTTGGGTGATGTTCTTCACATCGCTTCTGCTTGTCTCGGCAATGAACTTCTATGCCGTGATAAGGGAGCCTGATTTGATAGAAATAGACGAGATACGGAACTACCCTCGGGAGACCGTGAAGATTGAGGGAGTGCTTACTGGCTATGTGCGCGACCCGTATGGCGAGGGTGCTGACAGAATAGATTTGCAAGTCCAAGAGATTGGTGGGCACTCTGTTGCTAAGATACGCTGGAATGTGGACTGGACCAATGAAGTGCCTCCGATTGGAACTGTGATTATTGTAGAAGGAGAAGTATCCGAATGGAATGGTAGAATCTGGCTACAATCAAATGGATACGGTGCGATAGTTGCAAGAGACGAGGTCATAGAGTTCACGGAGACCAAATTGGTTGAAGTCGGCAGAGATCCCGAATCATTTGCAAATCAATCCCTCACGATTGATGGTTGGTTGAGTGAGTCACTTGCTCCTGATGTTACTTACCATTCTCTTTACATGATGGATAATCAGGCCTACGGGGGTGCCGACCACCTCCTATACATGCAAGTCGAAGGTCGTGTGATGGAATGGGTCGAGGCAGGAAGTCATATTCGAGCCAGTGGTTGGTTACAGTTTGATGAGCGTTCATATCGCTGGAGGTTACTTGTCCAGGCAACCGAGATTGAGGTTCTCTCTCAGGGAGAGGCAGTTTATCTGGACTGGGAGACGGAGCCATACACTCTGACCTATGAGGTAGGAAAGCTAGTCGTAATTGACGGCACTATTGCCAATGATGGTGAGGACTGGTGGATTGAGGGCGACTCGCCTACCGACAGGTTATGCTTTCTACCCTCTCCAGAAGATATCGATGGCAACATTACTGGCCAGAGTGGTGACTGGGGGGGAAGGCTGGCATGGTCTACCGACAAGGCTGAGGTCTGCTTGGATAGAGGATATTCCGAGTCTCTTCAGTATCCTGCTGGCCAATTCGGAGATGATGTCGTAGCACTGGAGGATGTCGCTGAGAATCCATTTGATTATGTAGGCAACAGTTACCAATTTGAGGGCTGGATTACAGATCCGATTTCACCTGACTACGACAAAGGATATGTCGGAGATGGGGAAGGGTACTACGACCGAGACACCAAGTTGAGGCTGTACTTGATTGGTGAGCACTCAGAGTGGATTGAACCCGGCCAAGAGATTCGGTTCAATGCCACCGTGCTTTGGTCTGTAGCTGACGGTAGAGTAGTGCTTGAGGCACGCTCATGGCTTCTTGGAGAAGTTCCAGAGCCAATCGTCCTGAATTGGGGTGATGGATACAACTCATGGAGATGGAACATAGGATGGAAGGTCCAGATTACTGGAGAAGCTTTGATGGATGAAGATGGTAATCAATGGATTGAACGCTCTGGAAGTGAAGAGAGTGTTTGTCTGCTCGGTGACGGTACAGAATCCAGCCAGCAGATGCAGATTGGTGAACCAATAGACTGGGTTGGGCGTTTGACGATGATTGAGGACTCAATTGGGAACTCCGCGCAATTCTGCATTGATATTCGCCCCTAGGTGTTTGTATGGACGGTGTGCTGCTGGATTTCAGTTGGCTGATAGCATCATACATATTCGGTATCATGTTAGGCTGTCTAACCGGATTGATTCCAGGATTTCACGTTAACAATGTCGCCCTAATTGCACTCAGTCTTTCCCCGATTGCTGTAGCCATAGGAATTCCGCTCGATGCCGTTGCTGGAATCATTGTCGCCTGCGGTACCGTTCATACTTTCCTGAATTATATCCCAAGCGCATTGGTCGGAGCCCCTGATGACAACATGGCTCTGGCCTTGTTACCTGGGCACAGGATGTTAATTTCGGGCCAAGCGGCGCAAGGAGTTGCATACTCAGCGAGAGGTTCACAAATGGGGATGCTAATGTCCATTCCTCTGCTAATTGTGGCAAGGCTACTCTTTGGAGAGGATCCTGGCTTAGGTCTATACGAATCCAGTCGCGAGGTTCTGCCATGGCTACTGCTAACGATTTCCATCTTCCTGATTATGACTGAGACTACTCGTCTGTCATGGCCAGAGTGGAGTCAGCGCTTGACTAGTAAGTTGGTAATCCCTCTCCCGCGTAAAATAGAGTTTAATATTCCAATTTGGAAGTTCAGGTTACATCGTAAGTGGGAGAACCTAGACTTACGCCTAGGAGATAGTTCGAGAACTGCGGGTATACTTGCTGCGACTTTCTTCTTCTTACTGACTGGATTCTATGGCTGGGCAGTATTCGAGTTACCAGGCAGATCCCCCATAGGTATGCCTTCAGCAACTTTGCTCTTTCCCGGCCTAGCGGGACTATTCGGAATTGCCAACTTAATTGACATCTATGTTACAACCTCAGAGATCCCCCCTCAAGAGCCGAATTGGGAATTACCGCCAATGAAGCCTCTTGCTGTGCCTACTTTCCTATCTGCAATAGTCTCCTCAGTAATGGCGATTCTGCCCGGTATGACTGCAGCCCAAGCTACAGTAGTAGTGATGAGCATGCGGAACTTCTGGGGAAGGTTGACTGATCCGAACTACATACCTGCAGATTTCGAGCATGGAACTCAGCCGGGGTTTGTACCCAATGCAAACGCTACTGACATTGAGGGGCTTGATGACCTATCAGAGGAAGAGCGAGAGATGTTTGAAGAAGTATTATCCGAGGCAGGAGTGAGTCCTGACCTTGACCTAGGAGCGCAGAATCAACAGCAGGATCTAGAAATAATTGCTATCCTCTCCTCTGTCAACACCGCTGTAACAGTAATGGTTCTGGGATTCCTGTACATGGTTGGAAGACCTAGGTCGGGTGCCGCCCTAGCCCTGAACATGATGTATCCCATCGACATGTGGAACGCAGTCGAACCTCCAGCAGACTTTGTCCGGCTCCTCGGCATCACAATAGCCTCGGGGCTATTCGCGGTTCCAGTAATGATTAAGGTAGGAAAAGGGATGTTGAAATTGCATGAATTGGTCCCTCTCCGAACTGTAGTAATTACGGTTACATCATTCATCACCGTACTGGTTTGGCTATCTACTGGCTGGATTGGTGTTGGCGTCCTAATCATTGGAACTGCAATGGGATTAATGCCCCCTAGGATTGGGATCAGGCGCAGTCATGCAATGGGCATTATTCTAGTTCCAATTATGTTGTATACATTCGCCAGAACATTCGATGGATTCGGATTTATCTGAGGTTTTTGATACTGCAACGCTTATTCGTCCAACCGCTCTGACGGCGTCAGGTGCGATAGCATGGACAGCAAGAAAACAGCATTGATAGTTGGAGCATTACTCCTAACGGTGAACATAGGAATCGGAGTTACTGGAGTCGTTGATGGAATAATCAAGGGCACAGTTTCTGACATGGTTGCTACAGGATACGACGGTTTGGATGAAGATGGGAATCAGAATTACTCTGTGGACTATGACGATGATTGGCATGTATCAACTGCCGAGAGAGTTTACTTCGCTAATTCAGTAACCGATGCTTCGGCTTTAGAGTCGGATAATCCTGATGATGGGCTGACTATGATGGGTCCATTCATTTACGAGGTAACAACGACTAGAGAGATTATCGAGTTCAACTATGATGCGAACACAATGACTTACTCTGAATACGATGTTTTTGAATGGTGTGAGACTTGTACTTGGAATGACTCTGACGGCGTAGAACATGCCTCTGTATCTGGTGACACAGAGGTAACTCAGGTCAACATTCTTTGGAATACACAGAGAATAGGCGGTATGGGCGGTGCCTCTGGAGGTGTCTTCTATGGTGAAACATTTGCTAAGGCAATGTTCGCGGCTGGCATGATTGAGTTTGACCTTGCTAACAGAGCTCCTAGTATTTGGGCTGCTGAGGATATCGATAGTATGGTTGGAGACTTTTCTTTAGGACTACAGGCAATGGGAATGGATTCGGTAAATGCCTCAATTTTGGCTCCTTCCGGAGTTCTTTCAGGAGCGTATGTTGCAGCTACCGGCGGAGGAAGCCAGGAGGACATTCTCAATAATACCGAGCATTTCTTCGCTTACACTGATCAAATTCTGTACGATGCAGAAGATTCTTCAACTGGATCCTGTATTGCTTTGACTTGTGAACTAGGGCCCGTTCTTGTAACTGGCATGGGTGCTCCAGACGGAGGAGTGGTTACTCAAACTCGAGCTGCACTATATGGATACGGAGATGCTTCAACAGAGCAAATGGCTGTAATTGATCTGGGTGTTTACGCACTGGCTGCAAATACATTCGTTGCTCACGGTGGAGGCGCTGAAATAAACGAAGAAACTCCGCAACTAAAGGAGAGATTCAATGAGGTTAGTGGAGTTATGATTAATGATCCAGCGGTCTTGAATAATCTTCTATTCAACGAAAGTGTTGGAATGCTTGGGTCCTTCGAAATTGAAGGAATTCCACTTCCCGGCATGGTAGTTGGACTACTTCTCCCATTACAGTCTGGTGCCTATTTTGATGCAATGATAACCTACGGAATTGGCCTCCTGGCCATCGGTGCCCTGGCAGATTATGTCGAGCCGTGGGTCGGCCTTGGTGTTACTGGCCCGCCCCGGGAATTCGAGATGATTCTGGGCGGTGGACAGGGATGGATGAACTCTGATGACTGGTGGCATACGGCATTCGGTGCTGCAGACCCTCTGACTGGAGAATACATTCCAATTGGACTGAACAGGGAATCTTTTGCAGGCAAGGCTGATCTAACTATGGAGAAGTCAGAATTCATCCTCAACGACCCCGTGATTGGCCTGAAGTCTTCATTCCCCTCCGCATTCATGTATGGAGAACTGTCGGGAATGACGCTTCCTGATGCTGAAGGTAACCAGTATGTTTGGGATGATGCCTATGTTGCATCTCTATACGGGATTTCTGAGGATGCGGCGAATGCACTAAGGAACTGGGTGAATAATTTCTACTTCGATACTGTAATGCCTGTTTTATTGAACTTCGTTACTGGAAACGAGCCGTTCGTAACTCAGCCAGTCAGTCACTGGCTATATGGCTGGAATGATGCAGTAAACACATACTTCGGCTTCTTCCCATGGGTCAGCCTTGAGACCAATGACACTTACTACGGATCGATTTCAGAAGAGCACCCTGAGGGCGTGTCAACTGGTGATCGATCTGTCTACATGATGAGCACAGCCGGAGATAATGTCGGACAGCGCCTATCCCAGGGATACATCAACTCAGATGGTAACGGCCTTTGCGACTACGACTACGATGCAGATGGTAACTTCCTAGGGTACGACTTGGAGTGCGAGGCTGGTCAGATATACGGGATGACTGAGCATCTACCTTGGAGGGCCCCACACCGCGAGGACGCTGCAATGGGATTGCTTTCGGACCATATTGGAAATGATGATACTGTGGTTGCAGGCACTGTAGGAGGTATTGCCGACGCTGAGAACTCATTCAATGTGAACTTGATTGGATATGCAATTGCCCAGTCCGAGGTTGGAGAAGAGATCACCTACAAGGGAATCGATATGGTAGAGCATACAGTAACTCTAGATCCGGCCAACACCCAGATTCAGGGCAAGTTGATTGGTTCTGCGACCTTTGTGGATGTTATGCCTGGTGCTCTGCCAGTCTACCTAGGTGCGAACATCGATATGAAGGTCGAGCCAATTACCAACGCTCCGATGTATGGTAAGGTGACCGCTACCTTCTTCCTAGATCTAAGAGGTCCTGGTTCGATGAATCCTGACTTCGATTCTAATGATGTTGTACCAGTGTTTGAGATTCACTCCTTTAGTGAAATCCCTGACGACTCCGCGGAAGATTATCGAGCAAGTGTGAGCGATAACCTAGGGCCAATGGGATGGACTAACTTCGGTGGTGATGCGGGCGCGCCTCTATCTTATGTGCACATGGTTATCGCTCTGTTGTATGTGGTCGGAATTGGACTTGTAGTGTTTGGTTTGATGGGTTCCAATAGCCCTGAAGACGAAGAGTAGCGAGGTACCAGCCGGCAAAGCCGGCTGCGGGCACGCGTGCACGAAGGGTTGAATCCCGATTAGTGGCGCCATCATGCCATGCAAGAGCTTGGGAGAGGTGTCGTCTCGGCCCTCTGTCTGGCCTTGCTCTTGCTGATGTCACTGTATCCTGTAGTTGAGTCTGGGCTACATGAGTCTCAAACAGATCATGCTGTGAGCCGATCTACAGCATGCTCAGAAGTTTGCATCAATGAGTTGATGCCAAATGCTGAGGGTTCTGATCAGGGGATTTTTCCGAACGGAGAATGGGTAGAACTGTACAATTCTGGTGCTGCTGGTATGAATTTGCAGAACTGGACTCTCGAAGATATTGGAGGTTGGGTTCATCCCATTGATTCTGCAACATGGGTCGGATTCTCAGAGCTAGAGGAGTCTTATGTTATCCCTGCAGGCAGTTACGCTGTAATCGCAGAGAATGAAATTGGAACGCTAAGACTCAACAATGGCGGAGAGACTCTGTACCTCAAGGACGCCAATGGAGAAACTGTCCACACAGTTACTACTGGTGAGGCGACTGATGGAGTGTCAAAGATTTCCAGTGAGAATTCTTCAGCGGATTGGGTTGACTCAGAGGAATCCACTCCTGGTGTAGAGAACTCAGAAGGAGGAGATGGAGGGGGCGGTAATGAAAACCCTACAGTAGAGCCTTCGGAGTGGAACGGAAAATATGATGTGAAGTTCACACGAATCATGCCAGCAGAAGTTCCGGACAGAGATAATGACTGGTTCGAGCTTACAAATACCGGGGACGAGCCTGTGAGTCTTGCGGGCTGGACAATTGAGAGAATTCGTTCTACCACTCCTTGGATTTCAACATTTAATGACATTGAAATCGATGCTGGACAGACATTAGTACTGACCGAAAACCCAGCAAATTTACTTGCCGATGGGGGAATCAATGCTCTGGATGGAAACATCGTCCTCAACAACATGCCTTGGTTAGTCGATTCGGGCAGTGCATTGCAACTCAAGTCCCCCAATGGTACAGTAGTCGATGCTATTGCATTCGGCGGAGGGATCGCGGAGATAGATGGCTGGCTGGGTGCAGCAGTTTCGGTCCCAGGAGATGGAACCCCGGGCCTTATACTGATGAGAGGCACAGGATGTGGAGACTACCCTGATACCGATACTGGCGCTGACTGGGAGCAACGATGGATTAGAATTGGAGCCTCGACTTTCTGTGATGGAGGTTACTTCACAACTGAGGTAGATTCTTTGGTATCTGCCTCAATTGGTCCAGATTCGGGATTCAACGATTTGAAGCAGTGGATTGATGCTGCTGAGGATTCGATTCATTTGCATATCTATCAGTTCATGAGCCCCGATTTAACTCACGCGCTACTCGATGCGATAGAAGAGGGTGTCGAGGTCACAATTTTACTGGAAGAAGGAATTCTTGACGGGAGTAGCACCATCAACAAACAGAGAGGACATGCTCAGACACTACATGATGCAGGTGCTACTGTGTTATGGATGGAAGATCCAACACAAATTAGCTCGCCCTATGCATACATCCACAGCAAGATTGCTGTAAGAGATTCCGAGAGCGTGTGGATATCTTCAGGCAACTGGAAGGACTCCAGTGTACCTCCGGATGGAATTGGCAACCGTGAGTGGTCAGTGATACTGAACTCACAGGTAGCAGCCGAACTAGTGCTCTCAAGAATGGCATGGGATGAGAACTCTCAGCACTTGCATATCTCTCCCCACTCATCTTGGCACGCCCCCACATTTGACTGGACCATGGATAGTCCTTGGCACGATGATGAATTTACCCCAATAGAGTACCATTCAGGCCCATTTGATGCCCAGCTGATTACTTGTCCTGACGACTGTGTTACGGGAATTGTATCGATGATTGAATCCGCCGAACAATCAATCGAGCTTTCGGTTCAATATCTCGATTTGGACTGGTACTGGGGATTTGGCGATAATCCGATTATCGCTGCTTTGCATCAGGCTGCACAAAGAGGTGTCGAAATTCGCCTGATGTTAAATGGATTCTATGCCGAGTGGGACGATGAGATTCGTGACGCAATAAACATGTTCAACACCGACTGGAATGCGACCGAGGGGCTTGATGTTACTGCGCGGCTGATGGCCTACTCAGACACCATAGTGAAGCTTCACAATAAGGGAGCGATAATCGATGGATCTAGTGTCCTAATCGGAAGTATGAACTGGGGATCAAGTGCTGCATTGAGAAACCGAGAGATGGGTGTGTTGATTCATCATGAGGGTTTGGCGGAGGACTACTCTGCTTCATTCGAAGATGACTGGAATAGGTTGGACCCAACAACTGATTCAGATGGTGATTTGTTGCCAGATCAGTGGGAATTGGAGTACGGCCTCAACCGACATTCTGCTGCTATCCTAGGAACTGCACTGAGTGAGCAGTCTCTAGATCCCGATCAGGATGGACTAAACAATCTCGAGGAGTATCAACTTGGTGGTGACCCATTGTCCAGCGATACTGATGGAGACTGCATTCCTGATGGAGAGGAATCGGCCTTTGCAACCAGCGTAATGCGTCAGCCTGTAATTGCAATGAACTCGGGCGATGTCGATGAAAATGGCATTCCCGATGGTGAGCAGTATGGTTGCGAGCAAGGCTCAAACAACAACGGCAGTAGTAGCGAAGAGGAAGAAGAATCTGAGGAAGAAGAAGAATCCGATGAAGAAGAAGATTCTGGATTATTCAATATCAGAGAAGATCCACTGTCTAGACCTGGGGCCTCATTCTTGTTCTGGCTTATGGCATTCTCTGCTTTCTGCTTAGCTGCTGCAGCAGCTTCAATGTACATCCAACCGAGAAGAGGTACTGATGAAGTTCTAATCGATGATGCAGGGTATCGGTTTGATGATACTGACTCTGGAAAGGCAATTCTGACGGGCACCAGTTTCGATGATTCTGCGGAGGATGTTCGTGCTCGAACTGAGGGCAGGGATGATGGTCAGCACGGGGCAATCAAGTTAGATGGATTTGGTTTTGATAATGACACTAGGGATCAAGTCCAGTGGATGCTTGAGCAAGGGCGCACAATGGAAGAGATTCGAGTTGAATTGGACGAGGAGGAGTGATGTCAGAGAACATCCACGACCTCGTCGAGGGAGTGGTTGACGGTTCTATCTCAGATACTGAATTAATTTCTTGGCTAAAAATAGTACATAGTGAAGGGATCAGCAAAACAGATACAATCGCTCTGACCGAAGCAATGAGGGACTCTGGTGAGACTCTGTCTTGGGGTTCGGCATTCTCGAAACTTGTTGTTGACAAACACTCGACCGGAGGAGTAGGGGACAAAGTCTCGCTTATTCTCGCCCCGGCTCTGGCCGCTTGCGGCCTGAAGGTTCCTATGATTTCGGGTCGCGGACTCGGGCACACCGGAGGTACACTAGACAAACTAGAGAGTATACCTGGATTCAGTGTAGAGTCAGATTCGGAAAAGATACAGGCACAGGTACTAGATATTGGCTTGGCAATGGTCGGACAGACTGAGAGACTAGTCCCGGCCGACCGTAGAATGTATGCCCTCAGAGATGTAACAGGTACTATCGACTCAATCCCTCTCATCACATCCTCAATCATCTCAAAGAAGGCAGCAGAAGGACTCTCTGCCCTAGTTCTGGATGTCAAATTCGGACGTGCAGCATTCATGGTTGAACTGGATAAGGCCAGAGATTTGGCCGAATCTATGGTTGCTGCATCCAAGGGCATGGGGATTACTACCAATGCAGTACTATCCTCGATGGATGCTCCGTTGGGCTGTGCCATTGGCAACTCACTTGAGGTGTTAGAGAGTGTGGAGACTCTTTGCGGCAATGGCCCGTCCGATTTAGAGGAACTAGTATGCATTCAGGGAGGACTGCTGCTGCATTCAACAGGCTTAGCAGAAGATCGCGATACTGGGGCCCTGATGATTCATGACTCATTGCATGATGGTTCGGCCCTAGAGTGTTTTAGAAAGATGGTTGAAGCCCAAGGAGGAGATATTTCCATCCTGGACAGTGATTCCTCGCTAATGGCTGGATTGGGTTTGATTGATACTCAATTGAATGCTACCAGTCTTTGCGTGTCAGCGAGTGGTTGGGTACATGATATCGATGCCCTGTCTATAGCACTGGCATGCCAACGAATGGGAGCGGGGAGATTAGAACTTGGGGATTCGATAGATCGTGCTGTAGGTGCGATTCTGGAGGTGCAAATCGGAGATAGGATTCAAAATGGAGATCCTTGGATAACCCTCTATCACAGAAACGAGATTGAAAGAGAAACTATCGAGAATCTCATCGATTCAATTGCACTCATTGATGAGGAGTTCCAGCAATTAAGCAGGATTCACGAGGTGATAGATTGAGACTATCTCATATTGACAGGATTAGAGCTATTGCCGTACTCTGTATGGTGGAAGTACATACCGCTGCGATAGTACCCCCTAGAGGCATGTCTGTTGGCGACCCTGCTGCCTTTGTTGCCGCGGCCTTCGGAGGGATGGCTGCTCCAATGTTTGTGATGATCTCTGGATGGGGCATTCACATGAGTGCATCTAGGAGAGTTGTTCAGGGCCCAATGGATATCTCAGGTTGGATTAGTTGGCTGATGCCCAGAGTGGTTCTGCTGACTATCTGTCAACTTCTAGTCAATGTCCTACTCAATGTAGAGAGAGGAGGTAGGTTCCAGTGGCACACTCCCGGGGTGCTGACTCTGTTGGCCATTGCTGCCTTGCTGGCTCCAGTATTGGTCAAACTGAGTATGCGAGCGAGGGCAGTGCTGATGCTACTAATGGTAGCTTCTCCAATAGTTCTCGGTGATGCGGCTGGATCCGACTGGACTTGGTGGGAGAGGGTGGCGTCGGACGGTACTTCGGAATGGGTTGCCAGGTTGCTCTGGAATGGCACCTACCCTGCTGTTCCTTGGTTGTTCTTTGTACTTCTAGGAACTCTCGTCTACGACCTGTCAGAGAATCCTAGCATGAGAGAGCGTAACATCGCAATGGGATTAGCAGCGACTACAATCACCATAGTAATCGCTGTAATAGAAAATATCCCATGGGCACTAACTGAAGGAGATGCTGTGTTGACCTTCTTCCCCGCCAGTACTGCGTTCCTAGTGGTTTCAGGTACATTTGCACTACTGGCGCATAGGATATTGGAAGGTAATGAAAGCAGTGGTGGAGGGCCATGGAAAGGAGATAGTCTGTCCTTCCTTGAGCCCCTAGGTAAAATAACCCTGAGCGTTTATGTGGCTCATTTCGCAGTATTGGGAGTCGTGGCCTCGGCTATGCAGGGAGAGCCACGGCTGGAATTGTTTCCTGCATTCGTCGTCACTATCGGGCATACTCTAGTCTGGATTCCATTGGCAATCTGGCACCAGAAGTACTTCCCGGAGTTTTCACTGGAATCTCTTCTCAGAAGAGTTAGTTAGGCGTCACCGAAATCGGACCGAACCAGACAGTTCCTTCTTCATTGGATGCCTTGATACGGATGTAATGAGTACTATCTCCTGTGAATGCAATGTTGACTGAGTCAGGTCCGACTTGAGGCGTTCCGATGGCGATGCTGTTTGGCCAGAGTTGCGAGTTGTTGCCCATGTCGGCCGGCCCATAGTATACAGTCAGAGTAGTATTGGTACCGTTGTCATAGACATCCCAGATTACATCTGTAGTACTACTAGTCACATTTGTCGTACTGAGGTTTCGTAGAATGGCTTCGTAGGCATAGAACTCTCCTCGCAAAGGGTCGTCTACCCAGACAGGAAGGTGTTCGAGAGAATCAAAGGTAGCTTGAGTCAGTGGGAATCCCCAAGCCGCATGATATGGAGCAAGGTTGAATCCGGTAGCGTTTGAGAGGTGTAGTACCCAAGCGTTAAACTCCTCATTTCCACCACTAGGTACTTCGGCTGCAGGAAGAGTGTAGTAGACAGATAGTGCCTCAGTAATCGGACTCCATCCCCATTCTTCCTTGATGATTAGATATGTGTCCAGGGCTGTCCAAACCGTCCAGTTTGAGATATTCGAGCCATCTTCGAAGTAACTGCTCATGCGTGAATCCCTCTGAGCAGGGTCTACTGCCCCATGCCCCTCGACTCCAACTAATTCTTCCATCAAATACACACTAGCGAAGTTGCAACTTGTCTCCGTCGTTCCCGGGAGAGTTGAGGGCATCCACTGATGATTGTGACCTAGTTCGTGGAACATTCCCCAATCTCCATTCTCTGACATATAAGAGACATTGACTACTCCAGCGACACTAAGGTCGTGAGCCATGAAAGGATAGCCCGAGTGCATCCATCCAGCTGAAATCTGTGCATCAAACACTGCTCTCTCGATTCTGGGCCAAGGAAGGTATCCGTAGAGTTCGTGTTCCATCTCTAGGGCTTCATCCCACCAATCCATCAGATCCTGAGGGTTGTCCAAATCCCTGATTTCATAGCTTGGCACTGTCAGTATGAACTGGCCACTTCCGATCTCAGCCCAAGGCGCTGGGTCGTGACGGTATTGCTGTAGCCATTGGAAGACATCGGTCTGACCGTGGATGTAAGTTGGGGCCTTGACGGCATCAGATATTGTGACTTGGAAGTCGCCTAATGTCGAACCTGGCGAAATCGCGATGTAAATAGGCCCACCAAAGGCGTTACCAACTTCCATGGTCTGCTGGTCAACATACCACCACCTGACTATCTGAGGATGGCGATGTAACTGACTCTTACTCCATAGGCTGTCACTATGCGCTCCTACCAAAACATAGGTACCTGAATCTACTACTCCGGAAGGGAGTGTGACAGTAACTACCTCTCCCGGAGCGGCGTACAGGCCAGTAGTCATCCGAACATGAGATCTAGCCTGAGAGTAGCCGAAGTTGCTCGGGAGTCCGCTTTGATTTCCGTCTATAGTAAGAGTACGGGAAATCCTAGTCGCATTCGAAGGTACCTCCCCTGGAAATTCGATATGGCTGGGGTGTGCGGGTAATTCATTGGCCGGCAGACCTTGAGTTAGTGCTGCCTCAACCCTGAGTATTGTATCTGCTACAGGGTCCTCTCCCATATTGTGGCCGACATTCTGCCAAAGAGTGCCATATTCGATAATTGTCCAACCGGTTGCATTGACAGTCTCCCTAAGTGGCGACCAAAAGCCATGGAAGTCAAGAGTCACTACGCCGGTGCAAACAGATAGTGTCTCGTCTGCTACGGCTGCATCATCCGTTGAGAGAGTCTGATTGGCAATCCTGTCTGCTTTGATTGCCTCAATGGCTGCATGAGGACGGGCTAGTTCGTGAGGGATATTGGACAAATCCACATTGTTGTAACCCCATGCATGTGAGACGAATAGTCC
The DNA here is from genome assembly GCA_002503055.1 of Euryarchaeota archaeon UBA86. Taxonomy (GTDB): domain Archaea; phylum Thermoplasmatota; class Poseidoniia; order Poseidoniales; family Thalassarchaeaceae; genus Thalassarchaeum. The sequence goes on along the minus strand of DAQX01000017.1, from coordinate 5,931 downwards.
GGATGTTTTGGCGATCTTATTGCCTGGGTAGTTGTGTGCTACATCGGTGTTGGAGTAAGACCAATACCAAGCGTGGCCACCCATTATGAGTCCGCCTCCTTCTAGCATAAAATCAATCAAGTTCTGATTGTCTTGGTCATCATGTCCGTTCCAGAACTCATCTAGTAAACAGTCTAGTCCTGAAAGTTCAGCAGGAGTTACTGAAAGGTGGACAGTATGTCCTTCTGCTTGTAACTCGTCCTCGAAGTCGTCAAATCCAGCACCATATGCAAGTCCTACATCGGCATTCTCTCCACACACCCACTCAACGGCTCGAAGAGAGAACTCAGTCTCTGCTTCTCCGGCCCCATCTACCCAACTTTCATGCCCGTAACCGAGCATCTTACCACGGCCGACATGGCTCGCCGAGATTACTGGGATAGTGGAGCCGTAACCTTCCTGTGTGAAGCCAATTGGGAAAGCCCACTCTCCTATCGGTAGTATAGGAGAAGGCCATCCTCCCCAATTGGTCTCACCCATACCACGCAGTAAGTCAGATTGATCGGCTCGCAAATCGTGAACTGCAATCCATAGCATCAGACCTGCAGAACCTCCTGAATTGTTTGCCCACACTGTATATTGCATCCAATCAGCCCTCTCAGTGGGCGTACCGGAGATATCTCCTTCCTGTAGTGAGAGTCCAGCAGGGAGATCTGGATGAACCTCCCAAGTATCAATTTCAGGGCCGTTGTTTGTTACTGGAATGTGTGTGCTCTGATTTGAAGGAAGAGCAAATTGATTGTTGGGCCAAGAGATTGCATCGGGAGGTAGGCTGGTAACTCTGAACTGGAGTGTGGTAGAAGCGAAACCTCCTGAATTGTTTGCCCAGACAGTGTGAGTTGACCAGGTCTGTAACAATGTTGCAGTACCAGTTATTGCGCCAGTATAGGTGTCAATCTGGAAGCCATTTGGAAGAGAAGGGTGAATCTCCCAAGTATCGGGAGTCCCTCCTAGCCATGTTGGATTGATTTGTCCAATGTCTTCGCCTTGTCTGAGATCGAAGATATAGGGATCATACCTTAGATTCTCCACTGCTAGATCTCTAACATCAATCAGAATAGTGGTAGATAAGGAGCCTCCAGTATTGTGAGCTGTAATGATGTATTCTCTGAGTGGATGAACCGCATCAGGAGTGCCACTAAGTGAGCCATCCTCTTGGTGTAGTGTGACTCCTGGAGGGGCCGGAGGCTCGATTGACCAGTGAGTCACTTGGCCTCCTTCGTAAGATGGAATCGCATGCTCATTTTCGCCGATAGTCCAGTAGAATGGATGACCTGGATAAGACAGAGATTGGGGCTCTTCGTGGAGAGTCACGATTCTCAGCGTGGTCTCAGCAAATCCGCCTGTGTTTGAGGCTGTTATAGTGTGATTTGAGTGGCCTAATATTCGGGCTGTTCCGGAAATAGAACCGTCCTCTAAAATTTCTAGTTCCCCGGGCAGAGGAGGTTCGACAGTCCATACTTGCGCTGAGCCGCCAATTACCAAAGGAGGATCCATTCCACAATGTGAGTGCAGTGTACATGCTAGAGTTTCGCTGAGGTAATGAATAGACTCTGGCACTGGTGCTTGGACCACGATATCTAGAGTAGTGGCAGTGGAACCCATTGCGTTGGTTCCTATGATGGTGTGCCTCATTGACTCTGTCTCTACGAGAGGATTTCCTGAGATTACTCCGGAGGCATCGAGTTCTAGTCCATCCGGGAGTCGTGGGTTGACGAACCAGTTCTGAGGGCCATCACCTTGGAATGAAGGAGTGAGTGCCTGCATTTCTATGCCCACAACCAGTGTGATTGAGTCCTCCCCATAGGAGAGTTGTGAAGGCGCCTGCATAAGTCTGCAAGAATCGCCAGTGAATACCTGTTGAATTGTACAATCTTCCTCGGTTATGACATCAACAAAACAATCTGGATGAGTAGGTTGTGTCTGGCAATCTACTTCTTCGGGCTGCTCGGCGTCGTTTCCAAAAAGCCCTAGGCATCCCGAAGTTAGCATCAACATGCAGAGCATGAATGCTATCGAGCGATGCTGTCGCATGGGCATGCGAGTAGGTTTGGCAGAATAAGCCTGAGGCAGAATTGGCTAGAGACCAGGGTATGCTGGACCGGGCTCAAAGCAATAGCCGACTTCAAGAAAACCTGACTTGAATTCGCTTACATCCTGCTTTACTTTAGCCGGGTCATCCCCCGCAATTAGCACGCTAGCGAAGAAGCCGGCGACATCTTGCATCTCATCTACACCCATGCCTAGTCTTGTTAGCTCGGGCACACCCAGTCTCAAGCCGCTTGGTGCCATTGCCTTGGTGTCCCCTGGTAGCATATTCATGTTGGTGATAATGCCTGCTTCCTCAAGCAAGGCAGCAGCATCCCTACCCGTTCCTGAATCAGGATCCCCATGGCGGGTCAAGACCTGATGGCTGGCAGTGTAGTCTCTTTCTTCGGCCATAACATCGAAGCCTTCTGCCGCCAATGCAGCGCCTAGAGCTTTGGCGTTAGCGACCGTGTCTTTGGCATAATCGGGCCCGAACGCCTCAAATTCAGCTAGAGCGACGGCTTTGCCTGCAACATGGTGCAGATGGTAAGTAGAGCAGACTCCTGGGAAAACGGAGCTGTTGATTTTACGCATGAACTTAGCATCATCAGAGTCGGACAGAAGAAATCCGCCTTGTGGCCCGGGGAATGTCTTGTGGCTACTTCCCGTCATCAGGTCTGCGCCCTCTCTGAGTGGATCCTGGAATTGCCCTCCTGCAATCAGCCCCAGTACATGAGCAGCGTCATACATCACTCTAGCACCAACCTCATGGGCTGCGTCCGCCAACTCTTGCAAGGGTGTCGGGAATAGGAAGACGGACTGGCCGAACAGAGCCAGACTAGGTTCGGTCTCTCGAATCAGAGCAGCTGCGGCATCTATGTCGGGTTCCATCCGACTCTCAATCCATGGATATGTAATCAGATTGAGGCCCCTTACCCCTACAGCCCCCATGCGTGCGTGTGAGATGTGTCCTCCATCAGCAGTAGAAACTGCGGTAATAGTATCCCCTGGCTCCGCTAATGCCTTCAGCCCGGCCATGTTTGAGACAGTTCCCGATGTCGATTGGATGTTTGCAAAACTGCAATCGAATACGCGCTTTGCCGATTCAATGCCAATCTCTTCAATTGTGTCAAAGTCCTCACAACCCTGGTAGTACCTCTTGCCGGGTAGGCCTTCGGCATACCTGCCGTGAAGGTCCGAATCGCAGGCCTTACGTACAAGAGGGCTGAGGACATTCTCACTGGCAATCATCGGTAAGCTGTCACGATAATGTCTACCAGATTCGTCGACTGCTTCCAATATTCTCGTAGCAGATTCGCGTGCGTTCATGAACTTGCATCGAAAGTAGGTCAAAGAGGTTAGCGGAAGTTCATCTGAACGACTGTACTGTGGCGAATGAAGGGAGAGTATTTTGAATCGGGTCTAGTATGGGAATGCATGAGCCGCCGCGCTACCTATGCAACAATCCTGACTGTACTGCTTCTACTAATGGTCCCGTACACCGTTCTAGCTACTGACTCTGACGGGGATGGAACCGATGATGTAGACGATGATTTCCCCGACAACCCCTGTGCCGATACTGATACAGATGGGGATGGTTTGCCGGATACTGTAGTTAGTAGCTGTACATATCAGTCGATAATTGCCTACACCTCTTTTGAGGATCCATTCACTAATGGTGCAAAGTACTACGATACTGGGAATGGGACTTCAAATTACTATCTCTGGAATAATGCGAATGAACCCCATGTAGCCCATAATCAGACCAATGGTTCTGAGATTGGTTTCACTACATTCTATACCTCAAATGGAGGAGTTGGGCTTACTGATGGAGATTATTTTGGAACTGCAAACTATACCGGAACGGTAGGGAATTACACCGAAGGAACGCAAGGATACCAGATGGGTGATGTTGACGGAACTGCAACCTTGGCTCTTGACGCCGTTACAGCGGATTCAATGACTTTCGATGTTTTTGTTCAGGGCGGGTCTGGAAATAGTTACGAACTTACAGACAACCTAATTATTAGATTTGTAGGGATTTCCTCAACAGTTGAATTGGTAAATGTGACTGGTGCTACTGGTTCTAGCAATCATGGAGGTTTTGCCTCTTACATGGGAGTTTGGAATAGTTTTAGTTCGAACATTGGATCTCTAGGACAAGGAAGTTTGGAGGTTGAGTTTACTAGCAACTCGCAATCCGAATCAGTTTACATTGACAATGTAGTATTCACATCTTCAGTCGCTATGATGGCTGACGATGATGATGACAATGATGGCTGGTCGGATGATGATGAAGTCGACTGTGGAACGGATCCCCTGGATGCCAACGATGTTCCTAGCGATACAGATGGAAATGGAATCTGTGATGCCCTAGAAGGTGATGATTTCGATGGCGATGGAATCGCTAACGAAAATGACCCTGATGATGATAACGATGGTTGGGACGACACCGATGAAGTTTCATGCAATACAAATCCACTGAACGGAGACTCGACACCAACGGACACGGATGGTGATGGAGTTTGCGACTACCTTGATTCTGACGACGACAATGACGGAGTTGAGGATGGTAACGATTGTGACCCCTTAGATCCCAACGAAACTACTGACAATGACATGGATGGTATCTGTGACGGTGTGGATGATGATGATGACAACGATGGTGTTTTGGATGATAATGATGCATTCCCTAACGACCCATCGGAGTGGTCCGATGCCGATGGAGATGGTAAGGGCGACAATGTCGATGATGATGATGATAATGATGGCATCACCGATTTGATGGAAGAGAGATGCTTCTCTGACCCACTGGATGCCAATTCGGTTCCTACAGATACTGACGGCGATGGTGACTGCGACCCAATTGACTACGATGATGATGGTGATGGGTACACAGATCAAGTGGAAGGTTGGTGCGGTTCCGATCCACTAGATGTCAATTCAATACCTGTTGATTCTGATGGAGATGGTGATTGCGACACCATGGACAATGACTCCGATAATGACGGAGTTGATGATGACGATGATGCATTCCCTGACGATTCCACAGAATGGATTGACACCGATGGCGACGGTAACGGTGACAATGGAGACTACGATGACGATGGAGATGGTTGGCCGGATTCATCGGAAGAGGACTGCGGCAGCGATTCTCTAGACAGTGGTTCGGTCCCGGTAGACAGTGACGGCGATGGCATTTGCGACCAACTAGATTCGGATGACGATGATGATGGCGTGCTGGATATAGACGATGATTTTCCGAATGATTCCAGTGAGTGGAGTGACCTAGATGGAGACGGAGTCGGCGACAACTCAGATGAGGATGTTGATGGCGATGGATGGTCAAATATTGAGGAAGATGATTGCGGCAGTGATTCCGGTAATGCAAACTTGGTTCCAATGGACTTCGACAATGATGGTAACTGCAATTTACTAGATCCGGATGACGATGGAGATGGAGTTGCTGATGGAGATGATGCATTCCCGTTCGACGGTTCGGAGTGGGATGATACCGATGGAGATGGTATTGGCGACAACGCCGACGAGGATGACGATGGCGACCAATTCTCCGATTCTTTTGAGGAAGATTGTGCTAGCGACCCGCTGGATTCATCCTCCTTACCTGGTGACATAGATGGAGACGATATCTGTGATGAGATGGACCCCGATGACACAGATGGGCCCAATTACATAGATCCAAACGAGGATAATGGAACTCCTGGATTCGGACTTATTTCAGCACTAGCCGTACTGGCTCTAGCTGCTTTCGCAAGAAGAGATTGAGTGGCGCCGACAGCAGGACTCGAACCTGCGACCTGCGGATTAACAGTCCGCCGCTCCACCAACTAAGCTATGTCGGCC
>DAQX01000009.1:23841-38475 GCA_002503055.1 Euryarchaeota archaeon UBA86 | reverse complement strand
GTCATTAGAACGAATAACTCACCACGGTAATCAGCGTCTATAGTGCCTATACTGTGAGGTAGAATCAGGCCCTTGGAGCCTAATGATGAGCGGGCCCTAACCTGCCCCTCGTAACCAACCGGAATCGCAACATGCAGACCAGTCCTCAATTTCACACTCTTCCTGAATGGCACTTCAGTGTCTTCGAGAGCATACAAATCCCATCCAGCAGCGTGTTTACTTCCCATTGTAGGCATCTTAGCATTGGGATGCATGAGGGCTACCTTGACTTCGAGGTCCGCACCCATGGCACTGCTGCACGGTTAGGTTCTTTGAGCGTTCGCAAGCCTATCTAGTCCCGGTGAGGTGAAAAAGGGGCCACGGTTCGCCAAGCCGATGAGCGACTACGACTACGATGACCTACTGGACCGCGCTCGTGAGCGCATCCCGAAGGACATTAGCGAGAGGTCACGCTGGACTATGCCTGAGCCAGATGTCCTAATCGAGGGCAGTCAGACTATTCTGCGCAACTTTGCTGACATCGTCAGTGCCATGGATAGAGACGCCAATCATGTCTACCAATTCTTGCTAAATGAGCTGGGAACTTCAGGAACTCGTGAGCAGGTCCGTGTGATGTTCAAGGGAAGAGTCCCTCCAGTTCGAATCAAGGAGAAACTAGTTGCTTATGTCAAGGCATTCATCTTGTGTGGACAGTGCCGTGCACCAGATACCAGATTCATCAAGGAAGGAAGGACTAGTCTCCTGAAGTGCCAAGCCTGTGGCGCAACAAGGCCAGTCAAACTCTGATTATCTCTCTGATTCACGAGAAATCCAACAGAATCTTGCCGCGATTCTTACGATCATGCATGTGCTTCTGAGCCTCAGCCACTTGCTCAAACCGCCATACTGAGTCTATAATCGGGTCTATTTGGCCCTTCAATAACATACCCGAGAGAGCTTCCAGATGGCCCTTGAAGATCGACTCATCATCGAGTAGTCCCATATGCACTCCAAACACCGCTTTGTTAGATCTCATCATCTTCAACGGATCGAATTTGGGCGTAGATGCCCACATGCTCATGGCAGTTGCCATAGAGCGCTTTTCACCCTTCACAGCAGAAGAAGCCCCGAAGCAGTACAATTTCCCTCCTCGACGCAGAGCCCTGTATGAGCGCATCAGGTGCTTGCCACCTACTGGGTCTATCGCGTGATGCACCCCCTTTCCATCAGTCAGTGATTTGCAGACTGAGACGAAGTCCTCGGACTTACTGTCGACAAAGTGCATTCCCAGAGATTCTACAAATTTCCTCTTAGGAGCAGACGCTGTGCCAATAATTTTGGAGACTCCGTAAGCCTTACAGATTTGTGCTACAGCAGTACCGACTCCTCCTGCTGCATGATGGACTAGAACTGTATCTTCTTCGGCAAGGTTGCCAAGATAAACTAGCATGTGGTAAGCCGTACCATAGGTGACCGGTAACGCGGCAGCTTGGTCGTATGTCACGGATTCAGGAAGCGGAATAACCCTATTCGCATCTAAGCACACCATCTCAGAATAACCTCCGAAACCTGTCATGGCCAATACTCTCTCACCTATGCCAATACTGTCAACACCATCTCCTATCGAGACAACTTCGCCTGCTGCCTCGTATCCAGGTGTAAATGGATAGTCTGGATTGGATCCATACAAACCCTGTCTCATCATCAAATCAGCGAAATTGATACCCGACCTATGTATTCTAACGACGACCTCTCCATCAGATGGAACTGGCTCCTTCTCCTCGATAATTTCTATCGAGTCAACTCCTCCAGTTTTGGGATAGATAATTTTCTTCATGTTTCATCAAACCATTATGGGAGGTACTTTCTAATCTCTGAGACTTTCTTTTTATTTTTGACCGGCACTGATCTAGGATATCCTACCTTCAGAAATCCTACTATCCTCTCCTTCTCACTTTCAATCTCAAGTACCCTGTATGTCGAAGGATGCCTAGTGATTCCCCCTGTGCTCCATTGACTACCTATTCCCATATCCCAAAGAGAAAGCACAAGATTGTGCAAGGAACATACCGTTGCCGCATAGTCCTCCTGCTCTCTGAATGAATCATTGGGACTGAGTTTTGTTGTTACTGCTATCACTTCAGGTACATCAATAATTTTCGAAACTGCCTTTTTTTCTGAAGAATTACTATCTTTTTCACCTTTCTCCAAGGCCTTCTTTCTAGCCAGAGAAATTACAGTTTGCAACATTTTTTGCCTAGTTTCTTCTCCTAGGACATAGTACTTCCAAGGATGAGTTTGTTTGTGACAGGGTGCGTTACTGGCAGCCTTGAATGCAATTTCTAAATCTGAAACACTAACTTTGCGATTAGTGAAACTATAGACTGTTCTTCTTCCATTCAGATTGTCCTGTACATCGGCCATGGAAATTCCTAATCCAAAAAATCGAATTTTGCAGCGAGAACGAAGTCGGATTCGGTCAGACCGTCTATCTTATGAGTCCAAATCATCGCTTTTACTCTACCCCAGCCGACTTCAAAGTCCGCATGATGCCCCTGCTCCTCGCAAATTGCCCCTGCTGCGTTGGTGAATTCAAGAGCAGATAAGAAGTCTGGAAATGACCATTCCCTCTCCAAGTGATGACCTTCTACGATGCGCCAATCTTCTGCAAGTTGTACTAACAATTCGGATTGCTCATCTTCTCCAAGCGGAGGAACTCCTCCCTCACAAGGTTCACATCTCTTTGAGGCCAGATCGGACATCCACTCATCCCCAGAGGTGACTATCGTCACTACCATCGGCACTTCTCTCAGCTTCTTCTTGCATGCTAGAGCGGCGTCTGAAATCTTCCTTCTCGAAGGTCAATAACTCCTTGTCTTCTATGTAAGGGCGTCGAAGATGAGTAACCAATCTGACCTCGACTATTACATCTCTGGCAATCGATCTGAATCCGCCACTCTCGTCCAGAATCTCGACGGCATTACGAGAAGTTCCAATCAACATACCCCTTACCCACGGATCAACATCCTTGGGCAGAGCCCTTGCATCAAGCAGAATCTCGATTAAATCGTCCTTGCGCAGACCCGATCTACGCTCTAGCAATGGCCCGTGGAATACATCTTGCAAATCCGATAGCTCAGGTGAGCCGTACTCTTCGTGTATGCGCCTTGCCCATCCCGGGAGATCATCGATTCTCTTGCCTTTGCGTGTTCCTGCCATGCCAATGCGCCACAGTCGTGATAGAAAAGGAGTAGGATTGGTCCACGAGACATCATTTTGCCGACTGTGGGCTTGAAAGGTGATGGTAGAGGCCGCAGACCGGAGGCGAGCGGATGGCAGGGGTTAACTGGAGAAGCATACCTACGGTATTGTATCCACAGGAGATCCTCGACAAGGCATTCAGCAGGGCGAGTAAACAGTCAGATTTCGTCGAAGATCCTGACAAGTACCATAGAGTCCGCAAGCAGATGGACAGGATGGTCCAGTCTGCCGCCGATGTCATTGACTCAACTCTACTCAAATGGGTTGACAGATGGCCTAGCCTGAATGCACTCTCTCAGTTTGATCAAGCCTTGATTGATGCCGCAGTGGGTAATGACGAATACCGTAAGAGTCTGGGCACAATCCAGTGGGCCGCCGAACAGGTCCGTAAGATTGCAGGTGAGACACAGAGGAAGATTCTGAGACTTAGAAACATCGAGGGATTCCATCAGGCTCGCCGCCATGCCTACGGACGGTTTTCTTCTATTCTAGACCAAGTCTCACCTCAGATTATGTGGCTCGGCGAAGCCCGCGATACTCTTCGTCACCTTCCCTCGCTAGATCCTGGTGAGCCATGTATCGTGGTCGCAGGAGCTCCAAATGTAGGAAAATCAGCCCTAATTACTGCACTTTCTAGCGGAGAGCCCGAAGTCGCATCATACCCATTCACTACTAAGCAGTTACACCTTGGGCACTTTGAGCATCGGCGCAGAGCGTACCAAATGGTCGACACACCAGGTCTTCTAGACAGGCCGATGTCTGAGCGTAACCGAATTGAGTTGCAAGCAATCGCTGCTCTCGAGCACATTGGCGATGTGCTTCTCTTCCTAATTGATTCGTCCGAAGGCACAACTACTCCATTGGATCAACAGGAACACCTCCTAGAGGAGGCCGGTCATTTGATGTCAGAGCGACCTCTGATTGTAGTTCACAGCAAGGCTGACTTAATCGGAGGGCTTGCAGAAGAAGTCGAGACACCAATTAGCGCCCAGACTGGACAAGGACTCGAGGAACTCAGAGCCAGACTAATCGAAGTGATAGGGGCTGACGAAATAGTAGACCCACTCAGCCTGCCAGAAAATTGGCACCGTGATGAGTAATCACTCAACTTTCCAGTGATGGCCACATATTGTGCAGTAGAGGCTGTAGCCTCCAAATGAAGGCGGTAGTCCAGAGACATCGATTGCAGAACCACATTTCTCGCAGGTCTTGTCCATGTACTCTGCACTCCTTACTGGTTCTTCAACAAGACTGAATCGACTCATGCTTCTTTGAATCGATTCCAGGCCTTCACAATTCTTCGATGAGCAAACATCTCTCCTGAGCCAGCCAGTAGAAGAATTGAGACAATTGCTAGCAGAATCTCAACAATCGGGTTAAGGGCAATCTCCGGAGTAATCGTGACTAATTGCTCCCCACCAATTCCTGATGTATCTGTACTTGCGGTTGCGAATCTGTATTCTCCCGGCTTTAGATCGAAGGTAAGTGAACCGCCGTCTTCATCCGGGCCGCCAGCGACGAAATCGAAATCCTCAGCGGTACAAGATGTAAGTCCACTCGAGTCGGGCTCGCAGTCTTCAGGAGGGGGACTTTCGATTACGCCAATCCAACTGGTGGCGAATTGCTCCCATTCGATTGTTACTTCTATATCGAGCAGTATGAAAGCAGTAGGTGAGCGGAGATCCTCATCACTCATCCCTACTGGGCATCCAGTACTGTCATCAGTACATGGGACAAGCGGAATGTCTGTGCGACTGGCATCTAATGTAGGAGAATATAGGCTGATCAATACTAGAATAGCGCAGATTATACCCATCGCAGCAGGTAGAATTGAAAGAATCCTAATCATCATCACACTCACTCCTTATCTCGCTCACAGTTCAATCTGACGCCACTATGTTATCACTTGTAAGAACACTAGAAGTATGGCTATTGCAGGGAATAAGTACAGCATTACTGTCAACCTCTTCCTAGATGACTCTCGTTTACGCCGAGTCTCACCACATTGTGGATCTGAACATACCGGGGGATCCTCGTCCAGAGGGATAGGGGCCCAACAAACCGAGCAGTGCCGATGATCCGGAGTCGAGAAGTTCCGCTTAGCACGCTCCTTCTTCTGGGCCTCTCGTCCACGCTTGGCGGCCTCACGCGCCTCCTCCGCAGTCCTCTGAGCATCTCGCATAATTCGGTCGCGCTGACTCATCCTACCACGGTTCCTCCGAATTCCTCGCCTTCAATAGCCGACCTAAGTGCACTGATGCTCCTGCCATCAAGTATGCACAGTTTCATTCCGGCTTCCGCAGCCGCATCAGCACCGATTGGATCTACCACTTGTGAAGGTCCGGCTCTGGAATGTTCCGCAGGACCTACAATTTCTTGTAATTCGGAATGAGTGAGAGAATCAAATGCGCGTGCATTGGGATTGGTCCTTGGATCTGAGTCATGCACCTTGGAGACATTAGTAGCAATGATACAACGCTCAGCACCCGAGGCCACAGCCAGTCTGATTGCCACAGCGTCGGTAGTATGCCCCGGCCTTGTTCCGCCCATGATTACTACTTGTCTTTCCTCGAGCAGCGAAACCGCCTCATTAACGCTGAAGGGGATACTTCCAGACACAGGTATCCCAGCATCAGCTAGACTCTCTCGTACAATAGAGGCGTTCAATCTTGTGGCGGCGATACCTATCCTGTCGAGACGATCCTCCGAGTCTATTAGTGGCCTTGCCAGTTCTATTCCCTCTCGGGCAGCAGCCCCGCCTCCGACAACTATGCCCAACTTGTCATCCATTGCTACACGGTCTCTAACTACCTCGATTAGGCTCTCTAGCCAAGCATGCCTCTCTTCGACCTCGGGCCTGAGCAGACTGCCTCCCAGGGCGGCTACGACCTTCGCCATTGATGTCTGCGTACACATGCACCCTTTCAATGCCTGTGCCTCTAGCGCGGTGAAGGGTTGAAATGCCGCCCCTCAGGCCTCTAACAGAGGCGTAGCATGTCAGATGACCTAGAGCAGCAGCAGCGCAGGCTACGCCTGAAGAAGGCGCTCGAGGAACTATCTTCGATGCGAGGTATGGGAACTGAGCTGGTGACAGTCATTGTCCCTCCTGATAGGATGATTCACGATGTTAGGCAGCACCTTTCTCAAGAGGCCGGTCAAGCTGCCAATATCAAGTCGAAATTGACAAGAAAACATGTAGGCGATGCGATAGAGTCAGCCTTAGCTTCGCTAAACCGCTACAAGACTCCTGGAGAATGTGGCATTGCCTTATTCGTTGGACATGTCATCGTTGGCAACAACAAGACTAGACTAATCACCACGGTTATCGATGACCCTCCTGAACCATTCCCATCATTCAGATACCGATGTGATTCAACATTCGAAATCAGCCAGTTGGAAGAGATGCTAATCGATAGAACAGCATATGGGCTGTTAGTTATCGATCGCTCTGAGTCTGCTTACGGAATAGCCTCAGGAAAGCGGCTACATTGTCAGGAGCACATCACATCACAGGTACCTTCGAAGCACGGCAGAGGAGGTCAGTCGGCTCAGCGTTTCGAGAGACTTATCGAAGAGGCCGCTCACAACTTCTTCCAGAAATCCGCTGAGCGGGCTTGCAATTACTGGTTGCCCCAAATAGAGAATCTACAGGGAATTATTGTTGGAGGCCCGGGGGCCACAAAGGATTTCGTGGTAAAGAAGGATTATTTCCATCACGAAATCAAGAAACTAATCAGAGAGCCCCTGTTTGATGTTGGTTACTCCAATGAGAGTGGTCTGCGTGAACTAATTCAGCGGGCAGGTGGCCTCATGGATCAGATTGAACTAGATGCAGAGAGAAATCTTGTCGATCAGTTCCTTCGCGAAGTCATGCAGAATCATCCCAAGGCAACATACGGTGAAAAGATGGTTAGGTCGGCTCTAGACCAAGGCGCAGTACATACTCTACTTCTCTCAGAAGGCCTCAGACAGCGAAGAGTTGGCTGGATATGTAAGAAGTGCAGTCACGAATGGGAGTCTACTCAGAGCAGTCGGTCAGACATTCCAAATTGTCCATCCTGTGATTCTGAGAATATCTCTGAGGATCATGACAGGTCAATGGATCTAGTAGACGAGTTGAGTACACTGGCCGGCCACATCTCGGCCAAAGTCAGCCTCATTTCTATGGATACTGAAGAAGGAGCCACTCTTAACGACTCATTTGGCGGAATCGCCGCTATCCTGAGGTATGCATGGAGTTAATCGGATGAAGATTCTCAAACAGGCCGTCGAGGACGAGGTGGCTGCAGCACTTGCTGGAGCAGGGGTTGAGGGCGAATTAGCTAATCTTCTGGGGCCTGCAACGGTGGAGGAGCATGGCGATTTAGCTGTCCCATGTCACAGCCTTGCTCCAATCCTCAAACGCTCACCAGTAGACATAGCCGAGTTGATAACTTCTGAACTTGCACCTGCTCTTTCTGGTATCGCAGAAGTATCTGCAGTCAGCGGATTCGTCAATATCAAAGCCGAGCCAGCATGGCTTGCAACAAGCCTTAGCGAACTACTCTTGGATGAGCGATTAGGAGTTTCAACTGAAAATCCAAGAGTAGCCGCCGTAGATTACTCATCGCCGAATGTGGCCAAGGAGATGCATGTTGGCCATCTCAGATCCACGGTAATCGGCGATGCGATTGTACGGATGCTTATCCACAAGGGCCACACCGTGTATCGAGAGAATCATGTTGGAGACTGGGGCACACCCTTTGGTATGCTCATCGAGCATCTTCTAGACTTGGGTGAGGACAATGCTGCTGATGAACTCGGAATGGGAGACTTGGATGGATTCTACAAACAGGCTCGAGCGAAATTCAACACAGATGAGATGTTCGTCGAGCGAGCTCGTAATCGTGTAGTAATGTTGCAAGGAGGTGATGACGAGACACTCAGACTGTGGCGTGTCCTAGTGGATGAATCGATGCGCTATTTCAACGAAGTCTACAGTATGCTTGGTGTGTTGTTGACCAATGACGACATTATGGGCGAGTCGAATTATCATCACTTGCTTCCCGAGGTGGTTTCTAGACTAGATAATCTAGGGATTTTGGAAGATAGCGATGGTGCCAAGGTCGTATATCCCGGCGGGTGGGTCAATCGCGAAGGAGAGCCCTTGCCACTAATTATCCAGAAGGCAGATGGAGGCTACAACTACGCTACTACCGATCTTGCATGTATAATTGATAGAGTTGAGAGACTGGGCTGTAATGACCTGCTTTATGTTGTAGGAACTCCCCAATCTCAGCATTTCAAGATGGTTTTCGAGGTAGCTAAACAAGCCGGATTGATGGACAAATCACACATTGCTAATCACATCAAATTCGGTTCAGTTTTGGACTCTGACGGAAAGATCTTGAAGAGCCGCGAGGGCGAGGCCATCAAACTCGTTGATCTACTCAATGAATCAGTCGTCAGAGCCGAGCAGACAATCGCCCAGAGAAATCCATCAATTGAAGGCGAGCAGAGAATAGAGATTGCCAAGGCAATTGGGATCGGTGCAGTAAAGTATGCCGACTTGTCTACTGAGAGAACCAAGGACTACATATTTGATTGGGACAGGATGTTGTCCTTCGAAGGAAACACATCTCCCTATCTCCAGTATGCTTATGCCAGAATCTGTAGCATTTTTCGTCGTTCCAAAGTGCATACACCTCTCCGCGATGTTTCTCCAATTATTATCGAACATGCCGAGGAAGCACTACTCGCAAGGAGGCTAGTTAACTTCTCATCTATGGTAGATGAAGCTCTGTATACTTATTCGCCTCATCGCCTTTGCACCTACTTACACTCAGTAGCATCTGCATTCGCTTCGTTCTACGAGAATTGCCCAGTTTTATCTGCTGAAGATGATGAAATCAGGATGAGCCGCTTGGCTCTTTGCGACCTGACTGCTAGAACTCTGTCGACAGGACTGTCTCTCTTGGGAATTGATTGTCCCGAGCAAATGTAATCAGTCAGACCTCGTGGAGGGGCCATGCCCTCGGTAGGAGACATGGCCCCTGATTTCACATTGACCGCCCAAGACAAGTCCTCGGTGACTCTCAGCGATATGAGAGGGGGACGGGTAATTTTGGCATTCTATCCGGCTGCATTCACTGGAGTTTGTACCAAGGAAATGTGTACATTCTCAGAAGGCATGACCAGTTTGAATTCAAGCGGAGTCAGTGTTCTCGGAATTTCTGTAGACTCACCATTCTCTAACGCCGCTTTCGCAGAAGCCAACGGAATCTCATTCCCTCTTCTATCCGATGTTCACAGAGAGGCAGTTGATGACTACGGGGTTTCGCTGGGAGATTTCGTAATCACTGGTTATACTGTTGCTCAACGCTCTGTATTCGTGGTCGAGGCCGATGGCAGAGTTGGATACTCTTGGATCGCAGATAACCCTGGAATGGAACCGGACTACGAGGCAGTAATGGCTCATTGCGCTTCGCCATAGGTAAGATCTTACTATTTACGGGACGATTATTCGTTAGAGACTTCTTCCCCGGTCCATCGCTTGCCGATTGAGTGTTCAACACCCATCTGATCGAGAATTCTCGATACTACGAAGTCTACGAGGTCATCAATACTCTCAGGACCATGATAGAAGCCAGGGCTTGCTGGTAGAATGACTACGCCCCAAGAAGACATCTTAGCCATAGCCTCGAGATGAGGAGTTGCAACAGGAGTCTCGCGTGGGACCAGAATCAGCTTCCTCCTCTCCTTGAGGGCAACTAGAGCGCTGCGTGTGGCTAGATTGTCAGAAATACCTGCAGCAATTTTACCAATAGTAGTGCCACTGGCCGGACATACTACACAAGCTTCGTACTTTGCCGAGCCGGATGCAGACCTAGCAGCCAGATTGCGGTTATCATCGAGCCTAACTCCATCTCTCTTAGCCAGATCTTCGGGAGTAATTCCGCACTCTAAATCTAGGTTGATTGCTCCTGCATTGGTAACAATCAGGCTGACTTCCCAACCTGCCTCTAGTAGTGCATCAAGCAATCTTACGCCATATTGTGCGCCGGATGCCCCTGTTATTGCTACAACTGCCTCAGGCATGTTACTCCGTTTCAACTACTAGCCTTGAATGGTTGCATCGGCTCATAGACAGTCTTTGAGTGCTTTAGCGAGGTACTCATATTCGTCAATGTGATTGTAAAGTTGGGCAGATATCCGGATATATTTCGTACCATGGTGGCGCCATGGCATCACAGGAACTTGTATTGAGTAATCATCCAGAAGTTGATTGTGAAACGGATCTCCGTCAAGACTCATAGCCCCTACTTCTTCATCACTAGGAACTTCGACAGCAGCCATTGAGCATACCATTGAATCAGGAACAGGTGGTGTAGTTCCGAGTACATCACAAATCAAATCTCTACCTTGCAAAGCGAGATTTCGATTTCTACTCATAATTTCCTCCCATCCGCCATCAACAAGTCCTTCCATGAATGTCAATGCTTTCGGGATACTCAGCCAAGGGGAAGGGTCCTGAGTACCAGGCCAAGCAAATTCGAAATCGAACTTCTCCTGAGCCGTTCCCTCGAATGAGAACCCATGACTGATGTTCAGTGGTTTTACTGAATTCTTTCGATCTTCGCGAATATGAAGGAAGGCAGAACCCTTTGGTGAGCAAATCCACTTGTGACAGTTTCCAGTGCAATAGGCGGGCGCGAGCCGAGCGAGATCAATAGGGACAATACCCGGTCCGTGAGCCGCATCTAGGAGTACATCTACGCCTCTTGATTGCAATTTCTCAATTAACTCCTCGAATGGCATTCTTGTCCCAGTCGGACTGGTGATGGTATCAATCAGAGCCAAAACTGTCCTATCTGTGACGGCATCCATAATCAGATCGACTACTTCCTCAGGACCCTCCATTCTGAATGGAATATTAACCACAACAGTCCTAGCTCCCGATTTCTGAGTCACATAGTCGACCGCGTTCCAGCATGCCTGGTATGTGTGATCTGAGATTATTATCTCATCTCCCGGTTTGAGTTTTAGACTCCTGAGAACTGTATTTACTCCTTGAGTCGCATTACTTACGAAGGTCAAACCATCCGTTTCGGCATTCAAAATTCTCGCTAGAGTCGCCCTAGAAGCATTCCACAGGTCTGTGTATTCTCTCTCAAAGAACCGGACAGGATCTCTCTCCAGTAGATTCCGGATTCTCGCTTGTTCTTCTAGAACGGGAATTGGAGTGGCCCCAAAGGAGCCATGGTTCAGAAATACAGTATTTGGATCCAAAGACCAGTGGTGAGCAAGATCACTTCGGCGGGGGAGACTCATACTAGCACCTCCGGAGTCCATTCAATAGGTTCCAAAGGATTTCTTCCAAGATGTTTCTCACATGTCTCGATAAGCGCCTCCTCCATCCTATAGAGTCCTATTTCTCCTCCCTGCGAATCAGTTTCATACCCTAGTTGTGAAAGACTCGTGTGTACGCCGGCAGTCATCCCACATCCCTCGAGATCCTCTACTCGGGTTCCGGGTGTACTTACATTAATTGACATTCCATGCCGACTGACCCAATGCAAGAATGAAAGTCCAATTGAGCAGATTTTGTACCCATCAACCCACGCTCCTTGCATTGAAGGGTTCTTGTAAGCGCTGATGCCCAACTTAGCGAGCGCATCAATTGCCCAGTCCTCCAGTCTACCGATGATTGCGCGAATATTCTGCTCATCAACTGTCCACTTGATGATTGGGTAGGCAACTAACTGACCAGGTCCGTGCCAAGTTATGCCACCTCCTCGGTCAGTATTCACTGTCGGATAACCCTCGACTACCACTCCGTCACGAATCGCCTTTGGCCCTACAGTCACAACTTCAGGATGCTCAACCATGATGAGAGTGTCAGGAATCTTATCCTCGATTCTCAATTGCTGTAGCCGCTTCATCTCTTTAGCCATTACAGTGTGTTCGACCATCCCCGCTCTGAGGATTCTGATGTCTCCCATAACCTAACCTCATGAGATATGTATTGCATGCCCAAGTGTCTTCAACACTCCCTCGTGGAAAGCCTCTGACATCGTCGGATGTGCGTGAACAGTATCGGCCACATCTTCTAGAAGCGCACCCATTTCCAAGGCTAGGACAAATTCAGAGTGCAACTCTGCAATGTGAGAGCCAACCGCTTGAACTCCTAGAATCACATGATCCGACTCTCTGGCCGTGACTCGAATGAATCCACCAGTCTTTTCAGCCTCTAAGCTAAGGGCGCGCCCATTGGCGGCCAAAGGGAACTTACCAACAATGATTTCCTCACCGCGCTCCTTGGCCTCATCAGGAGTCAGTCCCACAGAGATTATTTCGGGCTCAGTGAAAACGATTGCAGGGATTGCGACCTTGTCAAATTCACGTTCATGACCGGCGATAATCTCAGCCACCATCTCGCCTTCAGCACTAGCCTTGTGTGCTAGCATGGGCTCGCCTGCCACATCGCCAATTGCATAGATACCGGGGACCGAAGTACGACACTTACGATCGATTCTGATGAATCGGCCAGAAGCATCCATTCGGACACCCATATTCTCGAGGCCCCAACCCTTAGTGTTGGGACTTCTACCTACAGTAACTAGGACCTTGTCGACTTTTATCGACTGCTCTTCACTGTCTTTCTCGAAAGTCAACTCGACCTTTCTGGCCGCTCCCTTGCCCTTGATCTCAGCCCCCCTCGCCAGAGCATTAGTGTGAACTTTCACTTTGTGCTTCTTGAGCCATAGTTCTAGTGGCCTACGAATCTCCTTATCCATGATGGCTAGAATACTGTCCAACCCCTCGACTACAGTAACTTCTGTACCCAATTTGGAGAGAGCGCAACCTAACTCAAGGCCAATGTAACCGCCTCCAACGATAGCCACACTCTTAGGCAGACTGTCCAAATCTAGTGCGCCTGTTGATGAGATGATAAATTCCTCATCACACGGCATGAAAGGTAGATCTATGTGGCTGGATCCTGTTGCTATGATGATGTTCTCTGCTTCGATATTGACTTCTCCATCAGAGGTCTCGACAGTGCAACTCTTTGGCCCAGTGAAGTTTGCCCAACCCTTTACCAAATCTGCACCAGCAGCCTTCAGCAGACCCTCAACTCCCTTGTTTAGACGGTCTACAATCCCATCTTTCCATGATACTAGGGCGGCCATGTCGACTTCTGGACTCCTCTCTACAGAGATGCCCATATGGCCACCTTCTTCGCTATGCTGCTGCAAAGCCTCGAATCGATCTGCCGCATGAATCATGGCCTTGCTCGGGATACAGCCTCGAATTAGACAGGTACCTCCTGCCTTATCGCCTTCTACAACTATTGTATCCAACCCTAGTTGTCCGGATCTAATTCCGGCGACATATCCGCCAGGTCCAGCGCCCACGACTAGAACCTGGCACTTGCGAGTTTCAGCCATACAAACCTCACATGAAAATCAGGGCAGGGTGCTCGAGGAATCTTCTGAGATGCTGAATCAAGGACGCCCCATCAGCTCCATCTACCACTCGGTGGTCGAATGCACTTGACAAATTCATTATCTTACGAATCACTATCTGTCCATCTCTGACCACTGGCATATCACGAGCCTTGTGGACGCCTAGAATCGAAACTTCTGGATGATTGATAATTGGGGTAGCGCCCAAACCACCTTCTCGACCTAGACTGGTGATAGTGAATGTCGAACCTGATAGATCATCGAGACTCGCGCTGCCATCTCTCGCCGCTCCAGAAACTCTCTGCATCTCAGCTGCAGTCTGCCAAATGTCGAAAGACTCAACATGCTTGACGACAGGAACATACAATCCTCTATCAGTCTGTGTTGCAATCCCCAAGTGAACTCCTCCATGCCTGCTGACTACTCCTACTTCGTCGTTGAAGTGAGCATTACACTCTGGGTGTTCGGGCATTATCCTAGAAAGGGCTAGCATGATGAATGGGAGATAGGTCAACTTGGGTTGACTTGGATCACGTGTCGAGTTGAGCATCTGCCGTAAGGATTCGAGTTCGGTTACATCAACCTCCTCGAAGTAAGAAAAGTGAGGAATTCTGCTCTTTGACAGACTCATCTGTTCAGAGATCTTGCGACGCAGTCCTACGACTTTCACATCCGTGACATCTGTACGCTTGGTCGAGTATGCAACTGGTGCCGCTCCGGCAACAGAACCACCTGCAGCGATGAACGCATCGAGGTCTGCATGCCTGATTCTCCCAGCAGGCCCTGAGCCTCTAACTTGAGTGAGCTCGACACCTGCCTCGCGCGCACGCCGTCTAACAGCAGGACTGGCAAGAACTCTACTAGAAGAGGCAGGTGCAGAGGATGGCATAGCAACTGGCACAGGATCAGGCTTGGGCGCAGGAGGAGTAGGTGCAACTGGCTCCGGCTC
>DAQX01000009.1:0-23639 GCA_002503055.1 Euryarchaeota archaeon UBA86 | reverse complement strand
TTCTGATACCGTATCTCCGACTGAAACATGCCATTCGACAATTTCTCCCTCTACTACTCCTTCCCCAATGTCGGGGAGCTTGAATTCGTGAATTCCCATACTCATTCCTCCTGTGTCCTTTTAATCGCTTTAGCTATCCGAGAGGGTCCCGGCATGTAATCCNNCTCAGGCTCCGGCTCAGGCTCCGGATCAGATGAGGCAGAAGCAACTCCATCTGCTGAACCAAATTCAACTAGGGTGGACCCTACGGCCACCATATCTCCCACATCTCCACTCAGAGAAGTAATTACTCCATTTACGGGCGATGGAATCGTGACTGTTGCTTTGTCCGTCATCACATCTACAATTGGATCATCCTCTGAGACTGAATCTCCTACAGAAATGTGCCATTGAACCACCTCTCCTTCGACAACACCCTCGCCAATGTCTGGCAACTTGAATTCGTAATCCGACATCTAATTCACCTGTGATCTGTGTATTGCCGCGGCTATGCGAGAGGGTCCCGGCATGTAATCCCATTCAGTAGTGTGAGGAAAAGGAGTATCCCAACCAGTAACTCTCTCAATAGGGCTTTCGAGGTGATAGAAGCATCTCTCTTGAACAGAAGCAACCATCTCCGCTCCGAAACCACTGGTCTTGGGTGCTTCATGGACAATCACACATCGCCCTGTCTTCTCAATCGATTTGACGACTGCGTCACGATCCCAAGGAACTAGAGTCTGTAAGTCGATTAGGTCACAAGATACTCCACTATCCTTGATTGCCTGCTCACAGACATGAACCATAGCTCCCCAAGAAATCACAGTACAATCATCACCTTCCATAGCCAGTCTGGCTTCTCCCAGAGGTATAGAGTAGTGAGCCTCCGGTACTTCTGCCTCAGGGTGACCTTCCCAAGTCGGGACATTGTGCGGGTCTCCGTAGAATGGCCCTCTGTAGCATCGCTTCGGCTCAAAGAAGATGACTGGATCATTACTCTCTATGGCACTTATCAGCAAACCCTTCGCATTGAATGGTGTAGAACAGTAAGCGACCTTGAGGCCAGGAGTATGAGTGAATTGCGACTCTGGGGATTGGGAATGATGATGACCTCCTCTAATTCCCCCTCCCGCAGGCGTGCGAACCGTGACAGGAGACCAGTACTCACCACCAGAGCGATGCCTGATTTTGGCCAATTCGTTGACAATCTGATCATAGGCTGGGAATATGTAGTCTGCGAACTGAATTTCAACTACCGGCCTCAGGCCGTTGAGCCCCATTCCGAAGGCCGCCGATAGGATCCCTCCTTCAGACAGCGGCGAATCGAAGACGCGATGCTCGCCGTGCTTTGCTTGGAGTCCGTCAGTAGTTCGGAATACACCACCAAAGTAGCCAACATCCTCGCCGAAGACGATTACTCCGTCATCATTCTCTAGCATTATGTCTAATGCATTGTTAAGGGATTGAATCATGTTCATGTTAGTCATCTGATTCCTCCATCATTTCGTTAAATTGCTCCTCTAAGTGCCACGGCATCTCTTGGTATACTTCCGTAAATATGGTATCAGAACTGGGATATGGACCGGTTGCTAAATCGCCATGAGAGACAGCTTCTTTGTACGCGCTCATGACTTCATCATCAATCCGCTTCTCTAATTCGATGTGTTTCTCATCACTCCACTCGCCAATCTCAATCAAGTGGTCTCGTAGCCTCTCCACGGGGTCTCCGCCCGGCCACTTTGTGTGCTCGTCTCCGGGCCTGTAGCGACTCGGATCATCACTGCTGCTATGCGCCCCAGCGCGATAGGTAAGAACCTCGATATGGGTGGCGCCGGCGCCAGCCGCCGCGCGCTGCCTAGCCCACTTAGTAGCAGAGTAGAGGGCGAGGAAATCGTTACCGTCGACGCGTAATGAAGCAAGCCCGTAAGGCAAACCTCTGGAGGCAAACTCACCACCGCCGGTGGCGAAGTTAGCATGAGTGGAGATGGCCCATTGATTGTTCACGACATTCAAAATGACTGGAGCCTTGTACACACTGGCGAAGTTGAGGGCGTAGTGATAGTCTCCTTCTGCACTAGCCCCGTCTCCAATCCATGTGATGGTTACCTCGTCCAAGCCCCTGTACTGCGAGGCCATCGCAACTCCAACAGCCTGGCTGAATTGAGTGCCTACTGGACTTGATATTGAAATGAATCTACCCTCTCGATATGAATAGTGAACAGGCATCTGTCTGCCTTTGATGTTGTCCTCGACATTGCCTATGCAGTGGCATATCATACTAACCATGTCTCGGCCCCTAACGAATTGAGCACCGGGTTGCCTGTAAGTGGGAAAAATCCAGTCCTGAGTCTCTAGTGCCATGGTTTGGGCTATGGCGACACACTCCTCTCCAAAGGATCGCATGTAGAATGATAGTTTACCAGTCCTCTGCATCTTCATCATTCGATCGTCGAAGATTCTGAGTCTTACCATGTACTCAAGCCCCAGTCTAAGATCGTCCGCATCCAGTCCAGGGTCCCAATCTCCAGATGCCTTGTTATCGTCTCCAAGAACTCGGATTAGTCCAGCTGCGTGTGGAACTGTATCTTCTGAACTACAATTCTTGGGATCAGGCATCTTGAGGTCTCCTGGTTGCCAAGGCCATGATTCGAAACTGGCCTCATCACCGGGGCGATGTGGGGCATCAGGAATTTTCAGACTGGGCTTCTTCTTGGCCATTCAATCACCTACCTCTCCACTTGACCGTCCAAAAGGACCGGCGCCCCCCCGCGAGCCTCTTCCCAAAGTAGCCCGGCTCGATAACTCGATCGAACAAGAGGTCCACTAGCTACGGCCTTGAATCCAATTTCACGAGCCTCTCCATCCCAAGTCGCAAACTGCGCAGGCTCAGGAAATCTGTCTACAGGAAGGTGCCTATCGCTTGGTTGCAGGTACTGGCCAAGTGTCAGCATATCGACTCCAGCGTCGAAAAGCAACCTCATTGATTCACTCACCTCTTCATCGGTCTCTCCCAGACCGACCATAATGCTTGACTTGATTAGAATGTCAGGACGAAGCCTACGGGCCTCTCGCAGAATATCGAGAGATTGCTCGAAAGATGCCCTCGGATCACGAACTAACGAATCGAGTCTAGGTACACATTCTACATTGTGTGCAAAAACTCTGAGTGGCAGATTGTCGAGCAATTCCCCAAGAGATACTAGATCCCCGTCCAAATCAGAGCATAACAACTCGAGCCCTACACTTGGACAACGATCATTCACTGCAAGTATACAATCTCTGTAGTGCCCAGCACCACCGTCTCCAAGGTCATCTCTGTTAACGACCGTAATCACAGCATGGTCGAGCCCCATCCTCGCAACAGCCTCAGCCAATTCCGATGGTTCGGATGGATCCAATGCAGGGGGGATTTTTTCGGTACCAACAGCACAGAATCTACAACCTCTGGTGCAGACTTCTCCAGCCACCATGAATGTAGCTGTACCTCTTCCCCAGCAATCATGGACATTGGGGCAGCGGGCCTCTTCGCAAACAGTGTGCAAACCGTGCTCGTGAACACTTGAGCGCGTCTCATTGTATCTAGTCTGGGCATCGCCCGTAGGCAACGAGGTCTTGAACCAAGTTGGCAGTCTCTTTCTCAATGCCTTTCTCCGCTCAGTAGCGCTCTGTCTAGGGGTGCCCCCACAACCCTCTACGATAGCAGAATCCGCGTCTATGGTAGGGAGGCGAGTTGCCATCAAACCGTCGGATGGCGTACCGACATTAACCATTCTGCTACGCCTATCCTCTCTTGTGTACGTATACAACTGGTAATATCAGATGTTGTCTTCGGTAGTTCATGGCCGAGGGGATCGTACTCGTTACAGGTGGGGCCAAGCGTATAGGAAGGGCGATTAGTTTGCGCCTGGCTAGAGCGGGATACTCAATCGCCATTCATTATCGAGGTTCAAGCAACGAGGCCGAAGAACTCGTCGAAACCATCGAGGAATTCGGCGGATCCGCATTCACCATTAAAGCCGATCTAGAAGATGCCGAATCGGCTTCTAACTTGGTTTCATTGGCGAGCAAACACGGGCCAATCTGCGGAATCGTAAACAACGCCTCTCTGTTCATTCATGATGATATTCATAGTGTAGATACAGAGAGTTGGGATGCCCACATGGATGTCAATGCAAAATCTCCTTTGCTGCTGATTAGATCTCTGAATGAGATTCTGGAAGAAGGACATTCTGCCTGTGTGGTGAATGTCCTAGACCAGAAAATCGCGGAACCCAATCCTGATCACCTATCCTACACTGCTTCTAGATATGCAATGCTAGGGTTGACTGATGCATTGGCTCGAGGACTCGCCCCTAGGATCAGAGTCAACGCCGTCGCCCCGGGGCATACTCTGCCGAGCGATGATCAGACTGAGGAAGGATTCGCTAGGGCTCAGTCCGAATCTCCACTCGGATATGGCCCGAAGCCAGAAGACATCGCAGATGCTGTCTGCTACTTAGTCGGAGCTAGGGCGGTAACAGGTCAGATTCTATTTGTTGACTCGGGCGAGAGATTCTTGTCAAGAGCGCGTGATGTTCTGTTTGAGACGGAGTGAATATGCCCACAAGTCACAGTGAAGCTATCGAGGCGTTACTCTCCAGCGGGCGAAATGCCTCGTCATTATTTCTTGAGGGTGCAATCAGGCTTGTCGATGTGGGAGTATACGAACATGAACAAGGATCACCCCAAAGAGTCATGTTCGACATACATGTTGTAGTCGATGACTCTAGGCCACCTAATGACTCAATTGACCAAGTTCTTGATTACGAGTATCTGGTTTCTTCTCTCGACAGGGTAGTTGCTATGGATCGACCATCATTACTCGAGACCATGGTAATGAGGCTACTTGATGAGATGATGGCGCCGGCCGAGGTAGTGGCGGCTTCTGTCAGTGCAAGCAAACTCGATATCACAAATGATGACTCTAGACTGGGTTGCACTATGACTAGAGTCAAGTGATGGTGCAGGGGGCAGGATTCGAACCTGCGAAGCACTTTGCACCGGAGCTTAAGTCCGGCCCCTTTGACCGACTCGGGTACCCCTGCAACCCGTGAGCAGGGTCTCCTTCTCTTGAACCGAGCGCAAGATACCGTCTTGAATTGACTCATCTCGTACCCTTGGGGTACGAACGCTTTAACGCCACTCTAACGGCCGAAAGACCGTGCATACGAGCAGTACTCCGGTTATCTCCCCGGGCAAAGCCCGCTTGGCTATCTTCGTGGCGATGGTGCTAATTACTCCGATTTACTCTTCTTTCAGTGAGCCTTCTGAACTGAGAAATAGTGAGCCAATGATGGCCCAAGATGAGGTTGAACTCAAACTGTACACACTCTATCTTGCTTCCCAAAACACATCAGCAGGAGGTGACGGATACATCACAACTGAGGTTCCTGACTCAGGAGGCGAGGATTCAGCCAGCGCACTTGACAACGAGATAGAATTCCGCTCTAGCGACATGCTATCTTCCTTGGAAGTATATGGAAGATCTCAGCACGGTAGTTCGGGATACTATGTTCCACTTGATCTGTTCCTCAGGGCCACTGGCCCCAATGGTGCCACAGTCGACTGGACAATCACATTGAAGGCCGGCGGCTCGCAAGTAGGAACTGCCTCATGGAGTACCGATGCCTGCACTCAAGGTATCACAAACAGCTGCAGTTTTGATCACGAAGAGTTCGATGTTGATTTAGGCCAGGATGCTTCATTCACAGTCTCAAAGAATGAGATGCTGGAGATTTCAATCTCAGCCGAAATGTCTGGTTGTGAGAGTTCGGGCGGACCATTCGGCAGTAGTTGTGATGCTGAGGTTGCATGGAACGAGATTGATGGAGAGCCGGACAGATTCTCTCAAATCGAAGTCGAGGCGAATGCAATTTCTAACAGCCTAGTTCTCCTACAGAGAGAAGGGGCCGAACTAGCAGAAGGACCAGAATTGGACTGGTATCCAAATGACATTCTCTCCGACAGAGCAATGCAGTTCACATTTGATGTCAAGAGCTCTTTCGGCAGATATGACATCGAATCTACTCGCCTTCTAATGAGGGATCCTAACGGAGTCTATCGAATCGACCATATCATCAACGAGGATGATGAGGACATAGAAGACACAAGTCAGGGTATCTTTGGCGAGTACATGTGGACATATCCCGGAGGCTTGCCCGCTGGAGAGTACTCTGTGGAACTCGAAATTACTGATATTCAAGGCAATGATTTCTTGATTGAGCACGAACCAATAGAGATGCATCAGTGGGGAGTGTCAATCAATCATCGCCTCGATAAGACAACCGAGTATATTGCACCCGGACAAACCACTGCCATCCCACTACAATTGGTGCACAAGGGCGACTCTACCAAGTCAATGGAAGTAGAACTCGAGGTTCTGACTAATTTGGGCAGCTCTTGGATTCTCGAGTTTGACTCACCAGGGGGATACACACTGAACGCAGGCGGAGACATACTCAACCCGATTCTTACACTGACTGCCCCCGATGATCTCACTGGCACTCCAGAGAGCATCGAGATTAGGGCGGTCGCCGAGGCCGAGGTCGAGAGTGTCTTACAAGTCGTCCATCAAGACATCCTACAACTCGACCTCGACAAGATAGATGTCTTCCAGCCACCAGAAGTATCGATTTGGAATGAAGACCATGATGTGCAGTTGGCCAACTCAACAAGGCCAGATGATTTCGACCAGACCGCGCCAAGGTATGTCGAGTATGGCGAATTTACTCCATTCCTCCTAGAGATTTTCAACACAGGATTCGATGCAGATACTTTCCGTGTAGATGTATTGCAAAGAGCCAAATCTATCATTCAGATCTACGATAACGAGACCGGGCAGAGAATTCTGGAGGACGAGGGAGACGGAACATTCCACACCGCAATCCTAGAGCGCCACTCCACGCAAGAACTTCTGTTCAATGTCAAACCTTCTTCTGACCGAGATGATCCCGATATAGGACAGATTGAGATTGAGATAATCAGCGAAGGAAACTCGTCTCTACGGACCACTGTCGCATTCACCATCCAGAGAACCTTTGGAATACACGCGGAAGTTTCGCAGGACTGCGACGGAACTCCATTGGGTCACATCCGAGTGAAACTATGCTCCCCTGGATCAGGCAATGCAGTCGTTGATTTCCGAGTTAGGATAACGAATAGTATGACAGGAGGAGAATCTGCAACCTGGTGGAGAATCCAGAATCCATCCTCGTTGCAGGAAAACCTCGATATCGATCCGGCCTATGGGCAATGGCAATTCACCATCACCGACGACTCTGGAGATTCTGTACCCCGAGTCTCTCTAGGTCCGGGAGATTTCTCCGAGATCTTTGTTACAGCAATTCTGACTAATCAAGTGGTTGCTGGAAATCATACAATTTATCTCAGAATTATAGAAGATATCAACGAAGATGATGCCAGATACTTCGATCTGCCTGTTATCTTCGAAATAGAGGCCGGCGAACCCGAGCTTCAGATTGTTCAAGTATCGCCGAATTACGAATTAGTACCCGGCGAAACATACTCTTTACAGCTGAAGGCGAAGAATAACGGCAATGGACCGCTCACAGTTCTACTGGATGCGGAGGTCGAGGAATCAGGCTGGAAGGTAGATATTGATGGTCCATCAGGTTCACCGCTGATTGAACTGGGGGCCTTTGAAGAGACTACATTCAATCTCGATGTTACCGTTCCAGAATCGGCTAACAATGGCGATCAGATACCAGTAATTGTGACTGCCACTCCGTTTGATACGGAGCAGAGTTGGCCGGATGAATACTCTGCTGAAATTACAGTAACGATGACTGTCGGGCTTTCTTCAATTTTTGACATTCTAGTCAATGAGGTAACTCACCCTAGAATCTCTACTCTGATTATCGCACTTGTCGGAATACTTCTTCTATTCGCCGGAATTCAAAGTAGAATGAACCGTCGTAGATGGACTTCCCATCTAGCATATCTGGAATCATTGGGAGAGGATGATGATGAGGATTCTGAGGACGAAGATGATGATTCCATCCCTGCTCCAGTATCTGTTACAGAAGAAGAAGAGTCCGATGATTACGATGATGACGAGATAGAACTCGTATGATGCCTCTGTGATACCTGTCCGAACGGCGCTCCATTCGTCTTAAGACCCTAACTTTCTGCCGTAGGCAGTAAGGGGTGACGAAGTGTTGTCAGTGCTAGATGATTCTAGAGTACAGATATTGCCTCGAAAGCGCCGGTCAGCAATACTGTTCACAGCGCTCTTGATGCTGTCTTCTCACGCTGCTTTCCAATTTGGACAATGGGAGGCTCTAGCCAGTACTGATGCAGATGGAGACGGCCTGACATATGGATTAGAATTCTACATCAACACGCAGCCTCAGGACTGGGATTCCGATAACGACGGTCTACCCGATGGCTGGGAGTGGCAATACGGCCTAGATCCACTCTCTTCTGCTGGAGACAACGGCTCAACAGGAGACCCAGATGGCGATGCTTTCACCAATTTGAATGAGTATCAATATGGAATCCCCTCTGGTTGGGATTCCACATCCACTCCTACTGTTCTGGACAACGGTGTTTGGTGGAATGGAACAGTCCCGGTCAGACTATGGGATGAAGAGAGTGCAATGCAGATTATCCAAGGCACTGGCTCTGATGGTGTGGACGAGGATCCAATGGGCAATATCTGTAACGATGGTATGGATAACGACAAGGACGGATTGGTAGATAGTTTTGACAATGATGGAGATGGCGACGCCGATTGCAGCAGCGATGATGATGATGGCGACGGCCTAATCGACGAAGACCCCGATGGCTGGGACACCGATGGAGACGGTATGCCCGACGCATGGGAGGTAGCAAACGGTCTCGACCCTACTTCAAATTCGAATATGGATGGAGCGAATGGAGATCCAGATGGTGACGGGTTCGGCAACCTTTGGGAGTACGTAAATCCAACTTGGGGAACTAGGAATGGATCCACCAATCCTCCGACTCAGTACTTCAGGCCGGGACCATTCAATATGACAGCAACCGAGTCTCCATGCAATCCTATCCTAGGTCTTGGCCCAGGCGGATGTCTGATATTTACAGCAGAAGTAGATGGCATCACTCAAACTGATCCGAATAACAACGATACCGATGGAGATGGTTTGAATGACTCGTATGAGGCATTCGTTCTCCTCACTGACCCAACCTCTGTCGACACAGATGGAGATGGTATCTGGGATGGCGTAGAAGTCAACGGTTCTTACGGCGACCCACCTCAAGCGACTGATCCAAGAAACAACAACACTGACGGCGACCAATTTGATGATGGCGAAGAAGATCTCAATGGCAACGGCGTGGTCGATCCCGGAGAGACTGACCCTACTAGAATAGAGGACGCCGGAGACTTTGACAATGACGGTATCGATAATTGGGAAGAGAACATGACATGCACTCTATGGAATGTTTCAGATACCGATGGAGGGGGAGTGAATGATGGTGACGAACTCTCTCTAGCTCATTCGACTGATCCTTGCTTGTCTACCGAGACGATAGAGAAGGATATCATCGACTGGGATCCGATTAGTTCTATATTAACTATCAATTCGACCACTATGCTCAATCCAAATCCTGTCGATTGGAGGCAAAATGGTGCCCCCATGGCGTATTATGTGTCATCTAATGGAAGTTTGACTGGATTCAGATTCCAGTCTATACTGAGCAATACTCTGAGAAATGTGGATATCGATCGGCCCGTTGACGCCATGTCAGTAGTATTCACTAATTTCTCTTGGTGCTGGAATGCTACTTCGGGGGCGATAAATGAGCCGCATTGCGACGACGATTATGCCGACACGGACGGTGACGGACTTGCTGACTGGGAGGAGTTTTTGGGAACCTGGGGTTACTTATCTCTCGCGAATCTTTCTGATTCTGATGACGATGGTGTTAACGATCTGGACGAAATTCTAAACGATACAAATCCCATGAATCCATGTCATAATTTACTAGATACCGATGGAGATGGGCTGAATAACTACTTTGAGAATACTACAGGTTGCTCCTTGGAATTTGGAATGGGTGGCAATGGGACTGTTGATACTTATTTCACAATGTGGAATGTTTTTGATACCGATAATGGAGGGGTTGGTGACGGACAGGAATATGTCGACGGAACCAATCCCCAGAACAATTCTGCAGATGACTTGAATCCGATTGATACCGATGGAGACGGAATCCCAGACACCATAGAACAGCAGATTGGTACGGACTGGAGAGATCCGGATACAGATGGAGGAGGTGTTCCTGATGGACAGGAGTGTACTCAGGAATATTGGGGAGTAAACTGCTTAGATTCCGATGGAAATCCATGGGATTCAAATGACGACATCGATGACAACATGCTGTACTTCGTTGCTGAAAACACCACAGAAGGAGTGGATCCATCCCTAAAGCACTACTGGAGATGGCACACATACGACTACTACACCGGAGTCTCCTGGGGAGTCAACACTTCCTTAGTGGGCTATACTCAGATGTTCTCTGAGTGGTCGACTACGCAAGGTGTTGCCGATCCAAGCTTCTGGAGCGGCAACGAATCATTTGGTTGGACCATTAATTTCAATGACGACGGTATAATGGGTCCAGGAGAGGAATTGATTGTCCCTTACAATGCAGTCAACTTTACCAGCTGGTTAGACACTAATGCTGGGCTAAACTTCTCTAATTTTACACGAGATATTCTGATTGACCAATCTACTGTTGACACTCTGTTTGTAACTGCCCCGCAAGTATTCTTTGGAACCGAGATTACATCCAATTCTACAGCCTTCTCTGGAAGTAGTTACGCCTACGATATGCCGGATTTCTTCTCTAGGGATGGCGAGTATGTTGAGGCAGTGACTCAGACTGTAATCAATGAGTCTGGAGCGTTTACTGCTTGGGATAAAGTTCTGGCAATTCAGGATTTCTTGATTAATGGTAATTCTACAACTAATTTCACCCTTAATCACGATGGTTCTGGCAGAACAGATGGCCTAGAAGCTGACAGCGATATAGCACATTGGATTCTAAACACCACTAAGGAAGGAAGTTGTGATGAATTCACCACAGTTTTCTCAGTAATGCTCAGAGTCGCCGGCATTCCCACGCGCAAGGTTACTGGTTTTGCGGGAGGAACTTGGACAGGAAAGTCATTCGAAGTATATGGTAAAGACTTCACTCGCTGGGTGGAAGTGCATCTCGAGACCAACCAGAACCAAGGAGGCTTGGACATGGGCTGGATTCCATTTGAGGCCTGCCCTCCAATGGCTGCTCTCGAAGTGGTTGACGAGGACTGGGGTCCGAACTGGTTTGAGAGGAATATGTCCTCAGGCGATATTTGGCTAAATGGGACCTTACAGTTTGTTGAGAATTCCACAGGTGCTGCGAATATCTCGATTTACATGTACTTGGTAAAATCGAATGATACTGGTAATGTGCCTGGTAGCGCTGCAGTATCTGAGCATCTTGTAGCAAATGGTACGACCGACATTAATGGGTCATTCGCGTTGAATGGAACTCCTGAGCAACCAATTAATCCTGGATATGGATCATTAGTCCTCCATCTATTCGAGAAGGGTTATGTTGGCTCCCAGGGCATCTCTTTCACTTGGAAACTCAATGTCTCTGACGACTCTAATCTGAGTATCCACGAACCTCCTCCTTCCGATCAGCCAATGCTGGGGGCAGGGGTAGAAACTCTTGTATCTGGAGATTTATCTCTCGCTAGTTCTCCGTTCACGGACCCCTCCTCCCTTGACAATATGCAGGTCATTCTGAATTATACAACGGTGAATGATGGTCCAGTCAGCCTGATTGCTGATGTTGGCGCAGGGGGATATTACGAGTTCTCAATAAATATCAACGAATCAGAGCCATTAGGGACAATCAACGCCTCTCTAGAGTTCAATGGCTGGCACGAAGAGGATCTCAATAACGCATCTATTCCATCTTATCACATCAGGCCAACTTCAAAGGCGTTCATGTTCAACATCACTCCAGCTCCAAATCTGACTGTCACCCTCGAGGGAGCGGGTTCTAACAATAGCATCCTGGAGATAGATTCCTTAATCCACCTAAATGGGACAGTATTGAGCAGAGGTCCTTCTCCTGAGGCACTCAATGGGACTCTCTATCTAAAGATGCGTAGAGCCAACACAAACGGGCCCTTTGTGACGCTCACATCATGGGAACTAGATTCTAACAACTGGACATCAACTCCAGGAGAATTCTCTCTAAATTGGTCGTTCTCTGCATCAAGCGTCCCATTGCCAGCAGGAGAGGTACAGGTCAAGCTGGAATTCGACTCAGATGGACTGAACGCTAATGATCAGACAACTTTTACTGATGAGTTCGGAATCAGGAGTTATGTCGAGTTCTCATATCAACTACAAGCTATTCCCAGAGGGAATCAAGCAGTAGTTGAGGTTGTATTAACTGATCACACAAATACTTCAGTTGCCAATTTCGCAGGAAGCTACTCTCTTTTCCTTAATGGGACCGAGGAGTGGAATGTTACTGACCCGGACATACCTCGTTTAGATGTGGCATTTACTCCTCCATGGGAAACCTTCGCAGGAGACTATACTTGGGTCCTGAATTATACTGGTTCCACATGGTTCCAACCTGCAATTGTAAATGATGTAATTAGGATCCAGGGAAGAGCTAACGCTACCGTCCAACTAGGTCTAGATTGGACCCCAAGAGGGTCGACAAATTGGATATCCGGATTTGCTAACGATATTTTCCATGATGTCCCAATTACTGGTAATAACTCGTCTATAGTGGTACAATTATTGGTTCCATCCGACTTACCCCCGGCGCCCGATGGATCTCCTTCTCCTCCTGTGGTGTACCGTTTAGCCTCAGGTTGGATTAATGAGTCTACAGGAGGCTACAACCTGACATTCTCAATGCCATCAGGAGTTGGTTCTGGAGTCTATGAACTCAGGGTCTTACTTGATTTCAGTGTGAATTCTCAAGCAGGTGGAGAATATTTCAAGGTCCAAGACGATGCTGTTTACAGGGCAGGAATTCAAACCGAATTCATCGTCGAAACTTCTCCCGAATCATTGGTTGTAATTGCCGGTTCTCAAATGACTATCAATGCGACAATCACAGATATAGAAGATAATTCGCAATTAGAAGGAGTCCTCGCTGACATCTATTTCGATTGGGGAGGGCCCAATCAACTGTTAATGGAAAACCAAACTACAGGGGCAGATGGAATAGCTGCATTCTCTCCGATTATCCCGGCAGACACCGCTCCGGGATATTACTCGGTCCGTGTACACGCTCCAGACGATGTAACAGACTCACTTGCCTTGGACGGGGCAGGAAGGTGGCTAGGAAATCAGAGCTTTGTTAACCTAACAGTCCAAGTCGCCAGTTTCGTAGAGATTGACAGTATCCCTCTTGAAGTTACAGCCGGTCAAGCATTCTCGATGAGTGGAAGGGTATTGGATGCTGTTGATAGTAACCGTTCAGTGAATGGACCAATGTCCTTGGAAGTATTCTTCTTAGCAGATTCCAGTGAGACTCTTGTCAATAGCGTCACTACTACTAGCAACGGTTCATTCACAATCTCAGTTCCAACTGATCCTCTCGGAGATGGAATAACCAGTGGGACAAAGACAGTAATCGTTAGCGTACTCAATGGTAGCACTCCGTTCTACCTCACGGGAACAGGCAATGCAACAATACTAGTCAGAGGAGTAACCCAATTCGTGGACAAAAATCCGATAATAAATACCGTAGTAGACCGAGGATCTTTAATCAATTTCGGAGCAAGACTAGTAGAGTCTAGCGACAATGACAGGCAGCTAGGGGACCTTACAGTAGCGGCTAAGTTCGATAATACCTGGCTTCCAGAGATACAGACGAATGGCGTCGGTATTGCCAATTTCTCATTCGATGTTCCGCATACTCAACCACTGGGATTAGTTACTGTAACTCTATTCTTCAACGGCTCGTCAACACTGCATTCGATTGCCTCTTTGATTACTACTATCACGGTCAGATCACCAACGAACCTAACTATTGATCCAATCATTGCCAATCCTGCAGCCGGTGAACTATTCACAATTAGTGGGACCCTAACCTCTAGCAACGGCAGTGGAATCATTGATCGAAACGGTAACACCCTTGCGCCATCACTTACATTTTCTATTGACGGACAGAGCAACACTTTCACAGTTACAGGAGGAAATGTCGAGCCTAATGGATCATGGGCTGCAGAGGTCAGACTGGATTTGACCTTCCCTCGAGGAACTCACGATTTGGTTGCAACCTACACGCCTAATGTCAACTACTACGGATCTAACTCAGGTAATGCAACCTTCGACAGTAGGGGCTATTCTTTGCTAACTATACTGGATCCAATTGATTTGGACCCAGATAGTAGAACAATCAGAGGCGACGTTATTAGCATCAATGTCTCGCTAATCGACAACGCCGGGCAGCCAGTAATCGCAGAGTCCGTCGATATCACTGTTGATGGGAATTTGGAGTGGCGAGGATTCACTGATATCAATGGGACGATGAATACTGTGATCAATGTAGACGCATTTAGAACTCCAGGTCCGATGACTATCTTCGCAGAATTTGCTGGAATTAACGGAACCACTGGGCTTCTCGGTGACGAAACATGGACCCGTGTCATCATACTCGCGCCCACCCAGTTGCAAATAGATTCCATTACCGGATCCGCAATTGCCGGAGAAAGCGTCACCTTCAGTGGCACTCTACTGGATGAACATGGACAGAATCTGTTGCATGGAGGTAATCCGCAGGGAGGAATTATCCATCTTGAGATAGATGGAGTAAGCGTCGGTCCAGTTTACTCTACCCAGTCCAATGCTACTACAGGTCAGTGGAGCATCACATATGACCTGCCTCTAGACTCGGACTATGGTGCTCACAGTATGACTGTGAGGTTCCTTGGTGGATTTACTTGGGTCGATCCGATGGGGCAGGGAGACTCTCTGAATCCTGAGTACTACCTTCAGTCCGCTTACACGGGCGAATTCAATGTGACACAGACTTCTCAGGTCGTTTTGACCACACCTCCGGGGGAAGTAGATAGGAACGAGTTGTTGCTCATTGAAGGAATGCTGACTGATGGCTCTGGCAGGGTTCTGCCAAATAGGCAACTTGAGGTATCTATGAACGGTCAATTCCTCACCGGCCTGTCAGTGGATGAAAACGGAACTTTCAGCCTCTACATACCTGTTCCACCAGATATGGAATTAGGACCGCGCATTGTACTGATTTCATATCAAGGAGAGGAATTCATCATCGGATCCAACTCCTCTACAATTTTCACAGTCTATGGGCCTGTATCGATAGCCATTGATGTGCCTCCTGCCGTGGCTGTAGGTGATCCGATTATGCTTAGCGGTTCTGTCAAGGACAATCTCCCCGAAGGCTGGCTAGCCAATCATTCTCTACAGATCTTCGTAGATGGAATTCTAATTGGCATCACTAGCTCCGATGAGAATGGAGAGTGGACATATCTTTGGACTGTAACTGATAACTTCGAGGTCGGTAACCACACTCTCACTGTCAGAGCACCTGAACAGGGCTATCACAGACTAGGAACGGCTGACACTACTCTGGTAATTGCATACCATACAGGAATGACTCTCCAG
Organism: Euryarchaeota archaeon UBA86; assembly: GCA_002503055.1. Taxonomy (GTDB): domain Archaea; phylum Thermoplasmatota; class Poseidoniia; order Poseidoniales; family Thalassarchaeaceae; genus Thalassarchaeum. The sequence continues at coordinate 7,953 of DAQX01000009.1, read as the reverse complement.
GTGGATAATGCGGTAGTCACTAGAGGTGGAACTTGGAACTTCACCGGAAGGCTGTTTGATGACGACTCAATAGGACGGCCCGGGCTTGAAGGAAGGGAAATCACAGTATCTCTAGATGGAGAAGATGTAGCAACAATCTCCACCTCCATTGGCGGGACATTCAGTTACTCTCATGACTTGGGTTACTCAATTGCCAGAGGCCCTCATATTGTCGAGTTCTCATTTGCAGGTGAGACATTCTATCTTCCCGTCCAGTATAATCTGACTGTATACTCAAGGGCCGACATAGAAGTCGAAGTATTCCCTAACAATCTGTACATCATCAGAGGAGATCCAACTGCTCCAATAAAACTACAGGGCAGAATTCTCGAGATTGGAGGGGACTCCAATGTGATGAGTAATATGTCAATCTCTCTCAAGTGGGAAGATAGCTTACTACCGCTTTCAGGAGATCCTTGGCCAGAAGACGGTACTGAGCACTTTGGATTGATTACAAACGCCATCCAAGTAATGCCTCCTGGGCCACTAACACTTGTTATCAGCGTCGAACCCGATGGCTCTAGGTACCTGAATGGGGCATCTCTGGAAGTCGAAGTCGATATCTTGATTTCAGTAATCTACAGATTTACTCCAGACGCTTTGTTTATCTCAGAAGGTCAGAGAATCATCAACGGTGCAGTCAATGTCACTGCATTAGATACCGGTCAACCGGTTGAGAACTTCCCAATATCTGCATATCTAGTGAACAGTACATGCGATCAGAGGCACACTTCTACTCACTTTTCGGTTGTAGGATTGACCAATCAGGATGGTCTTTTCACCTATGATTTCGAATCATTCACAGGACTACCATCTTTCCATAATCAGACCTTTTGGGGCGGGCTAAGGGTTTGCTTCTCTACTGATTCAGAATTTGTCGATCCAATCAACAAGACATGGCTTGCGAATTTCCACGGTGGCATCGATATTACTTACGAGAAGCAGTCAGCCAAGGCTTTCGGCTTTACTACCATAATCGGACTCATACTGATTGCTATACTTCTGGCGGCTGGAGCCGCAATGCTAGTTCGTAGAAGGAGGAAGGCTACAATCGATCAATTGGCAGGAGTATTCAGCTATACTGCTGAGTTGCTAGCAGCAGGAGATGAAGTTAGAGAAGCGATTTTCAATTGCTACGAGAGCCTATGCCAAATCCTGATGAGCAGAGGATTCCTGAGAAGGGACTTTGAGACTGTAAGAGAGTTTGAGATAGCTATTCGTAATGCCCTACCAATTAGCGAACAGGCCCTAGTTGCACTAGATCGTATCTTCGAGGAAGCAAGATACTCTAGCCATGTTCTCGGAGAGCCCCACCGTCAGAATGCTCAGATGGCACTATCGACGGTACTGCAAGAGATAGATGAATTACAGGAGTTCCCGGAAAGAGACTCTTACATCGCTGATGAAGACTAGTTGAGCTCAAGCACTAATCGGCCACTTGACCATCTGGCACCCGCTATCGAATCACCCTCGCTTAGAGAGAAGTGCCTGATGATGCCACCAAATCTCTCAGGAGCGATTAGCCTGACCAACGCACCTTCTTCCTGATTAATCGACTCAACTACCAAATCCTCGGGCACTGATGTAGGAAGAGGTATGGAAATCTCACGCCCACTCATTGCTCCTCCAAGTTCAGACAGTATTTCTCCGACTGGCTGAAAATCCCTTGACATTGTCTTGGAAGCCTCAATTGAGTTGGATAGATCTGACATAACTGATTCATGCCCCTGCATTGCCTCTTCCAGATGCGGGACCGAACCAATGAATTCGCCATGAATCTGCTCTGCAGTAGCATCCAATCCAGAATTACCTATCTCTAAATACGCGTCTGTCTCGGAGCCAGAGTCGGGCATCTCAACTTGTATCCTAGACCACTCCATCGTCACCCCGAAGCAAGGGACTCGGATGAACCCATTGCTCTTTATTTCTCAAAGAATCTTTGTATTTGCTTCGAAGTTCTTACAGAGTTAGAGCATGGCATGATGTGCATTGACTTGGTCGGCATACAATCCTGATTTCTACGCTCCAGTAGACGTTTCTCTAGTAGAACAATTATTGCTTTATCTTCGGCTTTCCTAATGGGCCTGCCCATCGCTTGAAGTATACTGTTCACAGCAGGTTGTTGACTAGCGTATCTCCAAGCCCTAGATCTACCAAATCGCTTTGTATAGTAGTCCAGTAAAGCTTCTTGTCTAGCACTAGGTGGAGGGAAAGGCAAACCAACACAGACCACAGCATCAAGTATATTTTCAGAATAATCTACTCCTTCTGAGAACTTACCATTAAGGACACCAAATAACACAGTATCTACACCCATTGCCCTTCCTTCATACAAACTGTCTATCTTCCGTTCAACCAAGTTCTTCGACATCCCTCTTTCCTCCCTCTCTTTCCTCTTTCCGAAAGTATAGGATATATCCGAATAGATTCTGTCCATCATTAGATAACTTGGGGCGAAGATAGCAACATTTCCAGGCGTTTTTTCTAGAACAGAACTAATGTGCTTACTTATTGCAGAAAAACTCGCTTCTCTTTCTGTGAACTTACTAGTAACATCGCTTGCGATTATTATTGGCCTATTTTCTAGTGGGAATCCAGATTTATATTCAACGCTATTTGACCGATTCTCCGGAATCCCTAGTATGTCGGAATACATGGAAGGAGGAAATAGAGTTCCTGACATCAATATTGAACCACAAGATTTCTCAAATATTGGTTTACCAATCAATGCCGGATCAAGTAAGTGACTAGTAATTCTTTTTTCATCTCCTAAGTTGTCGAAAACTAGTGCAAGAGCAGTATTATCTCTGTATTTCAAACATATACTGAGGAATTCAGCCAGTCTAATGCAGTCATTCTCTTCATCTTCTTCTAATGAATCATCATCTTCAATCATCACACGGCGAAGTGACTCACACATCTTCCTGATGGTGGAATCAATATCCTCCTCCCCTCTGCCTCCAATACTATTGATTGTTCTAGAAATGATTCCTAGGAAATCTGAAGTTTCAATTCTGATGTCATCCTTGCCTGAATTTTCTAATTCGGTTTGCTGCTTTGAGAACCACCTCTTCACTCCAGTGTCATTCCTCAGTGCCTTAATCTGCTGTTCAAGAATAGTTGCTTCTTCCAGCCCGTGAGCCTCAGATATGTCCAATCGCTCTGAGATTTTGTTGAGGTTGCCTTTGTACTCTTCAATATCCGACAATGCTCTTCGAAACACATTTTCTCTAATATTTCTCTCAAGACCCTTCCTAATCCTGTCTGGTAAATTATGTGCTTCATCTACAATCAATATCGAATTTTCAATTTCAATTCCCATTGCAGGTAGGGAACTTTCTCTTATGCTATCAATGAAAATATGATTATAGTCGCACACTAAGATATCTGCTCTTGAAGCTGCAGATCTAGCAGTCGCCCATGCACAAATCTTGCGCTGCCTACCATATTCTATACTCCATCCAACATGTCTAGGCTCCTCAAGCATCTTTTCTCGCAGATCAGATCTCCTGCCTTTGCGAGATTCTTCAACAACTTCTTCCTCGCATGAGCACTTTCCAGTAGATTTGTCGATGTGCTCACACATACTTTCTCTCCCGATAATATCTACTAATTTCACTCTAGGGAATCCATCGGGGATTCTGGAATTTATTTTCCTAACAGTATCTACGATTATCCGGTGCTGAGACTGCCTACCTGTCATGAAGATGATTTTCTTATTTTCTACAATATCTCTGCTACTCATTGAAATCTCTAGTGCCGAAGCTAACGCTGCCGCAGTCTTACCGATTCCCGTAGGGGCTGCCGCCAACAGAAAATCTCCCTTTTCAAGTGCATTTCTCCCATCTTCAATCATCTCTTTTTGAGATTCTCTAACGGTCTTATGGGCGAAAAACAAACTCGAAGATTCGCTGTCTGCCTTACTCATGGAACCCGACCTGACTATAGAACGACCAAGAAGATTGGCCATGAATTGATGATAGTAATCTCAGATTTTTAACTATCCAGTTGACATACAAAAGTCCCCTCTAAGTTGGGTGCCCCGCACGAATGTGCGGGACGGTGTGTGTTGATTTTCAAAGCAGGTCTTCTTTATCGGCTCTATTCTGAATTCTAGGAGCCTCGTGAGCATCGTATCCTGCGGCGTTAGAGAGCTTAGCCCTCAGGACCAAACCTCTCAGGCCAAGGGAAGTTTGGGCGAGGGGGCGCCGATGACGCCCCCCCGCATTTCTGTGCATCCCATCATCGCTCAATCTCTCACCTCATAGAGCGTTCGAATCTTCATCAAAGCGCGCACGCAGCTCATCCATGCGCATCTCGAGAACCCTGTCAACAGTGGCTCCTTCGAGTGTTGCCTTCGCAATATGTGTGCGAGCTGCCTGACGCAGAACGGAGGACGGAGTGTCTCCGTGCAACTTGCAAAAATCCCTCATTCTGGCAGTCAAATCAGGACCAAGGTCGACCTCGACTCGCTCACCCATTGAAGGAAGAGGCGATGCTAGGTACTTGCGAACAGCCTCTCTGATCACATCAGACCTGTTCCTCATCCCATCGAGACCGACTCTTTGGTCGATTTCCAGTAGGTGATCTTCAGGTATTCTTAGCGAAACCATCGGACTGACACCGGCCACCACGCATTCCTCCTGAGTCTGGCAGACCGGGTAGAGCCTATTAATTGTATTGCAAATGTAAGACAATTGAAATGCAACATGTCGTTAGAACCCTGGCCGATTTCTCATATTCACAGGAATTTGCGATAGTGCGATTCAAGGCAGAGTGTCCTTTCGCAGCCTCGCAGGGTCAGAGATGAAGGTAATCAACGACGCCATTCACGGGCAGTTCAGAATAGAGGGCGTTAGAGCCGACTTGCTGAACACTCCAGAGATGAACAAACTCAGCCATATCAAACAGCTCGGCCTCGCACATCTTGTATTTCCAGGTGCTCACCACACACGCTTTGAACACTCATTGGGAGTTTCTCATATTGCCGGCATGATGGCTGAATCAATAGGTTTGGATGAACTCGAGACCGAAACCGTGCAAGCCGCTGCGATGTTGCATGATGTAGGCCATGGCCCCTACTCTCATACTCTAGAACACATCCTACACGAGCGAGGAGGTATGGATCACATGTCCATAACCGAGGGGATAATTGTCGGAGAATATGATGTGCTACGTGAAGGAGAGGAGAAATCCGTTCTTGACAGAAAGTCAGTTCCAGACATATTGGAGTCTCACGGTTTAGATCCCAAGGAGGTCGCCGGACTAATCCGAGGACCAGGGGCAGGCGGAACAGAACGATCATTGAGCGCATGGTCTGCAGGAAAGGAGGATTTCGTAGATCAAGATTTCACACTAGCCCATCTAGTGCACGGACCTGTTGATTGCGATCAACTAGACTATCTGCTTAGAGACTCACACTTTACAGGAGTAAAACACGGCATCGTCGATCATCGCAGATTAATCATGTGTCTGGAGAGGCATAGCGGAGACATTGCTGTAGAAGAAGGAGGCCTACCTGCTCTAGAGGGCATGATGATGGCCCGCGCTCTGATGTACAGTGCAGTATACTTCCATCGTGTCACTAGAGTTACCGAAGTCATGCTCTCAAGAGCGGTTGAGAGGAGTTCTGACAGTTTACCCGATTCGATAGACTTGCAGCGCAGAGTCGATGCCGAGGTTTGGGAGGCTCTGGCGAATGCAGGAGATTATGCTCAGGATATGATTAGACGATTGAAGTACAGACAACTGCTCAAGGTATGCGCTAGTAGGCGTAGAGAGGATTTGAGCGAGGATCAAATCACAAATTTACTCAGTATCGTAGAGAATTCAGAGAGTAGACGCCAGTTCGAGGACGATTTAGCACATAGGGCAGGCCTCCCTCCAGGCTATGTCGCAGTAGATGTGCCTAACATCAAACTCTTGCTTTCAGAGCCCAGGATGTCTCAAGTCGAGGTAAGGATTCTCGGAGATGACGGTAAAACCAGATGGTTCCGCGAACACACCCCTATTGCCGATGCACTAAGGAGGCGCCAAGTAAGCCAAGCTGCAGTATATGTGATTACACTACCAAGTCACCAAGAAAAAGTCGCACAGTTAGCCGAAAGACACCTGTTCTCCTGAGTAACTCAGCATACATAGTACGCATTTTTTGACAATTCTTGATGATACCTTTGAAAAACCCCTCTTCGGTCGCGCAAGCGCCCGGTACCTCTAACTGGAATCAAAAAATCCCCTTGGTGAGCCAATGGACAGCACAATGAAAGAAGTATACGACAGCGTAATTGCAAGAGACCCAGAACAGCCTGAATTCCATCAGGCAGTAGAAGAAGTACTGGATAGCCTAGTTCCTGTTATTCAGGCTCATCCGGAGTACCTTCCTGTAGTCAAAGCCGTAGTTGAAGCCGAGCGAATCGTTCAGTTCAGAGTCCCTTGGTATGATGATAATGGTAACTTCCATGTCAATAGGGGTTTCAGAATTCAGTTCAATAGCGCAATCGGACCATACAAGGGAGGTCTGAGATTCCACCCAAGTGTCAATCAATCTATTCTGAAGTTCCTAGCATTTGAGCAGGTCTTCAAGAACAGCCTGACCGGACTCCCAATGGGCGGAGGAAAGGGTGGCTCTGACTTTGACCCTAAGGGTAAGTCTGATGCCGAAGTCATGCGCTTCTGCCAATCTTTCATGATGGAGTTGTGGAGGCATATCGGTGCAGACCTTGATGTCCCTGCAGGTGATATCGGAGTCGGAGGTAGAGAGATTGGATATCTATTCGGAATGTACAAGAAACTTGCAAACGAGTTCACAGGAGTTTTTACTGGCAAGGGACTATCATACGGAGGGTCGCTAATCCGGCCAGAAGCCACAGGATACGGTTTGGTCTACTTCGCTCGCGAGATGCTTGCGACTAAGGGCAAGAGTTTCGATGGTGCTACTGTGGCCATCAGTGGCTCAGGTAATGTTGCTCAGTTCGCTTGCGAGAAGGTACTGGATCTAGGTGGAAAGCCTGTAACCATGTCAGACAGCAGTGGATTCATCTACGACGCTGCAGGAATAGACAGAGAGAAGCTGGCTTGGATAATGGATCTGAAGAATAACAGAAGAGGAAGAATCAAGGAATATGCCGACAACTTCGAGGGGGTTGATTTCACTGCCTCTGAGCCAGAACCAAATCTCAACGGTCTGTGGGATAATCAAGTGGACATCGCTCTTCCTTGCGCTACACAGAACGAGGTAAATGGTGAAGAGGCGCAGATGCTAGTTAACAACAATGTCATCGCAGTAGCTGAAGGTGCTAACATGCCCTGTACTCCAGAGGCAGTAGAGTGCTTCCATGCAAACGGAATTTTGTTTGCACCAGGAAAAGCATCCAATGCAGGAGGGGTCTCCACTTCTGGCCTAGAAATGAGTCAAAACAGTCTGAGAATGAACTGGACTCGCGAAGAGGTCGATGAAAAACTCGAGGCTATCATGGTGGACATCCACAAGAACGCATTTGAGACCGCTGAGAAGTACGGTATGCCAGGAAACTATGTCGCTGGAGCAAACATCGCAGGATTCCTCAAGGTCGCTGAAGCAATGCAGGCCCAAGGAATGGTCTAATCTTCCTCATGAATTGAAGATAGGAACTTGCGCATACGCTCTGTCTTAGGTTCATTGATAATTGAAGACGGACCTTCTTCGGCCACCAATCCTTCGTCCATGTAGACTACTCTGTCAGCAACATCTCTGGCGAAGCCAATCTCGTGTGTGACTACAACCATTGTCATGCCATCATCGGCAAGACTCCTGATGGTCTGCAGCACTGAACCAATGAGTTCGGGGTCCAAAGCACTAGTTGGCTCGTCGAATAACATCACCTCTGGCTTCATTGCAAGAGAGCGAGCGATTGCTACTCTCTGTTTCTGCCCACC
>DAQX01000008.1:65603-196248 GCA_002503055.1 Euryarchaeota archaeon UBA86 | reverse complement strand
CTCTGGTTTCCAGGTCACTATTCCTCTGAGTGTGGGAAACCAGGAATTTCCACCCTCTGTTTCGAAATTCATACCCAATGGAATCCGATCCACTAGGATGAGGTCACGGCCTTCGAAGTGTGCTCTCTCTAGGAAACTCTCAGATAGGTCGAGGTCGAGTCCAACCGAGCGCAGTAACTCGCTCAAATCGTCACGCACATGCTTGTATCTAATCGGCGTGCGCCTGCGTAACTTCTTCTCGCTCACGCCTTTGCGGCTCAGCGGTCTGAGATGAATATACGCATTACAAGGGGACGAACATGTTGAAGGCGAACCCCATAGGCGACTGAACATGCTCGTCGTATGCCTTGACCTGGAAGGCGTGCTGATGCCTGAAGTCTGGATTAATGTGGCTGAGCGTACTGGAATCGAAGAGTTGCGCCGAACCACTAGAGACGAGCCCGACTATGACAAACTGATGCGATATAGGCTCGATATACTCGATTCAAAAGGCATCACGATGGATGATATCAGTTCAGTAATCGAGAAAATGGAGCCACTTGAGGGAGCAGTAGATTTTCTAAATCAATTGAGATCCAAGTGGCAGGTCATAATCCTGTCAGACACATTCGCACAATTTGCTGAACCAATGATGGAGAAGCTCGGTCGACCCACCATTCTATGCCATACCCTAGAAGTCGATGAGGAGTCACGCAGAGTCACTGGCTGGGCAATCAGGATGGAGGATCAGAAGCGACACACAGTAGAGGCTCTCAGAGGACTCAACTTCAATGTCATTTCAGCTGGAGATTCTTACAACGACACCTCGATGCTGGCAGCCTCAAATGCGGGTTTTCTAATCAACCCACCAAGCAATGTTGTCGATGAGTTTCCACAGTATCCAGTAGTCACCGATTTCGAACAATTACTGACCCATATCGAGGCTGCTGCCTCGGCAATAGGCGAGTAGTCGTCCAATCCATTGAAATAAGGGCGGTCGGTCGGCGGGACGCATGGCAAAGTGGCACGGCATATCCCGTCGCAAGGCATCAGGCGGACGCCTGAAGCGCCCAAGTCGCTATCGTGGTAAGCGCCGAACTGAAATCTCAACTGAGCAGCAGTTCGCATATGTCGCTGAAGAGGACAAGCGCAAGAACTACCGCAAGAGAGCCAATTCTCAGACTGTCAGAGTATTGGGTGCTCGTTCAGTCAATGTCAACGATCCGAAGACTGGTACAACCGTCAGTGCAACCATCAAGGGCGTAGTTGAGAACGGCGCTGACCCGAACTATGTTCGACGCAACCTAATCACCAAGGGAGCCATCATCGACACCGACAAGGGCAAGGTCAGGGTGACCAGCAGACCCGGCATGCACGGAGTCGTCAGTGGTGTTCTCCTAGAGGACTGAGGCTCACGAAGCCCTCAAGTCACACCCTTCTCAGGCAGGTATGCGCATGCCACATGACCCAAGCAAGATGAGCCTCTGGACGGGCTACTTCGATTCGAAACTAAGCCGCTCGGCTGGCCGCAGAGTTCCACGCGAGGCAAGCGTGCCAAATCCAACCCTCGAAACCGTTGCATGGGCAGCCAAGTCAGTTGGTATTTCCAAGATGAAGAGAGATGCCGAAGCGAGCCATCCATCCCGACCTCATCAGCAGGAAGGCAGACTGGTCCTCTCAACGCAAGAAGCCCTGAGCGCTACTAATTCAGATAGCAAAGAAGGCGTGATGCAATCAATCGGCTCTAAACTCAACATACAAACCAAGGAATCACTATCAGAAGAGGGTGAAAAGAAGTCAAAGGGCCCCAAGAGAGGAGATCGCCAGAGGCGTTCTCAGCGTAAGTCGTTCAAGCAGAAGGGCGGTCAGAGGCGCAAGAAATTTGGTCGATGACCAAAATCACCTTGACCTTCCTCGAAAAACCAGCCCCATGGAGTATCGAATTGTACGGTCGAGAACTCTCGAGGATTTGGAGAAAGACGTGAATGAGGCAATAGCAGATGGATGGTCACCCACCGGTGGGCCAATGAATCTGCCATTCGGTTTTGCAGGCTACTTTCAAGCCATGGTCAAAGAGTAATTACTCGACAGAGACGGTCCATCCGCGCTCGTCGGGAATCCTTCTCTGCTGGACAGCAGTCAACTCGTCATACAACTTCTGAGTAACTGGTCCAACCTCATCTCCAAATTCGTAGACTTTGTCACCGAACCTGATTGAGCCGATTGGTGAAATCACGGCAGCGGTTCCGGCGCAGAAACATTCGTCAGCACTCATCGCATACCCAACATCCACCTTCTCCTCTCTAACTTCGTAACCTAATTCATCTGCTATCTCAAGAACCGAGGCTCTAGTTACTCCAGGCAGGATTGTCCCAGTAAGTTCAGGTGTCGAAACTACTCCGTCCTTAACGCAGAAGAAGTTGGCGGCACCAACCTCCTCGATGTACCTGTGATGGACTGCATCGAGATAGATTATCTCGGCATACCCTTCTTCCTTGGCCATCTTTGAGGGCACCATTCCTGGAGCGTAGTTTCCAATCGCCTTCACTCCACCTGATCCTCCCGGAGCGGCTCGGTGAAATTCATCTGAAATCTTCAGTGCTATCGGCTTCATTCCGCCCTTGAAGTAAGGCCCTACGGGTGAGACATAGACTAGGAAGCGATAGGAAGGAGCGGGCGCAACACCTAGGATTGCTCCACTGCCCATCAGAAGAGGGCGGACATACAACGCGCCCTTCCCCATAGGAGGTACCCAGCGCAGATTCTCAAGCACTGCTTGCCTTACAGCATCGAGAAACATCTCTTCAGGGACTGGAGGAATGCCGAGACGCTTTGCACCCTCTTGCATTCTTTTTGCATTTCGCTCAGGACGGAACAAGACGATACTACCGTCATCTGCCCTCTGAGCCTTCATACCCTCAAACAAGCCTTGACCGTAGTTGAGAACTCCAGCTGCTGGAGAGATGCTGATATCACCAAAGTCCTGCATGGTTCCAGTCTCCCATTCTCCGCCCTGCTTGCAGTGCGCGACATACATACGATCGGTCTTCTGATAACTGAAAGTCATCTTATCCCAGTCTATCTCTGGGAGGTCGTTATCTAGCATCTGCGCACTCCGATTATCCGAGAGGTGAAGCACTCGGCTTTCAACGGTTCCGCTCTTTCAGTCCACTATCGTTTTGTGCTCCCGTCCTAACATAGGTTGAAGGCGTCTGAGCACAGCCTGACAACGAGGGGCACGCATGCAGTGGGAGGAGGAGATGTGTATTGTCCATGGAGATAATCGCTCCGCTGGAGATAAACCTCCCAAGACTGTAGTCGAGTTGTGGTGCAGGGCTCGCTCTGGGCATTCTGTGACTCTTCTTGTTCAGGGATTGCGCCCCTATCTGGTGGTAGCCCAGAAGGGTCGCCCTCAACCTGCAGATCAAGCACAGTCAGCATTGGAATTTCTAGCCTCAATGGATGAGGTTGTAGAAATCACGCCTCTAGGAGATTTGTGGACCGATAAGGGGGAAAAGCCTCACTGGAAGGTCGAGGTCACTCAGCCATATACCGTACCGAGACTGCGAAAGCGAATCCAGGATTTGTGGGATGTAACCAGCGCAGATATTCTGTTTGTCCATAGGCTGCTTTTGGACTGTGACCTTGGGCCACATATCCTCGCATGTGGAGAGATTCTGTGGGCAGGCGAGAGAGCTCCAGCCGAGACTCAAAACGAAACCACCGGGGACCGCACTACTGCAGCAGGTAGAATCGCTGAGGCCGGGGGCTCAGGCCTCTACCCTACGGACATGGTGTTGTCCTGCAATCTGGAAGATCTGTCGAAGGCCGAGCCGTTCAGAACACCATTCGTCACCTTCTCGTTTGATTTGGAGACCAGTATCCAAACCAATCGCATCCTTTGCGCTGCTGCTGTTATTGACAGGGCGGGCGAGCGCAGTGAACATTCGTTTAGAGGTGAGGAGGGTGACATTATGGAAGGCCTGACCAAATTAGTAAGGTCGGAAGATCCAGATTTCATTACCGGCTACAATATCGACAATTTCGATCTACCTCGTATGCTCGAGCGTATGGATGTCCTATCTGGCCGCTCAAAGATGGATGGCGCCGAACTCTATGGATGGGGAAGAGTACCGATACTGGAGAGCGAAGCGAACCGCCTCTTGCCGAAAAGGCAACAAAATCGTGTTTGGCGAATTCCAGGAAGAATTCCTCTCGACGCTTGGTGGCAGGTCCGCCAGACACTACGACCTGAGCGTGAGTCTCTACGCTATGTCTCGAAGTTGCTGTGGCCCGAAGAAGAAGATATGCACAAACTAGACATTGATGCGAGTCAGATGGACCGTGAGTGGGCCGAGCGACCAGATGAAGTTGTTGAGTACTGTGTACGCGACACAATCCTACCTCTCGACATCCTTGACAGGCTACAGTCAGTTGCTCGCAAGGAGGCCCTGGCATCAGTATCGCTCACGACCGTTGAATCCGCATCACTGGACACTACTAGCCGATGGATTGACTCGTTGGTAATCAGACTGGCTGACAGGACAAATGTGGCTGTCCCGACCACGATTTCCGGGCCGCGAAGGAGAGATCAGATTGCAGGAGGATATGTCCACGAGGTCGAAAGTGGAAGGCAACCTTGGATAGTAGTACTAGATTTCAAGTCGATGTACCCATCAATCATGATCTCGAACAACATCTGCTCGACCACTCTAGTTAGAGACGACTCAACAGATGATTCACACAGTGTTTCGCCCACAACCGAGACCAGATATCTGTCAAAGGATGAACGAATTGGACTCGTCCCTCACCTGCTCGAACAACTGATGAGCAGCCGCGACCAGCACAAGGCAGCCCTAGCCGCGGCAAGAGAGTCTGGAGACGAGGCCGAGGCTTTCCTACAGGATCAACTGCAATATGCTGTGAAAATCTTGATGAATTCATTTTACGGAGTATTCGCCTCAAGCTTCTACCGCTTTACTCATCCGGATTTAGGAGCCAGTATCACCGAGTGGGCTAGGCACAATATCAGAAAAATCATCTCGGATCTAGAGACTGAGGGTTACGATGTCGTCTACTCAGACACAGACTCTATCTTCGTACGCGCACCAGTGGACGCAGATGCTCCAATCAACAAGCCGGAGGAATCCTCATCCGAATTCGAATCTTGGGATCGGGCGAGGAGTGAGACCATCCGTTTCGGAGAGAGGCTGGCTGAACGCTTCACCAAGGAAGGTGCCGAACTCGAGTTCGAGACCGCCCTGTCAGCATTCTTCAGCCATGGCGCTAAGAAGAGGTATGTCGGACGAGTAATATGGCCGCGCGAGGAGATGCTGATTCGAGGATATGAGGTTCGCAGAACTGACTCGTTTGCTTTACTCTCACGCACAATGACCGAGATGTTTGAGATGATTCTCGATGGCGAGGAATGGGCTGCTGTAGAGATGACTAAGTCGGTTATCGATGATGTCAAAGAAGGCAGAGCCAACCCAGCAGAATTGATAATCAGTCGCTCTTGCAAAGGGACTCTCAAGCGTGATGGTTCAGTCGATTTCTCCAAGGTATACGACAATCCAGATGGCCTTCCATATGTCAGAGCAGCCAAGGAGAGAATCAGACGAGGACTTCAGTTCACGCCAGGTATGAAGGTAGGCTACATTGTCACTGATTCGAAGGCCAGCCCGATGGATGTTGAGCCTTGGCTTGTCGATGAGATAGGCGAGGATCCACCAGTATACGATCCAACTTACTATGCCCGACGCCTCGCCAAATCACTGGGTAGAATCACCGAGGCCTTTGGATGGTCAGAGAAGGAATTGCTATCAGGCTCGCGTCAACAGTCGATATTCGACTTCTGAATGATATACTGCGAGCCTATTGATAACGAACTATCTGTTTACATAGCAGCGTAGGGTTGATTTCATACTCGCCTTTAGACCTGTACAATGGCAAGCATGCGAGCACTCACTCCACTACTCGCAATCCTGCTGGTATGCTCTCCATTAGCGGGGTGTCTCGATGCCCTATCGGGTAACGATCCACCTACTGCGCAGATGTCCATGAATCCATCTGAGAACATCAGGACCGACAATCCAGTGACCTTCAGTGCAGCCGGCTCCTCGGATCCGGACGGAGACTCGATGACTTTCACCTGGACATTTGGTGACGGCAACACCGGCACTGGCCTAACTACCAGTCACACCTATGTTCAGCCCGGCGAGTATGTCGTCCGCCTTTCAGTGGGAGATGGTACATACGAGACTAGTATCAGTGATTCTATCAATGTACTAGACTCATCTGCGCGTGAGCCAAATGCAGAGATTTCTGCCAACAAGGACAGCGACTGTGATGGTGACGATCCACCAGCTGGAGATTTCGTACTTGTTTGGGTCTGTGAAGTTGATAATGATGTCAACGATAGAAGCGTCGAGGTTTCCACAACTGTGACTCTAGATGCCTCGAACTCCTGGGCCGGATGTGATCCCGATGAATCCTCTTGTTTTGCCGACGAGTATATCGTCGAGTACAACTGGGACCTAGACACCTATACCGACTCAGATGGAGACGGTGATCCTAAGAACGACATCGATGGTACTGGAGAGACCTATGAGTGGGAAGATCTCCCTGCAGGAGCCTGGGCAATCAGACTCACAGTGAAGGATAACCAAGGCTTAGTCGACCACCACGATTCAACTCTATATGTTAACTACAGAGGAGTCTGGAGTGACTTCGTAATTGATCGAAGGATCCAGGAATCGATCATCATGACTTGGGACTATCCAGTCACCTACAATGATGAGACCAAGGACAGGATTCGATATCTTCGAGTCAAACTCACTTATCCTGCAGAGGATGATGATCAACCCGGTGGTGGAATTGGTGGCGGAGGTGTTAGTACTACTAACAACAGACTAGACCTCTACATGTATAACAGCACCACTGAGGAAGTTGCAAACACTTCCTCTATTGAGGATGACAATAGAAATGCAGGTGACTGCGCCTCTGATGACCGCTGCCTATGGATGGTTATTGGAAGCTCTACAGTACGCGGTTACGAACCTGGCGAGTGGACAGTAGATCTAGTCAATGAGGAGACTCACAACACCGAGGTCAAATCCATGGTCATTGAACTCCAATACAGATGACGGCGCATCATTCCAAGTAACACTCACATTTTCACCCCCTAGAATAGGGGGGTGATGTTCATATATGCCCCATCGGTCGGCGGGACACTCAGAAGGTGTACATTATGGGTTCACAATGGGAAGATAAAAGCAAGCCGCATTTGAATATCGTATTCGTCGGACATGTCGACCACGGAAAGTCGACTACCGTCGGTAGACTACTATTGGACAGCGGTCACATAGAGCAGCACGTCATTGACAAGTTCGAACAGGAAGCATCAGAGCGTGGTAAGGCCGGATTCGGTTTTGCATACGTTATGGATGGTCTGAAGGAGGAGCGCGAGCGTGGAATTACCATCGACGTCGCACACAAGGAGTTCTACACTCCTAACTACTACTTCACAGTCATCGATGCACCTGGTCACCGTGACTTCGTCAAGAACATGATCACAGGTACCAGTCAGGCTGATGCAGCGGTCCTGAATGTAGCCGCCAACGACGGCGTCAACGCTCAGACCAAGGAGCACGCCTTCCTCGCACGCGTACTGGGTGTCAAGGAATTGATCGTCAACATCAACAAGATGGACATCAGTGGTGTAGACTGGTCTCAGGATAAGTACAACAGCGTTGTAACTGAGGTTTCAGGTCTGCTAAAGATGGCTGGCTTCAACACCGATGACATTCCATTCATTCCATGCAGCGCCTTCAATGGAGACAACATCTTCAACAAGAGCGACAACACATCTTGGTACAACGGCCCAACCCTCTTTGAGGCAATTGACGGAATCAAGATGCCACCTAAGCCAACCGACAAACCTCTACGTCTGCCAATTCAGGATGTCTACAAGATTAGCGGAATCGGTACTGTCCCTGTGGGCAAGATCGAGACTGGAATTCTAAACGCTGGCAAGACTGTCGTATTCAACCCAAGCCAACAGTCGGCTGAGGTCAAGAGCATCGAGATGCACCACACTATGGTCGACAAGGCTGAGCCTGGCGACAATGTCGGATTCAATGTCCGCGGCCTGTCTGCTCAAGACATTCGCCGTGGTGACGTTGCTGGATACCAGGACAGTGCTCCTATGTTCGTCCGCCACGACGAGACCTTCGTCGGACAGATTCAGCTGATGGAGATCCCGAAGGCTGTCGGTGTTGGATATACTCCTGTATTCCATTGCCACACCTCACAGGTTGCAGTTCGCTTCGTTGAGCTACTTGAGAAGACCTCTAAGGGCCAGAAGGAAGCCAACCCTGCTTTCCTGAAGACCGGAGATGCGTGTCTAGTCAGATTCGGACCTACCAAGCCTATGGCAATCGAGCAGATGGATGCATTCCCTGAGCTTGCCCGCTTCGCTATTCGCGACATGGGTAAGACCGTGGCTGCTGGCGTCTGCATGAAGATTGAGAAGAAGTGATTCGGCAAACGGTGAGTGAATGCCAGTAGTCACTACCATCAGACTGACTGGTGAGAATCACACTGATGTTGACCAGGTCTGCGGCCAGATTAAGTCAATCTCCGAGGAGACCGGTGTCAATCTACGCGGACCAATCCCTCTGCCTACTCGCAGACTGGTTGTGCCATGCCGCAAGAGTCCCGATGGAGAGGGCGCAGAGACATGGGATCACTGGGAGTTGAGAGTCCACAAGCGCCTACTGGAACTGGTTACAAACACAGCGAAGGATGAGAAGGCACTGAGAAAGGTTCTCAGGATTCCAATCCCTGACTCGGTCACTATCGAAATCAATCTACGCAACCTAGGCTAGGCTGCCCATTGGATCCCAAGCCGGCAGAACGACCGGTTCGGTTTCTAACCCCTCGAGCATCTTCTCGTTGAGATAGCCCTTTGGTGCGGCGATTTCGAACATGTACTCATCGTACCATGAGTCGTTCATCGTGTAGTATCCTTTCTGACCATTATCATCTCCCCATGAGTTTTCGACGCGCCAGCGACGTGGCTTACCGTTCACCACATCTACTCCAGTGAATAGCATGGCATGAGTCATCATTGTCTGATTATGCCTCAATCGATCGGCCTTGTCCATACCATAGCTTACTCCATACAGTCCTTCGACATCAAACAGATTTGCATCCCACAAACCTCGCTTGCGATCCATCTCCTTGCCAACATCACAACCCATCCATACCGGTGTACCGTCCTCTAGCAACTTCTGAGTAATGGCTTTCATCTCCTTACTAGGTACATTTAGGTAGACAACTGGAGGGCCTCCAGCGACATTCTGCAGAAAGTCCACGGTGTAGGTGCGATAGTACTCGTTTCTCGGGTCGTTGACAACGCAAACATAGTCCTCCCACTCAATGTCGACATATTCTGCTGCGAATTCCTGAGGAGTCATCCTTCCCTTTCGATGAAACTCACCATCCTTGTCTCTCCACTGCCAGTCGAAACTCTTTGGAGGGGTTCCAAGATGGATGCACAGCATCTTCCAGACATCAGCCACACGTTTCTCCTTGTGTTCACGAGCATCGCTTACTGAGCCACCTCCATCGAGGATGGCGCGAATCTCGCATGCCGATGTCCTGAGGAAATTCTTCAACTCTGTATTCATCCAGCGTGTAGCACTGCTGGTTTTAGATTCAGGAAATGCTGACTTGGGAACCAAGCCGTGCTTACGAATCAGGTTCATGGCCATATTCCACTGCCCACCATCACCGATTGGATCGGACAGTAGGAAGTGGATGGTTCGGTCATCTACTGGTCTATCGGCAGTATCGATGATCGCCTCCAACAGGTGATTAGCCCGCTCGAACTTATCCCAGAAGTGGATATGGGCCTGACTGAATTCGAAATTCTTGACATTCAACTTCTTCATCGTTCCAGGACGGAACAGGTTCAGCGTGGCAAACAACCAGCATCGACCACTCCTCATCTGAGCAGTCACCTTCCAATCATCCAGTTTTGTGCTGAATGTATTGGCCGTATCTTGTACAACATCTCGGTTCAGAGTCAGGTCAGGGAGCTGCACATTGGTTAATGCGTTCTGCGCGACTTTGTTCGATGGTTCGGAGGCGAAATTCTTCCTCAGTTGTTCCACTTGCTTCCTAGTGATTGTCTTACCCATTGGCTCACCTATGGTGAGCCAAGCCTCCTCAGGCGACACTAAGTCATTCCTCAAAGTGGGGCCGGTTCTGCCAGTCCGGCAGCGATTAATGTCTCAGCAATTAAGGATGAACAAGACTCTACATCGCCTGCAGTCAGTACCATCTCAGAACCGTCGGCCGAGATAATCGGGTCATCCAAATCTTTGAGAATCAATATACGCATGAGCCCATCACTTTCTGTGGGTGCTTCAGGAGCTGGAGGAGACGAGGCTCCAGTGGCCCGATCTGGAAAAGCATCCATCTGCCGAATCCTATCTTCCTCATCCATGTCTGGGTCATCCCAGTCTCCCGCAGAAGCAGGCTGAATGTTTTCAGCAGATGATGGAGCAACCGAATCCTCTTGTTCAGGCTCGGAGAATTCTGTTAGGGGAGAGTGTCCCGCTGCTTTTGGAGGGCTAGTTGCCTCATTATTCGAACCGTGTTGCAAGGCGTTCCAAGAAACCTCATGTTTGTATTTCTCAACTAGATGTCCAATACCAGCATGAAAAGCTCTCTCTGCTGCATCATGCCTCTGCCAGTCCAGGCTCTGGAAACCAGTCGTTGCACTCATTGCGTCTCCTTGTGGCGACTTCATTAGATTAGATAGCACAGCGTTCTGGGTGAATGCGTTCAGACGCATCCTAGTCAGGTCGCTGATACAGGTTCTAATGTTGCCGAGCCTGCGGGACTTCATCTGAGCTTCAGCACCCATGCCTTTATCGCGAATAGTTTCGGCCAATTCAGTCTCTAGATGATGCAATAACTGACCTACTGAGGCCCAGAAGGAAGGTACAGGCAACTCAACAGGGACCGTCTGACTCTTTTGGTTTCTAAGCAGTTCAAACAGGGACTTTTCGACCACTGCCAACTGCATCTCGTTGAGCCTAGGTGCTTCACCTCCATCATCCATCTGAGCAACCCGCTACGAGTGGACCACAGGTAACTATTGAACAATTCCTCGCCTTCACCAAGAATCACCTTGGAGGCGCGGGTATCAAGACCCCAACTCCCTTCCACATGTTGCAGGTGTACCCGAGTGGTCAAAGGGGGAGGGCTCAAGATCCTCTGCGTAGAGCTTCGCAGGTTCGAATCCTGCCGCCTGCACCACCCAATCTAAAGGATGTCGAGCAAAGCCCTGAGAAACCCGATTGTACCTTCTAATCCATCATCTTCAGTCAACCAGTCTGCCGCTTCCACCACTTCTCCAAGACTACTGTTCACTGCCACTGAGTAACCACAGTACTCGAACATAGGAATATCATTGAGAGCATCACCGCAAGAAAGCACTCTACTTGGAACCACTCCTCGCTGTTCTAGAGCTACTCTCAGCCCCGCTTCCTTATCGACTCCTGGGCATGTGATGTGGATTGCGAAACCAGTAGAGACAACCAATAGATCAGACCACTCTGTCTGAGAGAGTAATTCTCGCATTTGATGTTCCATACCGGTCTCAATCATACACCATTCTGTTTCTCTCCAAAGATTGGACTCGATTCCCTTGACATCGAATCCATCAATCTGAGTGGCCAACCACTGAGCTGCCTGCTTGGGCCTAGAACCGTCTGCCAGTATTCGTATCTCATGCCCCTCAGAACTGTCCCAAACAACCCCTCCGTTCTCGGCCACAATAAATCCGGATATTCCTAGAGCCTGTCTAATTGGAGTGATGTTAGGTAATGTCCTTCCTGAGGCAAGAGATACAATGATTCCACGCTCTTCGAGTTGGCGAACAAGAGGAATCAATTCTGGATGAAAGCCTCTGAAGTCGAGCAGCGTACCATCAACATCGAACACTATCATATCGATGTCGAGTTCTTCCGGCAGTCCCTCCATATCCTGCCGGATGACTCTTTGCTGATGATTTCATCCCTCTTTGACCGCACATCATATTCAAGCGATACTACGAGATGGCATTACCATGGGCGAGGATGTCGAGGATTTTCTCTTGCTCAGTGATGACGAAGAAACTCCGGTTTCAGAGAAACCGAAAAAAGATACAACCTCTCTCAAATCGGTATTATCCTCAATCAAACTCCCTAAATTATCGAAACCGAAATCGAAGCCAGTTAGCAAGACCGAGCCAGCAATAGAGGCCGTGGCAGCATCAGTAGGCGACTCAATCGATTTAGATCTGGCAGCCGATGGAGTACACGAGTTTGAATGGAATATCAGCGGAATGGATTGTCCAGACTGTGCGATGAAGGCGACCAGGGCAGTTAGTCGTCTACCTGGGATTGAGGAGTGCAGAGTCTCTGTGACCCAAGGAACTGTGAGATTACATGTGGATGTCAGCAGAGGAAAAGTGTCCAGAGCCTCTTCAGTTCTGGACAACCTAGGTCACAGCCCCGAAATGGATTGGCTAAGTGTAAATGGTTTGACTCCGACGATGGCTGCAACAAGAATCGGTGTCGATAAGCGTAGACTCAGAGATGCTCTGAAGAATGTCCCCGGCGTTCTTGATGTACGTCTTAGTGATGGTAGAATCGAGATTCAGAAGATGTGGATTACAGACCCAGATCTCAGGCAGATTTCTGATCAACATCTCAAAAGTATACTTGGAGAGGGTTTTCGACTATTTCCCTCTCGTACTTCCAAATTGAGATCAGACCAAGTCAGATTACTTGGAGCTGCGATGACTATACCTCTCTTTGTTGGAGTAATCGGAGTCGAGCAGATTTCATCAATTCCAGACCAACTGGCAGCACTATTCGCCATATTCGGTGTTCTCTTTGCTGGTAATCAGATGTTCCAAGATGCAATCGGAAGTATTCAGAATAGAGTGATGGGCTTCCAGATTCTTACTTCTCTAGCGGTCTTGGGTGCACTGTTCCTACAAGAGTGGGCCGAGGCTCTGATGGTTGTCGGACTGGTGGGATTCTGTTCACATCTCGAAGAGAGAGCACTAATCAGAGCTAGAGAGTCGATGCAAGGAGGCTTGGACAGACTACCAAAGAGGGCACGTCTATCCAATTCTGAAGACTCTGAGCATCGAAAAGAGAAGGCACTATCTTTCTTCCAACTCACCTCTAGTCCTACCATATCCGTCACCGATCACCATACTGACAACCTAATCCCCGTCGAAGCACTCGAGTTGGGCGACCTAGTCGAAGTCCGCTCAGGAGAAGTGATGCCTGTTGATGGAGTCATAATCGAAGGAACCGGGGCCATTGATCGCGCCCCATTAACCGGTGAACCAATACCTGTTCCAGTTAGTCAAGGAGACACAGTTGAGGCAGGGCTGGTTCTGGCACGAGGACCACTGGTAGTCAAAGCGACTGCGAGAGGAGATGACACCAGACTATCCAGTCTGATTGACCTAGTCAGGAACTACCGTGACCAGCCTACTAGGACTCAGAGTGCGATTGAGAGATTCACTGCTATATGGGTCCCACTTGTGATGATTGGCTCTCCATTCATTGGATACTTCGTCTATGGAGCCACCTCTCAAGCAATCCTTACCACACTTCTTCTTTGGGTCGTTTCTTGCCCATGCTCTCTACTTCTAGCAGCGCCAGTTCCGCATGCTGCTGCACTGTCTGCAGCATCTGCGTCTGGATTAGTTGCTAGAGGAGGGGATGTACTCGAGGCCGCTGCTGGAATCGAGTTGGCACTTCTAGATAAGACAGGGACCCTGACTAGCGGTAGTCCCCGGTTGACCGGAATCACCGTGGGTGAGGATGAGGATGAATATCGAGTCCTGCAGATTGCTGCAGGACTTGAGAAACGCTCGAACCACCCCTATGCTAGGAGCATCATTGCGCTAGCTAACGAGCATTCACTCTCCGCTAGCAATGTCACAGGGCTGACTGATGGAGATGCTGGTGTCAGCGGTAAGCTACGCGGTCAAGAGGTCATGCTAGGGCGAGCAGACTGGCTGCTAAAGCAAGGGGTCGAGATTCCTATAGACATCGATGAGGCATTGTTGGAGTCTAGGCAGGCTGGATATGGAGCCAGCGTTTTATCCCTAGATAGTAGAGCAATAGCAGTATTCGGATTCGCACATGACGACGCCAGAGAAGGAGTTGAGGAGCTTATTTCGTCTCTGAAGGAGAATGGAGTAAGAGTTGAGATACTCAGCGGAGATGAGCAGGCCAGCGTCGAAGCTTTCGGTGCCCGCCTAGGAATCCCATCTAACTCCTGCCGAGGCGGAGTAGACCCTGAGGGCAAGGCTCAGTGGGTATCTGAGCGCTCCAAGGCTCGCAGAACTCTGATGGCAGGAGATGGATTCAATGACGCGGGAGCGCTAGCTGCCGCGGATGTAGGAATCGCTGTCGGCAGCGGTGAACAAGTCAACCTAGATGCTGCAGATGTTCTGATACCAGGAGAAGACCCCCGGGCTCTATCCAGATTCATCGATCTCTCCAAGCGAACTAAGAGGGCCGTTTCAACGAACATCACCATCTCGGTTGGAATCACCTTGCTACTGGTCGGTATTGTTCTGGGTGGCTGGGAAATTAAACTGGCCGCGGGTGTAGCTTTGCACGAGGCGAGCGCTCTACTCGTCATTCTGAATGGCATGTGGGTAACAGGATCTGGACCGGAGAGATTCAGTACATTGGTAACCTTGGGACACGATCTTAAGGACGACTTGGTGGAAGCGCTAAGGGTGGCATTAGGGACTTCTAGAGAAGACTCGTCTACGACCGCTTGATTAACCGACTCCTGAATCGAGGGTTATGGCCGGCTCATTCGAGATCGAATCTAGGTACGCTGCGCCTTTGGTAGAATGCCCCCATTGCGACCACATACTTCCTCAAGGATTGGGAGAGAAGGAGTGCAAGATTTGCGGTGCTATTTGCCGCGTAACCCACCAACCAACTGTCGACAGCCTGACTGACGAGACACTACCTTGTCCACACTGCAATACCGTCATTGTAGCGGGTACTGATGAACGCCCAACAGAATTGACCTGTAGCGCCTGCGCAGGTAAGTTCACTCTCACTCCGAAGATACTCAAAGTAGAGATTGACTGCCCCGGTTGTGAGAGGCAGTTGAGAATCAGGCCAAAGCCCGGAACTCGCGAACTGAAGTGCCCCGCCTGTGAGTCTAAGTTCAATGTAACCTTCTAGCACGGCATCTTCCGATAGTCCTCACAAACCGCATTTATCGGCCGATTCGGACCCTTCTCTCTCAAATACTCCGGAATCAGCGTCTACTTGGGGATGGGATCCCATGAGTGAGAGCAAGTCACCTGAAGACAACGATACCGAAGGTATCGATGAACTGGCCGCACTACGTGCCCAGCATGCCCTATCTGCATCCTCAAACATGGAGACTGTGGCTCGAGCCAGAGAACGACTAGATGAAGAATCAAGAATCAGATCTGGTATCCGGAGAGAGCGTAGAATGCGAATCGCTGAGATGACTGAGAGAGTCTCAGGAATGCACGGTGCGATGCGCAAGGCGAATGAGATACTATTCGAAGAGAGACTACAACAAATCGAATCTGACCTGAGAGCCGAGCTTGAGGACGAGATGGAACGCCTTGAGACCGAGGCTCTAGAGAGAGAGGAGCGCTTACTTCGAGAAGAGATGTTACACCGACTCCGCCGCGAAGAAAATCGTCTGAGAGAACAACTCGACTTGGAGAGAGACCGCCGTATCGAGGCTCATGCAGCAAAGCTACGTGACAGACTCAAGGACGAGATGGAAACCGAATATCAGCGCCGCAGAGCCTTCCTCGAAGAAAGGCTGGAACTAGAAGCATCACAAGATGTGGAGAGAATGCAACGTCGTGTTGAGATGGATCTACGAGAGGCCATGGAGACCGGAGTCCACCGCAAGATAGAGACTCACAGGCTCGAGCAAGAGATGCAGATGCGAGAGAGAATCTCCGATGCTCGCCGTGAGCGAGAGGCTGAGCTTGAGAAGCAACTCAAGGAGGAGCGCAAATCCCTCGAGAAAGAGATGAAGGCCGATGTCAAGGTCCGAATCAAGGAACTAGAAGAGGAATCAGAGCGTGCCGCTCTGGAGGAGTTGGACAGAAGATTCCGTGCAGAGAGAGAAACCATGCTCGCCGCTTTGGGCCTACGACGCCAAGAGATGGCACTCGAACTCGAAGTTGAGATGGAGCAGAAAGTCTCCGAGTTCGCAAAGAAGCGAGAGCAAGAGATGCTATCCAATCTAGAGGAACAGTTCAACAAACGAGGAGATTTATCGAAGAAGGATGTCAAGGAGATGATGAAATCACTCCAGGCTGAGTTAAAATCCAAGTGGGACTCTACCTTACTCGATGCCAAGCAATCCGCTCTTGAACGGGTAGGCGAGGATTAACCTCCAATCCTCTCAATTGATGTTACTCTTAGGTCTAGATGAAGTAGTATGGACGACGCGACGCGGAATATGCCTAAGGGTACAGTGAAATGGTTCAACCGCGTGAAGGGTTTTGGCTTCATAGAGAAAGAAGATGGGAACGATGTTTTCGTTCACAAGTCAGATGTGGAGTCAGGAACACTCCACGATGGTGACGAAGTCGAGTTTGAACTCGGCGAAGCACCTGACGGTCGCGCCTGTGCGATTAATGTGAACAAACTTGAGTAGACCTACTCACCTAGGATTCTGGCAATCCTAGAATCGACCTCTTTGGCTAGGTCCCAGTAAGCCTTACTTCCCGAATTTGATTTATTCGGCTTCTTTGCAATGACTATTGGTGCTCCTTCTAGAGGGGCTTCAGCAATTGCAACCGATCTCTGGATGGCCGTATCGAAGACTCGATCACCGAAGTGCTTGCGTGCCCGCTCGGCAACCGCCTCGCCTAGATTGCTATTGGTTTGCACCATAGTGAGTGCTATTCCGAACAACCTAAGATTTGGGTTGATTGCTTCCTGGACATCCCGGATGGCATTCATCAACTGACCCATTCCCTCGAGAGCATAGAACTCTGCTTGGATTGGTATCAGTACCCAGTTAGAGGCGGCCAGTGCGTTGATTGTGAGTAGGCCAAGAGAAGATGGAGTATCCACGATGACCACATCAAAGTGACCAACCGAGTCCTGCAATGCGAGTTTGAGTCGGTTCTCTCTTCCAATACGTGTTGCTAGATCTATCTCGACTCCAGATAGGTCGAGATCTGCCGGAAGTAGCCAGAGATTTTCGATTGCTATTCCTTTGGGTGGTCCGCGCTTGCGATTCGGATTGTGCAACTTCCAAGATTGACGCATGGCCTCAGTCAACCTATCCGGCCCAATCAGACACTCATTGAGGCTGACCGGTGAACCATCCACTCCTCCTTTGAACAATTCATTCATTGTCGGCCCGAGAGTCTTCTTGTCTATTCCGAATGTAGTGGCGATATTCCCTTTAGGGTCTAAGTCGATGACTAGAACCCTTCGAGCAGCGACCCCCATATCCTCATTCCCAACGGCTAGAGCCGAGGCGATATTCACCGCAGTCGTAGTTTTTGCACACCCACCTTTGTGGTTAACGACGGCAATGACTACGGGTCCGGGCATCTCGCTCAGTGGATGAAAACCACAGGAATGCCGTGAATCTTGCCTATCACTGGATGACAGGGACAGGAACTTCGCTCAGAATCTTGCGAGTGATGTGGCGTCCAGTCACACCGCGAATCTTTGACTCCGGCTTGAGTACGATTCTGTGGCTGACTACCTCTAGAGCTACATTCTTGATGTCATCAGGGATGACATAGTCGCGACCATCGATGGCTGCTGATGCTCGAGCAGTCTTGAACAGCGACTGACTAGCACGTGGAGAAGCTCCAGTGATTACTCGGTGATCCTCACGGGTTCGCTGGACCAACTCGACCACATAGGACATGATTGCTGGGTCGACATGAACTGTCTCGAGCGCCTTCTGCATTGCAACTACTTTCTTTGGGCTGGTAATCTGCTCGATATCGTATTCATCCTTGCCGCGCAACTTCCTGCGCTGTAGGATTGCCTTCTCCTCCTGACGGTCGGGGTAACCCATTGACATCTTCATCAGGAACCTGTCCATCTGAGCCTCTGGCAGCGGATAGGTACCCTCCTGCTCAATAGGGTTCTGAGTAGCCATGGTGATGAAAGGAGCTGGTAGCTTGTGGGTGATACCCTCGATTGTCACTTGCTTCTCTTCCATTGCCTCAAGCAGCGCTGCCTGAGTCTTTGGTGGAGCACGGTTAATCTCGTCAGCGAGTAGAACATTGGTGAACAGAGGGCCCGGCCTTAGTTTGAACTCGCCAGCCTGCTGGTCATACATGTATGTCCCCATGATATCGGCTGGGAGCAGATCAGGGGTGAACTGGACACGCTTGAACTTGCAACCTAGAGCAGATGCAAAGGTATTGGCCATCAGAGTCTTTGCTAGACCTGGGAAATCCTCGATGAGTGTATTACCATTCGAAAGAATCCCAACAGTAATCCTACGTAGATTCTCTTGCTTACCGATGATGACCTTGGCGACCTCGTTCATTAGGCCGTTGGATATCTGCGAAACAGTCTGAATTAATTCGCGAGCCTTAGGGTCTGCTGTCTCAGCCATGATATCCCTACTATAACATCCTCAGGCCTACTCATTCACTACTTGAGCGTTAGGTATACCTGAACGCTTACCGCATCAAAATGCTCAGCGTCCCCAGAAGTGGTCATCCTTCCGATGAATGGCTAGCAGTTCATCGAAAACATCCTGTTCTGCTGCTGTGAGTTCCATCTTTCGGAGCTTCTTTGCATGCGATTCCGGGATGTCTACTAGCAGACTGTCCCCCTCTTCGATTTGACGTCCTACAGTAACACCATCAATGGCGACTGCGACCTCTGCCCCCTGCATCGCTTCCTTCATCGAACTCTCGCCTGAGCGGATGGACTTGATGCGCCCTATTCTCTTCTCTTCCTTGAGCAGATACTGTCCGATATGAATGCGTCCAGCTACCACTCTGACGCCTACTACAGCGGGCTTGGAGACGCGGAAAGTGTGATCGGGAAGAAGCATAATCCTAGCAGGATAGACTACTTGTTCACGACTCTCTTCCTCGATCTCTCGAGTACGCTGTTCAATCCATTCCTCATGCTCTTCGAGAATCCTGTAGATGATATCTGACCCAATGTACTTGGCTCCTGCCTCAGATGACTCTACCTCTGTGATTGCATCGGGCAGAATCTCTGTACTGAATGCCATGATAACTCGATGTAGTGGGTTACTTGCCGCCTCAGTGTTTCGAATGTCCCTGCGACTTACCTTGCCAATACTGGCCATCCTTATTGGGACATCAATGGCATTGAGCTCCTTGGCCAATGCTTCCAGTCCTCCAACAGTGTCTGCCTTGATACACACACCCTCTTCCTCAAGTTCGATTGAGAGCTCAGATTCAACCTTCGCCGCTGCTAGAGCATCGGAACGCTCAGAGTCAGAGTAGACGACCCGCAGAGTCGTTCCCGCGAGTACCCCGTCTAAGTCGGGGGCAGAAATCTTCAGTCCGCTAGCCGCATGGGCTTCTTCTGAAGCATCCCAGCGGTTGCCAGCATCTCGCATCTCACTCATACCACGCGGGCTGAATAGTCCCTTTACATGAGTAGAAACACCACCATCGTTAGTCACGAGTACAATCTCATCTCCCTTCTTGATTGAGCCTCGATGAAGAATGACATCCAGTGTTTTACCTAATCCACGTTCTTCCTTCATCTCGAGTACGGTACCCTCGCCCGATCCCTCGATATCTGTCAACTGCTCCGTTAGATAACGCTCGGCCAGACCAATGACCACTGCTAAGATGTCCTGAATACCCTCTCCTTCGCGAGCGGACACAGGAACTAGAGCGATGTCCTTGGTGAAGTCGCTGACACGATCGTATCGCTCGATGTTGAATCCATGCTCGGCGAATTGGCCCACTAGGTCCCAGTAGCGTTGCTCAAACAGCCCCAGGGCCTCCTTCGACTGATCCCTCATCGAGACTGACATCGAGCGTCCCTCTTCGGAACTCCAGCCATAAATCCTGTCGACCTTATTGGCTGCAATCACGAATGGTGTCTTGGCTTCCTTGAGGACTCGAAGTGATTCGATTGTCTGAGGCCTCGCTCCTTCCATGATATCGACTACTAAGATTGCAATATCTGCTAGAGAACCTCCACGTGAGCGCAGAGTGGAGAATGAGTGGTGACCGGGAGTGTCAATGAATAGAAGCCCGGGTGAATTGAATGTCTTGCCACCCAGTAGAGGGGCACAGAGTGTGTTGAGGATGTCTGAGGGGACTTCGGTGGCACCGATATGCTGCGTTATGCCGCCAGCTTCCCTATCCATTACCGAGGCACGAGAATCAACACCCAAACTGCGAATGTGATCAAGCAGACTAGTTTTGCCATGATCAACATGGCCTAGAACAGCGACGATGGGTTGTCTGCGTCCTGACATCCTGCCCACCTCATGCTCCTTCCCCAGTTAATTGAATTCTCACTCGTAAATGTGCGACTCAGCGTCACGAGTCCATCCCACCAATCCGTCTTCGAACCATAGCCCCAGTTCGAAGGAAGCTGTCTCTTCTCCGTCAGAGCCATGGATCACATTGTGTCCGATGTCCATAGCAAAATCTCCCCTGATGGTTCCCGGAGCAGCCGTGCGACCATCGGTAGGGCCAATGAGATTGCGAGCGACTTCGATTGCATCTACTCCTTTCCAGGCCATTGCGACTACTGGTCCGGATGTGATGAATTCAATCAGACCACCATAGAACGGACGATCCTTGTGTACTGCGTAGTGGGCCTCTGCCAACTCCATCGAAGGAGTCAACTGCCTAAGTCCAACTAGACGAAGTCCCTTGGTCTCGAATCTACCAATAATGTCGGCCACTAGTCCTCTCTGAACCCCGTCAGGCTTGATCATCACGAAAGTCGTCTGCATGTCTCCCATGTCCCGGCCGACCCCCCTCCCCTATTTCAACACAAAGCAATCTGAATATCGTTGGTATCAAGGCACATCGCCGATTCGAAGCAGCATGACCAGTGAGGATGGAGACATCCTAGTTGCCGAGATTGTTGACGAGTGGCGCGATGAGAAAATCCACATCGGCACTCCTCTGCAACCCAAACACGCCGCCCTCGGCCTAGCAGCTGTCGCTGTTGCTGTGATGTTCATCACTCTAATAATGCAAAATCTCGTTTTTGACTCAGTTGAGGACTCTCAAGGTCCCACTGGTGATTACGAGCGCGTACCTGTATGGGAGCGTGCAAACTGGCCCTATATCACCGATGCACCACATGGTTTCGTCATGGAGCAAGGCTCCTATGGCTTGGTGGCCACAGATAATGAGTGGAACTCGACACATCATTTCGTAGAATTCAACCTCCCCTTAGCAGAAGGAGGCGCCGCTCCTGATGGAAAGGTCAGTCTGGGCCTCTGGTTACCTGATGTAGAAGAAGGCACCAAGGTCCCTGTAATCGCAGAATTTGGCCCCTATTTCGACGAAACATCAGTTGATACTGGACCCGTAGAACAACCAGGCACATGGCTCGGTAGCATGCTAATCAATCAAATCCTACCACATGGATATGCTTTCGCCCAAGTTTCAGTCATGGGAACAGGTCGCTCAAACCACTGTATGGACTTGATGGGTAATGCAGAGCAATTAGGCGTCGATGCAGCAGTGACTTGGCTTGGGACTCAGAACTGGAGTAATGGTAAGGTAGCCATGATTGGTAAGTCATACGACGGCTCAACCCCCTGGCAAGCGGCGACATTCGGAAATGAGCACCTTGCTACAATCGTTCCAATCTCTGGACTAATTGGTGTAATGGAATTAATGTGGAAGAACGGCTCTTCTGAGGCCAGAGCACCTTTCATGCACAATGTGGTCTATGGAAGCTATGGGATAGACGGCGACTCCGAGGATCTTGGGAATGCTTGCCCCGACTATGCATTGGGTCCCGCTGCAGGTGCGGGTGCTTATGTGTGGGGCGGTGAAGCGGTTGGAACCTACTGGGAAGAGAGATACTTCCTCGATCGTGTCCTAGCCAATTACAACGGCTCAGTCTATCTTATTCAGGGAATGCACGATTGGAATGTCGACCCACACATGGCAGTCCCAGTTATCAATCAGCTGAAAGATGCTGGAATCGATGCCAAGGGCCTGTTCGGACAATGGGATCATGATTATCCCGACCGCCCAGACTACCACTTCGACAGGTCAGGAGAAGGACGCGGACGCGAAGCATATCCCCAGATGACCAGATTCGACTGGATGCAAGACCTCCTAGAGTGGTTCGACTTCTACCTCAAAGGAATTGGAGACCAACCTGGACTATGGGTTGAGATCCAGTCTAATCGTGGTGAATGGAGACTCGAAGATCGCTACCCGCCAGAGGGCATGGATACAATTGCATTAGATTTGGGAGGGGCACTTTCCAATGTTGGAGGTTCTACCATCATTCTACCAGATGCTTCTACCGGCCCTGTATACGAGACCGACCCACTAGAAGAGGGAGTCTGGATTGCCGGCCTACCTCGTTTACATGTCGATGTGCGTACAACTACTATTGGAGGACAGATTTACGCTCTGATGGAGGATTGTGATGAATCTGGACAGTGCATTCACCTAGGGCACGCTGTCATGGACTTACGTTATCACGAGGGCGGCACCCAGGAGCAGACATGGCTCCCTATGCTTGAGACAATCAACGCCAAGATGGAATTCTTCACTCTTGATGCCTATGTCGATGCAAATCACACCATCAGATTGAGTCTGTTTTCGACAGGGGATGACTACCTGCCTGCTAGTACGAGCTCTGTGGTGACTGTTCAGGAAGGAACCGGCTCTACTCTACAACTAGACATCATTGATTCGGCAGAGAAACTGTGGTTTGACCCACCAACTTGCACTCATTCGATGTGCCTAGACTGGTTGAACCAGACTTCAGACGCTACTTGATGCCGCCTTTCTCGTAGCGACGAGTCCACTTGAGTCGGCGAGGGTTTCGGTTTAGCTTGAGCATGTTCTTGCGAGCCTTGCTGTCCTTGAACCAGAACACACTACCGTCTCGCTTGACAAACATCATACCAGTACCAGGCTCGATCTCATCGTGACTGAAACTACAGATACGTCGCTCGGGCACCGAATCACCTTCCACCCAGTCTACGTGCTTCGCGTCCGGTATCCTTCAGCATCAGAATATCTCCGACTCTGATTGGGCCAAGCACATTGCGAGCTATGATTCGCCCGATATCTCGAGGATTGGCTGCATCGTTGACACGGACCTTGACCTGAGTAGCCTCACCACTCATTCCGGTACGGCCGACCACCTCAACAACTTCTGCGGGCCATGCCTCTTGAGCCATATTGAATCACTCCTCTACAAGTTACTCTGAAAGTGTTGAGCAGTGCCCATTGACTTCCTTGAACTTGTCCTCGGCTTCCTTGTCGACATCCATTACTGCAATTGCAGCGGTTCGGGTGCCGATACTCATTCCTGCAGCCTCGGCCAGATATGCCTGATCCTCGACATAGATGAATGGAATACTCTTTTCCTTGCAAATCATTGGAATATGGGCCAACAGCTCACCTGGGTTGACATTCTCCGCCATCACTACCATCTTGGCTGTGCCGCGCTCTGCAGCCTTGGTGACTTCGTTGGCTCCCTTCTTCAGACGCCCCCTTCCATCCTTTCCTACGGACTTAATCATCTCGTAGACCTGCTCTTGTATATCGCTTGGGGTTTCAAATGCTATGTGTACACTCATTGGAACTACTCCTCGTGTGGGTAAGCCGCCGCACGGCGTGGCTGATATAAACGAAACGGATTCGATGAAATCGACCGTAGGTCGTCAGTCTTACTCCATTAGGAGCTTTAAGCCCCTAGCCAGAGCAGGTGCTGCACTGACAACAGCCCTTGGATTAGGCAGCGAGTCGGTGCTGTGAACACCGTCTACATGAGTGGCTAGCCGCAGGATTGCGCCACCTGTGAATAGGCCGTGTGTGCAGGCTGCGTGTACTTCGGTTGCACCCTGTCGACGCAGAGCATCACTAGCTCGACATATGGTTCCACCTGTGCTAATCATATCATCCACGATTGCAACTACCTTGCCATCGACATCGAGATCTTTCGGCGTATGCTCAATTGTATGAGCATCGATTCTAGTTTTCTCAAGGTAGGAGAATTCACAGTCAATTAGGCCGGCCACCTCCGAGGCTCTGGCAATCGCACCCTTGTCAGGGCTGAGCACGAAATCAGGGCCGACCTCGGATTGGAGTAAATCAGCAATCTCCGGCATAGCGCTAACGAATTCGATTGGAATATCCATCTCCTGCAATACTGATGGCTCGTGCAAATCTAGGATTGCAATTCCATCACAACTCCTCTCTAGTATCTCGGCAATCACTCTAGCAGAAATCGCTTCTCCACTAGAGAAACGCTTGTCCTGACGAGAGTAGCCGTAGTATGGTATTGCTAGATAGACACCGCCCCCTACATCATCCATGTACTGCTCCCCTTCTCCTTTGAGATTAGCAAGATCTCCCTTGCGTACGTCTGCGATAGCCTCGAGTAACAGTATTGTACTCACTATACCAGAGTCTGGATAGGTGTTCGATACCAGAACAACAGGCTCCGAGCGAACAGCTGCAATCGCCTCGGCAGGAACTCTGACATAGCCTTCTCCGTCGGGAAACCTTCGACTCTCTAATTCGACGAACTGCATCCCAAGTAAAGGGGCTAGAGCGGCTGCGACATCGCTTCCAGAGGAGCCACTAACCACAGGCATGTGACAAGGAGCCGAACTGACGGCCCTTCATGACTCTGCCGACCGGCTAGAAGAGAGAAATTGGTGGGCATGACAGGATTTGAACCTGTGACCTCCCGGTTATCAGCCGGGTGCTCCAGCCAAACTAAGCTACACGCCCTGAGCAGACATGCGAGAAGCAAACCCAATTTCAAGATGTTCCCTGAGGGACAAATCACTCTTCTTCAAAATCCTCGTCATTAAGTTTCAGATAACTGGGCAAGGTGACCAGTCTCTTCACTGAACATCGCAGAATCACCTCATCTAGTCTTGCTGTTGTTCTTGCTAGCTGCGCTACTGGTACTACAATCGTCTCAGGTAGGTTATGCCTGGCTCTTACAATGTAATGTGGTTGGAGTACAACCCCCTTGTATGTTCGCTTAATCTTCACTAGATTGATTATGTTCCCTAGATCCATTCCATCATTGTCCAGAACTGCCCTGTCTAGTAGTTCATCTGGAGCATACAACTTCTCATCGATTCTTACTGTGTTTCTCCAACGCCGTTGTAACTCGCGCATTGACTTGGATAGTTTCACTCCTCCATCTGATCTGATACTGTGTACCAGTTCCTTTGACAGCGGAGCAAACTCAGCCGGCTTTCTCATGTATTGTTCTGCTACCTCGCCTTCGACCTTGATTCTCATCGATTGCACGAGTTCGTCGCGCGGGTGAAAACGCTCACCAGTGATTACGCCGACATGTGTCTCACCTACGTAGACATCTCTCTCCAATAGTTCCTGTATTCTGTATTCATCGCTCATTCAAATCCCCCTCCGTTTGGTCAGACCTGCATCCCCCGGGCATTTCTCATCGTCGCGAAGAAGGTTGTTTAGCACTTATACTATACTATAACAAAGACCGATAATCCAATTAGAAATTTCAATCAATAATGAAAATTCCAATTGAAAAACTGAAATTAGTTTAATTATTTGAGTGATTATCAGAATTCTAGTTTTTCACGATTTTAGATTATTTTCAAAGATGCAGAACTGTTTGCAGACGAATGTTGATGAGTGTGCCCGTATTGGCATCGATGATGGAGGATTGGCTGGCAACTCTGGAGTCCATACGCAATTCTACTGGAAAGGCGAGAACCGTTGGGATCTCGAATTCTGCAATCTATGACTTCCTAGAGTCAGACCCCACACTAAGTCGAGCCATCGAGGAAGCAGCTGGTACATTCGAGCGCCTATCAATCGATCATTCTGAACAATTGAAACTCGATGAGGAAAGCCTCGTTAAGCACTTGCAGTCTGATTATGTCAACTTCTATTCAGCCCCGACTGTCAATCCATATGTTGCTCT
This sequence comes from Euryarchaeota archaeon UBA86, assembly GCA_002503055.1. Lineage (GTDB taxonomy): Archaea > Thermoplasmatota > Poseidoniia > Poseidoniales > Thalassarchaeaceae > Thalassarchaeum. The sequence continues at coordinate 170,041 of DAQX01000008.1, read as the reverse complement.
TGCCGCCAGGGGACCTTGGATCGTAACTTCTCACGGTGCAGTACTGCATGATAATGGAGGATATGGGATGCTAGGTATGGGACATGGTCCTGATGACATTCTACATTCGATGAAGCAAAACTGGGTCATGGCTAATGTTATGACTCCTTCATTCAGCCAAAAGAGACTGGCCGATAGACTCAGAAAAGAGGTCGGACATTCTAGAGGAGAATGTCCATTCTCACAATTCGTCTGTTTGAATAGTGGTTCGGAATCTGTTACAGTATCGCTTCGGATTGCTGATGCTAACACTCAGCTAATGACCGGGCCAGGCGGCCGCCATGAAGGCAAACCGACAAAACTACTCGCTTTGAGTGAGGGTTTCCACGGAAGAACTCAGAGAGCCGCTATGATTTCTGATTCGTGCAGCGAGTCGTATGAGAAGAATCTCGCAACCTTCCGCGAGCGTGATAATGTGATTTTCACTCCAGCTAACGATGTCAACTCTCTCAAATCTGTATTCGCACGCGCTGATGAAGAGAACTTCTTCATCGAATTGATGGCTATGGAGCCGGTGATGGGTGAAGGAAACCCCGGTCAGTGTGTGACAAGAGAGTTCTATGATACTGCACGCGGTCTTTGTTCTGAACACGGCAGCATGCTCCTAGTCGACTCAATCCAAGCCGGACTAAGGGGTCAGGGCTGCCTCAGTATCATCGATTACGATGGATTCCAAGACTCTGAGGTTCCTGATATGGAGACTTGGTCTAAGGCTCTAAATGCAGGGCAATATCCTCTTTCAGTAGTTGGTCTCTCTGAGAGAGCGGCTGCGCAGTATGTCGTTGGAATATATGGCAACACCATGACAACTAACCCCAGAGCTCTAGAAACTGCCATTTCAGTACTTGATAGAATCACACCAGATTTGAGGAAGAATATCAAGGATCGAGGCTCGGAGTTCGTAGCGAAGTTGGAAAAACTCGCCGAGGAATTCCCAGATGCAATAGTAAGTGTACAGGGTACAGGACTTCTCCTATGCGCGGAACTACATCCTGATAATCTACCAGTCATCGGATTTGGTGGCGTCGAGGAATGGTGCAGAGAAAACGGCATGGGAGTAATTCATGGGGGACAGAACGCCCTCAGATTTACACCCCACTTCGCGATAACCTCAGCAGAGATTAACCTGATTATCGACATCCTCAGAGATTGCCTGAACCACTTCGCTTCGGCTGAAAGGGTCAAGGCCGAGTCGGCTGCTTAGTGGTAAGATGATACCGAAAAATGTCCACATTTCTGGTATGGTGGATGCATTCCGGTTAGTCCTCGAAGATAGGCTAGTAAGGGCGGGAGCATCAATCACCGACGAACCCAATACTGCTGATATCACCGTCTCAATGGGAGAGGATTCTAGCAGTGAGATTGCTATCGTAGCCGGTAATTCGCATCAAGGTGAGGCAGATTTAGTTGTGAGAGTACATGACTTACTGGTTCCGGAAGGAACCCATAGTTGGGGCTCACAGGCGATTTACCAGTGGGCGGATTGGGTAATGAACGGGGCCGATGGAGAACCAATCTACGATGACCCACGACACTGGGTACATGTGAGGGATGCAACAGATGCTCTTGCTATACTGATTTTATCTGAGAATACAACATCTGGAATAATCGATCTATGTGGGAGAAGACCTTGGACACGTGAGTCAATAATCACAGAAATGTCACTGTTGTGGGGTCGCTTTACAGATGCTGTTCAGCATACTCACACAGTCTCATCACTCACTGGTAGCAACAGTCCTGTATCATCTGAGGCAACTCAAACGACAAGGCCGGACCTAGGTCCACTACACGAAGCTCTACTTAGAGCTGGAGGTGATGGCTGGCGCCCAGTAGTACCCATGAGGGTATCACTGATGGAGATCTTAGCACACAGGGGCGAAGATTCAGCGTGAGTTCTTGTCAGACTGGACCTGCTTGCGAACATCCTGAGCGGTGTTCTTAGCGGCCTGCATAGCCTTTCTCACACGAGTTCCAGCGGCGCTGTTGCCGCGATCGTGCTTAGCCGCATCTCCTATTGCTTCGTTTAGTGCATCAATCATTCCCTGTACCATTTCTTCAACGGACATGGCGCGCCCCCTCCCTCGACCGTCTTTATGCATTTGCACGGCAGGTGCAGCGAAATTGCCTCTAGTTACTGAACAAATCAGCGCCGAGAATAGGAAGTAGTAGCGAAGCATCTCCTTCAACCACAACTTGAGGAGCATCTGGTCTGACCTTGCCCCAAGATACTGCTTCTCTGAGACGAGCACCTGAGAGAGAACCGTCATATTCAGGAGCGGTAGTTATCGCCACAGCAGAGTCCAAACCTCCACGATACTGATTCCACCAAATTACATGATGCTTCGAGATACCGCCTCCGACCATCAGAGCATGACTCTCTTCTGCAGTCCATGTGAGGTCTGAAAGTACCTGCTCATCTGCTAGGAAATCAATCATGAATGACGGATTCTTCTGTCTATGCATGAACAACTGTGAGCCAATAGCACCGTCAGAAAGCCCCGGAATAACAATCGGGATTCTGTGCTTGGCTGCCCAGTGCAAGAGAGAACTGTCGTCTTCGATTCTGTCTCCAATCGCCCAACACAACTCAACCGATCCAAATCCAAGCCAGGGGTTTTCCGGCTGTACTGCCAATCGCTCAGCTTCTATCTCCTCTAGCCAGGGCAGCATCACTCTCTCGATGATATCTCCATAGCATTCGTTGGGCACGATTACATTGCCCAGCCGATTGAGCCCCTCTTCACCCAGGGCAATATCATCTAGTTCGAAGTCTCCGTGAAAATAATCCTGATATGTTCGTGCAATGTCGTGGTCGAGAGTTCCACAGGTTGTGATTATGATATTGTACGACTTTCGCTTCAACGCTTCCAAGAAGAATCCGCGAGTACCAGTGGCACACAGACAAGCGGGGAATGAGAGCCAATTCAGCACACCTTCCTTGGAACTCTTCTCCATCGCCTCTGAGAGCATATCTCGCGCATGTGCGAGTTTGGTTGCAGTAAAGCCACCAGCGCGAGACATTTGATCAATCAATGATCGAATATCTTCTACTGTAGAGAAGTCGTAATCCTCGACGGGAGCGGTGAAATCGTCCTTACTATAGCCGGACACGACTCCTCGCACTGCTTCCCGAACTTCAATTCGACGCACTCTCTAATTGGAAGATTCTATCTCTCAATCGAGCCGCACGCTCAAAGTCTAAGCGCGCTGCAGCCTGCCTCATCTCCATTTCCAACTTCTCTCTAATCTTGGTTGATTTATCCTCATCGTTTCCTGAAAACACCTCTTCAGCTGCTGCGACCCATTCAGGTTGGCTAATGTTGTCCAAAACCGAGTCAGAACTATTCCAGACGCCTGCGCCTAATCCAAACTTCTGTGCCAGACCCTCAAGCCCCTTCTTACCTGGAGCCTTAGCCACCATTCGACGACCTCCTCCCTTGCCTCTACCGGCAACACCTGAGGTCAAGTCTTCCATCTCTTCACCCATCACTGGCAAGGCCTTCTGGATGGTTCGCGGAGTGATTCCGTGTTCCTTGTTGTACTCTGATTGTCGCCTACGTCGCGTCACAGTCTGTCCAATTGCTGCCTCCATAGCAGGAGAAACAGAGTCGGCGTACAGGATAACAGAACCTCGCTCGTTCCGACTGGCCCTACCAATGGTCTGGAGGAGTGAACGCTCATTACGTAGGAAACCTTGCTTATCAGCATCGAAAATTGCTACAAGCGAGACCTCGGGTATGTCTAGTCCTTCTCTTAGTAGGTTGATTCCGACTATGATGTCGATGTGCCCTAGTCGAAGTGCTTTGATAATCTCAGTTCTCTCCAGAGTATCGATTTCACTATGTAGATAGTGAGCCTTGAATCCCTGCCGCTGCAGATATTCTGCAACTTCTTCTGCAAATTTGATGGTCATTACTGTGACCAGTACCCTTTCATCGGCCTTGATCCTCAAACGAATCTCCTCTTCGAGGTCCTGGACCTGACCTACTGTCTTCCTAACTTCGATGCTAGGGTCTAGAAGGCCAGTTGGACGAATTTCCATCGTAGCAATTCCTTCGATATTATTCATTAGTCCCTGAATCGATATTCTCGCAAGTGGCTTATCTTCCTCGGCTGGTATTGCACCACCTCCACTTTGAACATGGAGCAGTTCCTGCGGGACCTCTTGCCCAGTAACCTCGGCTAGATGGCGCAACTCTCTCTCCCCGGGAGTAGCGCTGACATAGACCATCTGATTGACCAGTTTTTGAAATTCATCGATGCGCAGTGGCCTGTTATCGTATGCTGAGGGTAGTCTGAATCCATGGTCAATGAGATTTTTCTTCCGAGAGTAATCGCCCCCAAACATACCCGATACTTGAGGCAAGGTCACATGCGACTCATCCATTACCACGAGGTACCTATCTTCTCCACCATGGTACTTTTCTGCACACTTTGCAAAGAAATCTAGCAGACAGTATGCTCGCTCCCCATGCTGCCTACCGTCGAAGTGCATTGAATAATTCTCGACACCTTTGCACGAACCGATTTCAGACAACATCTCGAGGTCGAATCTAGTTCTCTGCTCGAGTCTATGAGACTCCATATCCATTCCTTCGCTATGGAACCAATCCACCCTCTCATCGAGCTCATGCTCGATATCCTCGAGAGCCTGATTGAACCGCTCCTCGCTAGTCATGTAGAATTCTCGAGGATGAATCCATGCCTCTTCGAAGTCATCTAGTGGCTCCCAAGACACAGATTCGCAGGCTTGAATTCGCTCAATACCGTCCCATCCGAAGCGTATTCGTAACGGGTCATCCCGACTTGGCATCCAAATGTCAAGAACCTCTCCACGAAGGCGGATATCACCACGAGTAATCTCTGCTGCCGTCCTACGATACTGTAGTCCGACTAGTTGTCTGACCACTTCCTGCGGGTCGGCCTTCTCTCCGACTGCTAGCCTCAGGTGATTCTGCTGGAATACCTCAGGCGGGTTCAGGCCGTAGATTACCGAGACCGTACCAACAGCTATCACATCGGGCCGCGATACGAGCGATGCTACAGTAGAGAACCTCTCTTGCTCAATTCGCTCATTCATCTGCAACTCTTTGTCGATATACAAATCCCTACCCGGGATGTAAGCCTCAGGCTGATAGTAGTCGTAGTAACTAACGAAATATTCCACGGCATTCTCTGGAAACAACTCGCTCATCTCCTGCCATAACTGGCGAGCAAGCGTCTTATTGTGGGAGAGTATTAGCGTTGGAATCTGTAACCTTTCGATTACCTTAGCCATAGCGAAAGTCTTGCCCGATCCGGTGACACCAAGCAACACACAACGCTCCTGTCCGTTCTCGATCTGTTCGACTAGCTTGTCGATTGCCTGCTGCTGGTCTCCAGCCGAGTTGTAGTCAGATTTTAGAGTGAATATGGCTGAATCTTTCATCACATCACCTCTGCCAAAGCTAGACTTACTAACAGAGCCCAGCCAGTTAGCATCGAGGCATTGAACAGAGTTCTCTGGAAGTATTCCATCGCCTCTTCTGAATCCATAGAAGTCTGAGCGCCCTTGGTCATCACGACGATATTTACCAAAGCCATCACAACTGCTACAGGAATCCATAGAGAGTAACCATCTCTACCATCAATCGCGTCATTCAATCCCGTGAGAACGAAGCAGAAGGCCCAACTCACCGTTAGCGCCACGCTCATACCGGTAGTCGCCCTATCTCCGAAAGCAGAAGGGAATGACTTGATTCCTTGTTCAAGATCTACATTGACATCCATGCGCGCATAGTTAACATCGAAGGCAGCAATCCAAAGCGCTACACCCATGGAGATGAAGAAAATCTCAGGATACCAAAGGAAATTACCGTCAACTCCGGTAATTGCTTCCCATCCGTGGACATCGGCTGCGAGTGCTACCCAGGCACCTGCGGGGGCGAGCCCTAGACATAGCCCTAGCCACAAGTGACAGATCCATGACACCCTCTTTGTGTACGGATAAATCATGAATGCCAGCACAGGTAACCATACCATCTTCAACGCTATCTCGTTGAGCATCCATGCAGAGAATGCAAGAGTCACTAGGAAGGCTACAGCGAGCCCCCATGCAGTCTGCTTAACCATCAGTCCCGAAGGCAAATGACGGGACGCAGTACGCGGATTCTCAGCATCAATATCACTATCGATTATTCGATTTAGCACCATTGCAAGGCCTCTCGCACCCACAGCTGCTAATAGTATCCAAAGCAGATCTAGCGAGCCGGAACCGTACTCGGCATCTGCCAGTACATACCCAATCAGTACGAACGGTAGTGAGAACAGAGTGTGCTCGACCTTGACGAACTCAAGAATCTCCTTGACTCCCATTAGTAACCCCCCTCGGACAGCCATGCATCCACTCGCTCGGCCACCTCGGGGTCGTGAAGAGTCATACCCGGCCATCGTCTAACTGGCAGAGGGCCCTTATTCGATGGGATCGGTGCTGTAGCATCCCAAGCAATACGCCCCCCAGTCTCATCAAAGTGTAAGTCACGACCTACATCGAATCGGCATAGTAGCTGCCAGAGCATGCGCCGACGCCAGTCCTCACTAGCAAGATATGCATCATCGTCGGTGATGAATAACCAGCGCAAGTTCTTGGCAGCTTCAAGCGACCAGATAGACTCACAGATTTCACGAATCACCTCACGCTGTCTAGATGCACCTTCCTCACTGACTTTCTCCATGCTACTCTCCGGCCTAGGCCCACTCTCGATGTCAGTAGTAACCACCAGCATGGATGGCCTCAGCATCCTAGCTTGGACAACTCCTCTAACGGCAGACGCAGAGACGGCCAGAGATTCCGGACAGCCTTGCTGCTCGGGTAAATCACTGTGTGGGTCACCCTTGGGTGTTGAAGTCGCGTCGATAATCAACTTGTCATGGATATTGTCCCAAGGAGCAGCGTGAGCCAAAGTATCTGCTACCATACCACGTAGAATGACTAAGTCTTCAGGGATATGGACGCGATAGTCTAACACATCTAGCAGAGCATCTAGATCCTTGACTGGATGATCTTCATCTACTACGACAACCACTTTTTGGAACATCAATTGTCCAGCACCGAGAAGCCCTAATGCTGTCTTGCGCCCCTGTCTGGGGTAGCGTTGCTTGGAGGCGACAATGGCGAAGTTGTGAAAACCAGTCTCCAATGGTAAGAATAAATCGGACACATCTCGATGTTGGAATTTTAGAACAGGTAGGAAGGCATCTCCCACCGCCTCACCGAGATATCCATCTTCCATCGGCGGCGTGCCGACGATAGTCATCGGAACCATTGCGTCTCTGCGATGTGTGATACGAGTCACATGCATCACAGGATAGGGCTCTGCCAGAGAGTAGTAGCCGAAGTGATCTCCGAAGGGACCTTCCATACGAGTCTCTCCGGGTACCGTGTAACCTTCGATTACTATGTCACAGTCAGCCGGGACCCACAAATCGTTGGTCTTGCACTTTACAATTGGCAGCCTTCTACCTGAGAGTAGTCCAGCGAACTCATACTCGCTCAGATTATCTGGTAACGGGGCGATTGCACTGAATGTCAATTCAGGCGGCCCACCCAGACAAATCGCCACTGGCATTCTACCGGTTGCCGCATCTGCATGATCGGCTCCATGCTTGTGAGCCTGCCAGTGCAGACCGACTTCAGTCGGTCCAAACACCTGACTGCGATACATACCCATGTTATGCTCTCCAGTCTTCGGGTCTGCAGTCACAACCAAGGGCAGAGTCATGAATCTGCCACCATCTTCGGGCCAGGTCTTAGGAATTGGAAGAACAGTCACATCCGGTTCTTCCATTACGACTTGTTGACAAGCACCCTTCCTTCTTTTCCAGGGGGCCATCGACATACCATCTAGGGCCAGTCCGATACCTTTCCACGGGGCTCGCATTATTGCGCCCACATCTGGCTTCATCAGAGCCGTCATCTTCTCTCCAACTTCTTTCGGTTCGGTGACTCCTAGAGCCCGATTAGTACGTTCTCTTGTACCATAGAGATTCATCAGTAGTGGAAATGGGCTGATTGTACCATCCGGTAAGCGCGGTTGCTCGAACTTGATTGCCGGACCACCTCGCTTGACCATACGATCAGCAAAACATCCCGCCTCGAGCTCAACATCTACCGGATCAGGGATTCTGAGGAGTTCTCCAGACTCCTCGAGAGACCCGACAAAGTCGGATAGCCGCTTCCAACCCATGACTGCCCGGAACACTCACCAAATGAGAATGTTCGCTCGCCATCGTAGATGGCGGAACCGACGGTTTCTTTGATGCTAGACCTACCCGCAGTACCATGGGAGACGCGGTGAACGCCTGTGATGTCCTAGTCATCGGAGCTGGCCCGGGAGGTGGAAACGCCGCTTTACAGTCCGCTAAGCGAGGACTATCTACCATTCTTATTGAGGATCACTCTGCAATTGGAACTCCAGTTCACTGTGGAGAGTGTATTTCTGAGATTGCATGTCAAAATTTGGGAATCAAGCTCCCTGAACATGTAATCAGTAAGGAGGTTCAGGGAATCCGCGTAATTTTCCCCGATGGCACCGAGAAGTGTCTCACTGAGGAGGGCTATGTCCTCGAAAAGCACTTGTTTGAGAGATGGATAGCAGATGAGGCGGTGGCAGCGGGAGCCAATATGCTTCTCAATCACAAACTCTCTTCGATGGAGAGAATTGAGGAAGACGGTAAGTTCGCCGGCTGGATGTGCGATGGCAAGGGCGAAAACTTCCCAATTCAAGCGAAGATAGTCATCGACGCCTCTGGCGTCGCTGCAATCTGTTCAAAGTTAATCAAACCCGACGGAGAAAACTCGCTCAATGAGATGGGCAAAGTTGTCGCGGGAATGCAGTATGAGATGCTGGAAGTTCCCACTGACGGCTACTTGGACTTCTATATCTGGCCAGAGTATGCAGAGAAGGGATATCTTTGGATGATTCCAAAATGCGATGGAAGGGCAAATGTAGGATTAGTCACTGAAGACAGACCCCGTGCGAAGAAGGCTCTTGACGAGTTCATTGATATTACTCACTTCAAGGAACTCGAGCAAGTTCACCCGCCTTGGAAGGAGAAGGGTGCACACGCATTCGGAGGTACAATACCGATCTCTGGACCATTTGCAAACACTCACTATGACGGACTAATGTTAGTGGGCGATGCTGCCGGCTTCACATCACCACTATTCGAAGGCGGCTCACACCTTGCTCTGAAGTCGGCTGTATATGCCGCTCAGACCGCTGCGGCGGCAATTTCGGAGGATGATCTGAGTGGCTCCAGATTGTCCGAGTACACCAAACTATGGAAGGATGAATTCCCTCCTTACGATAAGATTCTCAAGGGTAAGAACGCACTGTTTAATCTGACAGACGATGAGATGTCATTGATGGCTCGGTGCTTCCCCAATGAGATGTCAGATATGGGGGTCAGCGGCAAGGCAATGGTGGTTCTAAGGCTCCTAATTCGAAGGCCAGGGCTCTATTTCAAGCGAATTGTTCCCGCAATGCTGGCCTTCGGATATAGTCGAGCTAAGTTCTATGGGTGGTGATTCGCATCCTCCCTAATTTGGGACTCTTACTACTCGCGCTCGCCGTTTTGACCAGCCTACATCAGGTTATGCGACCTGAGAAGGCCGGTGACCTGCTAGCTAGAAATGTCACTCTCGCTGCACAGATCTCTCCATTCGCCTTTTTGGTAGGTGCCTTTGTGGTGGATGCTTCCAGTCTAGACCTTGTTTCTAGATACGGCGGTTCCGGTCTGCCACTTCTTTACCGAGTATCTGCTGTTTGGGGCGGCAGAGCTGGACCACTTCTTCTCTGGGCTGCTTTACTCGGAGTAGTAACTTGGATGATGGCCGAGAGAGACAAACCAGCGAAGCTTGAGGTCAGAATCCTACATATCTTGGTAGTATCAATCATCTTAGTCTCTTGGCTACTAGAGCCATTCGCACCCGCTGGACTACAGCAAGGTGAACTCCATCCTCTGTTACAGACTGATTTGATGGTCATCCACCCTCCGATTGTATTCGCATACTACTCATTGTGTCTGGCAACCGCCAGCGTTGCAATGGCTGGAGTACTCAGACGCGACTCCTCGGAGGCAATTCATGAATCTCAATTGTACTGGGCTAGAGCTGCCTTTCTAGTTGGAACAATAGGTATTGGCCTAGGCGGTCTGTGGGCATATACTGTACTCGACTGGGGGGGTTATTGGGCTTGGGATCCGGTCGAGACTGGCTCATTATTGCCTTGGCTGGCCTTACTTATGCTGATTCATATCAGAGCCCAATCAGGATCCAAGGCAATTGCTGCTTCTCCCGCGATTGGAATCATAACCGGAGCTCTCACTTTCCATGCAACGATGGTGACCCGTGCAAACGGAGTCTGGGCATCTGTTCACGCATTCGTTGCAGATGGTGAAGGATCACTGTCCGAGGACCCCTATCTGAGGGTCCTCGAGATTGCAGAGTGGAGTCCAGTTGGTATCGAGGTCACTTCGTATCTGATTGTGATGGTCTCTATGTTCTGTTTCGCAATGATACATCTACTAAGAGAGCAGAGGGCAGCAGTATCTTCTGCAGGCGGAAATACGATGCTTGAACAAACTCCTGCGATGTCAAGACTTCTGATTCTGATTTTCCTAGCAATCGCACTTTGGATTGGTTCCAGCGCTATTCTAGCCGTTGGTCTAGCGCTGATGTTACTGATTGTCAATGGTGACTCCAAGGCACCCGCGATGCATTGGATTACTCTAGGAGTTGTGATGATGTTATTCTCCAGCTGGCTATGGATCTCCAATATCCAGCAGTCTGTAGCTGGAATGATTCCATTCCTAGCCCCGTGGCTACTGTCTCCTGAGAATGAGGGCGAGTTCGACTCTCTTCAGTTACCGTTTACAAGTATCTCAGCAAGAACCCGTGCAGCAAGAATGGTCCCTTGGTATGGAGGCACAGCTTTCCTACTTCTGACATGGCTCCTCCTAACTGTAGAGATAGATGGGCCCAGCCTTCAGGCACACGAGTTCTATGGGGCACCTCTTCTGGCTCTTCTTGCACTCGGCTTGGCATTGTATGGATGGGGACGCTCACTGCCAGTTGACAAGGCGCCATTTGCATTGGTTCTGACACTAGTCACTTCGGTCGCCTTAGCTGTATTCAGTGAGAATTTACCTCTACCTGGAGATCCTGAACTTGTAGTTACCAGTGGCATCACCAGAGGCGCAGTCGGTGTGTTTGTTCTAACCTGGCTCCTAATCTCCCTGCCTCTTACTGCCAAGCAGGCTTGGTTTACGACCAAGAAGGTCATACCTCTTCTAAGGGAGGGTGGGATGGGCGGTAGTAATGCCGCGCGCGCGAGGCTCCTCGGCTCACACCTCGCGCACCTCGGAATTCTACTACTGCTGGTGGGCCATGTGTTGACCACAACAATGCTCGATCGTTCAGACCCCTCTCACTTGGTCACTCTTGAGAGGGACCAAGTGACCGAGCACGAAGGCTATGATATGGTATTCGTTGGGGCCGAGATGGTTGCTTCTGACCACGAGGATTACGACTATTCAGTTGGAGACGGATTCGTTGGAGTTTCAATCGAAGTTTGGAAAGATGGCGAACTCATCGATACTCTGAATCCCGGAATGCTGCGTTTCGACTCGCCCAGCGGGGCAATCAATTCACGCTCTGAAGTAGACAGAATGAGCAGACTGTCCGGAGATACAATCGTAATTCTAGATTTGGCCCAGTCTAATGATTTACTGAGTTCGATGATTCTCGGCGACTTGGATGAAGTCGAGTCAGTCAGAGTTACAATCTATGATCTGCAGGGCAGTCACCTAGTCTGGCTAGGCTGGTCACTAATCATGTTAGGCGGTCTTGCGGCCCTGTTGAGCAGCCGTGAAATTTCCGTTGAAGAGGAATAGGGCCTCCTAATCCACCCTGCGGGTGGACCGAGCGTATCAAAAAGGGGCGATAGGTCGGCGGGGCGCCTCAGGAGGTTATTCTATGGACAATGGCACAATAGTCCACATCGATTACGATCTATTCAACGCAGATAATGACAAGCTTATCGAGACCACTCGTGAGGACGTCGCAAAGGAGCATGATGCTCATGATGAGAACCGCACTTACTCTCCGATGATTACAGTCGTCGGAGATGGTCGTTTGATTGCTGGATTCGAAACTCACCTAAGTGAGGCTGAGGCTGAAACCGACTACAGCATCGACATCGAGCCTACTGATGCATACGGCGAGCGCGACGCTAGCCAAGTCGAGACCATTGGACAGAATGTCCTAATGCGCAGCGTGCGCGAGCCTGAGATGCTTGGAATCGGCTCCCCTGTGGAGATTGGTGGCCGTCAGGGAATTCTACAGTTCCTCAGCGCTGGCCGTGCTAGGATAGACTACAACCACCCACTTGCAGGAGTAACCCTTCGCTACAACTACCGAATAACGAAGGTTGTAGAGGATCGTGCTGAGAAGGTCGAGACGCTACTCAGCATGAATACCGGCCGCGACGACTTCGAGGTCGATTTCGAAGGCGACGATTTGACGATAACTACTCCTGAGGCCGTGGCATATGATCAGAATTGGTCATTCACCAAGTTTAGCCTCGTGCGCACACTCAGAGATCATCTCGGAGTAGGAATCGTAGTGTTCAGAGAAGTACACGAGCCTCGTGTGGCTACAGATGAAGAAGAATAATCGCCTAGTGCAACATTCTTCCCTTTCTGCCTATTCGTTTGCCCTGCCTCAATGACGACGAAGGGTTACCGAGCGAGGGCTTTGACGTTCCCTATGAGTACCGAGAGGCACCAAACATCCAGCGTATTGAAGTCACATCGACTTCTCCCCATATCATGCGAGGACGAACCAAGACCCTCTTAGTCCTCGCAATTCTACTAACATCTACTCTGACTTCTGGCTGTCTAGGCTTGGCTTTACAACGAGAGGTAATGGAGTCGTGGAGGGAGCCGCCCTCGACATTTCCCAAAGAGGAGACCTTCGGCTGGGATCACACCTTCGAATCATCAGGAGTAGAGGCGGCCGAACCGTTTGAGAGAGAAGAACTCATCATGTTCGATGAGAGCGTGACTGAATTAATCATCACTTTTCGAGCACAATTCCCATGGTCCTCACAAATAGAGGATGTAATAGGGAATGAAACCAATGAGTTCCGATATGTCGAGGTCCGTTTATGGGAGCCTGGTGTCAAGGAGTCAGGCGGCGATCCGTATTGGGAAGTAAGAGCCACTAAGGACTATCCACAAACTCCCTTTGTACTCGGTGATGGTCAATTAATGCAAGGAAATTGGTTATTCGAAGTGGAAGCTAGAGGGTACGGCATTACGGCACCTATCGAACAACTTTCTTTCCACGATAGCTTCGATGTATATCTCACAATAACGCGTCCCTGCGTGCAATTCGCAGAAGTCCATGGAGAGGGCGAATGCACGTTTCTGAGTGATTTGGAGTAAGCCTCGCCATGCAGGGCGATGCGTAGCGCTTATGAGTCAATGGCAGGTCGCCGCGACGCTGAGGATTCAACATGGATGAGAGTCTAGCCCCTCTAGTTCCGCTCGATGTGTATGAGCAGCATGCTGTTCACATTGGAACCAATCAGAAGTCAGCAGATATGCGCAAGTTCCTCGACACCATGCGTCAAGATGGTGGCGGACTACATTTAATCGATGTACACCAGACCGATTCACGCATCAGGACTGTAGCTAAGTTTCTGTCAAACTACGACCCGAAAAGGATCCTCGTAGTCAGTGCTCGTCAGTACGGCCAGCGCCCTGCCCGTATGTTTGCAGAGAGCATCGGTGCAATGCGCATCGTAGGTCGCTTCATCCCCGGAACTCTCACCAATCCTAGTCTCAGAACCTACATCGAGCCCGAGGTCATCTTGGTAACTGACCCCGCAGCAGACTCCCAGGCTCTTTCAGAGGCTGTTAGCTCAGGCCTCCCAGTAGTCGGCATCTGTGATGCCAACAACCGCCTTCGTAATGTTGATCTGGTTCTCCCAGCCAATAACAAGGGCCGACGCTCACTTGCACTAGTTTACTGGTTGCTAGCCCGTGAGATGCTCAAGAACAGAGGCGTACTAACAGACGCAGATTGGGAGCGCTCGCAAAGCGTCGATGACTGGGAATCCACCTTCTGAGTCGCGACGGACTCATAGGTCTCGTACTGGACCGATGACTATGCCGGCCGCTAAACCACCGCTCTTCCTAGCCCCGATGGCAGGTGTAACTGATCTAGCCTACCGGCTACTAGCTAGTGAATGTGGGGCCGATTTCACAGTCACAGAGTTTACAGCAGCATCAGGACTAACTCGCAGGAATACAAACTCATGGCTCAAAGTCGAAAGTGACCCTAGGGAGAAACCATTCATTCCACAGATTTTCGGAGGCGATATCGAAGAGATGGTCACTACAGTCAAGTTGCTACAAGACCGTGCTGACATCATCGATCTCAACTTCGGTTGCCCTGCGCCTAAGGTATGTCGCAATGACGCTGGCGCGGCTCTGCTACGCAATCCTGACAGAGTCGTGAAAATGGTTCGAGCATGCATCGAGGCTGCTGATGTACCCATCACGGTGAAGATGAGACTAGGAACAGGAAGTGGACCGAACACGGCTCTGGAAATTTGTCAGAGACTCGAGGCCGAGGGGGTGGAACGCATCTGTGTTCACGGACGAACCCTCAAACAGCGCTATTCAGGTGAGTCCGACTGGTCTCAAATCAGGAATATAGTGCGTGCAGTTGAAATTCCCGTGATTGCTAACGGGGATGTAGTCAATGCGAAGACAGCGGCTGCATGCTTGGAGCAGACAGGTGCTGCCGGTTTGATGATTGGTCGCGGGGCCATAGGAAGACCTACTCTATTCCATGAGATAAAGCGCGACCTCGGATGGTCTGATGACAAGCCACTCTGGGGAATCGATGACCCAGCCGTAGCTAGACACTGGTGTTGGGAGAGATATGTTGAGTTGAGCTCGGAGTTATATCATGATCATCACAACAAGAATCTCAAGCGACATGCTGTTTCATTCACAAAAGGACTCCCAGGAGCTTCTGCGATGAGAGTGGAGTTACACTCCATCCAAGACCAGAAAAAACTGGGGCACAGAGTCTCTGAATATTTGGAAGAACTCGCTTCTCCAGAGGCGGTGGCATGATGCATGACTCAATCAATGTCAAGGGAACAGAACTGCAAGAATGTTCGATTGAGCCTTTGACAGGATGGTTCCGTGATGGATGTTGCAATACAGACGGCAACGATCGAGGCTCGCATACAGTATGTGCAATTGTTACCGATGAGTTTCTCCAGTTCGCTCTTTCTCAAGGTAATGACTTGATTACACCGGCTCCTCAATTCGGCTTCCCTGGACTAAGCTCTGGAGACAGATGGTGTGTTTGCGCAAGAACATGGCAGGATGCAGCCGAAGTCGGATCTGCTTGTCCGGTGGTTCTTGAGGCTACACACGAAGAGGCTCTTGCGGTCTGCGATCTAGGGATGTTGGAAACCCACGCAATCTAATCCTCGTTGCTAGCGAGGACCTCATCCAATCTCTGAGCAACTGTCCTCATTCGTCTGAGGGTTCTCTCAACCTTCCTCATCACTGCTTCTCTGACAGCAACTCCGTCCTTTCCACCAATCCTGATTCCATAGGGCATCCTACCTCCTAGGGTATTGAGTAGGATTCTTTGAGTATTCATGTCAACGGGCTTGAGAATCTCTTGCACTTTGTCGGAATCAAGTGATTTCTTACGCACCCCTCCAATCAATGAATTTGACACAGACTCATCCAGCCTGCCAAGTCCTCCTCTAGTCATCAACCAGTCCTCACCGCGTGCATCACTCTGACGCATCAGACCGGCATATATGTCCTGAGCCAGACGCTCTAACATCGGAACCCGCTCTACAATCCCAGCTGCCCTCATTCTCTCTATCGAGCGCTGTACTCTGGAGCGAGACTCTCCAAACTTCTCAGAGAGGGCCAATAGACTGACTGCATTACCACTTCCAGATAATTCCTCTAACAGTTTCCTCGACAATTCATCTCCATGTTTCGCCCGCTCTCCATTCAACCCTAGTTCGCGAACCAGAGCATCGAGCAAATCCTCTCCCTCGACTAGAGCACGAGGCTCTGCGACCTCGATTCGAAATCCATATTCTTCTTCCTCGCAAGGAACAATCATCCTCTCTTCCGATTCAGAGACATATCTAGATAATGCACCAAGACGCTGATCTAGAATCACCTTGGCTTGTGCAGAAATCAATTCCATCGATGCAGACATCGACCCTCCTCTGAGTACATATACATGCCAACGATCATCGGTTTGAGTAGATATTAGACCAGATTCTCGCAGTTTGACCATCTGGTGGTGAACCCCGGTTTGTGAGAGTCCGCTTACATCACTAATCGACTTTGCATCCCATCCTTTGAGAGGTTCAGCCATGAATGTCTGACTCATCATGCGATGCAAGGCCCCTTGATCATCATCGACGCTAAAACCATCACTCTTGCGTCGAACAAGACCCATCGAATCAAGCAGCCAGGCAAGAAGAATGTCAGGATCTCGGCTGCCAGTAGGCATTGGTGCTTCGACCAGTCTAACTCTGAACATGCGCGCTACGCGCGCATCCCTAGGCTCAAGAGGATTAGCCACGCTGTGAGACTAACTCAGGCATATTCGACACGGATATCGAGCCACGGATAGTCGACTTCTGAGGTCTGTAGGCCGGACAGATGAGGTGCTAAGGACAATCCAGAGGGATTGAGTATTCCACGCTGGCGAAGGACACCAATTGCGGAGTGAACCGAGGCTCTCGAGCGACCGAGGTCGCGTGCTAACTCAGCCTGAGAAGACGGTTCGGGTGTTCTGGAAAGTCTAGCTACAACCTTCCTTTGTACAGTAGAGAGTCCTACAGGTAGCATCTCTGCAGCCCTCGCCTGATCTGTAACTCCAGTTCCTGACAAAATTTCAACTTGGCTGGGCGCTCCAGCGTAGTAGCAGGTTCTACCATTTACGGACATCGTGGTCACTGAACGCTCACTAATTAGAACATCCAGATGATGTCTGAGAGTCCCATTGGCCGCATCTAGTTGCCTTTGCAACTCTCTGTAATGGATGCCAGGAGAGCGCTCTAGGGTAGACAGTATACTCCTTCTCAGAGGGTGCTCCCATGAATGATCTCGAGGTGCGGCTAATGTTCCTTCGGAAACTGGAACTAGTGCAGGCAATAGGCCTCCAAAGCCAATTACACCACCAGCGATAGCAACTAACCCGTCGAAGAACCAAGAACGCTTACTGCGCCACTGTTCAAGCAGAGCCATAACTCTCTTCCTTGGCATACGACCTTTGAAGCATACGGTTCGGTGTATCACCGATGCTCTTAGTTGAGGACTTACTTAGTTCCGACAACTCTGCCCTGATGAAGCTTCATGTAAGCGACTAGAGGACTGAGCAGCCGACCGGCCTCGCGCCCATGCTCAGTCAATCTGTAGATGACTCGGATTGGAGGCCCGTCTTCGACAATTCTGTCGACAAGTCCATTCTCCACACAAGTCGTCAACTTGTCAGACAATGTCCTACTGCTGATACCCCGCAACAACTTCCTCATCTCGTTGAATCTACGGTCACCCGCTATGTACAATGTAGCTAAGATTTCAATGGCCCATCTAGAACTAAATATCGAGAATGCATCTACAGCAGAATCAACTTCCCAAGAGACATCGAATTCATCATCATTGTACTCTCCGAAGATTCTCCGAATCATCGCGCCATTTTCCTCGACTTCTTCCAACGCATCCTTGATTTTCTTCATGTCGCGAGAGGTAATTCGCATCGCGTCGGAGACCATGGTAACAGGTTGTCGAGGGGGTATCTGGTGTATAAAATGCACTTCGGTGTAATCGTGCTTACTGGCCGCTTCATATACAGGTTCTAGCAGGGCGGTGTGTAATCTACACTTGGTTACAGGAGGAAACTAATGGAGAGAATGATGCAGAACTGGTTGGACAAGACTATTGACGAAGAGGCAACTGTGATAGAGGTCTCAAAGATTAGCCTTAGGAGCATACTGTTCGCGGCTATTGCTAACTACCGAGCCCCAGCTTGGATCCAGTCGCCACTAAGAGCTTAATCAAGCACCCGAGTATTCGGGTCTGCGCCCCTCAATCAACGCACTGAGGCCCTCTAGAGCGTCTTCTGTACTGAAAATCGTATTGAGCCCACGAAGCTCACTTTCTAGGCCCGAATTAAGATCTGAATGAGTTGCAGTATTGAGTAAATCACTGGCCATTGAGAGAGCCACGGGAGCGGTTCGAGACAGAGATTTGAATTGCCTCGACACCATCTTATCTTCAGTATCGTAACCTTCGGGTATTCTTCCCGAAAGCAGAGATACAATGTTGTTGTCAGAGTAGAATGAGGTTGCGAATGAAACTACTGAATGTTCTGGATCTGCGGGTGCACAGGGATACTTCTCTCCGGGTTTTCCCTGCGAAGAAATCGCAGATACTGTTGATTCGACAGCAGAAGGTTCGACGAGATGAGTCAGTAACCCCAGAGCCTTTGCAGAGGCAGCATCTAGAAAGTTCCCAGGTAGTACTGCGAAGCGTGCACACTCGATGCCGCAGATTCGAGGAGTCCTTTGAGTTCCTCCTAGTCCCGGATATATTCCGATACTCGTCTCAGGGAATCTGAATTGAGTTCTTCTGGTTCCAACTCTGTAGTCACAGGCTAGCGCCAGCTCAAGCCCACCACCCAATGCTAAACCAGTAGTTAGTGCGATGGTGGTCTTGGGACTGTTCTCGAGCTTGTCCAACACAGCGTGCCCGTTGGCTGTGAAGTCGTAGATATCCGGAATAGCATTGGCCCTTATTTTGTCTACGAAGAACTTGACATCTGCTCCAGCAACGAATGCTTTTCCAGCTCCCTCAAGAGCAATTGTTGTCACATCATCTCGAGCATTCAGATTATCTAAAACATCTCCAAGCTGAGAAACCACAGTAACATTCAGTGCATTCATCGCTTCCGGCCGGTTAATGCGAACTGTCGCTATACTACCTTCTTCCACGACATCAATGTAAGAGAAATCGAAGGACTCCTCTCTCTCAGTAAACCAGTCGGGTAATTCCAAGTCAGCTTTCTGGGCGTAGACTACAGCCATCCTAACTGCCTCTTTGACCCCGATACGGTTTGCAATCTCAAATGGCCCAAGCGCCCAGCGCAGACCGACCTTGGCCCCTCTATCGACATCCTCCATGGAACATATTTCCTCAGCCACAATCTGAGCTGAGACAGCGAATACCTGCCCCAACAGACGTTCTCGAATCTCTGTTGCAGTATCTTCGCTACATTCCTCATCTCCGTCTATGTCCCATGTCCTTCCATCTGCGACTAGATCTCGCAGAGTCTGAGTTGCCGAGTATCTAGGAGTATCCAGCTGTGCAGCGAGATAATCGGTGGAATGCATTGCTATTGGGGAACCAGTTAGGTTCATCAGAGCGAATGGGCCGAGACCGATTCTGAACGCTTTACGAGCTACAGCATCAATTTGAGCAGTTGTCGCCACACCCTCTTCTAGCAACTTACACGCCTCGTTCAACCACGGTACGAAGAATCGATTGACAACAAAACCAGGCCTATCTTTGCAGACTATGACGACCTTTCCCATTGTCTTACAATACTGCTCAACAGCAGCCAGAGTCTCGGCAGTGGTGGTTTCTGCAGGGATTATCTCGACTAGTCTATTCTTGGCTGGATGATAGAAGAAATGTAAGCCAACAAAACGATCCGGCCTGCCCACTGCTCCTGCTAAATCATTCACAGATAGTGAGGAGGTGTTGCTTGCTAGAATAGTATGCTCATCGCAGACCTCATCGAGAATCTCAAACACTTCGGTCTTTACTTCAAAGTCTTCGAAAACCGCTTCAATAATCAAATCGGTGTCTGAAGCGACATTCTCGGTGCCCACAACTCCAGTTACTCGATTCCTGATTTCCTCAACTTGAGTAGGAGAGAAAATCCTGCGTCCAACAGCTTCCTCTAGAAAATCGGAAATTGTTTGTTTTCCTTTGTCTACCCACTGCTGCTCACGGTCTACCATCTGGACCTCGAAGTGCTCCTGAGCACTCTTCTGAGCTATTCCGGAACCCATGTTCCCTGCTCCGATGATGGCTATTCTATCGATGGTGCGCATAACCCGCCGACCTGCAAGCAATCCATCAATGCAGCGGATGTATCTTCTCCGGCGTTTTGGTCGCCGCGAACTTATTCAGCCTACACACCTACGCACGCGCATGCGAGCCGGTAATCGTGTCACAGCTCTAGTTGTCATACTACTACTATTATCGGTACCATACACGGTGCATTCAAACTCATCGGGAAAGATAGGTAACTCGGTATCGGGTTGCACCTGTCATTCCAACACACAGGCAATCTCTCCAACACTCAGCGGGCTTCCCTGGGGAGCAGGAGGATACACACCCGGATCGACCTACTCTCTAATCTGGGACGGCGGTCCACACATCTCCGGAGATGGTGGCTTCAATCTCGATGCCAGTACAGGTTCATGGTCCAACCTCGGATCACAAGTCCAGTTGTTACAGGGCGAGTTGACGCATAGTAGCGACTCTCTACGTTCATGGTCGGCAGATTGGACTGCTCCAGCATCAGGAACTGGAGATGTCACATTCAATCTGGCAGTACTCTATGCCAATGGAAATGGTCAGAACTCAGGTGACTCTTGGGGTACGGGAACTTGGACTCTTCCTGAGTCAAGCAGCTCGGGTGGATCTCCCCCAGTTGCTTCCAATGTCACATATGTCCCAACCAATCCTACCAAGGCGACTGGTTTGGGTGTCTCGTATGACTACAGTGACGCCGATGGCGACTCCGAGCAAGGGACACAGATCAAGTGGTGGAGAGATGGGCTGAGAATCAGTTCCATTGATGACATGACCAATGTCCCAAACAGTTGGATAGCTAGAGGGCAGGAGTGGCAGGTCGAAGTCACTCCTTCCGATGTCAATGAGGATGGCGACCCGGTCCTTCTCACGCCAGTAACAATAGGAAACACCATTCCCGTGGCCAGAGATCTCTTACTGAGTCCTACTGACCCTCTTGAGAATGACAACTTAAACCTCGATTACGAGTACTATGACCTCGATGGGAATCCACAGCAGAACACCGAGATATACTGGTATCTAGACGGAGGAAGAATTGCAGAGTTGGATGGCCAAACCAGTGTCTCCAGCCTATGGACTCGATCCGGAGACGCATGGCAAGCTTCAGTCAGGCCTCATGACGGAACTGATTACGGCGACACCGCTTGGACCGCCACTATCGTCATCGGCTCTTCAAACACGCAACCTTCTGCAACCGCTTACATCACTCCCTCGGGCAACGCGTTTACTAGCAACTCCTTGCAGGTAATCGTAGGATACAGTGACCCTGATGGCGATCCAAAGGTATCTACTGAAATCAGATGGCTACGTGATGGCACTCAGATTTCATCATACAATGACATGACTATTGTGCCTCCAGAAGCCACATCAAAGAATCAGCAGTGGGTTGCTGAAGTCAGAGTGTTTGATGGCTTGATGTGGTCTGATTGGGTTACTACTAGTGCTGTGACAATCCAAAATACACCTCCAGTTGTTATTTCGATAACAATGCTCCCCGAAGGAGACCTCTACACATCTGCAAACCTAACTGTAGTTTGGGAACAGTCCGATATAGACGGAGACTTAGAATCGGCGAGTCAGATTCGCTGGTGGGTAAACGGTAATTGGGTACAAGATTACGATGACATGGTTACGATTCCAAGCACTGAGACCGTCAGAGATCAGCATTGGTCAGTTCAAGTCTTACCAGGCGATGGCGAGAGTCTAGGATCTTCGATGAAGACTACATCGAGGACGATTCTCAATGCCCCTCCGAGCCTTCCAGAGATTACTCTGGGTGGTGACTTCGGAACAATCGAACTCGGAATTCCTGACGCATTGCACGATCTTATCGTTCAAGCGACATCAATAGATCCTGACCAAGAGACAGTATTGTTCGACTACCAGTGGTCTAGAAATGGATTCCATGTTCCAGACCTAGACGGATACTCATCGGTTACTTCTGATAGACTCGAACCCGGTCAGACATGGGAAGTAACCGTCTTCGCTAACGATCCATGGGGGCTTTCGTCTTCAGCATCGAAAACAGTCGTTATTGCTAATCTCCCTCCTGATGCGAAATGGTCTACCCTGCCTGACCCTGCGGTTTCAGGATCTGAGTTCTCTTTGGATGCTAGCGGCGCACAAGATCCAGACGGTCACATTGTGGCTTGGTTCTGGACTGTTAATGGAGTAAGCCTCTCTGGCGAATCAATCGATGTGATTCTACCCGGAGGAGTCCATACTGTCGTGCTTACTGTGGTGGACAATATGGGCGCATCGGATACTCATGAGAGCGAACTCGTACTAGGTCCAGTTAGTATGGTTTCAGATCTGACCGCAATCCTAGATGGGACAAAGATCAGCCTATCTTGGTCAGGTTCCTCATCTGAATATCGAGTGTATCGCTCTTCTAGTCCGATTACTACTGTGGTCGGCCTCACATCCCTTGACTCCGTCCCAGCATGGGGCGATCCCGTACCTCTGAACATGGACCCAGTAGGTGTCACATCGGGAACCCAGTGGAGCGAGACAGCCCCAGTCGCGACCACTCTGTACTATGCGGTAACTACGACAGTAGAAGGAATGGAAATCGTCTGGATTGTGGATGGTGAGAACATGGTTAGTATCGATGCCACATCTGCTGCAGGAGCAGTAGATACAGACCCGACTGGTTCGACAAAACTGCTAGTTATTCCAATTTCTCTTATCATGGTACTATTGGGTGCTGCGGCGATAGCGATATCGATTACTGAGTCCAGAAGGAGGTCACCATGATGAAATCTCGAGCGGCTATTGTCACAGTCATCGCAATCCTCCTTGCCACAGGAGCAAGTGTGGCTAATCCAGGTGGAAATGGTGATGCAGATCGTGACTATACTTGTGGTGGCTCATGCCATGGAGATCCTGCACTCAGTACTCCTTCAGATGGCACAGTCACAGTCTCCCTGGATGAGACTACCTTCACTGGAACAGCAACCGCTATCCATGTTACTGCTAGTGGCATGAGCCTATCTGGCAATCGCCTATTGGGAGTATTCATACTTGGTTCAGCCAATGGCAATGACGACCACCCTGAAGACCATGGATGGAGCATTGTACAGGACCCCAACGGAGGTACACACAATTATGTCGAGGTCACAGTTCCATCAAGTGGTTCTGTGACTCTGACATGGGTCATGCTGGCACCACAGACTACAGGAACCGTGAATCTGTTTGTAGCAACTCACCATGGCGCTAATCCGAATAGTAACAATTGGGCTTATTCAGGACTTACACGAGGTTACACGGTCGATGTCCAACCAGTACCTGAGAACCTTCCAGGATTTGCCTTCGATTGGAAACCCGATACTAGAGTGACAGGAGATACTTCTCCTACGGTAATCAAGACCACAAATACGACTTCAGTTTCTGTTCAATGGATGCTTGAAGGTGAATGGATTTCTCATGATGCTGAAGTTACTGGCGAAGAAGACGAGTGGCATGCTCACATTCCCGCGACTATCGGCGACACTAGAATTCAGTATCAGGTTACCACATCTAATGGTGAATTCTCTATCACTCAGCCTTGGTTGATGGTGGCAACACAACCGGCTCCATTTGATGGTAATATTTGGGATGCTAGACTACAAGGCCTCGCATTGGCTCTCCTTGTTACCTCCTTCCTACTAGCTTTACAGGCCAGACTCTCTCCTTGGGAAGGAGGTCCCGTGGACATGACTTCCGAAGTCGAGGCCGACTCTGTACCTCCCGAGCCACCAGGACTTGAACCTGAAGGTCCTGAGCAGCCAGATGAGTATTGGTCAAGATTGGTTCCTTCAGAGGAAAACCCGGGCTGGCTATGGGATCCGGTTGAAGAAGAATGGGTTGCCGATCCGGAGAATCCTCCAGGGGGTGACGAGTAATGTTTGGAGCAGCTACCTTCCACGCGGCAATGGCCGAGATCGTGGTCGGTTGTATGGTGTTAGCAAGCCTATGTGCGATAGGATGTGCTACTGGTAGCATAATGCCGAATTTACTGGGTGGTAGGTTATCCTCTGACAGAATGATGCTGACTATGGATAAGGCATCGATAGCCGGTGCATGCCTTGGATTGTTATTCATCCCCATAGCCGCACTCAGTGGTTCATTCGCTGCTGACAATACTGTCAACAATGCTTTGCTGTACAACAAATTCGTCTATACAGGACTTGCTGCAGGATTCTGGGCTGCCTTTGTTATTGGCAGAATCAGACTAGGCCCAGGTCTCTGGGAGCACCGCTCACTCAGCGCTCTGCAGGGTGCAACTGCTGCAATGGCTATACTCATGACCACTATGGCATCTTCAATTGGTGGAAAGTTGGTTCGAGGTGAGTCTCTATTCGACATCATGCCAATTTGGCTACCTTCGGATACAGCCACAGTGCTGAATCCGATTGTTTCCATTGTGCTTATGCTGATTGGAATAGGATCCCTATTCGCAGTGTTGAGACTCGGGCCCCAGCCTGAGAGAATAGAGACAGATCAATCTTGATTCTCGTCTGACTCGTCGTCACAATCAGGTGTGTTACAAGGGGTATCTTCGTCCTCTTCGTCCGACTCATCATCTTCATCCCACTCATCTTCTATCCATTCGCAGTCATCAGATTCGGGGTGTTCTTCACACCACTCGTATTCGTCCCAATCATCCTCATGCTCGTCGTGATGAATGGGCACCCCCATTTGCCTCAACATCATGTCAGTACAGGACTCCACTAGAGGCTCAAGACCCATCAGTAACTGAGACATTGCATCGTGGCTGATGAATGTCGTTTCCATGTTGTCATTCTCATCATAGGTGACAATTTCAAATCCTTCTTCACCCTCGTGAACATCTCCTGCATTCTCCCAGAATGTCGAATATACATGGTTGTGACACCATATTTCTGCCATCTCAACTAGAATCTCTGGATCTACTCCCATACTGTTTCTATGGTCACGATCCATTCCTTCTGGACCTCGCTCACGGCCCAAATCACGGACTTCCATCTCACCCCTATCTTCTCCTCGGTCGCCTCCATCTGTTCGCATCATCTCAAGCCGATTACAAGCCTCTTCTTCTCCGGATTCGCATGCAGTACCTAATCTATCGATTTCTAGATCCATGTTATCGTTAGCACGTTCATCTTCGCGAGTATCATCAGTAGGTTCACGATCATCTCTGTCAGTGGAGTTCGGACCACCGTCATCACCTAGGGCCCCGGCTCCGAGAATTACTGAAGCGAAGAGCAGTAATCCCACCGTCAAGGCAGCCTTAGAGGTAGTTTCTGTTGTTGAACTGGGCATATCGTCCATGAGATGCGCTCAGATACTTGTTATTTCAATAGATTCCGAACATGTTCATTCATCATTATGAATTGAATCTAAGATTCTCAACAGTCTACTGCAGTGGTTTTCAGGACTAAGTCCCAGCTCCGAAATCCATTCCTTCCCGGCCTTAGACCACTGTTCCCGAACAGTCGAATCCTTCACCATCTCCAAATTAGAATGCCATCCTTCGATATCATCACGAGCGAGCAATCGTCCGTTTTTACCGTCTACTATCGAATCTCTGAATCCTCCCTCGTCCACGAACAATGCAGGAGTCCCAACTGAGAATGCCTCGATGGGTGTTAATCCGAATGGCTCTCCATGGGCCATGCTGACCACAGCCCTGGCTCCACGCATCAAAGCAGCCATCTCGTTGGAACTCAGCCTCGGAGCAATCCAGAGTTCAACGCCGCAGTTGCGTGCATGCGAGGACAATCTGTTCAGATCATCCTTGTCTCCGCCTCCGACATGTGCAAGAATCAGATTAGTACCTCCAAGCATAGAGATAGTCTCCCAAGTTCCCTTAACCCAACTGGCTCTACCGACGCTTACCACATAATCTCCAGAGAAGGAGTTAGGCATTGTCTCATTCGCACTTGCTAGTTCAGGAAACTCATCAGTTACTACACTAGGATGTAGAACACCAGCATCTACACCGTATATGTCCACTATCCTAGATGCAGTAAAATTCGAGTTACCGCTGATGGCAGACCTCGGCCTTTCAGCCAGTTTTCTGACTGCTCTCAAGTCTGCATTCCTAGCCTTGGTTAGTAGTCCATGTGTTAGTCTGAGGCTGCGTTTTGGACTTCCATCGATTTCCATGTGGAGGACATCCTCATGCAAGCCTCGGTGCGGCTCTAGTAGATGGAAGTGTACAACAGTCTCTTGAGGAATCATATCCAGTAATTCCAGACTGCCATCTCCACTGACTAGATGGACAGCTTCGCAGTCACCTATCGTATCCTCGAGACTCGAACATGACTTCCATGCCTTTGTTGCGCTACTGGCCCCACTGTCTAGTATCCTAGAAATCGAGTCAACTGGCATCTCCCAAGTTTTCTCAGGATACAATAGAGCCACGCCTAATTCAGAGCACACACCCTCCAATTCAGGTACTGGAGCGAGTGTAGCAACTGTGACTTCGAAAGCCTCAGAGAGGGCCGGTAGATTACGGATTAAATCTCTCTCAGCTCCTCCTAACGCCTCGAAACTACCCTTGGCGACGAGCAATCTGCGGCCTTGACCAGCCTGCTCGCGATTTCCCTCCATGTTGACCCATCTCCCGCCCTCGTTTAAGTCCGATACGCCTTGGTGGCCACATGGTCAGGCGGGTTATGCTTGCCAGAGGAGGCGCCCTACCCGAGAACACAGGGTTGGGTAGAGCACACTTTGCTGTCGAGACAATACTCGAAAGAGCACTAGTCCCTGGATGGATTAGAACAGGGACAATAGAGCATACAATCAGAACATCTCCACTGAGTCGTCTATACTCGAGATGGAGCAGTCACCCCAGATTAGTCGCCCGCGCAATCGAGCAGTCCGATGCTGATCTTCTCCACATCACCGATCAAGAACAGGCACATCTTGTTCCTCATCAGTGTAAGGTTCCGGTTGTAGTAACTGTGCATGATTTATTTCATCTAAAACCACGCTCAATTAAGGCAGGTGAAGACATTGTCGAGGTGGGTGAGCACAACCCGGGATTGATTCGACGAAGAGATCTCAAGAGATTACGGCAGGGATTGGATAGAGCTGATTTACTCATCTGCATTTCAGAGATGACCCGTAGAGATGTTGAATCACTGTTTCCGGGCAAGCCAACCGCATTGGTTCGACATCAAGTCGATGTTGAGTATTGGGACCCTGAAGAAAACTCACGCCCACGAGAGCTAATCTCGGATTACGACGATGAAAGTAAGTGCATGTTGGTTACAGTAGGGAGCGATGAGCCGAGGAAGAGACTTGGTTTCGTCGGCGAAGTTCTAGATAACCTCCCGGAAGAAATTGCGGAAGATATTCACATGCTACACATCGGTAGCGAACTAAAGTTGGATGATGAACAATTGGTAGCAGCCTTACAACACGCAGAAGCATTGCTATTCCCTAGCATCTCAGAAGGATTTGGATATCCGCCCGTGGAGGCCATGGCGGCAGGATGTCCCGTTCTAGCGGCCGATTTGCCTGCTCACAACGAGATAATTCCAGAGGATTGCCTATTGCCTGCAGATGATGTCTCCGCATGGGCAAATGCGATTTCGAAAATTCATGCTGCATGGAAGAGGGCAGGAGAGGTTCCACGCATCCCGGAAGACTCGTTGATTCTATATGTCAAAGAGAATCTCAGCCCGGAGACTCAGGGAGAGGCTCTATCGGCGGCCTATGCAGCGATTTTAGACTGATCGAACCATTTTTCCTCAAACAGTAGTTTATAGGTTACTTGTTCACCCTTTGTCCGTGCTCCAAGTCTCCGACTTGTGCAAAGGATTTGGTTCCGGTAGGAACAGGCTAGAGGTTCTGAAAGGAATAGATTTGGAAATCAAGCCAGGAGAGTTAGTTGCTCTAATGGGGCCATCCGGATGCGGTAAGTCGACCCTTCTCAATATCATCGGTGGCCTTCTTGATGCCGACTCCGGCTCAATATCGCTTGAGAGTTTCAATTACGGGACAAAGAGTCCGAATCGGGTAGTAGAAGTCCGAAGAAGAGGAGTTGGCTGGATTTTCCAAGATTTCCATTTGATTGACAGACTCAGTGCTCTAGATAATGTGATTTTCTCCTTGGAGTTAGCCGGAGTGCCATCCGCCGAGGCAGAAGAACAGGCCAGAGAAGCCTTGGACAAAGTGGATTTATCAGATCGCTTGAACTTCATCCCCGATCAATTGTCTGGAGGTCAGCAGCAGAGAGTCGCAATCGCTAGAGCAATCGCTGGTTCACGCCCTCTAATTCTAGCCGATGAACCGACTGGAAATCTGGATGTAAAGAGCGGTCTCGAAATCATAGATTTGTTCCGACGCCTCTGTGAAGAAGAACAAATTTCTGTTCTAATGGTAACCCACGATCCAACACTAGCATCGATGGCAGACAGAATGCTACTGCTACGAGACGGAGTCACTGCAGCATCTGACATCCGTTCAGCTTGGGGTGAAGAAGGGAGGTTGGGAGAATGAGTTTTCTGGGCCGAAGGAGGCGTCGAACGCTTCTGGCACTTCTGGAATTGTTCCAGTTAATTCTCTCCTTGCCGTTCAGACTAATTTCCAGTGTCCTCTTGCTGTTCAATATTGACATAAGTGGCGGGAAAATAGAGAGAGTTGACAACCTCCCAATGAAAACACGACTGATGTCATTACCTGATAATTTGGTCATGGCAGCAAAGAGCTCGTGGCGAAGCAGAGAACGCGTCCTCGCTGTATTCGCAGGGGTCTTCCTAGCCTCGTTGGTAATTTCTACTGTACTTGCATACGGAGTGGGTCTGTCTCAAGCATTCCTACAATATTCACTGCAAGAGGAAATATTCGACGCTAAGGTCGACTTCTCTGAGGGCCCGGGAGAGGATGCTGAGGGACGAACAAACGACTCAGCGCTTTGGGAATCATTATGCGATGAGTTTGTACAGATGGATGCATTCTCTGATTGTGGACTTGTTTTCGGACGTCAAGGAGTTAGGGTTGACGGTTTCTTCGATGAGGATTTCATCGTTCCACAACCTCTCAATGTTATCGAAGCCTCTGGACCTACTGGGAATTGGGAAAATGTAAGTTGGGATTATCCCGAGGCATTATCATCAGGACCTCCAATCAACGGTGACAGAACAATTCGCTTCTATGGTGACGGAATCTGGGATGGCGAGTTAGGGGAACGACATTCAGTCAGAGGACAGGACTCTAGGATAATCTATGGTAGTTGGCCGGCTAGTGCAGCAGACGCTGCTGCTAATCGATCAATCGTTCTACCCTCTCAGATTGCTTCTAGCGCAGGAGTGGGTGTCAATGACACAATATCTGAACTCAATTTCACTTACATCACTGGATATCTTACAGGAGTCAATCTCAATGATGACTTCGAGGATTGTCAAGGTGAGGAATACACATGGAGTGCTGGAGAGAGAGCATACAAGTTCTGCCGGGTCACCATGACAGTTCGAAATCTAACCATCGCTGCAGTATATCAGGAAGGAGGTGCAGGAAATCCTACCTTGTTGTTCAATCCATTGATGGTTACAGATGCAGTCCTCAGTGAAGAGCAGAAGACCATACTGATGGACAACGACCACGGTTACCTCGGTTTGGCTGTAGACAGAAGCCAGTTACCAACCACATCTACTGCTGACGCGACTAAGTGGCTAGACAACCTCAAGGAACAGATGGAAGCAGGAAACTACACCAGCTTTGGTATTCTAGTCGAGTACAACGACCTAATTTCGGGAACCATCACCTTCCTCAACATATTCCTTGGAATCATACAGATTTTCGATTACATCCTGATGATTCCTATTGTTGTTCTCTCATTCTCAGTTCTGATTTACGGTCTAGTTTTATCATTAGAACAGCGCAAGAGAGAGATTTCCATCCACCGTGTAATCGGCGGCACAGAAGGTACACTTACTGGCATGATAATGCTCGAGTTGGCAGTCACCAGCATGTTCGCTTGGTTTGCTGGATATTCTCTCGCACTAATTTCTGTACCCTTGGTTCTCGATGCTGTCGGATTCATGTCTTTCAGATCGGGCGGGATAGACATCAATCCGACCCTGAGTCTGGTTACTACTATCGTAATCATCTTGCTTACCGTCGGTTTATCACTTCTGTTCGGTAGAACCAGAACTAGAGATTTCCTCAGAATCGAGATCGATGAAGGAGTAAGAAAGGTAGCCGAGACAAGAGAACCCAGAACTTTGCTGCATTTCCTATCTTTCGGTATCGGACTTCTAGCCTATGCCGAGAGCTGGATCGAAGGTAATGGAGGATGGGGCTCAATAGGATCCGAGGGCCTAATTTCAAACTTCATTGTTGAAGCCTTACTGTTCCTCCTAGGGCCCTTCTTCCTATGGATAGGAGGAGCATTAGTTCTGGGAAGGATTGGAGCTGCAGGCCCACGAATTCTTACCGCTTTGCTATCGTGGTCTCCCGCGGTATCAGATATCAGAAGGGGTCTGAGAGGTTCAGGATCTTCAGAGTCCGTCAATCGATTGGCAGTAATTATGCTGCTAACACTGTCGATAGTTACTCTTGCTGCAGTGCAGGGATACACTGGGACCATCGTTGACGAGCGCACAACATCAGCTCAGACAGGATCGGACCTACAAGTCCAGTTTGATTCTCCAGTAACTGAGCAGCAAGCCAGAAATGAGCTGATGCTAGCAATCCAAAGATCGGGAGATAGCGATATCACTGATATTTCTTCTATGACCTCGGTTGCTGACATCTTTACTAATCCGAAGAGTCAGAACTCTCTAGTCAGGACATGGGTACTATTTGATGGACATGAGGATACTCTAATCTGGGACACCCAGACAATCCCTGGGGATGACATCGATGCAGTTGTCTCTGAGTGGTCAAGCGGTTCATTCACAGCTGGTTCTGCAGCTGTAGATGTGTTCAAGGATCTTGAAGTAGGAAATACTCAGACAATTGAATACACAGAGTACGACTTCGAAATAGGGGCAGACTTTGAGTTCATCATCACTACTACAGTTACTGAGTCAGCAATCCAATATCAGGGCCGCCATCAGTGGGTCCCTGGACTATCATCTACCGAAGCGGAACAGGCCATTGTGATTGGCGAGTCTACATACAGACAATTAGTTGGTAATGCCACTGCAGACGCCTACACATCTACAAGATGGTTCTTCGAATTGTGTGATCAGACTGACGGAGACTGTGCTGATGCTCTCCGGGCAGTAAATGCAGAGATTACCAATGGCAATGGAATCAGTGCTGCCCAAGACTGGTCTACTGCACATCGAGAGAACGAGCGTAATGGTGGACTGATATTTGGAACACCTGGACTACTCAGTCTACAGTTCATCGTCGCTTCACTAGCTTCTGTCGCTTCTGCTTTCGTATTCCTATCCCTAGTCCTGACCCAGAGGAAGAGAGAACTAGCAATTTTACAGGCAATCGGAGCAAGCCCGAACCAAGTAACACGACTTGTTCTGTTTGAGATTCTATCAATTCTAACTGTTAGTATGGCTCTCGGAGTGTTCCTTGGCCTAGCTATCGCAGAATCATTCAACGGTTTCTTCGGTGTATTCGGATATATCTTCCAGATATTCCTTGGACAGAGCGCTCCTATTGACAGGGATCTTGTATGGCCATGGTTCGATCTCGCACTTGTCAATGCATCAGTACTGGTAGCTGTTCTGGTTGCATTGATTTACACCACACGCAAGGCTCTACAGGCTGATTTGGCAGTTGTACTGAAGGGGGAGTAAAGATGGAAGAGAGATCAGAGATTCTCAAATCTGACGGACTCTATCATGTCTATGAGTCGGGAGCTGAAGATGGCAATGTAGTTGCGCTTAGGGGCCTACATGTGACTGTCTATGAGGGTGAAGCAGTTGCAGTGATTGGCCCTTCGGGTTCCGGCAAGTCAACTCTTCTGAAGTGCCTAGGTGGGCTGATGAAGCCTTCAGCAGGAGGGGTTGAACTTGCAGGCAGTAGAATGACTAGACTGACTGGAAAGGAGTTGGTAGATCTACGCCAGAAGACAGTCTCGTTTATCTTCCAAGACTCTAATCTACTCCCTCATCTAAACGCCTTGGACAATGTTGCACAGCCACTACGCCATCAGGGCGTTCTGCCGAGAGAGGCCAGAGCAAAGGCACAGGAATTGCTTGATCGTCTTGGTATGGGCGAGCGATCTCGTGGAATGCCAGAGGAACTTTCTGGGGGTGAGCAGCAGAGGGTTGCTATTGCCCGGGCCCTAATCACAGAGCCCAAACTAATTCTCGCCGATGAGCCAACAGGGGCTCTAGACCCGATTACCAGCAGAGAGGTACTAGAGCTATTCGATACACTTCACAAGGAAGAAGATGTGGCATTCTTCTTGGTTACTCACAATAGAGATGTTGCTGCTTTCTGTGAACGTTCACTTGAACTCAGAGACGGTCGCTTCGTTGCACAGCATGGCACAGATGTGGATATCTCCGATTTATCTGGCAGCCGCGAGTTGATTATCGACGATACTGGAACAGTAACGCTACCTCCTGACATTCTCACGCAGATTGGTGGACCTGGTAGATTCGAAATTCCAGATATCGTACGCGACTCGCTAAACCTAGAGAGAGTCTCAGAAGAAAGGATAGACATCGATGGTAAAACAGAGTTGACTCTCGCGGCAACATGTCCTGCCTGCTTCCATGATTACGGTGACAGTGAGGAGCAACTCTGCCCTGAGTGCGGCTCGAGTCGTCCTATGGTTTAGGCCTGAGGCAAAACTAGATTCTGCGGCTTGGCAATTCCCAGGTCTGCCGGCAACTCTCTAACCTTCTCGGGTAGAGTGATTGGAATCATTTCTTTACCAATCAGAGCCACTCTGCTCTCTCTTCTTTCGGACAAAATCTCTCTACCGACAAGCGGTGCCAAACGCTGCGAGAAACCCATCACATCATCGTGACTAGGCATGTTTTCGATAGTCAGATTGTTTCGGCTGTTGCCTACGTATACGTATCCCTTAGCCTCTATGAAGTCAGGATCTGCAAGGTTATCCAAGCGAGCGTAATCTTCGTGATGACCAAGTGACTCGTGTTTGATTAGTGTGTGTCTACATACTGTCCTAGTATCTAGGCTTGGAAGCAACTCTAGAGTCTGCTCAAGTTTGTGGAATGCAGCTTGGTCGAACTTGGGTTTACACAGCCTATCGAAGACCTCCTTATTCGGAGCATCAACGCTCACATACAGCTGAGTCGGCAGTGGATCGAGATTCTCAATGACCTTGGGCAGACTCCCATTGGTAACTAGGAAGGTTGAGGTTCCATGCTGGTGGCAGATGTCGAGGAACTCACCTAGTCGCGAGTAAAGAGTAGGTTCGCCATTGAGAGAAATTGCTACATGCTTGGGGTTCTGAGCTTCAAGCCATTTTTCCCTGTCTGCTTTGGGGTTGCCACCAAAACCAGTCAATAGCCTTCTTTGAGCACGAACAGACTCCAGATACAGCTCGTACGGATCATCATCAATCTTGTGTAGAGTATCGGAGTGAGGCTCTCTCCAGCAGTAAGTACAGGCTAGGTTGCAGGTATCGACATTAGGTGCCATCTGCATACAACCATGACTCTCAATCCCGTAGAATGTGCCCTTGTAGCAGGATCGATCGGCAATCAGACTCTGCTTAGTCCAGTGGCAAACTTTGACTCCACCGTGCTCGCCTACGAGGTGATACTTCTGCTTAGAGAGCCGAGATGCAATTTTCGGCTCGATGCGAGTGATTGGACTTTGCATATGCTCCCTCTCAGAGCGTGCGTGGGGCCATCCTGTCTTCAAACTGCCTTGTTCGACTGAAATGATATACTGTCAACACCAATCCGACACGATGACCCGTGTGATTGCGGCATGTCTCACCCTCGTGCTACTAACCACCTCAATCACCGGATGCTTCTCTCCCGAAGTAGATGAGGAGCTTATCGTATCCACAGATCTGATGATTACTCCTGACATTCTAGTGGGTGCGCAATTTCAGGCTGTAGAGTTCAGCACTTCCAGTTCGATGAGCGTCCATGTACCCTATCTGGTATTGGATCCCGAGTCAGGGTATGTAGTCAATGGCACAACCCTCGACTTCGATGGTGCCGGTACGCTCAGCATCGAGATGCTGGCACCATCAAACATCAATTCGACATACTTCCTCCTAGGGGCACTAGGCCGCGAAGAATGGTCGCTACGCGCTACCAATCAGAGTTGGCACGAGTGGTTCCATTCGAGTGAGTTCGAACAGTCACCTTACACCTTCATCGAACACCCAGTCGTGAGAGAGAACGATTCTGCTTATACGGTTGAAAATGGAGCGTTACACAGCACGGGTTTGATCAGCGGACTCAATGTGTTCGAGTGGCTGGAGACATTCGCTGATCCTGAGACGGGATACAATCATCGCTGGGGCCCCTTTACTCTCAATGACCCAACATACATGAGGGCTGCAAATTTCATGCAGGGAGAATTGCAGGGGATGGGTTATGACGCACAGGTTCACAGATATTGGATATCCGACTTCTCCTACGCAGTAAATGTCTGCGGCTACAAGGAGGGTACGATGTTCCCAGACGAATGGTTGGTTTTGGGGGCACACCTTGACATCGCCGAGCCAGGAAGTCCGCCCGGAGGGGGCTCACAAATCGGTGCGCATGACAATGGAGCCGGAGTCGCCCTAGTTCTAGAGGCAGCTAGAGGACTAGCTCAGTTCGACCATCGCAGAACAATCGTAGCGTGCTTTTGGTCCAACGAGGAGAACGGCTATGACGGTGTCGACAGATGGATTGACAATATCCCCGCAGGAGTCACTCTCTCTAACTATCTGAACGCTGACGCAGTAGGTACCAACTGGCCCGGCTACTACACCCTAGTAGTCGACATCATTCCAGAGACTGACAATCAGATCAATGAGCAGTGGCCAATGGTTAGGCTGACGGAATGGATAGGATCCAACAACAACGACATCGCCGAGGCACTTCGTCTCGGCAGAGAAATTTACCATACTGAAGGCTACGCTTCGATGAAGGATGTCGACTCTAGTGATCAGAAGAGACTCTCTATCTCCGTACACGAGTCTCAGAGAGGCAGGAGCGACTACGAGAGGATAGCAGACCAACTCGGAGTGGTCTCGATGGATTTCGGTTCGCTCACAGGAGGCTCAGATTGCTATCATGGCCCTTGTGACACCCTGGAGACGATGATTGACATGATGGTGACAGACAACGGTACTGGAGTGCAGAATCTAGTTGAGTCATTCGACTTGATTTCTTGGTGGCTATTCAATCTCGCAATGTATCTGGATCAAACTCCAATATACAATGAGTCCTAGCCGTATTTCACACCAGTTCCGTAGGCGAAGACTTCGACTGCCTTAACCTTGGATTGCGAACCTTGTGGAGCCATATCAGAAGTATCTATCCTCACATTAATCACATCGTCCCATCCACTGGCGACAGCATTCTCCCGAAGTCTTTGCATAGCCTCTGCCCTACCTGCAGAAACCACTTTTTGGAAGATATCAATTGAACCACCAATTAGATTGTTGATTTTACCAATTAGTAAGTGCCAGTGACTTGGGCCAAAGACAACCCCTGCCCAAACTACTCCGCAGTCAGTGATGTCAGTTCGATAGCCACCATCGACCGTAGTTAGAGGATCGCGACCCAATGATTCACGCAATGACACCTCTCTTGATGTTGTATCTTCAATCTGCTCATTCAATTTCTGACCACTAAACAAGACAGCATAGATGAGCATGGCTGGATATGCCACTGACCACAGAATTCCGAAGATAGCTAGTAGCAAAAAAGGCAATATGCAGACCGACAGTACGAGTACAACAATCGGCGGGTCTGCCATAGAAACAGCCTCCTTACTCGGCCTTGACGGCAGTTCCGTAGGCAAACAATTCCGCTGCGCCTGCTGTTACTGCTGAAGTAGCAAATCGAACATTCACTATTGCAGTCGCCCCTCTGCTCATGGCCTCAGCAACCATTCTTCCAATTGCCTCTTGACGAGACTCCTCAAGCAGTTCCGTGTATTTCACAAGTTCACCACCCATGATGTTCCTAAGGCCCTGAGTGATATCTCTGCCCAAATTCTTAGCCCTAACCGTGGAACCACTTACGACTCCAAGAGTTTCTGTAATCATCATGCCAGGTATTGTTTCAGTATTGACGACAAGTATGCCTTGCACCATCTGTTCCATGTATCCGGCACCGGTTAACGATGCTTCAAGATTGGGGCGGAATAGTTGCATCCGAAACAGGAGCAGAAACCAGTCTAGTCGGAGGTTTTGATTTGTTGGCAACAAGACCCAAAATTCCTAGGAAGCAAATGTTGCAGAAAATAATCTGACCCCAACTCGCAACCAAAGTGATTGTTTCCATTAATTCTACACTAGCTCCCCAATCCTCGCCTCCTCGACCAGTAGCGAACTCGGGCATCAATAATCCGCTTCTCGTCAACATCCACATCAAACCCATACCGCCTAGTAGATTCACTCCTATCCAAACTCCTACCAACTTGATTCCCAGATCCCTGTCACCTCTCCAAAGCACCGGTACACTAAACAGACCAATTATGGCAAGAATACCGCTGTGTGCCGCTTGGAACTTCATGACCCTCATCATCTCGTCCATGTATTCTACCATGTCATCCCAGAATTCATTGGTCTCGTTCCACTCGGCCTTCTCCTCATCGGTTCCATCTTCAGGATAGGGCTCTATTTCTTCGAAATCTTCAGCAATTAACCTGTCAACAAACATCGGAGATAGTACTCCAGAAGCCACACTGAGAAGCATGAATATCGATATCAATGCCATGAAAATGGCGAGTCCTTTCAACCACCAAGGAGAAGGCTCCTCGGGAATATATGGTGCTTCGAAGGTCATACTAATGCTCCTCGCAGAGGGGCACAGGATTAGACTGTCTCTATTCCAATCGTAATTCTAGGAATGGTTTTGTCTCTTTTCATTTTCTCACCATCTGAAACTCCGATTTTTCTCCCCATATATTCTCCAAACTATCAATTTACGAATCGTTGAAGTACAGGCGCCATAGGCCATCCCTAATGGCGCAAGAAGGCATACCGGAAGCACTGACCTTCGATGATGTCCTTTTGATGCCGGCCGAATCAGCCGTCCTACCTGCCGAAGTTGACATTTCTTCGAGACTAACGAATTCAATAAAACTCAACATTCCACTGATTTCCGCAGCTATGGATACTGTCACCGAGAGTGACATGGCAATCGCCATGGCTCAGGCCGGCGGGATTGGAGTCATCCATCGAAACATGAGCGCTGAGGCCCAAGCTTCTGAGGTGTACCGCGTCAAGCGATTTGAGTCAGGCCTAGTTCTTGATCCCATCACCGTATCACCTGAGAGCAGTATTGGAGAACTGCGTCGAATGAAATCTCAGAATGGATTCTCTGGCTTCCCGGTTGTAGATGACTCGGGAATCCTAGTAGGAATCATCACCAATCGAGACATTAGATTCGTCTCAGACGATTCGGAAAAGGTCTCGTCTATGATGACTACAGATGTCGTTACTGTCCCCGAGGGCGTGAATTCCGAGGAGGCCAAGCGACTCCTGCACAAGCACCGAATCGAGAAACTCGTAGTGGTCGATGATGACGGCGGATGCGCTGGTATGATGACGGTGAGAGACATCCAGCGAAGCCGAGACAACCCCGACTCATGCAAGGATAATCAAGGCAGACTGAGAGTTGCTGCTGCTACAGGCACTGGCGAAAAGGGAGTTGAGCGAGCCCTCGCACTATTCGAGGCAGGAGCGGACGCAGTCATCGTCGATACCGCTCACGGGCACTCGCACGGCGTAATCGAAACTGTCAGAGAGATTCGCAGCCAAGCGCCAGACAAGGTGCAGATAGTTGCGGGCAACATCGCCACTGGAGCGGCTGCCGACATGCTGGTAGATGCCGGCGCTAATGCCGTCAAGGTCGGCATAGGCCCAGGCTCTATTTGTACAACAAGAATCGTCTCAGGCGTTGGAGTACCACAACTAACTGCGGTCCTAGGAGTTGTCTCTGAGTGCGGCAAGAATGACATTCCTGTCATTGCGGATGGTGGCATCAAGTACAGCGGCGATATCGCCAAGGCGATTGCTGCCGGAGCTGACTGCGTGATGGCCGGCTCAGTTCTGGCAGGTACCGATGAGTCTCCTGGAGAGACAATCCTGTATCAGGGTCGCTCGTACAAGGTATACAGAGGAATGGGTTCTGTTGGAGCGATGAGCGAAGGAGCGCATGACAGATACTTCCAGTCAGAACAAGGAGACACGAGCAAGTATGTTCCAGAGGGAATCGAGGGCAGAGTGCCTGCGCGAGGACCAGTTGACAATGTAATCTATCAGATGGTCGGAGGCCTACGATCTTCAATGGGATACACCGGAAACGGATCCATAGCCGAGATGAAGTCGAATTGCAACTTTGTTCGAATCACTAACGCGGGCTTGTCCGAGAGCCATGTCCACGATGTAGAAATTACTCGTGAGGCTCCAAACTACCGAAGGTGAAACCGTGCATAGTATCGTTCTCGGTGGAGGGTGCTTCTGGTGCGTCGAGGGGGCTCTGAAGGGACTGCGAGGAGTTAGCGAAGTAATTCCTGGATATTCCGGTGGAGATGTAGAAAACCCAACCTATGAACAGGTCTGTGGTAAGCGTACCGGACACGCAGAGGTGGTCAGAGTTACTTTCGATTCACAGGTCATTGACACACCTACCTTGCTAGAGGTATTCTTCACCTGCCATGACCCGACTCAACTAAATCGTCAGGGCAACGATATTGGCCCTCAATACCGAAGCGTCACATTCTACTCTGATGATGAGCAGAAGTCGCAAATCGAGGATGCTATAGCAAAAGTATCCTCTCTATACAATGCCCCCATTGTAACCGAGGTCAGCCCTCTGATCAATTTCTTCGTAGCCGAGAATTATCATCACAATTACTTCACAAACAATCCGGGTAACCCGTATTGCAGAATGGTCGTGGCTCCGAAAATCGCTAAGACTAGAGCCAAGCACGCACCCCTGTATGACTGAGTCGGCGAACCTCAGCCCCGAACCGTGGCCGGTGCATCTACTAGGTCTCGTAAATCCGATGATTGTAATCTTAGGGAACCTAATGGGCGGTGCCTATACTGCAATGGGAGTAATCTTTGTCTGGGGCGTTGGCCCTATACTGGATATTGTAATGGGTAAATCGAATCAACCTCGTCCACCTAGGGAGTCAGGACTTCCCTTTGAGGCCCTACTTTGGGCCCACGGTATCTTCCATTTCATCGTCCTAGCATCCTTCTTCCGGTTTGCATATCTTGAGGCATCGGTCTCTTTGTGGCTGGTTCTAGCATCTCTCTCAACGGGCCTCTGTGCGGCTGCATCTGCAATAGTTACAGCCCATGAATTAGGCCATAAGAAACCGAAGAGCCCCGGCTGGAGACTGGCCAGAATGTTGTTGTTCAGTATCCACTATCCTCACTTCACAACTGAGCACAATCACAACCATCACAAGTGGGTAGCAACAGATAATGATCCAGCAAGTGCAACAGAGGATGAAGGAATCTGGGCGTTTTGGATTAGAACCATTCCCGGGCAATTCTCCTCTTCAGTCAGAATCCACAATAAGAAGGGAAGAACTGGGATTAGAAATCCATCATACCAAGGGCTACTTCTTCAGATAGTTGCATTGGCCGTAATCATTGCCCTACCTAATGGACAGACTATGGCAGTTGGCTGGGTTATCTTATCTGCAATCTCGATTCTAACTCTCGAGTATGTGAACTACATACGTCATTGGGGCCTAAGGCGTACCGAGGGAGATAGGAAATTCGATTCAGAGCATGCATGGAACACTGAGGCAAGGTGGTCTCGATGGTCACTGTTGGAGCTGACCCGTCATTCTGATCACCACCTTAGAGCAAGTGTTCCATTCTGGAAACTTCGCCCCTATCCCGATGCACCTGAACTGCCTGCAGGATACTACGCCTGTTGGTGGCCCTGTCTAGTACCTCCAATCTGGAAGCGCTGGGTCGGTAAGCGCATTCCGAGGAACGCCGTCTGAGCCCACTCAGTCAGGGCAATCTTCAACTGTGCTACGAAGCCGAGCGCTTGCATGGTTCCGGATTCGGTGGAAGCAACATCGGTCTCAACCACCTCTGCTCTGATTCACACGGGTCTTCTGAGTGTGGGCCTCAGCAACTTATTCTGGAAGGGTAGCGAGTTGAAGACAGAAAATCCGGAGACTCTACTGCTGATTGCAATGGCACTATTCTGTATTGCAATTCCTTTCCAAGGGTTGTACATACTACTGAGCAGAATGATTCGAGAATACTCAAGCTCCGTGATGGTACCATCTTCAGTCCTAGTCCTAGCATCTCGATGCGAGTTTATCAGTTATGCTTGCGGAATAACCGGATTCTGTCTTATGCTCGTAAGGACCTCTACGGTATTGGCTGGAACACTAATCGGTTCTACGATCCTGGTCATTATCATGGCACGTTCGGCCCTTTCAGTCGCCACAAGATGATGCCGGCGCCGTAGTGATGTTGATGAGGCACGGAGTTTAGAGAGTAGCAATGGCAGAGGCGATTGCCTTCCCAAGTCTACCTCCGGCTTCACCTTGGGACGCTTATCTTCTTATTCTCATCATCCCATTTATTCTACGCCTGATTTTTGTAGTACCTCCACTAATCGATTTGGTCAACACGTATGCACCTCCTGGCGAGAGAACGAAACATCTGAAGTGGTTCTCTCAAAGATTGAGAAAACTACCCATCGAAGGATTTTGGCTAATTGTAGTTAACGAGGTACTATCGTTCCTACTTCCAGCACTGATAGCCATCACGGCTAGAATCTGGTTCGGTCCAATAGGCTGGCCAAGTTGGGAGGAGACGCCAGACCTTGGTGTCACACTGCTAATGATTGCCGGCGCTGCATGGGTAATCACCGACTTCACCAAGGTCACTCGGTCTCGTAGAGATATCCAACTTCTCGCTAAGTACAATCTTACCACAGCAAAGGTCGCAGTCCAAGCCGCGGTCGTAGGACGAGACATACTCAAGGGAGTCGGAGATATTGAGGTTCCACGGCCATGGAGAGATGTAATAGATGTCGAGCACACAGTAGATGGAGAACATGTCCCTGCACCGCGTGATGGACCATTGCAGGCTTTGAAGCGTAACTTACTCGATCTTGCTGCTGACTTCGCCGAGACCACAATAGAACAGGTCCGAGGACCTGCGGGCGATGCGATTGACAAGTTCGATGAGGACATTCAGAGGCGGATAACTGAGCGAGTCAAAGCTTCAAGCCGCTCACTTCTAAACAACGCCGTCTTCTCTATTGCACCACTAATTGTCCTAGCTGGTCTGCAAAGACTGGTTTAGGGCCTCTTTCTCCCTCGGAGAAATCGCGAATACCCAGATTAATCCGAGTACTATCTGTACAATACCAGTAAGTGCGATTACTTCTCTGAGAGAAAGTATTCCATTATCCATGATATATCCAGCACTTATGGCTGATATACCCATCATCAGAGTGATGACAAAATGATCAGTTCCAGCAACTCTGCCTCGCCATTCATCATCAGATCTCTCTTGTAGGAAAGTAGTGGATAGTACCCAATTCAGTCCACTTGCTGCATGAGATAGGAATACCAACAATAGAACAATCTCGGACCATTCCACCGCAGATACAGCGATGTAGAACGCACCACATACTCCAACTGATAGGCCAATCAGATAGGGTTTCAATGAATTATTCTCCATCAGTGGCCTTCCAGCCAACGGACCAAACCCGCTACCAAAGCCACGAGCCATGAAAAGAATGCCTACACCAGCAGCCACTTCACCGAAACCAGCCTCCATTCCGATTAGTATCAGAAGGAAAACTTGAGCGCCTCCTCCAGAGGCCCAGAGTCCCTTTGCTAGCACAATCCTACGGACAGGAGGATTGGAGTAGATGTAC
The DNA here is from genome assembly GCA_002503055.1 of Euryarchaeota archaeon UBA86. Classification (GTDB taxonomy): domain Archaea; phylum Thermoplasmatota; class Poseidoniia; order Poseidoniales; family Thalassarchaeaceae; genus Thalassarchaeum. The sequence continues at coordinate 127,820 of DAQX01000008.1, read as the reverse complement.
TTCCAACCGTCTATAATCTCGCCAAGTACCACTGAAGGAGCTACACTACGCTTCTCTGAACTATCGGGTCCACCTGGGGGCAATGTCATTACTCCAATGGCCGCCAGAGCGAAGGTCGCACAGTCGATCCAGAGGGCCGTCTCAATTCCATAGGCCGAGATTGTCAACCCGCCTATGGCGGAACCAAGGCCTAGAGCTACTGACCATCCACCCGAAGCCAATGCATTGGCAGTTAGCAACTCTTCTTCATTGCAAATGTTGGGCAGGTATGCATACTCTGCAGGATCGAATACGGCTCTTGCAGCCACCATCACTACAGCGAGAACATACACAGAGGTCAGATTATTCAGAAGTTCGAACAATAGCACAGCTACGAGTATGAATAGCGAAGACAGGTTAGCCAGAATCATCAATCCTCGACGAGAGTATCTATCAGCCAGCATTCCAGAGAATGGTGTGAATGCTGCTAGGGAGAAACTTCGTGAGGCCAGAACTCCTGCTATGGCCAAGGGAGAGTTGTCTGTAGCCTCACCTGCGAGGATGAACAGAGCGATGACCGTAAACCAATCACCGATGTATGAGATCTCATTGGCGAAGAATAACCGTCTGAAGGGACGGTTTTCCCTAAGCAATTTGAGATATCCAATCTTCACCATAGGTCAAGGCCGACGCTTGTATGCTATCATTGTGGCCCACGGAAGGGAAGCAATAAGACCGAACGGCCGGAGGCGATTACATGGTCGATGAGCGCTTAGTCTGGATTGATCTTGAGATGACAGGTCTAGACCCCGACGAGAACACGATTATCGAGATTGCAACAATAGTGACTGAAGGAGACCTAGATATCGTCGCAATTGGACCAGCCATCGCTATCTTGCAGCCCGAGTCAGAGTTAGCAAAGATGGATGACTGGAACATCACTCACCATACGCAGAATGGTCTTTTGGATAGAGTCCGAAACGAGGGCATTTCGATGGCTGAGGCTGAGCAGTTGACATTAGATTTCGTAAGCCAGCACTGTAGGCAGGGGCAGCCTCCACTATGTGGAAATACCATAGGGCAAGATAGGCGATTCCTCAGGCGCTACATGCCAAATCTACACGACTTCTTCCACTATCGCAGCGTCGATGTGACATCCATCAAGCAGCTTGCAGATAGGTGGTATCCCAATCTGCCAAGAGCCACAAAGCCAGCAGGACACAGGGCTCTCGACGACATCAAAGGAAGCATCGCCGAACTGGAATACTATCGTCAACACATCTTTGTTCCAGAAGAGTGACTATTCATCCCAACCTATCGGTACTCCAGTAGAATCGGTTAGCAGTACATTGATTCCGAAACCTCTACGGTGAAACGCAATCAACTCTAGGCCGTGAATCAGATGCCCTGTAACAGCACGCCCTAGTACTGGACGATTATCCTCAGTAGGTACCAGTTCTCTACGCTCTCCTTCTACTCCCTCAAGCCAAGGCAGCATCCCCTCAGGAGAGTATCGCACACCCAGAATCATGTCGCAACCCTCGGTCCACTGAGCAGACTCTGCATCAGCACCGCTCGGAATTGCTGGTGCATTGGGGTGAGTATGAAGCCAGAATGAGAAGCGACCACCTCGGACCCCACGAGAGGTGTCGAAGAGCCCATCCATCCACTCCTCGGGGACATGATGTACTGAGAATGAATCTCCTCGATTCACCAAGTGAGGATCTCCGAGTACAAATCCCTGCCCAGAGAACAGCCCATCCTCGAAGTCAGAACCTCGCAAGGCGTCCTCGACATCGGCACGATGTGGCAGAGATGTATCTGTATCCATCCCTACAAGTATCTCATCAGGAAGCGATTGAAATGTCCACTCTAGAATTGTCGAGAGAGCATCTATTGGCACTAGGACATGAGCCGGATAAGCATCCTTCGATTGGATAGAATCGGCATTGTAGGCGGCTGCGGCTTCAGCCAACCAGTCGCCTGCCATGTACGCGGGTCGAGGCCGTTTGACTTGAGTTCGACGGAATCACTCGACTGACACATCTAGAACTACATGATCCCAGTGAGGGGCGTAACTCTTGACACGAATCAGTGCAGTCTCATTGACGATTCTATGCATATCGATTGACCTCAACTCATCCAATATTCCGCCAACCCAAGCAGAGTAGTCCTTTGCAGGAGCAACTCCATGAATATGCAACATACCTCCTGACTCACTTAGTGATTGCATAGCCACAGAATAACCTCCCTGTGAAGATGGTAGAAGGCCTAGAATAACTCTGTCTGCAATACCTTTCAAACCATCCCCAGTAATTCGATTATCGCCGACATAAACTGAACATCTATCTGAAACATCATTTATCTTCAGATTTGACTCCAGAGCCTTGACTGAATTGGTATTCCACTCGCAGCAGTGGACATGATTTACCTGTGATTGCACTAGTATGGGGAGAGTGTAGTAACCTATTCCTGCATATAGATCGAGAACAACTTCGTCTTGTTTTGCAACCTCTCCCATCCTACGACGCTCGTTTACATTCCCGGCTGAGAACATACACTTGGTGAGATTGTACCCGTAGTCTATTCCATTCTCTCTTCTGATGACCCAATCATCCTCACCGAGCACCAGCTCTACGGTAGGCTCTCTCTTCTCACCCACAATCTCGCTAACTCGCCCAATCCTCTCAACTTTCAGTGCGTTTGCCACCGCAGCCCAAAGATCAGCCTGATTGATGGAAGACCAACCTTTCTCTGAGAACGAATCATGCTGAAAAAGTGCGACATCAGCAAACTTCTCCCAACGCTTTGGAATCACCTCTAAGAGAGATGTATCAGCACTCTCTTGTTGAATCAATTGGGCGATGCTTTCACGTAGTCGGCCGTGAGGGTCCTGCCGGTGCATCGCCTCTCTGACGACGCATTCCGGATTCAGACTTATGGTGGATGACTGACCATCCGCGCGGCATGCGCCGCGCGGCAGTTGCATTGACCCTACTCTTGTTGATGCAAACCGTCGTAGCCGCACCACCCCCTGGTCAGCCCGAAGTGACGAATGATATCTGCTCGACTTGGAACAGTTCCGATGGCGTCTGTGACGATTACGATTCTTCACTCGATTTGACACCGGGCCCAGAGTGGATTGCAAGCTCTGTGGAGATAGATGTAGCCGATGCCGAAATGGTCGAGATGAGGGTTGATATGGCAGTATACGAGATGTCCAGAGACGACTTGAATCTAAATGATCTTGATCTTGAGGGAGACAGCGCTCCTTGGGATGGAATCCCTGCAGATTATATCAGAAATTATGAGGGCCTTGATAGAGGAAGTGGAGACTCTGTTTCCGATCTTATGCTAGAGCGCGTGGAACAGATTATGGAGGAGTTCATCGACATTAACTTCCCTAATGTCAATACCACGACTATTACCACGGTCTCTGAGGTGGAGTACAAGTCGCAGCCCGACACTCAATGCATCTATGACTCCGATTATGACTCGATTGACGAGGTCAACGGATATGAGAACAATCCGTTTCATCCTCCTATCTGCTTCCAAGCAATACTACAGATGCAGGTCGATACTGCAGCCTTCGGTTTGAAGCCCGAGACCTCAGACATCAATCGAATGATGCAGGGCATGCTAACAATGGGGGCCTCACTGAATTCACAATTCAATGCTACATCACCCATGGGACATTGGTTGGAACTCTCGGTGATGCCACCAGACTATGCTAATGCTGAGAGTGTTGAGGAACCGGGGACGATTCTCAGTAGAACCCTCGACGGGCACCCTCAGTACTATTCGATTGTGACAGTAGACAACACTCAGGCAGTAACCGAGGCAGCAATTACTTCGATTGTCTTGCAATCCAAGCTCATTCACAGACCAACTACAACTCCAACTTACACATTCGGAGAACAAGACCCTTCACTCAAGATAAATCTCGAAATCGATGCCTCTGATCCTCAGAATTCCATGTTTGATCTACAGATTGCAATCCATCATCTCAACTCTGAGACATTGAGTGATTGGAATGCTGACCTACATGATGGTACAATCGAGATTCCTTGGATTTCATCCGATGGAATTAGATTACTAGATCAGGAAGTAAATGAGGACCTGTCAGCATTACTTCAGGGAATACCAATTGCAGAGATGTCATCTGCTTTCTCTGAGGCCTTCGGGGCCGAGATTTGGTTTGACTCACCACAGTTCTCAGATTCAGATGAGAACGGGGGCCTAGGATTTCAGCACACTCCTGGTGTGACCTGCGAGGAACCTCTGCAGGTGCGCTACTGCACAGAGGGCGAGAGTGCCATGAGTGGAGATTGGCCAATCATGCTTGAGACCAGTTCCCAATCGACCCCGATGAGAGTCGCTTCTGTCGTGGAACGTATCCTAGAGAACACCGGTGGCGACATCGCAACTATTGACCTGTCAAAGGTCACTGATGAGGACTTAGCCTCGCTGATGAATGTTCTAGAGGTGGAGATGGAGGCCGACACCTCTTGGCTGTACGATCTACTGCCCGAAAACATGCCGAATACAGAGTTGACACTCACATTGCATCTTCCTGAGTGGATAGAGTCCACTATCGACGACCCATCCAAAGTAGTAATCACTGCATCTTCATTGGGAGAAGAGGAGCAGGATTTCGCGTTCAAGGGTACTCGAATTTTTGACTGGAGAAACCCGATCTGCATCGATTCCGACCCATGCGAGGAGAATAGTCCAGACCTTATCTGCGGCCCCAATCAGATGACCTGTGTTTCATTCGACATCACGGTGGACATAGAGAAGTTCTCCATCAGAGAGACCTCATTCGCGGCAGAGGTTGAGTTCTCAGCCGAGGTCGTTTTGGAAATATACCGTCTAGGCATAGAATTGGACGAGAAAGGTGTCGAACTCAGTCCCGTTCCGTCAGACCTGCTAAGGAGAGGGATTGTGATTGGAGACAGGATAGACGGCGGCTTACTTGCTGGTTCAGATCTCGAAGCCCCCCTCGACCTTGGCGTTGACAATCCTATAATGCTCGAGATATCTAATCAGGGATTGCAGTCACTGGGATATGAGTTGACAATGAAATCTGGTGAAATAATCGAGTCATTTGGTAGCATAGAGACGGTTCAGGACTTCGGTATGGGCCCCTATGTTATCACAGGAGCATTCGAAGACACTCCTTTGGTGGCCGTTTTCGATACGGTGACCATGCCCACTGACTCCGAGACAGGAGACAGTGTCCCAATGCGTCTAGGATTTGAGGTCGAGACTACAGTAGTTAGTGCCAAGTTGCGTGGAGAAGAAATTTCTATCGCCGCGCAGCCTGCATCTATTGGATTCAGTATTTCAAGACAGATTCTTTCTGCATTTGGATACCCTGTGGCTAACTCATCAGGAGTGCACTTGGACGGAGTTGAATTCTTCCTTGAGGTAACTCCTCTGATGGAGCACACCATGTTCGGGACCATTCGTTCTTCGGCTCGAATGGAGATCCATCTTCCTTCTTCGGTTAGAGTACTCAGTTTCGAAAGTAGAGAAGGTTTGGGCGAATTAATTGAGCAAGATGGCAGACAGGTAGTGGTGTACAGAACCCCCATCTGTCCTGAAGCTACTAGTTGGTCCGAGTGCAGCAAAAACAATGACATTGTATCATATTCAGTTGAAGTGAGTTGGATGTTTGTTATTGGCGAATTAGCACCTTACATTTTCATGTTGATTTTCGCAATTGGGATGCTAATAAGTAGACGTAGGAGGCGGAAGATAGAACATAAACAGAAGAAAGCAGAGGAGGCCAGCGTCGAGGAACAGGAAATCACCGAACGAGCCATGGAGTCGGAGTTCGGTAAACTCGATGATGGAGCCACAATTGTTGACGAATCATTCTTCGAATAGGCTTCCATGGGGTTCCGCCGGGAATAATCTGAAAAAGAAGAAAAATGGTGGGAAGATTAGCCATTCAAATGCTGGTGTATACGCTCCGCCATCGACTTGCCAATACCCGGGACTTCACGCAATTCTCTGATGCTTGCATGCTCGATACCTCGTCTACCTCCGAAGTGTCTTAACAGAGCCTGAATCTTCTTCGCTCCAATTCCTTCTATCTCTTCGAGGGGGTCACTCAATGCACCCCTACCTCTTCTCTTACGATGGAATGAATTGACGAATCTATGAGCTTCATCTCGCGCGAAGACAAGGACACGCCCACGACGATCTAGAATGATATCATCTCTGTCGATTCTGTGAATTGTCTCTTCACGCTTTGAAAGGGATGCTAAAGGAAGACAATCAATCAAACCATGATTGATCAATAGGTTGTGAATTTCATTTAGATGAACGACTCCACCATCGATGAGCAAAAGGTCAGGCCATTTTTCTTGTCTCTTGAGCCATCTTTCAATGACATGAGCCATCATTCGAACATCATCCATGGACATATCTTTCACCACATAGGTCCGGTACTCCTTTTTGTCTGGACGACCATTACGAAGGCTGATACTTGCACCCACACGCTCCTCTCCTTGCAACTGAGCCATATCGAAGCAGACAATATTGTCCAATTTTTCCATATCTAGCAATCTCGCTCCATCGATTGCAGCCCTCTGTTCCAAATTACCACTCTGTCTGAGTTGATTACGCATTAATTGAGCCTCAGCATTGGCATCTGCCATTCGACGTAATTTGGTCAATTCACCTCTTTGTGGATTCCTCACCTCGACCTTAGATCCTCTGCGTTCAGTTAACCACTCCTCCATCCATTCTCCAATTGGGGATGGAACAAGGATTGTCTTGGGTGGTTTACGCTGGGAATAGTGCTCAGAGAGGACGCGACACACGGATTCTGTAATATCTCCACGATGTATTAGTGGATATTGCGTTTGACCAACAATCATACCCTCCTGTGCAGATAAAAGAACGATGGCCCCCAGATCACCCCGATTGGCAAATCCTACCGCATCACATTCCTGGTAGAATCTTGAGTGAATGACCTGCTGCGCGAGTGTTTGCTGTACTGCTGCAATAAGATCACGACTCCTAGCTGCCGCTTCATATTGCAGACTCTTACTGTATTCATCCATTTCTCGTTGGAGATTCTCAATCAACAATAAAGCATCCCCATCGAGAATACTCTCAACAGCCTTGACACGTTCCGGATAGTCATCTGTGTCTGATGATTCGAAATAACCGAAGGGAAGATTATCACGAACATCCCGGATTCCAAAAAAACGCCTGATTAACTTGATGACCTCTTTTGCAGCTTTGGCATCTGAAAAGGGACCCCATAGCTTTGCATCCTTAGGGGGGTTTCTGGTGTAGATGATTCTCGGATACTCATCTGAACTCAAGGCGATGAAAGGATACGATTTATCGTCCTTCAACATCGAATTGTAGTGCGGCCTGTGCTCTCTGATGAGTTGCCGCTCAAGGATGAGCGCATCGTTAGGACTCTTGGTTACAATGAAGTCGATACGATCTGAATCCCTGATTAGAAGGGGAATCATATCACGATCAGGGTTGGCAGCGAAATAGGACCGGACGCGAGAGCGTAGATTAGTCGCCTTACCGACATACATTACCCTGTCATCCGAGCGCCGGAACAGATAGACTCCGGGCTTACGAGGCATCTCAAGACTATCCTGTTTGAGAGCCATGTACTTGATGCGCCGCAGGTGAACGCCCATGAACCCGTGCCTTTGCTCGCATACTGTGATTCCCGAGGCCCAGCGTCGTATCCTCGCCCGACTCGCCCAGTTTGGAGATGAGATGAAACAGACTTGGGATGTGCCCCGTGAACTCTCACTCCCCGGTCTCGCCGAATCTCTAGGAGTGGTTAGATCGGCTCTTCACATCCCACTTACATCGATGGAAGAGGATGGCCTGATTACTACTCGAAAAGCACATGTAATCGGAGGAGGTTCTCGTCGTAGAACTGTAGTCCATATCACTGATGCTGGTAGACAGGTTCTCTCAGAGAACGAACCGGAATCTGCCACTAGAAGAGGTAGAAGTTACGGGCCACTGCCAGATAAGTCAACTCTTCACGGTAGGGTTGAGATATCAGAAAATTTAGTCGATATGCTTACTGGGGGAACTAGCGTTCTTCTCAGCGGACTTCCAGGGGTGGGCAAGTCCAGTCTGGCGAGAGATATCGCCGAGATAGTCGTAAACAGCGGCTGGGCAGTCCGATGGGCCTCTTGTTCAATCGACTCAGACACTTCTACAATAGGAGAGATGTGGTTAGGCGAGAATCTGAGCGACTCCTCGACTATTATTTCTTCAGCGGCAGGACAGAGAACACTACTCGTAATCGATGAAGCTCAAGAGTTGCACCATCGCCACTCTGATGGAGTTGCTGATTTGATTAATCAGGCCGCGTCTAGCGATTCGCCCATTCTCGTTGTAGTCAGATCACCTAGTCCATTCGGGCCACTTCAAACACTCTCAGAGGTTGTATTAGATGGACTGGAGTCCAAACATGCAATTGAGATTCTACCTAGTGATTTGGACGAGAAGGAGGCCGTGAGCGTGGCGGAGAAGTTAGCAGGTCACCCACTTGCACTACACCTATGGTCTCCCGGGGAGACACTTCCAGAGAGAGTTGAAGCGGTACAGGACTTCGTCGAGTCAACAGTGATGCGCAGGCTGAGTGAGGATGGAATGACCACACTCGACGAACTTTGTATATCTCCAACTCCTCTTGCGATTGAGGAATTGTTTGACGAGTCTGGAACCTTGGAACTTGATGAGGCCGCAATTCTCAGGTGGATGGGAACAATTGCTGAACCTCATCACCTAATCAGAAATGTCAGGCGAGGAACATGGTCTTCTGATCAAGCCAAGTCTATGCACTCCAAGGCCGCGAGTCTATGGTCAACCAGAGACGGAGCAAGGGCTCGCAGAATCCAGAGTCACCACATGATGAATGCAGGAGAGATGGATACAGATTGGATTAGTGAGAACATCGGCAGTATCGCCGATGAGGATAGTGCGGCTGCCGCTGTGGTTCTAGAACAGGCAGTCGAAATTAGTGACTCCGAGCCACTCAGAGAAGCTGCTGCAGACCTGGCTCTTGATAGAGGAGAGGTTTCAATCGCAGAGAATCACATCTCCGAGTTAAGCCCAGGACCATCAAGTAAGATGCGTCTAGCAAGAGTAGCTAGGATGAGAGGCGATTCGGAGGCTGCAATGGAACTCGAATCGAGTGCATTGTCCGAGATGCAACCCGAAGAGCGCGCAAAGACCACAATATCTGCACTCGTCAGACTCCATGACGACCGACTACCAGGTAGGATTCAACAATCGTTGGCAACTCAACTTATCTCCTTAGCAGACTCAATCGACCTCTCCGGTCTAGCCGAACCATATAGGGCGGCAGGGAACCTGTCAATAGAGCTAGTCAGGCATAGTATCGCACTAGATTCAGGCAACCTTTCGGAGGCCGCACGGGCTCGTACCTCGATTGAAATCAGTATAGGAGAAGATCCCAGTGCAGTATCTCTGCTGGACCTCAGGTCAAGCCTCTCTTCTCTGACTGAAGGAAACATTCCTCTAGAGGCAATGAATGCTATCCGTAAGGCGATCGAGTCGTCAGAGGGAATTTACAGAATAAGACTGATTCATGCCACTCTTGAGTCCATGGACAAACATCCCGACTGGCTAGTAGAAGCACACTCATCAATAGTTGGCTTCAGACTGCGTGATGACTCACCTATGCAGCGCAGGCTGAACGCTCAGAGATGGTACTGGAGAGGCGTGTTGGAGCCAAATTACCGCCTCTCTCATTGGAACGAGGCTGTGAGCAGATTCAGGATGGCCGAGTGTAGCTCAGCAGCCAATCAACTGATTTCGATGATTGCCCGCGAGATTTAGATTTCAGCACCGATTAGCGTCCTAGTCTCAATGATTCCGGGAACCTCTCTGATACCCTTCACGATACAGCGAGTTAACTCCGATTCATCATCTGCCTCGACCTTCACAAACAGGTCATGCGGACCGAAGACAATCCACTGTCCGACGACTCCTTCAATCGCGCTGACAGCCTCTCTAACAGACACCTCGCAACCAGTCTCGGTAGTGATTAGTACGAATCCAACAGCCATTCTCAGACCTCCACAGCAATCAGAGTCTCAGTCTTGATAATGCCAGGTAATGATCTCATCTGACCGATGAGAGTCTGTGCCATCTCATGCTCATCATCGAAGTCGATTCTAGCTATGATGTCGTACTCTCCGTAAGCGACATGAGTCTCTGTGATTCTGTCGATGTCCAACAGCGACAAGTAGACCTCTCGCTCGCAACCAGGCTCGGCCCTGATTAGTACAAATGCTGTACTCATGAGTCCTCAAAGCGACCCGTTCGGTTGGTGTTTATGACCTCTGCTGTGCGATAATCCCTCACTGCTCATCAGCCCGCAAGGGATAACAGTCAGAGAGCGAGCCCGAAGCCATGCTTGAACGACAGGACGGCCGCATGGCCGTCATAGCGTTAGTCGCGCTCCTTCTTGCGTCCTATGCGCCTCTAGCCGTGGCAACATCTAGCTCTGGACCCCGTTCTACGACCGTATGGTCTGGTACAGTGACACTAACTAGTGGATACACAGTAGAGAGCGGAGATATACTAGTTGTTCAGTCTGGCACCACTATCCAACTTGGTGATGATCAGAGCATTCTCGTTGCTGGTAGAATTACTGTTCAGGGGACTTCGTCCGACCCGGTCATTCTTGAGTCCATCATTGGTAACCACGAGGGCATTGTGTTCAACTCTAGCAGCAGTGGTTTGGGCTCGAAGATTGAGAACCTTACCATAACCGATGCTGAGTGGGGGGTCACAATATACGACAGTGACCCTACTCTCAACGATCTCAAAGTGATTAATGCGGACAGGGTCGCAGTTGACTTGTTTGATGGGGCTTCTCCACGAATCAACGATTTGGTAATTGATGGAGGAGGACAAGACCTACACGGAATCTCAACTTCGTGGAGATACGGGATAGGACTCTCCGTCGGGGCATATTCAGCCCCAATTGTGGATGGATTAACTGCTGATGGATTAATCACTAGAGGTGTAAACTATTGGGGAAACTCAGGCGGTCTGATTTCCAATCTTGAGATCTCCAACATCACTGGATCGACTCTAGCCATAGCTGCAGGCATCTGGGTCGAAGACTCAATTCCTCTAATTTCTGATTCCACGGTGACTCGTTGTGACAATGGAGTCTATGTTCGACACATCACTTCTGGCTGGACAACACGACCTAACTTCGTAGGACTTACGGTTGAGGACAGCCAATACCGAGGAGTAATGGTAGAGCAGTACAATCACAGCCTATTTTCCAATGTACCTCACAATGCTATCTTCAACGACTTAGTCTTGAGAGGTACCGGAGGACCAGGGGCCAAGACTCCAGGGCTGGGGTACGCTGCTTTTGAGGTGAATACTAGCGGTGTGAGAGTCACCGACGCTCTAATCGAAGATAACATGGCTGTTGGCTTCAAGGCATACATGATTGGACCCTCTACCATACTGAATGGAATCGAACTCCACAGCAATGGAAGAGCGAGTTCAAGTGCACCAATTAATGACAGAGCAGGGATGTTCATGCGCAGCGCAAACTGGGCTCCCACAATCAACGATCTCGTGGTGACTAATTCCACCGGACCTGGTGTTCTATTGTGGAAAGGTGGAGCCCAAGGCGCAGACTGGGTGATTACGGGTAATGGCGCCAACGGAGTCGATTTGAGAGAGTTCCATCCGGATCTCTCAGGTATTCTCAGTATAGGAAACGCCGGCCATGGGGTTTCAGTTAGAGACTCAAGTAATGTCGAACTGGCATATGTTTCTACATTTCAGAATGGACTCGGAGTCACGCTTCCCGAATTAGGTGCTGGGATTTACTTTGAAGAGTCGAATGATGTGATGAGTGGAGGTAAGAATGTCACTTGCTTCGAGTGTACTTCGATTCAGGACCAGCATGGCATAGTCGTACGCGAAAGCGTCGATTTGCAACTATTGTCTACAGAAATCAGAGATTCTGTAAATGGTCCCGCTCTAGATATTGATAACTCGGGAATGGACCACCATGGTACAGTAATCATCGATGATCTAAGAGTTGCTAGCAACTCTAGCAGCCATGCCATAGAACTCGATGAGGTCGATGGAATTGTCAGAGGAGTTGATCTCAGTGGAGATAATGGAGGCATGCTCTGGGATGCCGATGGTCAGATCAGCTCCTTCTTTGAGAACAGCTTCATCATAGGAAATACAGCCTCTTGTCTAGACTTGGTCGATCACAGCGAGTTGTTTTCCGACAACATTGCACTTGACTGCGATTCAAGCGCTCCCGCCTCCATGTTGGATAGTTTCGCTAACTTCACCGATTCATGGTTCTCATCCGGATCATCTGACACCTTCGATATGCTGGGCAATAGCCACCTAAGGTGGATATCGTCCTCTAATTTCGGTACTCCGACATTTACTGGATCGGACAACATTGCCGATGTGATGTGGCCGGTAGAGGTGCATGTGGTGAATCAGAACCTACTACATATTCCTCATGCGGAAGTCAACATGTCATTCGATCTGTATGAGTCTGAACATACCGCCACCATGCCCTACTCAGGAATTGAGACATACGGCCCATTCATCGGAGAGCGCTGGACTCCGATGCAAGGATGGTCAGACACTAACATGGTGTATACTGGATGCGATTACGATGGAGTGCACAATGACTCCACATCCTTCGAACTAAACTCGGATTTGTCGATATTCTGTCGCCTTGAGTTACAGAATCAGCCACCATTCATTCTTTGGGATTCACCTGCTGATGAGGACATATTAGCAAGCGGTAGCGTAGTCCCATTCAATGCCTCAAGCTCATGGGATCTTGACCTAGATGATTTGTCATACTCTTGGACTAGTAATATCGATGGAGACCTGTCGAGTACTTGTGGCCCACTAAATGGAAATGGCTCAGTCTTTGAAGCAAATTCAGGACCGACAACCTGTCTATCTGATGGAACACACCAGATTACTCTCGAGGTTTGTGATACTGACAACCATTGCGTGCAAGAGACTAGGGAAATTGAGTTGATCAACCTACCTCCTGTGCTATCGGTAGGAACTACTCCTACTATCTCCTCATGGGGGACTCTTTATCTTGGCATCACTGCCAATGTTACAATTCACTTAGCGAGTACCTATGACCCAGAAGGGGACGAACTGAACTGCTGGGTCGAGACCTCGTATGGAGATGGAACTGGGCAACCTCCATCGGGAGATTCTGAGTGTCTAGACACTATCATCACCTCCTTCCCGGGAGCGCCCAATCAGTTCTCAGTCACTGTGTATGCCTCAGATGGAGTCAATGTCCCAGTCTCTTGGACCTTCAATGTCGAACTGTTTAACGAGATACCTGTGGCCAGTATGGAAATTATTCGATCAGGAGAAAAGTCCTCTGACACAGTTCGATTGGATGGATCCGACACATTTGACCCAGAGGGAGATGCTGTCAGATTTGAGTTCTGGAGTGATAGGGACGGACTCCTAGCATCCGGAGTTACTCCTGATTCAGAGATAATCTGGGAAGGAACCTTGTCGAAAGGAGACCATCTGATTACTATGCACGCGAGTGATGATTTGGCTAATCATGCTGGTATGTGGAGTACCACTAGCAATGAACTTAGAGTAATCAATTCTCCACCCGTGGCAATCATCGCGAGCCCATCTGATGGTATCCTTACCGATTCAGGAGAGCTGCTTCTGTTCGATGCCACTGGCTCAGGCGACTGGGATGCTGCCTGCACTGATCTTCTCAATAATGGTAGTGGACTTGTCTGCAACCCTTTCACCGATCAGAGTACCGATTTAGTCAGCGTACTTTGGGAGAGTGACAAGCTCAGTGAGCCGATGGGTAGTGGATGGATTCTACAGACCAGGTTGCCAGAAGGTGTCCATCAAGTCACCTTGACTATCGAAGACGGTTCAGGGGCTAGCGATTCCTACCAAATTATGGTCAGAGTCGACGAAGCCGCCCCTGTGCTAGTCCTCGACTCTCCGATGCCTGGTATCGAGGTCTACTCGAACTTACCAGTTCTCTTCGACTTCCGACAGTCGTTCGACCCTGATGGAGACGATTTCACAGTAAGCGTCTATTCAGACATTATGTCAGAACCAATTCTTGAAGACAAGACCACTAATTATTGGTACAATGATTACCTTCCTGCAGGAGTACATACTCTAAGATTCGAACTGACCGACTCCACCGGTATGCAGCGAGTACATTCACAGGTTCTTACGGTTCTTGAGACTGGACCTGTGGCAGGAATAGCCGGACTTACTGAAGGACAGTACATTCCTCCCGGAGAACCTGTAATGCTCGACGCTTCAGAATCCTACGACTACGATGATGATATCATTCTCTATCAGTGGAGTCTATCTGACGGTACTCTTCTCAGTGACAAACAGGTTTACTCAGCTACATTTCCCCCGGGACCAGTTCGCGTCGATCTACTTGTCAAAGACTCTAGAGGGGCGGCCTCATCCATGTCAATCAACCTCACAATTGGCTCCAGTTCACCCCAACTCTACGAACTCGAGGTCAATCCAGTTGTATTCGAAAACGATGACCCTACTCCAGTGCTGATTACTGTCAGATTAGTCGACCCCGACGGGACTACCAATTCTGTCAGGGGAGAGTTGCGATCATCCGGAGTATCTCAGACACTCGAGTTCCGTGATGACGGAGTAGAGGGCGACCAATTTGCGAATGATGGCATCTGGTCTTACCTTTCAATTTGGACACTTTCGGGTTCCACCGCAAGAGTCGAGGTCTGGGCATTAGACGGAGATACAGTCAGCCCCGGACTTGTAGAGATAGTACAGATTGAGACGCCAGAGGAAACCAATTTGGTCGACTGGTTGCTAGGAAGCGGCCTTCCTTTCCTCATTGTTGTACTAACCGTGGCGATTATGGCTGGAATTGCGTATGTCGGAACTAGAAGGAGACAGATTGCTAAGGATCTAGACATGATTGAGTCTTGGTCTGGGTTTAATCCCCGAGAATTGGACGAAGAGTTTGATGATCAGAATTCTCTATGATGCAAGAATGACTCAAGAACCCAAGTCACTTATCATCCAGATGACGATGATAGGGGTTCCATGGACCGAAACTTGGACCTACACATCGCCGCCCTGATTTTCATGAGCGGTACGCAAGCCCTCGTCTCCGGTTTCGACGAAGAAGGAGACGTTACAACGACGAGTGCCCTGACCCTAGAGGGGGAGGATTCTGAAGATCCGATTCCAGCCCCGGGACCTCTCAATAGGCCGATTCCTTTGCTAATTGAACAGTCTTAGTGTCAAATCACTGAACCAACCGCTTGATATCTATTAGGCCGTTGGCAGTCAACATGAACGCAGGCCCAAAGACTGCAATTGTGGCAATAATGATGATGCTTAGCTCAGGGTGTCTGGGCGCGGTAGAAGACATAGTCGATGTCGAGGATGAGGTCATTGACTCAGTCCTCGATTGGCTCGATAGTGAATATCCTCACCTCGACCTGCCTGAGCGAGAGAGGTCTACGCCTGTACTCGAGACTTACGACCAATGCGACCTACTTCTAGGAGATCTACAGGAGTCAATCTACAATGAAATGTTAGTCTCACTAGACCAGCAGTCATACTGGCATTGGGCTGGCCCTGTCTGGCGTGGTGGCGGAGTATGGTTGGAGGAAGGCGTAGCAATGATGGACGGAGCACCCGAGTCTGCAGTAGATGACTCTGGCTCCAATGCCGGTGGATCTGCCGATAGCGACTCTGATCGTGAGGGCGAGTTCTCAGGAACTAACAACCAGGAAGAAGGCGTAGATGAGGCTGACTTTCTGAAGACTGACGGTTACCACATCTACATGCTGAATGGAAACCTTCTGGTAATCATGGGCGTGCCAGAGTTTGGTGAACTCACTCTTGAGTCCAACCTTAGCATTCAGGGTTATCCTATGCAGATGATGCTTGAGGGCGACAGACTGGTCATTGCATCATCCATCTACTACTGGAGTCTACCTCACGATGATCCACTTAGGGAACTCATGTCCGAAGAGGTCACAGTCAGTTACCCCGGCGAGGAGGAGTATTCCTACACCTACACCCGTGTTCAGAACTTGGTCAAGTATACTGTAGTGGACATAACAGACAGGAGTGCACCCGAGGTCGAGCGTGAATTGTACATTGAGGGCAACTACCACACTGCAAGACTAGTCGATGGGACAATGCGCTCAGTCACTCACCTTTGGACGCATATCGATGGACTCAGGACTTGGGTCTATCTTCCAGAGAATTACTGGGAGGCAGATACCGATGAGCAGAAGATGGAAATTTGGAACCAGAGCATGGAGGAGACCATCGCAGCAAATCAGGCGATTATCGACGATTTGACTCTGGATGACTTCGCACCCCATCTGTATGAGGTGGGCGAAGATGGACTCTTCCAACATCCTACGACTTCGGAAGACTGTGGCGAGTTCTCTGCCAGCTCCGACAGCGCAGGTCGCGGCTTTAGCACAATCATGACAATCGGATTACTCGGAGATGAGTCTGAGATGCAACTGGACCACATCACTTCCTCGTGGGCGCATGTATATGCTTCACAGGATGTGATGGTACTCGCAGAGCCAGCCAATGACTGGTGGTGGTTCTGGAGGAACTTCGGCTGGGACGATGCAACCAATATCCATGTCTTCGATATTAGCAATCCTTCAGAGACGACATATGTAGCCTCAGGGCGAGTTGATGGTACAGTTCAGGATCAGTTTTCCATCTCAGAGTACAACGGAATAATCCGTGTAGCAACAACTGAAGACGCTTGGGGTCGCTGGTGGCTAGAAGGAACAGAGGAATGGACTGGACCGACCAACAATGTGTTCACTCTCGCAGTTGCGGAGTGCATGATTCCAGAGGGCTGTGATGACGAATCTTCTGAAATGGTTCAGATTGGACATGTAGGAAACATCGCGCCAGATGAGCGTATCTGGAGCGCTCGTTTCGTTGGCGACAGGGCTTACTTAGTTACATTCGAGATTATCGACCCTCTGTGGGTAATCGACCTAACTAACCCAACCAACCCAGTAATCTTAGGAGAGCTGGAGGTTCCGGGAGTCTCTACATATATCCATCCAGTTGATTCAGACACTCTTCTGACAATTGGAATCGGCCCAGGGCCAGATGGACTCGGACTAGACTGGTCCATGACTCAGGTATCACTTTTCGATGTCAGTGATCCAACAAACCCCACACTAGCGGACTCACTCCAGTTGTCGCCTGCCTACGAAGATGACCATTGTGACGAATGGGGATGCGGATGGTCGTGGTCCTACTCTGAGGCCACATACGAACACAAGGCATTCACCTATTGGGCTCCAGAGCAACTACTCGCAGTGCCACTGTCGACATACAGGTACATCTACGAACAGATTGAGTTCGAGGACAGGACCTACACATACTCGGGTTACGAGTTTGTTTCAACACTTGAACTGATTAATGTCGATGCAGAGAATGGAACACTATCTACTCATGGAATGGTAAACCATTCTGAGTTCTACAACGATGACGGACTGTCTGATTGGTGGAGCGGCTCGACCAGCATACGCAGATCGATTTTCATGGGCGACTACATCTATGCCTTCTCCGCCGCCGGAGCCTCTGTTCACAGGACTGATGACCTCACTTCCATGGTTGAGCTGGAGTTGCCAGGTTACGATGAAACCGAGGTCTACTACTACGAGACTGAGGAAGAAATCGAGTCTGAAGGTTCAGATGACTCAGACGGCGAGTCGGCAACTGTAGAAGGCTAATCAGTCAAACTGCAATGCTCTACCTGTAGAACCAGGGGTGGCTACGGGCACTCCGCGGAGTGCACCATCGACCTCCCTCTTGTGGACGATTTTTCCGTCCACAATGGTGTACATCGGCCAGCCAGTGAGTTCCATTCCATCATATGGCGTCCAACCTACTCTAGTCCAAGTATCTGAATCAGTGATGGTTCGACGAGTCTGCAAGTCTACGAGAGTCAAGTCACCGTCGTAACCTTCGATTAGTGAGCCTTTATTTTTCATCCCATAGACTCTGGCAGGACCTTCACACATCCAGCGAACAACATCATTCACACTGCATTTACCATTCATCGCGTGAGTCAGCATTAGCGGCAACGATGTTTCCACACCAGGCATTCCTGCTGGTGCTTTTGGGTATCCCACAGACTTGGACTCTAAGGTATGTGGAGCATGGTCAGTAACAACACAATCGATTGTTCCGTCCTTGAGACGCTTCCACAATGTATCCTTATCCTCAGTATAGCGAATTGGAGGATTCATCAGTACTCGCACACCTAGTGCCTCGACATCATCTTGGTCAAATGTAAGGTGCTGAATACACGCCTCAGTTGTGATGAGATCGCCCTTGTTATTGTGTAACCAGTCCGCTTCTATCGCACTAGTAAGATGCACGATGTGAAGTCGGTGGGCGTGGTCCTTCGCGAGTGCTGCTGCTCGTTTGGTTGCTAGGAAAGCACATTCCACATCTCTACACTCTGCATGAGAAGTGATATCGGTACGATGACCGAACTCTGCTATACGTTGCTGAAGCCGCTCTTCATCCTCAGCATGAGTTGCAATTATGCCCCCGGTATTGGCGAAGATTTCTTCGAGATGTTTCTGTTCATGGACTAGCAAATCACCAGTACTACTTCCCATGAATATCTTGATTCCACAGACTCCATCCATTCCTTCTACACTTTGCAAATCGCTCACATTGTCTCTAGTTGCTCCAACGAAGAAACCGTGATGAGTCACCGCCTTCTGGCCAGCAAGAGCAATTTTTGTCTCCAGTGTGGTGCGATTTGTAGCGTTAGGAATGTTGTTCGGCATATCTAGGAATGACGTGACGCCTCCAGCAGCAGCAGCTCTGCTACCGCTCTCCAAATCTTCTTTCTCAGGCTGACCAGGCTCTCTAAAGTGGACATGAGGGTCGATGGCACCAGGAAGTAGATGCAGACCCTCGCCATCGATTACTATCTCTCCTTCGCGAGCGTCCAGACCTCCTCCGGGGGCTATAGAGGAAATCTTGCCACCAATCACTCTGAGGTCTCCTTCGACGATACTACCGCCTACAATCATCGTCGAGTTTCGAATCAACAGATTGCCGTCCACGCCTTCGCCCGGATTAACGACGGAACGAGAAGTCCCATGACTGTTCTTGCTCGGCATCCTGCTAGGCTGCTAAGGTGCTGTTCATATATTCCACCGTTGACGCCGACGCACAGCGGGTTGGAGTAGCCAGGTTATCTCGTCGGGCTCATAACCCGGAGACCGGTGGTTCAAATCCACCACCCGCTACCAAACTGAAAGTGAAAATCGTTGTACTGCGGATAACAATACATCTCAAGCACTTTCAACATTCGAATAGGGCCATTCGTTTGTTCATATACCTTCGAAGATGAGGTAGGAGCAATAGGTGAACGAGATGAGCGAGAAGACAGCTAGTGAGAAAGTCGAAGAAGAAGAGATTGTGATTGATGTTGATGAACCCGAACTGACGGTTGAAGATCTACCCGGAGTCGGACCAGCAACTGCGGAGAAACTACGGGAAGCAGGCTTCGAAGAACTGCTTGCTATAGCAGTAATGAGCCCATCAGAACTTGCCGAGCAGGCCGAACTCGGTGAGGCTGTTTCTGCTAAGATTATCGCAGGCGCGAAGAAGATGGCAAACATCGGCGGTTTCATTAGCGGTTCTGCGCTACTCGATCGCCGCAAACTAGTCCAAAAGCTCACATCCGGCTCATCTTCCCTCGATGAACTCCTTGGAGGAGGATTTGAGACTCAGGCCATAGTCGAAGTATTCGGTGAATTCGGTAGCGGTAAGACGCAGATTGGTCATCAACTCGCTGTGAACTCAATCCTACCTTTCGACAAGGGAGGCTTTGACGGAGAAATATTCTACATTGACACTGAAGATACATTTAGGCCGGAGAGAATTGCCCAGATGGCCGAGGCAGTTGGGATAGATCCTCAAGATGCCCTAGACAGGATTCATGTAGCGAGAGCATACAACTCAGCCCACCAAATTCTTCTGGTGGACGAGATTAAGAGGATGTCCAAGAACATCGATGTAAAACTCATCATTGTCGACTCTCTAACTAGTCACTTCCGTGCCGAATATATCGGCAGAGGCATGCTTGCAGCACGCCAGCAGAAATTGAACAAGCACATGAAGGAGTTGAAACAACTCTCCGATGTAAACAATGCATTGGTCTTGGTCACGAATCAAGTCATGTCCAAGCCAGATGCCATGTGGGGAGATCCCACTAAGGCGATTGGCGGCCACATAGTGGCGCACGCCAGCACATTCCGCTTGTACCTGAGGAAGTCGAAGGGGGGCCGTAGAATAGCTCGCCTAATCGACAGCCCCAACTTGCCTGATGGCGAAGCGGTCTTTACCGTGACAACCGAGGGTCTACGAGATTAGTCTCGTAGACTCCTCGGGTCCGAATACTAGACGGGCAACTCTTCTAGAGACAACTCTACAGATTCCATTAGTGTGAGGAAATGCCTTTCATCGAATCCTAGCTTAAGGTCCGCTGCGGAGAATAATTCTGGCAAAGTTCGAGTGTTGCCCAGTTTCATCGCGTTGGCGTAGTCTTCTAGTGCCTTCTGTGGATTGCCCAACTGAGTCTTCCACAGTTGTAATGATCCCAACTGCGCGATTCCGTATTCGATGTAGTAGAATGGAACTCCATACAGATGCCCTTGCTGCTGCCATGAAACTTCCTTGAATTCTGAATGACTACTCCAATCCATTTGTGGACCAAACCTCTCTCTAATGGATAACCAAGCTTCTGCACGCTCTTCCCTAGTATGGCTAGGATTTTCGTAAATCCAATGTTGGAATGAGTCTATTGTTGCTATCCAAGGAAGTAGGAATACGACACCTTCCAAGTGTGTTCTCTTCGCTCTACTCGCTTCTTCTTCGTTGTAGAATTTGTTCCACCATGGCTGTGTAAGTAATTCCATCGACATCGATGCAACTTCTGCGAATTCGATAGGATAATTCCTCTCATCTATCAGGTCTAGATGTCCACAATAAAGAGAATGGAATGCATGGCCAGCCTCATGAATCATTGTCTCCAAGTCCCCTTGAAGTCCTGCAGCGTTCATGAAGATGAATGGAACCCTACTCTTCTCGAGATAGTACTGATAGCCACCGGGTGCCTTGCCCTTCCGAGTGTCTAGATCGAGAGTATCCATTTCGACTAATTTGTCGAATTTAATGCCTAGGTCATCTGAGATTTCGTGAAACATCTCTGAGAGTTTCTCCACCATCTCATTCACGGTTTGAAACGGCCTAAGTGGCTCTCTTCCATGAATATCGGGCCCAGACCCAGTCTTTTCATTAACATCCCAGGGACTTAGTTCGGTCAACCCCAAAGCCCCCGCTCTCTCTTTGTTTATCTCTCTAAGTATGGGCATACAGACTGATTCTACAGAGCTATGAAACTCCAAACAATCTTCGATAGAGTAGTCAAAGCGATGCATCGCTTTGAACATAAAATGAGTGAAACTTTCGAATCCAGCATTTAGGGCCATCTGATGTCTAAGTGAAATCAATTCGTCGAATATCTCAGACATTCTCTCATGGTCCTGCATTCTCCGGTCTGACATTGCAGTCCATGCTGTTTGACGTACCGATCTCTCGTTCGATTCCAGGTATGCACTCATTTGAGGAAATGTTCGTTCCTCTCCATCGAATTCAACCGTCATACTGCCTGTAATGCCCTGAGCTTCGGTTACAAGCTCTGTCTGTCTCACTTTCAGAGGTATGTTCTCTTTACGGAAGATTTCGATATCAGTTCTCATTCCTCTTAGCATCAGAGAGTATCTTTCCGGAAGATCTCCTACTGCAGGATGACCAACAATCCTTCTATTCAGAGAGTCGGAGAATTCAGAGAGTTTTGGCCTTACATTACTAGAGAAGTCTAGGAATGAATTACGCTTTTCCTCACTCTCTGTGTCGCATGTCATACCGATGTACAGCAGAGCTCCCGCCTCTGATATATGTTCAGCAAGGGTTGAGGTATCCTTAATCAGAGACTCTAGACAACCCGAGCAGGTCAATTTTCGTTCAAGCAGATTATTTGCATAAGGCTCTATATTCTCCCATTTTGTGGCGTCAAAGTCGCCATCAATGAACGAATTCAATCTACAACCTCTGACGGGAAGACTTCGGGCCGTTTGGAAGAGGCCCCTCTTCACGAGTCCACTTGGCACACTTCCATTCTTCTACGGCCTCGCTCACCTTTCTTCTCGTATCTTCCAATTCCGGATGATTAGGATTATTGCTTTCTATCCAGCAGGCCGTGCAGTATCTCTTATTCTCAAAATCGACGAAGTTTCCGGGGGTACAGTTGACCTTGCAGGTAACACAATGCCTGAAGCCGTGAAACTTCGCCATGATTCTCGGTACGCGCTCGAGTAACCCGCCTATGAGGTTGACTCCCGATGACTCACATGTCCGCCAATGCTGAATGAGTTAGGAATACATTCTCCCTAGAATGAGGCTCGATACTCTCCTCATTATCCAAAGCCCCGAGCCGAATTAATCCCTCTTCAGTAGGAATGGGTCTCTTGGGAAGGAGTTTCGCTCCAAGATGTTCTATCAGTCTAGTCGCTTCTAGATTGTTGTCTGAATAGGTCGATCTGAGAACTTCAGTTTCACCGAATTCTTCGCCTAGAATAAATTCTGGGAGAAATATTATCCATGCAGACGCATCTCCTTCGCTCAAACCTGCTCGCTGAAATGCAATACTTAGCTGCCTAGTACCTGATACTAGTCGAAGGAACTCGGCATCAGGAGTTCTGGCAATCATTCTGTCAGACCCCTCCCTTCTTCTTAGGGCCGACCAGACTGTCCAGAGCCTTACCTCGCTGCAGGCGGCATGATACGATAGAAGCAACCAACGGTCACTTGGTCTCCATTCATTGAATACTGAGACAATCGAGCTTGGATTCTCAATCGGCTCAGAGAATTCAATCCCCCAGGCGGGAAACCAAGGCATACCAGATGACTCGTCCACGGATGCCGATGGCCTCGACTAGAAGAATTGTATCTATCGTGATTGACGCCTTACAGTGCGTGAAGCTGTATTGACAATGCCTTCGACTAGTCGAGGACTCCAGCCGCGCAAGTCAGAAAGCTTCCCCATATCTCTCTCAGTCAGTTCGGCTAAATCGGCCGCGTTAGAAACTCCTAGCAAGTCCACCATCTGCCTCGCTCTAGTTCTACCGACTCCCTTCAGAGCCACTAGGCCAAGCAAATCAGTCTTACAGCCGTATCTTATTCTCCGGTGCATCTCATCCACCGCCTCAACAAGAGTTCTATGCGAATCTCTTCCCATACTAGCCAACTCATCATCATCTGCAAGTATTCTTCTCGTAGCATATAGCAGCCACTCTGCTATCTCGACCCTGCCCCTAAGGTCTCCAGGCTGAACTCCCCATTCTTCCTCAATCTGGTCTATTCTGTATTCGTCTGCCCAGGACTGTAGTACCAAAACGCCCTTCATTCGCCGCTCCTCATCTAGGTCCACAGCCTCAGTTAGGAACTCTCTCTCATGGCCATGGATGGCTGCCTGAATAGCGTCATAGTCTCCTTTCCTTGGCCACAGTGGTAGGAAATCAGGAGTACACGAAACTAGGTGAAGCAAACTCAGAGGTGAGACCTGATGATACTGATCCTCCCCGGTCAGAGTTGCCATCGCTCTACTCATTCCATCTCTTAACATCCGGCCCGAAATGGGATTGAGATACAGTTGTGAAACTCTCTCTCCTAACGCAGTAGCCAGATATGTCATTGAGGCAGGCTCAGGTGGATCCTGTTCGTATGTCTCGTGCAGACTCGCCTTTCGGAATCCGAAAATTGGCGGACCACGTCTAGGCTTGAATTGGGATTCTCCACGCTCCCCCCGGATGTCAATCCCCAATACTTCGGATGCAGAGTCTACCCAAGATGGTAATTCATCCTCCCATTCCTCATCCTGTTCAAGGGGAGACTCCTCGAGCATCCTTTGTTTCACCTCCTCAGATTCACCAGTTCGGTCAATCATCCCGTTAGTTGCGAGCCAACTGATTACATCGTCTAGTCGAGCGGCGAGATCTTCAGGGTCAAGATGAGTGGCTAGGAATGTCTTGGAGAAGAAACGACCTAGCGCATCCCTGTCTGAAATTCCTCCTGTAGCCAACATTGAGAGGACATGAGTAAGTAGTGCCGGGTCCTCTTCTGCCCTCATTGCATTTGGATTGGCCAACTTCGAAGTAACTTCTTCTGGCTTACCGTGCAGATATAGAGAGACTAACTTGTCTTCTTCTTCCCTTCCTTTAGCAAGCAACCACGATTCTCCCACATTGTCGTATTTTGGTCTACCAGCACGACCCATCATCTGCATGACTTCCATTACTGGAAGAGGCATTGACATCCCAGCCGCCGCACTCCATCTCCTGTAGTCTCTGATTACTACCGTTCTAGCTGGAAGGTTGACACCCTGGGCCAGAGTAGGTGTTGCAACTATGCAGGCTAAATCGCCTTCTCTGAAAGCATCCTCGATGACCCCTCTCTGCCTTCCAGTTAAGCCTGCATGATGGAAAGCCACGCCTCCACGCAGAGCGTTGGATAGCGTATTGCCGAGATTCGAACCCTCCGACCGAGATACACTATTCGCAATTTCCTCCCATCTTTCTGCAGACTCGGAAGTCAAATCATCAGTGCCATCAGCAAGAATTTTTCTACAATGCTTGGACAACTCTCTAGCTTCCTTCTGGGCAGACGACCGCGAAGAGACGAAAACAAGTAATTGACCTCCTCTTGAGATAGTATCTGAGAGGACTGCTTGCAATTGACGAGTGGATTTACCCTCGAGATGTCGCACTTCGAGAACCTCTCCTTCATCTCCTCCATCAATTCTGTGCACTTTACTTTCCAGTCCGTTCACAGTGCCATAACGCAAAGTAACAGGGCGCCATTCAGAAACCACGAGTTCAGCATCCAACCAGTCTGCCATTTCAGGTGCATTCCCAACAGTTGCTGATAGGGCAATAATCTGCGCATCCGGCCTTCTGTGTCTGATTCTAGATAGCAGAACTTCGAGAGTTGGTCCACGACTCGGATCATGCAATAGATGAAACTCATCGCTGACGACAATACCTACATCATTCATCAAATCTGAATTTGTGCGTAGAAGCGAGTCCAACTTTTCACTGGTGCATACTAGAATATCTGACTCATCGACCATTCCAGTCTCACCATCTCTGTCACCTATTGCGATGCCAACATTTAGTCCAACTTTGGAGGCTAGTTGCTTGAGTTCAGTAGCCTTCTCTCTAGCTAGTGCCTTCAGGGGAACAACATAGATTCCACGCCCTCCCTCGAGGTCGTTCTTCAAGCGATGAATCAGAGCCAGATAGGCCACTAGAGATTTACCACTTGCAGTAGGTATGGTTAGCATCAGGTTCTGGCCTGAAATGGCATGAGGGAGTGCCTCCGACTGTGGGGGAAACAAACTCTCAACACCCCATTCATCTCGCAGCATTGAGACAATGCGTGAATCGAGTCCTAGGTCCTCGAGTTCGTGCGAATCACAGTCCTCTGACTGGGTCATGTTAGCCCTTAACCTCGGCCGTTCTAAAGGATGCCGTGTAATCAGCCCTAATTCCATCTGTGGAAGGCTGGGTGACCTTCCTTAACTGCAACAAACAAACCTTCGCCGGTAGCGCAGATTTTGCCCTCAGCACTCAGAGCCATGCTCACCTTGGCCCGATCTTCTCCAATCTCTACTATCTCGGATGTGACTCTGAGAGTTACTCCGTGAGGAGTCGGGCGCCTAAGACTAATCGAGTATGATGCAGTAACTGTACATGGGGGCTCATCCAGCCCGGATTGGTCCATGAGGGCTACCGCAGCAGTCCAGTTTCCATGACAATCTAACAGAGTGCCGATGATACCTCCGTTAACCATACCAGGGAATGCCTGGTGCTCATGGTTGGGCGTGAATTCCATCTCCAATCCTTTCTCTGAGCGAAACGATCTGATTCGTAATCCATTTTCGTTGGCGGGACCGCACCCGAAGCAAATACTGCTTGGAGCATGCTCCTCCTGAACCGACGGCCCCCTGCCTCTCATGGTTCATCGAACAATCACTAGGAATTGAAAATTCCTAGGAACCCCAAACGCATCCGCTTTATCGGTGAACCCTCTCCGCGCTAAAGTGCCTAGCACCTCTTCCAGTTCGGACGACGATGATATCTCGGGTAAATCCGGGAGTTCCCCAACCCGTCCAAAGCGTAGACGGTCAAAGCCTCTGAAGGTATCAAATCAAATTCCTCCTAGTAGGAGGGAGGAGATTGAAAAAGCCCTTGAGGATAATCAGGGAACTCCTGCAAGATGGTCGCGAAAGGACGGCCCGAAGTTTCACAGATTCCTCAGAAAGAGAATCAGTCCGGGGACAATTAGACAAATCGAATATGACTTGATTGATGTGGATATAGGAGAATCTTGGCCAATCCCGATTACTGTCATTCATGGAGCTAGGCCAGGCCCGGTGGTGACTCTACTAGGCGCTATCCACGGTAATGAATTGGTCGGGCCATTAGCACTGACTTACCTAAGTGGCCCCAATTTCATCGGCGAGGATAAGGCAATAGATCCTGCAGCGATGGCTGGAACATTACGTATCATCCCAGTGGTCAATCTTCCTGGTTATCGACGCCAGAGCAGGTACATGCCGGATGGAAGAGACTTGAATCGAGGTTTTCCCGGAAAGCCCGATAGTAATACGACTTCAAGAGTAGCAAATAGGCTTTGGAATGAAATTATCTCGACCAGCGACCATGTCATCGATTTGCATACCGCTGCCGTAGGTAGAACCAACATGCCACAGATTCGGGCTAATTTAGCACACCCCTCGAGTAATCGAATAGCAAGAGCATTTGGCATCGAGACAATTCTGGACAATCAAGGGCCAAGAGGTTCCTTGAGGAGGGTTGCGAATGATGCGGGTGTGGCTGCGATAACCTACGAAGGAGGAGGATCAAATGAGGCGGATCCAGAATCTGTCCAGGTCGCAATCTATGGTATTCTGAATGTATTGCGAAGTCTGAGGGCTATTCCCGGATATCCTAGTCGCCCTAGATTCAGAATTCTTGCTTCTGGTTCTGTTTGGGTCAGATCTGATCAAGGGGGCCTATTGGATGTACTAACTCCTGCCGGGAGCTTCATTCAGGAAGGTGAGACAGTTGCAACGGTAACTGACCCCGAAAGGCCAGGAGAGAACTTCGACATTCTCTCGCCAGCAAGAGGGCTGCTGATTTCTACTGCCACACATCCATTCGTGACTGCAGGAACTCCTATTGGGCATCTACTACCGATGACCGGTGGAACGCAGACACTCCGAACCAGACTCGATGAAGAAGGTTGCCTGATTACTAGCGGCTCGGATGGAGAGCCTCCTTGGAGAGAGGATGACGAGATCGAGGACATTTCCGTTGAAGGCGAGTGGTCAGGAGGTTCTCCAGATGCAGAATGGAGTCTTGATGAAGAGAGCGCGGCCGAGGAAGAGGCCGACGAGGCAGACCCGAATTGGATCTAATCTAGATCAGGCATGTCAGGAATAGACTCGTCATTGACCGGTGAAGCAGGTACCGAAGGTAGTTGCACGGGAGCTGCCTGCTGTCCAACCATCGCTCCGAGATCAGGTGCAGAAGGTAGATCATACTCTTGGAATTCAGGAGAGAGCGAGAATTCTCCGGGTTTGATATCGTAGGCCTTGTACGCGTCCTCGAGTCTTCTGTTGTATGCCATTCTACGCAAGCCTAGCACAACTGCACCGACAAGGGCCACCACAATAATCAGAGTCACGGCAAGGCCAGTCGGAGAAATGACGAACTCAAACAACATCTCGGAGAAAGTCAGAGGTGGAATCCAAACTACCATATCAATGTCCCAAATCAATTCTGTTGTCTTTCCCGGTTCGGATATTGTGAGTGAAACTTGTTGTGGACTCTCGCCTTGTGCACACAAGTAGATCTCTAGAGAAGTATCGCCTGAATCACAGTCAATCGGGAGGATAGTTACTCTCTTACCGTCTTCACTTACATTTGCAGTAAGAGTGTAGTCGCCCAGTTTCCAACTCAGTGTTGCACCAACTGAATCTGGAATATTTTCCACAATAAGAATTAGAGATTCGTTGACAGCGTCCCAATCTTTGATCTCTCTAAAATCGGGTGTAGTCGAGACCAGAATCTTCCTATCTAAACCATCATCCACCTGCTCGTTACAGTCATCATCTCTGCCGTTCCATGCCTCAGTTCCCGACGGATTGATTGTACCTACGGTATCATCGCAATCTTCGAAGTCATAGAATCCATCTTCGTCGGTATCGAAGTTGAATGTCTTTGGATCTGATCCAGTTACTGTAATTTCTTGTCCGTCGGACATTCCATCACTATCGGTATCGGCCAAACCCGGGTCAGTAGTGTAGTTGTGATATTCGTCGTAGTCAGTAAGCCCATCTCCATCAGTATCGATATCAAAGAAATCCTCGTCAACCACATCGTCGCAGTCGTTGTCCTTCCCATCCAAAACTTCTGGCTTTAGTGGGGCTCTGTCGAAGTCCTCATCATCGCAGTCTTGGAACCAATACCATCCATCTTCATCGGCATCATCATCGTGCACTAGAGGATTAGCCCCCAATTCGGAATATTCGTTGTATTCCAGACCGTCGGGCAAGCCATCGCCATCCGTGTCTCCATCTAGGTGGTCCGTGGTTATATTGTGATACTCATCATAGTCTGTGAGGCCATCATTATCTGAATCCAATTCCCAATAATCCTCGTCAATTAAGAAATCACAGTCATTGTCGAAGTCATCCAATAATTCGACTTCCCCCGGAGATCTGTCCGGATCATCATCATCACAATCCTCGAACCAGTACCAGTTGTCTGCATCATTGTCGGGATCGTAGACCAGCGGATCGGAACCCATCAACGAGTAGGTGTTGACTTCCTCTCCGTCATCCAATCCATCATCATCTGTATCTGAGTCCATATGATCTGTACCATGGATATGATATTCTGGCCAATCCTTGAGCCCATCATTATCCCTGTCTGTGAAGTTGAATCCCTCATCGATGTAGTCATCACAATTGTCGTCTATTCCATTCAGTAATTCAGGGCGCCCTGGATTGACCAGTGGGTTAGAATCATCACAGTCATTGAAGTGGTAGAACAGGTCGGAATCGTCATCCGGGTCGTAGACTAATGGGTCTGTGAACCAGAAGTTGACTTCGGCACCATCAGACAGGCCGTCGTCGTCACTGTCAGAGTCTAGGGGGTTTGTTCCAGTAGTCGTAACTTCGACAGAGTCACTCAAGCCGTCCAAATCAGAGTCAATTTCCAGAGGATTAGTACCGTAGACCATGACTTCGTCATAGTCACTCAATCCGTCATCATCTGTATCTGCGTCGTAAGGATCAGTACCATAGACAAGGGTCTCATTTTCATCACTCAAACCATCGTCATCATGGTCATAGTCTATATCCACTCCATGCAAAATCATCTCCCATGAGTTCAGAGTTCCATTTGTACTAGATTCAGTATCTCTGACCTTAAGAGTCCATGTTCCCAAGGATGACTCGTCCCAGTGTTGCACAGTGCTAAACATCCAGTCAGAGTAGTGATTGCCATTGTCATTACGCGATTCAGCCAACCATGACTCTGTTCCTGAAGGAGAGACAAGTACTATGTCCAAATCTCCTCTAGTTGTGTGGCTGATATCGACCATTACATCCACGCTCTCCAGTGAGTATTCATCAGTCACTACTGTAGTGAACTCTGTCCAAGCAGTTGAATCGTCAGGGATGTCGGTACCCGGTGAATAGGGCCCATAGGTGGCATTCAATTCTTCTCCGACATTGGTCCAGTTCTCAGCCACAGATACAGCCGCTCCGGCATCAACTGCACCGAAGCCATACTTGTGGGAAACATCATGCCCACCACCGTTCACTGTCCATGAACTGTCGGTAGCATCGTTCATGCGAGCACTGTTAACCAGAACATGTTGAACATCTCTCCAAGTCAGATTCGTATTAGCTTCGAGAACTAGAGCAATTACCCCGGCGGCAAGTGGAGTGGCGCTAGAGGTGCCTCCAAAAGTGTGAGTGATGTTGCCGCTGCTGTTGTATCCGCCAGAATTAGTGATGTCTGTAGTGGTAATCCCCTCTCCTGCTCCATTCGAATGAGCGGCGACTAGAATGTTAGCTCCTGGCTCTGCGTAGTACGATTGCTCACCATTGTGGCTAATCGCAGTGACTGCGATTGTGAAGCGGCTGTTAGCATAACCATCGTAGTTTGAGTTATCATTCGAGCCAAGTCCATTTCCAGCAGCCCATGTAATCAGATTACCCAATCCATCGCGTCCGGAATACGCATCGCTCTCGAAGGCAGCTAGAGTTAGTGGGCCAGGGGCCTCTAGAGTTTGACCATCATCAGCTGGGCCCCATGAATTGGTATAGATATCTATGTCATCGCTCTCATAGCTCAACGCATCTGCTTCGGTAGCATCCCCTGCCCAGCAAGCGATTAGCGTCGAACCCGCAATTGTCGCATCGAAGGCTGCACCTGTGACATCAAGACCATTGTCTCCTACAGCTGCTGCTACTCCCGCGACAGCGGTTCCGTGACCATTCCAAGGAGAAGGACTCGGGTCTGTATCATCATCACACCAATCATAAGAGTAGAGTGATGAATAGTGTGGACTGATATCACTATGGTTGTGATCTAGACCATCATCAATGACGCTGATAATGACCCCTCTTCCAGTATAGGTGTCCCAAGTGGATGTTACATTGATATCTTCTCCAACGACTCCTCCACTGGTCTGCCCTGTGTTGCTAAGATGCCATTGTTCATCGAATTCAGTATCGCTCGGCACTAGTCTCGGTTGATGCTTCTTCTCTACCATCGGCGAGAATGATTCAATTTCACCCAATTCAAGAGAAATCCCGAGTCTCTTTACTCCTTCCATAGGATTGTCAAAACTCCATATGAATGCGCCTGATAGAATAGGCGCTTTCTCGCTAGTGTCAGGGCTTGCCTTGGTCAGATGATGTAATTCCATAGGGACCCTAGTCACTACCAGCCACTCCTCGGTCTGAGATAGAATCTCGTCAGTGTATGAATTCAAGTCAGACACTCTGTCGAAAGCCAATTGTACGGCTCTGGAGTAGCTTGGCATTATCTCGTCGCCCTCGATACGAAGTTCCTCTGGCAGTTCGGATGAACCTGCAACAACTCCTCCAAATGGAGTCATAACAAGCATGACTAGTACAATGACGACGCTTCTCACGCCCGAACTCGAACGCCTACCGCATTTAGCCGTTCGTCTATGTCGTGAGCCTGTTGAATCACTAGTTCTGGAACTCTGAAATGGCTGCATGAACTTCCTCATCACTCATTAGACGACGCTGTGATTTAGCCACCTCGAACATGTGAGAGACCAATTCATCTGACACCTCGTAGCCGTTATTCTGCAGCCACCAGACAATATTTGATCTACCACTCATATGTCCAATTCTGATGATTTGCTCAAGTCCATAATCGGCTGCCGGTACCCCGGAATAGACACGATCTGCGAGCCAGTGATCGCCTTTCTTCATGGCCTTGATTACAGCGCTAGCATGTACTCCCGTACCAGTCTCAAAAGCATCCTCTCCGAACACAGGATAGTTCCTAGGAAGTGCTACTTCGACATATTCGTGAGCCTTTTTCATGTACTCGTTGAGCATAGTTAGATCGTTGCTAATGACACCCATCAGGCTCAGATTCACTAGAGTCTGATCTAGAGGTGCGTTTCCGGCACGCTCACCGACTCCAAGCGCGGTGCCATGAATTACATCTGCGCCAGCTTCGTAAGCGGCTAGATTGTTCGCCACACCAAGGCCCCTGTCCTGATGACCGTGCCAGTTTACTTCGATGTCTCGTCGCTTGAACCCTGAGTCAACAATCACCTCATCTTGTATGAAAGATAGTAGTTTGCGAACTCCATTTGGAGTGACATGGCCACAGGTGTCACAGATACATATTCTGTCTGCACCCAACTCGAGAGCACGGGTGTAGACTTCCTTAATCTCATCCGGTTTACTGCGCGTAGTGTCTTCGGTTACGAACATCACCGGAATGTCGTTATCAACTGCAAAAGTGACTGCCTTCTCGGCTGTTGACAGTATTTTCTCCATCGTCCAACCCTCGGCATATTGGCGGATAGGACTGGTGCCGAGAAACGCACTAGCCTGTATCTGCCTCTCGTGCTTGGCTTGCAGTTCAACTAACGGCTCAATATCGCTTACTACGGTGCGGACCGCGCAACCAGGTCGCAATTCGTATCCATTCTCTCCCATGTGAGAAAGCATTGCATCGATATGGCCGACATGAAAGGGACCTGCTCCAGGAAGTCCTAGGTCTACCTTCTGTATGCCAAGGGCCTCCATGTAGTCAATTAACTCCAATTTCTGCTCAATCTCTGGGTTTCTAGCGCTTGGACTCTGAAGGCCATCTCTCAGGGTTTCATCATCGAACCACAACTCGTGTGGATGATTGACAGAGTCACGTTCAATCTCGTAATCGACTGTGTTCCAGTCGTATATCAGGCCATGCTCGTCCATTACCGCACCCCTCTAACCGCTCCGCCATGGTGCGGTAGGCGTTTGAAACCATCGGGGTGGTAGATTATCGACAAGCTTAGCTGCGTAAGATTGCGAACAGGCTTATGCCCGCTCCCAAAACAGCCCCTGTAACACCAAAACTGGCTGTGACTAGAACCACGAACATCAGGGCAAGGTAAAGCATTGAGATGAAGAACGAACGAGCGGCCGTTGGAATTCTACCTGTTTCATCCCGCTCCTCTTCTAGGTCGATCTTCCATACCGAGTTAGCGTACCATAGGGAAAGCAAGGTCACATTGCCTACTAGAATGAAATAGAACGCATTACTTTCTGTCAGTTCGTGGTATGATGGTACATTCATTGACAAGAGTAGTAGAATTATTGTGTATATTTTCATCTCTCTAAGAGTTCTTTCCGGGCCCTTCACATTGGGCATCATCGGGACTCCTACTCTCCCATACTCCTCTGAACGATACAGCGCTAGTGCCCAGAAGTGAGGAGGTGTCCAGAGGAAGATGAGCAGGAACATGAACCACGGCATCGGGCTTCCCAAATCGATCAACGATTCCAGCATAATCTGGGCCGAATCAGTCACTACTGTAAGCCCATCTTCGGCCGCCGCCCAGCCTATCACGGGCGGTGTAGAACCGGCTATACCTCCAATTACTATGTTCTGAGGGGTCGAACGCTTGAGCCAGATGCTGTACACAAAGACATAGAACAGGATGCTGAATGCAGACCAGAAAGCAGCAACCTCGTTCGATAGCATCCAGAACCAAGATACTCCTGCAATCGAGAGCAATACACCCAGAGCGAGAGCCGACTCCGCTGAGACCTCGCCAGAAGGTATCGCCCTACTCTCCGTTCGTGTCATCAGTGGATCAATATCTCTATCGTACCACATGTTGATTGCATTAGCGCCACCGGCACTAAGATATCCTCCAACGAAAACAATCAACATCGTTTCCGCAGTTTCAATACCCAACTGTTTGTACATCCTGTCGTGCACCAAAACAGCGCACAGCGCAGTTATCTGTAGCAAGACAACCACTCTCGGCTTAGTCAATGAAACATAACTTCGCCAACTCATACTGATTCCTCCTTAGTCGTTATCGAACCGACATATGCAGTTGAGAGAATCAAGAACGAAAGAGAGGCGAGGAGTAGGTGGAAAAGTGAGAGCCACTCCTCGAATCCTTCGCTCATATCCCAAGATAGGATGTATAGGGCCCCTATCAGCATATTCACCATGTAAAGTGCTGTAGAAGCCAAAATCCAGCGAGACAGATTACTGTTTGAGCCCAATTCCTTCCAAGCAAACCGAGATACAGCGAGTAAAGCCACACCGACTGCAGCAACTAGGAATCTATGGATTGCCTGAGATTGCAACACCCAGTCATGGATTTCTGGCACTAACTCTCCCTGGCAAAGTGGCCATGAGTCGTACAATCCGTCCACCCCGCATCCAGAGTTTGCTCCACTGGTAGTGGACACAAATGCCCCCGAGAACAGACTGACTAGTGCAAATAGGGAGAGCCAGAGTAATCTCGGCCCCCATACTGAGGCGTTTTCTGACTCAAAGTCAATCCAATCAGGAAGCGTGTCGATATCACGTGACTGTGCTAACCAGAGCCAAACCAAGCTTAGCATGAAGGCAAGAGCCGAGCCCAGATGTAGTGCCACACTCCAGTGCTCGTTATCCATCCTCACGGTCAGCCAGCCGATTGCACCTTGCCAAATGATGAGAGCAACAGAAACCGTAGAAGCCAGCCTGACTTCCGAGCCAAACTTCTCCACCTGTCTAAATAGAAACCAACCAGCAAGCACCAACGGTCCCAAAACCGCTCCCGCCAGAACTCGATGAGCCCACTCGGTGAAAATCTGGAAAGTTGTGTAACGATGCCCCGCTCCTCTAGAGTCTACCTCATCGGGATTGTCTTCGTACCAAGACTCTTGATCGGCCTCAGAGACATCGAATCCCCATGTACCAAAACAGGTTGGCCAGTCTGGACACGACTCACCAGCATCGTAGATTCTGATTAGGCCACCCAGAGCAATCACAAGGAATGTGATGACAACGAGACCGGCCGTTAGCCGCCTACAGTCCTTAGCGGAAAAACTACTCATCCCGAAGAAGCCTCCGGGCCGACACAAATAGACTTGACCAGTCTACAACATCACTCGTTGTGGGGGTCCACATCGATGGGTATGCGATTCTGCTCATACTCAAGCATTGCAATCTTGTTTGGGTCTAGTACTACTCTCCACTGTGCCTCTTCGACACCGTAGAGTTGAATCAACTCGTCACTGAAATGGTCGCGCAACTCGTCCTCTGAAACAAAGAGAGGTGCACCCATGCTAATCTGAAGTGCCCTAGCACCAATTATCCGAGCCTTCTCAAAGCGAGTGTGGGGTCTTGCGGGCTTTACCATGGGCCCGGCGACCGGAGACCCCCAAATAAGGCCTATGACCGCCATTCGAAGTCAAAATTGACCTGACTAATCTCTCTCGACCATCATTGCGACAGCATTGCCCCCGCCCAGACAGATGGTTACAATACCACATTTACCACCAGTTCGCCCTAGTGCATTGACTAGAGTCATCAGGCAACGAGTGCCTGTTGCACCAAGTGGATGTCCAATAGCTACGGCACCGCCGTGAGGGTTGAAACGATCTTCAGAGACGCCCAACGAAGTCTGTATCGCACACGAGGCCGCAGCAAATGCCTCATTGTGCTCTAAGATGTCGACTTCATCCATTGTCCTGCCAGTCTGTTCAAGCAATTTTTGAACAGTGGGAATAGGAGCAGACATCACTCTGTACGCCTCGACGCCAGAGGTTGCGTAGCCGACAATTCTGGCTAGAATGGGTAGGCCTAGTTCCGCTGCTGCTTCTTCGGATGCAATTAGTACTGCAGAGGCACCGTCTGAGACTTGGCTCGAGTTACCTGCTGTAACTTGACCATCGTTCTTGAAAACCGTCCCTAGTGAGCCTAAAGTCTCCATATCGGAACCCGGACGAATACCCTCATCTCGAACAAGCTCGCCTACTGGAAACACCTCTTCATCAAGCCAGCCTTCTTCCCAGGCCTTGTTCGAAAGGGCATGTGAGCGAATAGCAAATGCGTCAGATTGCTCGCGACTAATGTCATACTCAATCGCCACCGTCTCACCAGTATTGCCCATTGATTCTCCTGTAAATGCGTCTTGCAGACCATCATGCATCAACACCGACTCAAGATTCGAGTAGGAAACTCCCTCTCCTTTCTTGACATTACGAGCAAGGTGCGGGGCGTTGGTCATCGACTCCATTCCGCCCGCGACTACGATTCTAGATACTCCGGCTCTGATTTCAGTCGCTGCAATCATCGCCGCCTTGAGACTTGATCCACAGACTTTGTTGACGGTAGTGCAAGGGGTGGAGACTGGCATGCCTACTTTCATTGCAACTTGCCTAGCAGGAGCTTGTCCTTCTCCTGCCTGTAGAACTTGGCCCATGTATACCTGGTCGATTATTCCACTAGATGGCTCAATTCCTGCTCTCTTCAGGAGTTCCTCAACTGCCCTTGCTCCCAGTTCCGAGGCACTGTACCCAGATAGCGAGCCTCTGTACTTCCCTATCGGAGTACGAGCATATGCGCAAATCACTGGCTCGGGCACGCACCCACGAAAGGCCAACGAGCCTTCAATGGTCCTATTCATAAAGCAGAATAATCCTCACGAATCAGATGAATATCCATAGAATTCTGAGTTTACCAACTCGGGTCTCATCTGAGGCTTGACAAGTATGGTCCTAACTGCCCACAGGTCTTTGAAAATACGATACTCGGCCGTAGCATCCAGGTAGTCCACTCCACTGGTCCCACCAGTGCCTATTCTACGACCCATTATTCTCTCGACCATCCTAGCATGAGAATGACGCCATTTCACCATGGATTCTTCCAGTTCCACAACAGCATCGATCAGTTTCCTTGGCCAAGCAAGAAGGGGCAGTTCTCTGTATGACTCGATGAAGAGAAGACCGGCTCTCCTACGACTGGCAGTTCCATCGGGCTTCAGGAATGAAATTGCCGACTCATGCGAGGCCCTCATTCGCGCTGCCATCATTTCTGAGGAGCCCGATGCTAAGTCACAAACAGTCTTGTGTGCCTTGAGGTGCGCTTCTACATACTGCTGTACGTTTTCTTGGTCATTATCGGACTCAAAACCCGATCCCATGATTGGGGTTCTCTCTACCCAAAGCATCAGTGACTCGACAAGGCTCGGCCTTGAAACTGCATCCTCAAGCATGGATAGAACCTCCTTGTGCTCCTCCCCTCTCTCTGCCATCCTCCTGAAAGAGTCAAGCGGATCCATGCCGCCAATTCTGTCATTGTTATCTAAGCCCAGAAGAATCTCAAATTGCCTCATCTGGAAAGATTCGAATCCGGAAGCGCTTCCAAGTCCATCTCTGAATGCCAGGAAGCCCTGTGGAGTCAGAGTCTCGAGTACGGTCCACTGGCTCGCCATCAGTCTGAAAATTTCTGTGGTTCTTCCAAGATGCTCCACCGCTCTTGGAATTTCATCCTCCGGGACGGGGGCCTGCCCTAGTATGTCCCTTACCTCCGAGAGCTCCTTGATTACTTGCTTGAACCAAAGCTCGAAGGTTTGGTGCACGATAATGAAGTGCATCTCATCTGCACTTACCTCCCTGTCCTCTCCTTGTAATCCAAGCAACTCGTGTAGGTTGAGGTACTCGGAGTAGGTCCAGTCCCCGTAACCGCCGCCACTCATGAGGCCTCACATGAGTCCTACCTTGAAGCATTGTCGCAACCTGCGAATCACTCAATAGGCACTACAAGTTCAGAATGACATGGTCAACAATTACCGTCCAGCCCCGTCTCTACTGGTCGAGGATGGCCTGGAACTAAGAGTCCCAGAGGAGAAGGACTCAGAGGAGCTATTCCTCAAGATCGATGAAAATAGGCAGTATCTGAGGGAGTGGTTGCCATGGCTAGATGACGTTAAGAGCGTCGAAGAAGAGTCCGAAGCAATCAGACAGGGCGCCTACTCGGAGAATGGATGCATGTATCTGATTCTTCTTGGGGGCTCAATAGTGGGCACCGTAGGACTCAACTCCATAGACTGGGCCAATAGGAGATTCACTATCGGGTACTGGCTTTCAGAGGACTCTACTGGGAGCGGCATAGTGACAAAGTGCTGTGCGAGACTCATCGACCACTGCTTTGCCGAGCTCGGCCTCCATAGAGCAACAATACTTGTCGCCGTTGAGAACTCCATCAGTAGGGCGGTCCCAGAGAGGCTCGGCATGAGCCTGGAGGGGATCATGAAAGATAGAGAGTGGCTGTACGACCATTTTGTAGACGCGGCAATCTACGGGATAACCGCACCGGAATGGCGAGCCCGCGTTCAAGATTAAATCAGACCATGATCTTCGAGTGAGCAGTTTCCGGATGGCAGGCAAGAGAGCAAATCGTCTTGGGCCAAACCTGTGGCCTTGGCGATACGGTTGGCTATGCTCTCCTTCTTTTCTCGACCAGGTATGATTTTCGCCCATCTTTGGCAATACTGAGAGATTGTAGAAGGCGTTCCCGAGACTGGGATGGGAACTCCATTGACTACTGCCATTCCGATGGCCATCTCTAGTGGCAAATCACGATGCCAATTACGCTGGCCCCTGACTACGAAAGAGCCACGGGCAAGAGACTCTCCCGACTCAGTAGTCTTCGAGACCTGGCTAGGCCTTGCGTGGAAAGCGATCGCTGCAGCACCTCCGCTACCCCACGCTCTAGACCAGCACACTGC
Source organism: Euryarchaeota archaeon UBA86 (assembly GCA_002503055.1). Classification (GTDB taxonomy): domain Archaea; phylum Thermoplasmatota; class Poseidoniia; order Poseidoniales; family Thalassarchaeaceae; genus Thalassarchaeum. The sequence continues at coordinate 89,288 of DAQX01000008.1, read as the reverse complement.
AACTTGAGCAGCCTCAGAATGGACTGATTCGGGCAGTTGACGAGCATCTTCCATATCTTCACCTAGATTCTGCACAATCTGCAGCGATGCCACACCCTCGGGAATGACCTCGGATGGGTTCTGATTGGGGGCAAGACCATCCTTGAGTTTGAGCGAGCACGATGGTGCTCCGTGTAGGTCTGCATGGAAGTAGAGATCGTTTGATGTCAGATGCTTTCGAACAACAACATCGTTGCCCTTTGCATCTTTACCTCCAATCAGAAAGTGTCCACCAGACAATATCGCCCAGCGATGCCTCTCGAACCAGAACCTCTTGCTTCTCTTCTTGGCCCTGAGTCGCCCTGCAGCAGCATCTTTTGCCGCCTGCTTCTCGGCTCTATCCTGACTCTTCTCAGTGCTCGCGAGAGCTGTTTTTGCTCCCTTGGCCTTATTTTTCTGCGAGCGAGCCTCTTCGAAATAGCGCTGCGCATTCTGGTGTACTGTGTTCGATACTTCTAGAGTTATACTAGCACCCGGCTCACCGTCTTCGTCGGGTAGGTAAGCCACAATCGTCTGCTTGGCAGGGTTAGCGCTGTCAATCCAAGGCACATCGTGAATCTTGTCCATCACTCCTTCCCAACCGTCCGAGACTACTGCCTCATTGAACTGCAAGAGTAGAGAATCAACATGTTCCCAATTATCCTGAATCGACTTACCCAATTCTTGAGTTATCGCTGCTCTCTCGTGGAATCGTGCAATCGCAGCCTTCTGTTGGGCCGCCCTGCGTCCTAACTTGGCTTGTATAGCCCCTCCATCTTCTCCCGAATCAACCAGTAATTCTTCCTCGCGACGAATGAATGCTGCAGCATCGTGCGAGCCGAATACTGCATCGTAAGCTACAGACAGAGATGAGACCCCAACCATGGTGCTAGATTCGGTGTAAGCAAGGTCGATAGGGGCAATCTCAGTAATTCCTGATGATGCTGCATCCCGGGCAGCCTCGTTATCCGCGGCCTTCCATGCATCCATTGCTTCTGAATCAGTCAGCCATATCTTCGCATCTTCTCCATCAGATAGTCGCTGCAACATCGAGTCTATTGCCAACTCGAGCGAGTCACGCTGAGCGGAGTCCAGAGAGTTGGCAGCCACATCCTCTTCGATTCCTGCGATTGAGCAGGCTGTACTGCCGTAGATTCTACCAAGATTGGCACGGGCAGCTAGGGTGCGAATCAAGTCGTGGTTGCTACCATCTAGCAGATTATCCAGCATCGCCCGATCCATTTCACGTGGGTCTAGAGTCTCAGGAGGAGCAGTATAAGCCACCCCTTTCTTGAGAGTACGACTTGCATACTTGGCGTGAGTAAGTGGCTGGATGATGACATCATTTTCGTCGAGAAGTAGTACATTTCCATCTCTGAACAACTCGATGATTAATGCTAGACGTCCACCACCGTGCTCGAAAGTCAATCTGATGACTCGATCAAATCCGAGCTGCTCCACATCGATTAGTCGTGAATTGTTCAGGTGCTTGCGTAATACCATTGCGAATTGTGACGGCTTTGATGGCATGGGACGGTCACGCTGAGATGTATAGACACGCTGTCCTCTGACAATCACTAGGTCAGTCGAGGGAACTCCCTTACGATTCAGTCGCAGAACCACTTGCTCATAGTGTGGTTGGTATGCCTTGCGTGCGCGTGCACCAACCATCTCTGAAAGCTCACGCACAATGCGGGCGACATCGAATGACGACGAGTTCTCACGCATACTACTCAATCCGCCGGCCCGCCCACCCTTCATCAGGGAATCGCTTTGCAAAATTGGTCTAATTACCGATTGAAGAGTGGAATTGCTCAATCTCGACTAGTACATCGGCCTCGTGTGCGTACTGGTTGCTAGGGACCTCAATCAGCACTGCTCCGGGTATTCTTTCAACTATACTCAACACCTTGCTCATGTCGTGCAGAGTGTCCGAGGAGGCAGTCATTACTGCACATGGCACATCTATTCTAGAAAGGTCATCAGGGAGCCTGTATCGCATGTTTGCTCTAGCACTCAAAAGCATCCGATTCAGATCTTGAGATAGCAGAGTCCTACGATACCTAATTCGCTGCCCCTCTTCCTTCGTCCTGCGGTCGACAAGCCAAATGGTGAATCGCATCAGAGCAGGATGTATGAAATGAGGAATTGGCAGACTCATGACTATCCTTGCCCAAAGCGGGAACTCAAAGTCCGGGTTCGGTGCTAGAAGGACTGACGAGTGGCCGTTTAGCACACTGCTTTGGTAGGACTCGATTAACAGGGTCGCACCCAGAGAAGAAGAGAACCAATCGACATCGTGTGAATCGATGCCCAGATGGTTCAGAACCGCCAATACATCTGCACCATGCTTTGACATCTCGAAATCCGATTTACTGACTTTCTTGGTAATTAAAGCGCTCTTTTTCTCTCTTGTCTCGATGTAGACTATTGGTCGACGCTTGACCCATTCTGTGATGAGTGGCCTCCAACCCTCGAACACAGAACCCCAGCCTGGAACTACTACAACTGGGCCATTGGATACAGCAGATTCATCATTTGGAAACCATCTCAAGATTCTCAATGAGATTCCCGACTCGACCTCGACGAACATCTCCTCAGATTCTGCCCCACTGAGTTCAGGAGCACCGCTCCACATTTCCTCCATCAAATTGACCTAGGAGGATACGTGGATTTCATCCTTGGGTCTAGCAATCATCTGCCACGACCGCCGCCACCGGACCTGCCACCGCCACCGGACCTGCCACCGCCACCGGACCTGCGTCCTCCGGAGCTTCTCGTGACTCTACTGCTTCTGCGGCTGGAACCGCTGCGTCTATGACGGTAGTAACTGCGTCTACGGTGGAACCATGGTCTCCTGTGCCAAGGCCGGTCGTAGTAAAGCGGGTCTTCATAGTATCGACCATGCCCACCAATGTGGGAATCGCCGACATAAAATTCCACGCGACTTCCAGTACCTACATCGTATCGAGCCATTAGTAAAACTACAACCAACAGGAAGAATTGCATAACTCCACAACAAAATAAGCCGAAAATCTGATCCCATGGAGTATCAATCCGGACTTCGCTAGGATCCTCAGTATTGTAGTACAGAGTAACGAAACTCCCTATTGGAATAGTGCCATTCTCGGCGTAATTCAAGCAGTCGTCTTCCGCACCTGCGTAGTCATCGTATCTTGTAATTGGAAAATGATCAACCTCGGAGTAGTAGGTAGTATTGTCAACGGAGTATGAGACATCTAAGTCGGCCCAGCAATCTAACTCGTACCAATAATCACAGTATTCATCTCCCCATTCATCCGTATAGCAGTCTTTATGCTCCACCCAGTCGTATCCTGGATATTTCTCAAGGACTTCAGCTTCTATTTCCACCCATTGATCCTTCGTTCCCCCAACAGCAACTGCCATGAATCCGGTTGCAATGAGGCCCAGAGCGAGTACAATTGCTGCTACAGTGTAACCAGGATCCTCCAGAAGCCAGTGATCGGAACCCCTGCCGTATATCTTGGTACCATCTGACTCTCCATCTGGATTCAGAATCAGCACCCCGTTATCGTGCTCCCAATCAATGTGCTCAAGGAATGTCATACCGAGAATACAGTATCCAGCATCAGATTCTCTTAGGGGGTTGATTAAAGCGTCAACTTTTCTTATCTTTATCTGTCCAACTGTTATGTCGGGCAAAGTAGTCCTGTACCCCATTCCCGGGCCAGCTGCTGTCGTTGTCCTCACCACTTCTCCCCGATTCAGGTCGAGCATCTCAGCAGTCTTTTCGTCGACCCCGCAGAAACTCGCTCCAGTATCCACTAGGAAATTTATGTTCCCGATATTTCCAATACTACCTTTGACGTAGAAGCACCCATTTCCGTCCGGCTTCAGCACAATCCTCTGCCCGGTGAATTCCACCGGGAAACCATCACCAGACCCTGACTCTTTGTTACTGCTGGGCGCGGAATCCGTAAATTTCGCCATCTTTGCTCGGTGCTCGGCCTCTGCCAATTCTTCCTCGCGTTGGAGACGCTTGGCCTCGGCCTCATTCATCAAATCCTCGACGTCTTCTTTGGAGGTGTCGGAATCTTCGTCTCTTTTCCACCACCGTTTGTCTTCAGCCATCGCAAGACCTCAATTTCTTTTGGCGCTGTTAGGGAACTTGCTTCAACCTTGGCCCGGTTTATACAACTTTGAATCCACTACCATCGTTTCCGACTTCACCGGTTCTCTGTAACTCCTTCAGATGAGAGAGTGCTTGGTCCTGCGCTAGCAATGGATGCACTCCCGGGCTGTCGGTGTATGCCGCGCTGGCGATTCTGGAGATATCCGAGTTGCCCGCTCGTACTGCTTCGAGCACCTTCTGGTGCCTCGCCTTTCGGTGCTCGATGTAGTCCGTCAACACCCTCTTTGGGTTTGCAATTAGAGGACCGTGACCAGGGAACAAGACCTTTGGATCAAGAGAACGAATTCTTTCCAGCCCGGAGATGTATGCCCCCATATCTCCTTCTCCTGAGGGGACCAAAATAGTCCCCACTAAAGTGCAATTATCTGCGGATACAATTCCGGACTCCCCAACTAGACAGATTTGACCTGGGCAGTGCCCCGGACTCTCTATGACATCCCATCGGATTCCACCACTAGGCCCATCGAGAATGAAAGAGTCGCCTTCTTTGAGAACTCGGTCTGAATCACAGGGAGAAATGACTGCTAGAGTCTCTTTACTAGCCCAGATTGGAGCTTGGTAAATCTCTGATATTCGCTTTAAGTCACCAATGTGATCGGGATGCCTATGAGTGAAGATTGTAGCAATTATCGAACTACCATCATCGTAAATCTCTTGGATTTTGAACGCCAACTCCTCAAAACCCTCCTCATCCTTAGCAGCCGGGTCGATGACAACTCTCTCTCCGCCTCGCTCTCCGAGGATGAAGCAGTTTGTGTGAGTGGCAGGCGGGAGCGTATCCGTAGGTATCAGCACACACTCGACACCCGGGCCGTACTCGAACCGATGTTTTCCCGTCGGAGGATCTGCTGCTAGAGTGTCGCAAGCAGATTGCAAATCACCTTCCATCTCGATTCCCTCAACGAGGTCACGTGCTAGTGTCACTATAGGAGGAGGGAGACGAATCTCATTGGCTTCCCAAGAGGAAACTAGGTCAATTGGCCTCCACCAGCGGAACTCATCAAATTCTGAGCGACCAGGGGGAAAAGTAGGGGTAACTCCGGGGTCTCCGGTTGGAACATGAAAGAACAGGTTGTGGAATCTAGCAGGGGCTTGTGGAGGTGTTGTTCTGTCGGTAATTACCTCACAATGAAACTCCTGACAAGTCAATGCCCCTAACTCCATCAGACTTCGCCAATTTGCCTTGTCTGCGCAAACCTCAGCGCGAATATCCTCACCAACCTCTGTCAATCCTCCCTTGCCATCAGGAACCACTCCAAGCTCCTCTACCATTTCTCTCAGGAGAGCAAAAACAGAGACCCTGTCATCTCTGTTCTGCAGCCATTCGGGATGAGATTCTGCTACTGCTCTATCTACTCGACTAATCGCTCCTCCGGGAAATGACCAGACATCAGGGAAGGCTGGAAGTTCAGAGACCCGGTGTCCAAGCAATATCTCATGGCCACCTTCACGCTCCCTGCTCAGAATAACAGACGCCGAGGGTCTAGGAGCTGCCCTCTCGGATTTAGGCATCTCCATGCCTTCTGGCAACTCTCCCATACGCCTTCGACGAGGTACGACGCTTGAACCTCGCTACAATAACCATTGAATACATAATCTAACCTACGCCGAACATGAACTCAGTTACAATCTCGAACACCAGCACAAGCACCGGCGAAAGGATGCATCAAGTCGAGATGCCGAACTTTGGATTGGGAGTCTATCTAATGGGCGAGCCGGGCGAGTGCAAGAACTCTGTATTGTATGCACTTGAGCAAGGATACAGAATGATCGACACCGCAATGGCATATGGGAACGAGGACGAAGTAGGCCAGGCCATCAGGGAATCTGGAATTCCTAGAGAGGAGATTTTCGTAGTCACTAAACTTCGACGCCCTCATTCCAACAGCTACGAGGAGACAATCGAGCGTTGTCAGCAAAGCCTTGAGAACCTCGGCCTTGACTACATGGACCTGTATCTGGTACACGCTCCACCAGAAGATCCGGATACCAGAGCACCTGTTTGGCAGGGTATGGAAAAGTGTCTGGCTAATGGATGGACTCGCTCGATTGGAGTCAGTAACTACGGGGCACATCACCTAGATGCAATGAGATCGTATGCCAGTCTGATGCCATCTGTAAATCAGGTCGAAATCAGCCCTTGGCTACAGAGAAATGCACTGCGGGCAGCAATCAATGAAGTAGGGGCAGTTCCAATGGCTTACTCTCCATTGGCTAGAGGTCACAAAGTCGATGATCCAGGAATCTGCGAGATTGCTGAATCGGTGGGATGCACACCCGCTCAGGCTGCAATAAAGTGGTGTCTGGATGTTGGAGCAATCACTATTCCCAAGTCTAGTAATCCGCAGAGGATTTCAGAGAATCTAGCTTCTCTTGAAGTGGATTTGAGCGGCAAGGAGGCTGAACTTGCAGCCTTAGATGAGTCATATGTATCAGGTTGGGATCCGACTTCGGAGCCGTGAATGATGAAGCAACCCGAGACCATTGAGGAGGAACTGGCAATAATTGCTGAGGCGATTGAGGCCGGAATCGATCCTTTTCCACCAAAGAAAGAGCATAGTCGATGGGGTAGAATTGCTCTTGGTTGGTTCATGATTATCATAATGGTTAGCTGGGTTTCAGAATTACTCTATCGCTCACTGTAAAGATGAGTGTTGGTAGTCCCTCCCGGATTCGAACCAGGGTCATGGCATCCAGAGTGCCATATGATGGACCACTACACTAAGGGACTAGCGAGCGACGGAGTCGGGTTCGCTATTTCAACAAATCCGAGTCGTAAATCGAATTCAGTTTCCTCTGAATCCAGAGTTAATCTTGTCCAATGTATCTGAACTAGGTCTCAACTCGTGTTCACTAAGTTCTGACAATGGAGTAGATGTAAGTTCGAGAGATTCATCTGCGGTCTGCATTCCATCATCATAGTACAGTAAACCAGTGACATGCTTGTCTTCCTTTTCGGCCTGGTGGATTGCTGCTAGGGCAGATACAGGGTCGGATGGGTCATGCTCTCTACCAACTGTCTCGAGGCGTAGAGTGGAACCGTCAAACATCTGAATATCGTCATATTCTCCCTCAGGAATATCTACTTCCTCGATTGGTGTAAAATGAGGGATGTAATCGATTAGATGTAAGACCTCATCATTTTCCTTAACATAATTGTAAGACTTGTATGACTCGTCATTATTGGCAAAGGTCACACATGGTGAGATTACATCAATCACAGCCATTCCTCGGTGTCCCATTGCGGCACGAATGAGAGCAGTTAGTTGCTTCTTGCTACCAGAGAAAGAGCGAGCAACGAAACTACATCCAAGATTGATTGCCATAGCACACAAGTCAATTGGAGGCTGCTCATTCATTGTGCCTTTCTTCTTCGTCGAACCCTTCTCAACCGTCGCGCTATATTGCCCCTTGGTAAGGCCGTAGACACCATTGTTCTCGATAATGTAAACCATGTCCAGATTGCGCCTGATGGCATGAACAAACTGTCCAATTCCAATGCTGGCAGTATCGCCATCTCCTGAGACAGCGATGAAAGAGAGACTCTTGTTGACCATACTTGCTCCGGTAGTAACCGAAGGCATTCTTCCGTGTACAGTATTGAATCCGTGACTCTTGCCAAGGAAGTAGGCCGGAGTCTTGGATGAACATCCAATTCCGCTCATCTTGGCGATTCCTTCGGGTCTGATTCCATTCTCCCAAGCTGCCTGTATAATCACATTTGAAATCTGGTCGTGTCCGCATCCAGGACATAGTGACGACTTGCCACCGGTGTACTCAGACTTCTCTAAATCGATTACATTGAGCTTCATTGCTATGCTATCACCTCCAGCGCTTCGAGAATCATATCAGCATACACACGTGCACGAGGAGGAATTCCATCAGTGTAGGCTACACTATGCATCTTGGGAACAAGATGTGCGGGCAGTTCCTTGCGCAGGATTCCGTACATCTGTCCATCTCTGTTTATCTCCAGAACGATGACCTTGTCATGCCTCTCAATGAAATCCTCGACCTCCGAGTGATAAGGCAGCGCCCTTACTCTACAGGTACTGACCGAAAGTCCAGTAGACTCGAGCATGTCATCAATTTCTGCTATTGAGTTCTCCATCGAGCCATAGTAGATGACTCCAATATGCTGCTCCTCTTCATCCCTGACTACAGGCGCAGGAAGCAAGTCTCTTGCACCCTCTATCTTCCTCTTTAGACGAGAGATTGTAGCATTGTAGACTTCAGGATCCTCTGAGTAAATGCCGTCCTCGTCGTGCCCCGTACCTCTGTACAGAATTGGGTCCAGACCACTTCCAGGAAGGGTTCGGTAAGGGATCCCATCGCCATCCACATCACGGTACCTACCGTAGTTCTCTACAGCGTCCATCTCTTTCTGTGAGCGCAGCACCTTTCCTCTATCCATCGGAGAATCAGGATATTCGAAGCCAGAAGTTGACCAGTAGTTCATTCCGAGATCCAAATCTGTAAATCCGAAAACCATTGTCTGTAATCTCTCAGCATAGTCGAAGGCCTTCCAACCGTACTCAAAGCACTCATCCACTGTTCCCGGGATTAGTACGATGTGCTGAGTGTCACCATGACTGGCTTCGTACAGCATAGTGAGATCGGCCTGTTGGGTTCTAGTTGGTAATCCTGTAGATGGACCAACTCTGTTCACATCCCAAATTACACCCGGGACTTCCGCGAAGTATGACAGTCCAATAAATTCAGACATCAGAGAAATCCCTGGGCCGCTGGTACATGTCATCCCTCGACCACCAGCCCAGCCAGCACCGATTACCATACCAGCAGCCGCGAGCTCGTCCTCGGCTTGGATTACGGCACAAGTTGAACCACCATCGTCGGCTTCTCTGAGTTCTGGTAGCCACTTGATTACTCCCTCAGCGAGAGATGATGATGGTGTGATTGGATACCAGGATAACATGTTGATTCCACCGAAGATAGAGCCCAGTGCAATTGCTTCGTTCCCTTCAATCAAGAAACTGTTAGGATCTTTGACTCTACTCTCTACGCAGTATGGGATTCCATCTACCCAATTCTCAGCCGCATAATCACGACCCTCCGTTATTGCTCGTATATTCAACTCGATTGCCTTCTCCTTTCCCTTGAACTGGCCCGCTACGGCAGTTTCCAGAACATCCTGCTCTATTCCAAGCAGATGGGCGAGCGCGCCCACATAGTACATGTTGCACATCAGGCGCGCGAGTTTCGGATTGATTCCTCTAGCCATTTTCGTCATCGGCATTCCAAAGGAAGGACAATCGTCCCTGTCAACTGGGAGTTTTACATTTTCGTTGTAGATTACAATGGTCCCGGGTTCGAGACTCTCTAAGTCCTTGGCCCAAGTATCCTTGTTCATCAGAACTTGAATGTGAGCATTATCTCCGGGTGATTGGTAGCCCTTGTCACTAGCTCTAATGATGAACCATGTCGGCAAACCAGAAATGTTGCTCGGGAAGAGATTCTTGCCACTGACGGGAACCCCCATCTGGAACATTGAGTTCAAAATGATTAGATTCGAAGACTGTGAACCAGTACCATTTGCTGTTGCAATATTAATTGTGAAATCGTTACAGATGCGTTCCATCTTGCCATGCATCTCCAATGGTCGACTCGACTTAATCGCGCGTCTCGTAGCACGCTCCGGTGTTATTCCGGTCTTAGCCGTTCCCGTATAAACTCCAGTAAATCAGGTTGAGAACTCAATCGCTGCCATTTTCAATGATTGCCGTTTCCGCCGCCCTATGCCTATCACCGAAACTCTACAGAAAGCATGGGACGCTGCTGACGAATCGATGAAGTCGGGTGAACCTGATAAGGCATTGGAGATTCTGCGTTCGGAGGCATGGGATGCATGCGATAACAACATGCAGAAAGCCCGAACTCTGAGGTATGCCGGCGATGCTGGGACGATGATCGGAGAGATGAATACAGCAGGCCAGAAACGACATTGGCAGAAGGCCCACAAGAACTACCGGGATGCACTAAACCTTGATCCTAAGGACAAGGAAACCCGCCGTAACATGAACAAGCTTGCATCTATGATGGATGAGAAGGCAATTTCTCTAGGATCAGGTATGCAGTTATTCGATGAAGGAAACCCAACCCCTCTAGGCCTAGTAGCAATGCTTGTTGCAGGAATGCTACTCCTTGTTTCATTCAAGGTCATATCAGATTGGTTGGATGACACTGAGAACCCAACTGTGACACTCGAGATTTCCTACATGCCCTCAGGATCAACGGAAAGGACAACGGCATTCATCGAGATTGAGTTGTACGAGGAAGATGCCCCAATGCATGTAGAGAACTTCCTACTTCTGGCTGAGGAGTCGAGATACGACTTCACCATATTCCATCGGATTATCGACGGATTCATGATTCAAGGCGGCGACTTTGAGAATAGAGATGGTTCAGGAGGATATACTGGCAAGTGGTTTGGATACTGTGATGGGAAGCAGTTTGATAGCTCGAATAATAGATACTCTCCAGAGACCTGTGATCAATCGAGATGGACTCTACCAGACGAGGCGGACAATGGACGGCTCCATGTACCTGGAGTACTGGCTATGGCCAAGACCTCCGCGCCCAACACTGGTAGCAGCCAATTCTACATCGTACCCGAAGACAGCACCCCAAGTCACTTGGATGGTGTACACACCGTATTCGGAATGGTAGTTAGTGGACTGGAGCATGTCACTTCTATTAGTGAGGTAGACACCCCTAACTCCACTCCAGAGAACGATGGCAATGGGGACACCCCAATTAACGAGGTTCGTTTAGTTCGTGTGACTGTGAACGATTAGAATAGACTTCGTTGAGTCAACTTCATGGATTGAATCATTTCCGCATCACCATAGGTGATGGCTTGAACGAAGAGATGCCCTTCGATGCTCTATCAGAGTTCGAAACTTCAGATGGCTCAAATTCCCGTTTCGCAAACATTGGAGCACTGGATAAGGCCGGCATCTGTAACATAGCAAAATTACCAGTCTCAATTCGTATTCTTCTAGAATCCGCCCTACGCAAGTGCGACGGCTTCCTAGTAACTGAGGAAGATGTAGTTCGTATCGCTTCATGGAGTCCTGAGATGTCTCCTTCAGAGATTCCATTTAGCCCAAGCAGGGTGATTCTGCAGGATTTCACCGGCGTACCAGCTGTAGTAGATATCGCAGCCCTAAGGGATGCCATGGTAGAGATGGGCGGAGATCCTGAGAGAGTAAACCCACAAGTCCCAGTCGATCTAGTAGTGGATCATTCAGTTCAGGTCGATGTCTCCGGACTCTTCCCTGATGCTAGAGAGCGCAATCTGGAGATGGAGTACAAGCGCAACCTAGAACGCTATGAGTTTCTCAAGTGGGGGCAGCAAAGTTTGGACAACTTCCGAGCCGTCCCTCCTGGGAGAGGCATTGTCCATCAGGTCAATCTCGAGTGGATTGCAACAGTCGCAAGAGAAGAAGGAGGGATTTGGATTCCTGATACCTTGGTCGGCACAGACTCACACACCACGATGATCAATGGATTAGGAGTCCTAGGTTGGGGGGTTGGAGGGATTGAAGCCGAGGCTGTAATGCTGGGCCAACCAATCTACATGCTACTTCCAGAGGTGGTCGGATTCGAGCTAAAGGGTTCGCTAAGTCCAGGAGTTACGGCCACGGACATGACACTGAGAGTTGTAGAGATGCTGCGAGAGCATGGCTGTGTTGGCAAGTTTGTAGAATTCCATGGTTCTGGTCTAGCCAATCTCAGCCTTCCTGATAGGGCTACAATAGCAAATATGGCACCTGAATATGGTGCCACATGCGGCTTCTTCCCTGTAGATCAGGCGACTCTCGACTACATGCTTCTTTCTGGCCGCGATCCATCCCATGTAGAGAATGTAAAGAGATATCTAGAGGCGCAAGGAATGTTCCATACTAATACCACACCTGCTCCTCAATTCACTACATCTCTTTCCCTTGATCTTTCTAGTGTAGAGCCATCACTCGCTGGACCCAAGAGGCCTCAAGACCGAGTCGATTTATCGGCGATGAAATCACACTGGAGAACAAGCCTCAACGCACCGATTGGTCACCAAGGGCATGGAGTAGATGCCTCGCGCAACGACGACAGTGCGGCAGTTGATGGACGCGAGTGTGAATTGAATCATGGGGATATCGTAATTGCAGCAATTACCAGTTGCACCAATACTAGCAATCCCAATGTAATGGTCGCTGCAGGACTGTTGGCCCGCAAGGCCAGAGAACTAGGCCTCTCAATCAAGCCATGGGTCAAGCCAAGTTTGGCGCCAGGAAGCAGAGTGGTCACGGAGTACTTCGATGCCGCTGGACTGACTGAGGACCTAGATGCTCTCGGATTCAGTGTTGTTGGGTATGGGTGCACAACCTGCATCGGAAATTCAGGACCGCTCGACTCTGAGATCGAATCTGCCATAGATGAGGCCGACTTAATAGTAGGAAGCGTACTTTCCGGAAACCGAAACTTCGAGGGTAGAATTCATCAGAAAATCAAGGCCAACTATCTGGCCAGTCCTCCTCTAGTAGTTGCGTACGCAATAGCAGGTAATCTCGACATTGATTTCTCCTCTGAACCTCTGGGATACTCTTCGGACGGTAGCCCCGTTATGCTAGCCGATGTATGGCCCAGTGATGATGAGATTCACTCCACTGTGCAGAGTGCAATAGGCCCTGAGATGTTTACCGAGCGCTACTCAGATGTACTTAGCGAGCCGCGCTGGGATGCTATTCCAAGCAAGACCGGTTCGCTGTTTGAATGGGATGAAGAATCAACCTATGTCCGACTACCCTCATTCCTACAAGGCATCGACCGCCAGCCCGAGTCAATAGAGTCAATCGAGAGTGCAAGAGTTCTGGTCAAGGTCGGCGACTCCGTTACTACGGATCATATCAGCCCAGCGGGTGCATTCCCTAATCATGGGCCAGCCGGACAATATCTCATTTCTAGAGGAGTTGAGCCTAGAGATTTCAACTCGTTTGGAAGTCGCAGAGGAAACCACGAGGTAATGGTCAGAGGTACCTTCGCCAACATTCGAATGAGGAACCATATTGCACCCGGGACAGAGGGTGGATTCACTACTCACTTCCCAACAGGCGAAGTGACATCAATCTACGAAGCCAGCACTCGCTATCAGGCCGACCAAACTCCATTAATTGTCCTAGCAGGATCACAGTACGGAACAGGCAGTAGTAGAGACTGGGCTGCAAAGGGTACACTACTGTTGGGTGTCAAAGCAGTAATTGCTACTTCTTTTGAGAGAATTCACAGATCAAATTTGGTTGGAATGGGAGTACTGCCTCTGACTTTCGCAGAAGGTGAGGATGCGGATAGTCTGGATTTGGATGGCACAGAATCATTCGATATCCCTGCTAGTGCAGAACTCGAACCTATGTCCTCAATCACAGTCACCGCAACTAAGGCCGACGGTACTGAATTACAGTTCGATGCAGTAGTCAGACTGGACACACCTGTCGAAGTCGAGTACTACCGAAATGGCGGAATTCTGCCTACGGTATTGAGGAATTTGGCCGAAGCATGAAAGCCGCCAATGCAGCGCAATAGTAAGGAGGTTCTGAAATGGAGATGCGAGGTACTGTCAGATTCAGGTTCCGTTCGGCTGAGTATGATGTTGATGTTTTACTTGAGGGCGAGGCTCGATGGGTCGAAGATTTGAGGCAACAAATTGGGCTTTCTGGCGATGTTGGAGTTCTACAGCCTTTGGCAGCCAGAATGACTGATCCTGACGAGGACGAACCTGAATCAGCAGTGGGCGACAGGGACTCTGATTACATGTCTGCATCTGAGGGTGAAGCAGTACTGCCAGGACCTACTCCCGATCCTTCCAGAATTCCCGCAGTAATCAGGAAAATCGGTGAGTTCGATCTTGAGACCAGCATGAGTGAACTCGGAGGGAGGAAGAGCAGTGACCCAGACATGTCGGCAATCTGTGAGATTCTAGATGAATTGGAGGAGGAAGTCGAACCTCTTTCGGATACATTGTCGGGCGATCCACTCGCAGAGGCATGGATTCAGTTACTTCTCACACTAGTGGTAAGAGAACACGGCCACACATCCCTTCCTCTAAGCTCATTTGAGATGGCATTAGGAGAGCGTCTAAATCGTGATGCAGCGGAGTTGGGAATATTACTTGACAGACTGTGGATGATGGGCAGACTAGAGAGAATTCATGGTGGGGCTGAGACAGAATACTCTCCCAATCCTAGTTGGATGCAATCTACTTGAGTAGGAGTATTCAACGCCTTAGTTGCTACTCAACCCCAAAGGGGTTGTCGAACTCATCGGGGGCGAAGGCATAAGTGGTGGCCGAAACTCGGAGGGAGCATGTTGCATACGTCTGAGTCTGCCCGAAACCGAAACAAAGAGGCCCGCACAGCCCTGATGCTAGTCGTGTTAATGCTATCTTCTCTGATGGTATCCTTAGTGCCAGCAGTGAGTGCCTCTCACATCACCCAATACGCTGTACAGAGAGACCCTTCACACCTTTCTGTTGGCGATTTGAATTGTGATGGCCACAACGATATCGTTGCAGTAAGCGAGATGGGACATTTCATCACCGTTCTGTATAATGATGGCTCAGGCAACTTCGCAGACAGACAGGATGTATTCATCTCAAATAACGACTCTATGCGAGCCGGTTTCGTAGACACTGCGAACTCTGTCGATGTTGAAGTTGCGGACATCGACGGAGACGATGTGAATGATCTAGTGTACTACCAAGAGAACATCAGATTCGTTGGAGAGAGCTTCGTACGGCCAGGAAACCTCACTACGATGTGGGGAGATTGCTCAAAGCGCGTGAATCAGTGGGATGACACTGAGATTACTGTATCCAATCCATATCACATAGGTATGGAGGTTGGAGACATCGACGAAGATGACAACGACGACATCATCCTCATTACAATGGATGCAACTGCAACCAATCAGTACATCCAGGTGTACAGAGGTACTGATCCATCACTGCTGACCAACCAGCAATCAGTACCAGTTCCCCTAACTAATGGTATGTATATGGAAATCCGGCTCGGCCATTGGGGTGAGACCGTACAAGGTAGCGGTTTACCAGGTGGTAGCCTTGGCGACTGTGAGGACCTAGACCTTTGGCTCCTCAGAACTCCTCCTTACAACACTGGCGTTGGAACATCGGTTGGACACTATGACAACATGACTGTCTTGGAATTCGACTGTCTGACTAAGACATATCCTAACCCACTTGATGCAACAGCCCAAGGAATCCACAATTTCAAACTCGACGCCGAGCACAACTATCCTCTATATGGAATGGATATTGCTGACACCGATGACGACGGCGAAATCGACATGATTGCCGCTGTAGACGGAATCACCGGCAACATCTCTTACGCCACTAGGTCAGGAACCAGTTGGAACACTCAAAACTATGTCTTCCTAGGTGACTATCTGGGTGCAGACATCACCATCGTTGATGTGAATAACGATGGAGAAGTTGACTTCTTCGTACCTACTGAGTTGACTCTGACAAGGGTTCAGGACTCATCCGCGCAGAATCAGACCTATCTATTGCTTGACAATTTGAGAGAAATCAACTCGGTCGAAATCGTTCTAGCCAATCCAAATGGACCTGGCTACCTCTCCTCCTTGTCATTCGATGTCGGACGCAGACCAACTATGGCCATTCCAGGGCAACTCGCGGGAGGGGACGACAGCGCATATGAGATCATTATCGGTCAGAAGGACTACTCATACAGATTCGCGAATAACGCGATGTGGCTGGACACCCAGGGTTGGGCAGGTGCGGGAGACTTCCTCTCTGTCCTGACTCTAGATAACGAGGATGTCGGAATCACAGGAGTAACAATCGCCCCTGCGGCATACAATCCTTCTACCGGCCAAGCCGAGATTGGTGAGGGAACTCGATGGGTCAATGTGACAGTGAAGAATACTGGACTGAATCCACTAAGCGGGTCAATTGATGTTGATTTGGAAGTTAAGGAGGTCTTAGGTGGGACTGACACCGTAGTTTACTCAAACGATTTTGAGGGCAATGAAGATACATCCAACTGCTCTAACTGTGCTTTCTCCAAGCACTCATACACCGGCATGTATGGCACAGGAGCTTCCTCTTGGCACATCGAGACAAACTCAACTGCAGCCACAGAAAATGTCTCTTGGTACGAGGCCGACAGTAACCCGACCAATTACTATTGGGCAGGTGTGGACTATGGCGGCAATGATGAGAACAACTCCGGCTACTATAACAATATGGATGAGGCATTAATTCTCGAAAATGTCGACCTGACCGGAGCTGATGCGGCATACATGGATCTCTCTGTGATGTGCACTGCAGCATTCTTTGAGCTATATCTAGCGGAACAGTATTCTGTTGTTGAGAGATGGCTCTACGAAGACTCCTGTGGTATCGAAGTATGGAGTGACGGTAATGGATGGGAGTCAGTATTCTTCAACGGCGGCTGGGACAATGAGAGAATGTTCCGTATTCTAGCCCAAGGCGTTGATCCAGAATACAACACCTACAATGGTAACTTCTACTCCAACACAGCAACTGGCTGGACCAACTACACTGAGGGAGGCGGAACCTCCGAAGATCCAAACGAGTTGGAATCCATTGACTTGACTCCGTACGCTGGACAGGTCATCGATATCAGATTCCGCTTCCGAAGCGGACTTATGGGTTCGGTAGGACCTGTAGGATCGTCTCAGGACACCGGTCTAGACGGTTTCGCTTTCGACAACATCACCATCAGGAAGAGAGATGTAACCTTCGGGACCTCTGAGACTGTAAGTCAGACACTCAACTTCAACAACTTCGCGGCTGGAGCCTCTGAGGAGGTCAGCCTGACAGCCGATTTCATTGACAACACAACCTATTATGTCAAGACTGAGCTAACCAGCCCAACTGGATTTACCAATATGGATGACCTGAACGATGAAATCAAATTCCAATTGACCGTTAACAACTTGTTCGACCCATGTTTGGCCGAGGAACACTGGATCGATCTTGAGAACGGAGTACGTTACGCTTCTGGAGATCGTGATATCAGAGTCAAGGCCGAGAACTGTGGCAACACCATAACAGACTTCCAACTGGAGGCATTTATCCAGAATGCTGAACCAGATTTGGTTGCAATCGAGGACTTCTCTGGAGTAGATCCAATTTGGACAGATGATGGCAATTCAAATGGAAGCCGAATCGACGACTCTACCGGATCCAATGATATGCTACCTCAGAATGTGGGTATCTTCAACAGCCATGCCTACTGGCTAGGTCACCCTAGTGACGGCTATGGAGACAACTGGAACGAGACAATGACACTCGACCCTATTCCTGTGGCTCAGTTCGGAGCAGACTTCACTTACCTGACATTCGATTACTACGCCGAAGGCGACTACCTCAAGGACAGTGGAGGCAATATTCTAGCTATCCGAGATGCTGCTAATCTAGAGATTACATGGACTAAGGATGGCGAATATTTCGAAGGAGTTGTCTACGGAACTTGGACCGATCTCAACGAGAACGGTATTCAGAACACCAACCCAGAAGATCCCAACTTCCACCGCTGTGAGGACTT
Source organism: Euryarchaeota archaeon UBA86 (assembly GCA_002503055.1). Classification (GTDB taxonomy): domain Archaea; phylum Thermoplasmatota; class Poseidoniia; order Poseidoniales; family Thalassarchaeaceae; genus Thalassarchaeum. The sequence continues at coordinate 71,480 of DAQX01000008.1, read as the reverse complement.
CGACTTGAACGGCTATGACGAAGTAGAGTACTTTGGAGACCACTCTGACAACATCAATTCTGTCGTATGGTTTGACTCAGAGAATATCATGAAGTCTGTTACAGTTGACATGACTCATATCGTTATCTTGAACCGCACCAGTGCGGACACCTCGGAGTGGAGAGATGAGTGCACCTCTATGGCTGGATCAGAGGTCACTCTCACCTGGAGATTCCAGTCCAACGACGATGGAGTCAACGGCAATGCGGGTCTAGCCGGTTTCGCAATCGACAATATCAGAGTAGAGCAGTTCACCTTCGAGGATGATGGCTCATACACAGTCGATGTGAACGGACTTGATGCGGCCGAGAAGGACATCGTTACTCTCGGAACCCATGACTTCCAAAGTGGAATCTACAAGATTGATGTGACCACGATATTTGACAACACAGACCCATTGACTGCTTGGTACAATGAGACCGAGGTAAATACTGCAAACAACCACTCTTCCATTATCTTCAGCATCGCTAGCGCAGATATCACTCTGCTACAGCCTGATGTTCTAGAGTGCGTGTCAGATATCACATACGAGTGCGTCTACTCTACGAATCCAGGTGGAGCCTCAGCCCACGACTTCGCTGTTCCACTACTGAACGGAGTCATCGCTGGCGAGTACACTCTGACGATGAAGATCGTTGATTTGGATACTGGACAAACCGTTTACGAGGAAGCAAGCGAGAACGGTCCTTTCGACCTCGCACCTCATCAAAGAGGGCAAGCCAACTGGACATCGCCATACAGTTCCTGGTATGACGGTCACACCTACAACATCAGTTTCAGCGCCCAGATAGCCCAAGAGGACGGTTCACTTGAGCCATCCGGAAATGACCGATTCTTCGAGATATTGTTCTACGACAATATCGATGTCGCCATTCTCTCGAATCCAACTGATCAGAACCGTCTGCAGAGTGTCAAGAAGGACCTCGATGCGATGGGAATGACATACACCCAGTTGCGAATGCAGAACTGGAATACCTATGGTACTCCTGATTGGGTTGAGCATTACAACAAGGTCCTGCTACCTTGGCAGACTGATTACAATGTGTACTATGGTGACTACTACGAGATGTTAGCCCAGACCAGAGATAGTGACGGCCTCAGCCTGACCGAGACCCTTGAGGACTACATGACCGGAGGCGGCACAGTACAGATGCACCTAGGCCCATATCGTAACGAATACCAGCCTAACAGGCTTCCATTCGGAATGGACATAGCTATGAGGAACCAAGTGAATTTCACAATGGATAACAGAATCCTCCACACTAATATCACCATCGTTGATCAGTTCCATCCGATTCTGAGCAATGTCGATCCAATCGCATTCAGCGGAATCAACGGCGGGTCTCATGTTGCACTCGCAGGCTTAGACACGGCTCAAGTTCAACTGACCCAAATCCCACAGGTCTGCGGTGGCCGCATTAGTGACCCGACCGGAACCTTCCACACACTGATACGAGACTCGGACTACGAATCCCAGTCTCTGTTATCGTTGTGTAACAGAGGTGCTGGTGGCCTAATTGTAACCACTATCGATGTTGAGAATCCAAGTGTCTCAGAGGAGTTTGGAGGGGAGACCATACCCATACTATCCAATATGTTAGCATACCACCACACACCTTACCCGAATGACTTCGGAATCGCCGGTGAGAGCTTTGAGTTGACTATCAACGGTGAGACTCAATCGATTGATACTGTTACCGGTGCATACGCTACTAAGTACATCAAGAGTAATTCAGATCTTGACTTCAACTTCGCGACCACAGTTGAGGGAATTGTGGCGGACTGGACCCTAGAGTCTGGAAACAATGATTCTGTTACTGGTTGGGACGGCATGGTAATCGATGCTGGCGAATACAGCCATACTCAGCAAATTGACCCATCCATACCTACTCTGGGTAGTTTCTGTGTCGGCGACTCGACTTCGGATACCAACTGTAGAATCGGTGCCGAGTGGTTACTGACTCTATATCTGCACGACGAGGATGGACACACTAGGATGACCTACATCCGATTGGTCACAGACGATACTCTTGCCGACGAGTTCAGACCAATGGCTGACGCCGTAATGGTTGAAGATGCTACCAGTAGTGAATTTGTCACTCTTGATGGCACCAAGACCGTTGCTGGTGTTGACTGGCCGATTTACAGAGCCAGGCTTTCAGACACCGGAGATTTGAGTATCTCGTTCGATGCAAGTGCGAGCTACGACCCGGATGCCCCTGAGGGAACGACCGGGATAGAGCTCTACGAGTGGAAGGTCTTCTTCGACTACCCATGGGACAGCTCAGATCCAACACTAGAGGGGCATGTCTTCCAGATTCCGGCAGCCGCTGGCGGTGAAGACTGGACCTATGTATTCCGAAACCTAACGGCAAGCCCCGATGGTAATCTCGAGAACGAAATCAGAGTCGAACTGATTGTCTATGATAAGGCAGGAAAGCAGAGTGAGAAACACAGAATGTACTTCATCGTCGTCGGTGAGGACTTCGGTGACGACGAGCCGATCGTACAGTTCAGTAATCCCGGTCCGAATGATAACCAGAAGGATTCGTTGGTGACAATCTCTGGTACTTTAGTCTCCGGTGCCGAGAATAGTGATGTCGTAATCCAAGTCGCATTGTCAGAAGATGTACTAGATTACACTCCAACTCAGAAGGCTACTCAGAAGACCATTGGCAAGTTCAACAACACTGAGAATTTGGCCGACGGAGAACAGTTCACGATGACTCTGGATATCTCTGACCTCTATCAGGAGACAGGAGTCGCAGCGACTATCTATGTTAGGATTATTGAGGGAGACGGTAGTAGATACGATCTCAAACAGGAGATTGGAATCACCCTAGTCCCAGTCTTGCCCGATCAGGATACTGATGAAGAAGGAAGCGACTCAAGCATGCTAATCTTCGCTGGCGCTGGTGTACTGCTTTTGGTACTCGTTGTTGTAGCCACGATGGTGTTGCGCGGCCGAGGTAGGGATGACTCCACTACAGACACCGTCGAGCAGTTTGGCGGCGTTGAGGAGATGGACCCAGTTGAGGCCTATGTCCAGCAGATGGTTGCCTCAGGATACGACGAGCAGACCGCTCGGACCTATGCCGAGCAATACTATGCCTCATACTATGAGCAGCAACGTAAAGGCGGCGGCTGAAACGATCTAGGCCCCTAGACGCAACTTGAAGTGCAAGGAATATCGGGCGGTAGCCATGGACGTATCCGGGCACAGCACCGTGGCCGACTCCTCTCTCTCCGACTCTGGAGAGAAGAAGGTAGCATGGGCTCGCAGTAGGATGCCCGCCCTAGCAGCACTGCGTGAGTCGGCTGAACACAATCTCCCTCTGAAAGGCCAGAGGGTGGCAGGATGCCTACATGTCACTAAAGAGACAGCAGTCCTGATTGAGACAATCTCTGCGGCAGGAGCCGAGATTAGTTGGTCCGGTTGTAATCCCTTGTCGACTCAGGATGATGTCGCTGCTTGGCTAGCTAGAGAGGGTTACGGAGTACATGCGTGGCATGGTCAGTCAACCGATGATTTCTACAGATGTATCGATCGAACACTCGACTTCAAACCTACTCTCACACTCGATGATGGAGCCGACTTAATCTACCGTGTTCACAGTTCATTCCCCGAACTTGCCGAGGGAATTACCGGAGGAACAGAGGAGACAACAACTGGTGTTCATCGCCTGAGGGCCATGGCCGATGCAGGTGAGTTACTATATCCTGTAATTGCAGTCAATGATGCCGAGACTAAGTGGGATTTCGACAATGTTCACGGCACAGGGCAATCAACTATTGACGGAATAATCAGAGCTACTAGCGTACTCCTAGCGGGCAAAGACTTCGTCGTTGCAGGCTATGGGCACTGTGGTAGAGGGTTAGCAGTAAGGGCGCGAGGGATGGGCGCGAATGTGATTGTCACTGAGATTAATCCAATCGCAGCCCTAAGAGCCGTAATGGATGGTTTCAGAGTAATGCGCATGGATGAAGCCGCGACTCTAGGCGATATCTTCTGTACTGCTACTGGGATGAAGGATGTAATAGTAAGCAGACATTTTGATTCAATGAAAGACGGAGCAATAGTTTGCAACACCGGGCACTATGACTGCGAAATCAACATAACCGACTTGGAGAATGCATCTGCAGGTACGACTCAGATTAGAGATAATAATGAGGCATATGAGATGAAAGATGGCCGAACTATTCACTTGCTTGCAAAAGGTCGATTGGTCAACCTAGCTGCAGCAGAGGGTCATCCTAGTGAGGTGATGGACATGTCATTCGCCAACCAATTCCTGGCCCTATGCAGACTCGCTGAAGAGGGTGCAGGATACGAGAATACAGTTTACGATATCAGTCCCGAACAGGATGCCGAGTTGGCTGCTCTCAAGTTACAGACCTCAGATGTATCAATCGATGAGTTGACCCCTGAACAGATGGCATATCTGACTGACTTCAGCGCTGGGACCTAATCGTCCAGAGGCTCCATCTCAGAGTCTGACCACCATTCTTCAGAATCTTCGGAGTATTCCTGTGTAATATCCAATTTTGTGAATTCAGGTAGTTCAAGCTTCCATCTAATCGGCATTTTGTCACCACCTTCGACAATTAATTCCAATCTCTCATTCAATGCTGGGACTCTGTTTGCAACCATTGTATTGTACAACTTGCTGTACCTGATTTCCTCGGGAATACAGATTCTTCCCGAAGTAGTCTCGTAATCTATTGCACGATCTAAATCTAAAGCGTGCCGGTTAAGCTTGTGCAGCAGGCCAGAAGCCAGTCTGGTGATAACCATGAAACATGCTAGAATGAATACGAATACCACAATGAAGCCCCAAGTGGTTCCTCCAAGCATGGTCATCGCGACTGTGCCTAAGAGGAATACAATGGGGGCGACGAAGGTAATCAGAAAGAATGTCGGAGTAATCGGCTTCCGCTTCTTCATGTTCTCAATAACCCTCCATCGAGGGTGTTTGGGATTCTGTGGCCTGAAGATCTCATCTTCTTCCATCTTGGCAGCCCTAGAAACCATTCTGTTTACGGCTTCCATTTGCGTCAATTGGTCACTTGTAGTCGCTTCCATTCCCTCGCTGTACAATTGCTCAAGTAAAGTAGCGGACTCTTCGTATAGCCCCATTCTGACCAGTATGCCAATCTGTTCGATAATAGGGGCTACTTCGTAAGGCGCGAACTCGCGTCTCTGTTGCCACCAGGCCAAACCTTGCTCCAGCATCCCTAGGTGATCGACTAGCAAAACCCCACCTAACTTCCATGGGTCAAATGGTTCTGGGTCAAGCGCGACTACTTTCCTTAGAGCGGCCATCGACTTGGCTGCCTGCCCTAGTTCTGGCATCTGTTGGCGGCCCTTGCTTTCTGGCGGGAGTGACCAACGAGCTACTCCCATCCATCCATCAGTATGCGCAGGGTCCATCTCGACCACTCTTTTGGCAGCCTCGAGAGCGCCCTCTCTGTCGCCACTGCCTTCAGCCTCCAAGGCATCTATCCAGACCATCTCGGGAGTATCGGCCATGTCTGATGCTAAGGCATTAGATGCATGAATGCTCGGGTAGGTCAGCGCCCATCTCTTCGGCCCCGACCTTGCCTTCTCGGTTTCCATTTGTCTCTAGGATTGGGTCTACGCTGCCTACCCTTTGTTTTCCTAGATCCCTTTCCTTCCACCGGCTTCCTCGTATCACAGCGATTACATACTTCTCTTCTAGCAAAATTGTGATTGTTACATTTCGGGCAATTCCAGTCACCAGGCTTCATATTTGGATTATCAAAATTTCTTGATTTGCTAGATTTATGTCCACGAGAATCTCTTCTTCCACCGCCAGA
>DAQX01000008.1:0-65260 GCA_002503055.1 Euryarchaeota archaeon UBA86 | reverse complement strand
TCCACCGCCAGAATCTCTTCTTCCGCCACCTCTGGGTTTTGGTTGCTCACAACCAGTACGATTGCAGATTTTCTTATTTGCGAAATTGTGATTTTTGCACTTAGGACAGATCCAATCACCAGATTTCACCGTAGAATTTCTGGAATCCTTTGATCTATCCCTCCTTCCTCTATATTCTCCCATTTGTCTTGGTTTCCTACTATCTCGTCTGTGCCTAGGTGCAATCTCTACAGGGGACCCGATGACTTTCGAACCCTCAATTCCCTGTGCTAGGGGAAATAGGTGTACAAGAGGATCATCTGCTGACCCTAGTACAGTCTCGACCTTGCCCAATGTTTGTCCGCCAGTAACACATAGCCTTGCTCCTAGTCTAGGTGCTCTTCCTTCGAACTTGATTAGAAGGCCACCTTCATGGGACTCTCTTGAGACTCTGCCTTCGAAACTCACGCCTCAGCCGCGACGCCTTCCATACATGAGGGCTGCGACCACAGCGACCAGAACCAATGGCAGACTGGCAGCCGGAAGAAGGCCACCATCTTCTTCATCAGAGGGCGGGGGTACGATCTCCCCGACTTCAAACAGATGTGAGTTATTCACGGTCTGGAAAACCTCGGAGCATTTGCCCGATGAATCACACCCCTCGACTCCCACCACATGTTCTCCTTTACTCCACAGTCGAAAGTCGATGGCCGGAGTGGACCAAGAGTTACCGGTAGAACTGACTGACCCTGTATTAGAACCGTCAATCGACAAGCTGAAAGAAACATCCTCTCCATCGGGATCGCTGTACTGGCCCTGCATTGACCATTCTGCTCCATCCCAATCTGAATTGGTGATAGTCAGCATTGGCGGAGAACTCTCTTTAGTCAGATCAATATCATAGATATGTTCCATTGAGTACACATTCGAACTTCCTTGTATTCTTATCCAGACATCAACTTCTCCCGGCACCATGTTCGATGCCGTCAAATCTACCACAACTTCTTCTTCGAAGGTGATGGATGTCGGTGTGGATGCCTGACCGTCCTGAATCAAAGCCAATTCAAGTTGCAATGCAGGCCATTGTGAAGTAGGCGTGATAGAAATCGGATGCGGTTCAGCCAAAGTCGCTTGAGATGTGCCAATAGAGAATGGAACTCCAAGATTCCAGGTTCTCTGACCAGAACTCTGGCCCGCAGAATCCACTGCTTCGCATGTGACTTCTCCGGGACTTCCTCTAGGAATCTCGGCCCATAATGAACGGTCAGCACCCTCGCTCAATTGTAGAGAATCTGCACCAGTGCAACGAATATCCAATTGAGTCACACTACCCTCATCTGAGAACCAAGAAGATATGTCATCCCAGTCTGCCCATATGTGCTGACCACCGCTCGGGGACGGGAACCATGCACCGTCGACTGGAGCATCCACGGTCCATTCTGGATGCTCATCTACGGGAATAGGGGCGGTAGTGAAATCAGCGAATAAGTCCTCACCTAGTGGCCAGTCATCGATTTCTGCATCTGGCATAATAGTGAATCGAAGTCTTTCTTCACCCGTGAGTGTTTCTAGTTCTTCGAGAGTATACGATGAGGAACCATCGCCTAAACAGGTTCCACGAATTGGAGCGGGAATTGACGACTCCTCATCGAAGCTTACATCTCTACCCTCACACTCCTCCCACATATCTAGGCGTAAATCAGGTGTAACCGGGAAGTTGAACTCTAGACTTGATCGAGTCATATTCGAAGCATTGAGGGCCAGAGTAAATTGATTTCCATCAGTCACACCCGGGATGGTCATTGTGGCATTCAACCAAAGCTGGACACGGCATTCATCAATTCCATCAGAGGAAGAAATGTCGGTATCACAGTCTCGATTATCGTCGGGTATAACCGGGATTTCCTCACATTCGTTCCCGAAAGCGGATGTGCATTCTCTAATCTCTGAGTGCCTAGGTGGTACAATGTTGAATTCTTGAATTTCGACTCCGTCTTCTTCCCAACTTGTATTCTTCCAACTGACTCCCTCGCCACCTCTGTGATAGTCGCCATCTCTAATTCCTATCCGAGTAAGAGTGTGCTCTATACACTCGCTGGCCAACGCTCTGAAGATTTCGCGCTCATCGGTCGACAACCAACCATCGCCTCCGTCATTCGGATCAATCTCGGCCATGAACTCGTCCATAGTAGTCCTGATGTCATCTGCCAAAGATTCGTTAATCCAAGCAACTGCCTGTACTTCAGCGGTTTGCCAATTCGGATTGACATTGAAAACAAACTCCGCATTGGTATACTCGAACATATCTTCGAATGTTATCGAGCCGCACTGATCCTCTAGAGAACCTCCGCCACCGAATTGCTCCATTCGCAGAGACTCCTCTGTGAGGTTGCTGTCCGAATGACTGTAGGGACAAACTAAACTCATCACCAGGACAAAGACGAGCGAGAGGGCAACGACAACCTGTGCCATCTTCATGAGTGTTCTAGCGCAGGTTAGCATCATGATACTATCGTCTCAGGCTAGCAATCGAAAACAAACTCATTAATGTCGATATCTTCGCGATATATAGGTGAATTATTGAAGAATCTTGGTCACAGATTAGGAGGTTCTGGAACTCCACTCGAGAATACAATCCAATCTCTAAAAGATTCAATTGAAAATACCATCTTCAATCTTCGAAATTTCAGATATTGGGAGTTTGATATTCACGAATCTTCAGATTCTGAGATATTCGTATTCCATGATGATGAGATTCACATAGATGGTAAATCACACATTCTAAATCATCTCACTTTAGTCCAAATCCAAGAACTCGGAAGGACACTAGGAATTTCTATTCCAACTCTAAGTGAAGTTCTAGAAATACTCAATGAAAGACCAGAGAAAGTAATGATCGAGGTGAAAAGCCTGCTTACTGAAGAAGGTAGAGAAAAGGTAGTGGAAAATGTCAGAAGAAATCAAAACTTTACTCTAATGGCGTCTCCGGCTAGATTTGAGAAATCCTTCCCAAAGAACTCCAGAGAATATTGGCATGAGAGACTCCGAAAATCGAATACTAAGTTGGTTAGGGTCAGAAGACACCGGGTAGACTTGTTTAATGCTTCAAAATCAAAATTGCTTTGGTTACTTTCCAAGCCAAAATGGCTATTTTTTTTGTAGTTTAGGGCTACCTAAATTATTAGAACCACTTCTCTTGCGGAAGCCATGGAATACGACCCCTATAGGAGAATAAACACTCTTGGAATAATTTCCGCCGTCGTACTCATTTCTTCATTTGCAGCTGGTTTCATTCTTCACGAGCCATCTATTGAGTTTCATTCAGATGGAGATAAAATTCTAGAGGAGTCAAGTAATCTAAGTTCCCTTGGGCCCAGAGTTCCTGGTTCTAACTCGGAGATGGAAGCATCAATTATTATCTCAGAGATGTTTGAAGATGCAGGACTATCTGATGTACAAATTACAGAATTTGAGATTTGGGGCTCATGGCTTGTAGAGCCCGATGAAGGTGATGAACCAATCCATATGCATGCGCAAATAGAGCAGGGTATCGGCAATATCCCCGGACTTCCAGATGGTTCGGCAGGGACAGGCAGAGTTCAGATTTCTTCTACAGGCGACTTGGAGCACAGGGATGCATTCACTTTTCTTGGTTATTCTGGAGGTTCTCACAAACATGATAGCGAGATGGTAAATCTAGGAAGTGGGACCTCGGAAGATTTTACCAACTCGGGAGATCTTACGGATAAGGCAATTCTGATTCACCATGAAATAGAGAATACTGGCAGAAGCCTTTCTGATTATTACAGAGAAGCAATAGAAGCGGGAGCATCAGTTCTGATGATTTACGAGGAGGAACTGGAATCGACATACTTTGAACCGATAGTAGTTCTGACTGATGATGATAGGCTAATCTCATTCCCCGAAGCTTTCCCAGATTACGATTTGATACCATTCATATTCATCACACATGAAACTGCTCAGACTTTCATAGAGTTCATCGATGAGGCAGAATCGGATGGATCAAAGTATGCGATTCTTGACGGCAATTGGGAAGCGGCCCAGACCGGCGTCACTAATGTACAGATTGTAACTGGAGAATTGCCCGGAAAATCCTCCAAATCAGTAATGATTGGCGCCAATCACGACACTTCTTACTTGAGCGAAGGTCAAGTAGACAATTCGATAGGCGTGGCACAACTTGTCGAAATCGCTAGACAATTGAATGGTAGAGAACTAGATAGAACTGTGAAATTTGTTTCATGGGGCGGTGAGGAACTTGGATGGCTCAGTAGTCAAGCTTTCCTTGATCAGATCGAAGAAAGTCAAAAGCCGGAGTTATACATCAACATCGATTCAGCAATTCTCAATGAAGCCATGGGCATTGACTCAATTACAGTAGAGGCATCCAACAATGTTCTTGTTTCTAAAGCCAAATCTTCTGCCAAGACTACTTTTGGAGGGGCCGGTCAATATTCTGCTAATGTTATCGCTAACAATCCTTCCATTGACTCTATTCAAGGCTGTAGCAGCCATAGGAGTTTCAATCACGCAGGCATCGACACAGTTGGCATAGGCTTCCAGAGATTGGATGCAACCTCCTCAGAGATTTGGCCATTTTGTACAGACTTTAGCAATAATCTCGATATTGATTCACAAGGTGAATTAATCGACAAAGAGGGTGCTGAATTGGTCACTAATTTTGTTCTTGAGATGGTTCAATCCTTGAACCTAATAGCCGAAGATAGCCCAATAATTGAGATTAAAAGTCTAGAAGGGAATTCCGAATCATGGGTTTTCCCATTTATGATAGCTCTAATGGCTGGGTTAGCGACAGGCATAGGGGGCCTAATTGTAATTTTAATTAAAGAAATAAGCAGAGAAATGATGTCATTCATGCTTGGGATGGCTGCCGGCGTAATGCTCCTCATTTCCATATTTGATTTATGGCTAGGGCAAGCAATGGAATTCGGCTTTATCGGGATTTCAATTTCTTTTGCAATCGGGGCATCTATAGTTTTTCTAGCAAATATTCTACTTAGAAAAAACAACATTGACGAGGAAATGACAGAGAAGAAGAAAATGTACATGTCTGGAATTTTCACGGCGATTGCTCTGGGAATTCATAACTTCCCCGAAGGTCTTGCGATAGGTGTTGCCGTACTTGAATCAGCCCAATATGGGATCGTTCTGATGGTCGCTATCGGACTGCACAATATCCCAGAAGGAATAGCTGTAGCAGCTCCCATTCAGGCCGGTGGCGGAGGGAAATTTAAGGCTGTAATGATTGCATTGGCAACCGGCCTGACCGAGCCAATTGGAGCATTGTTCGCGTTACTTATTCTCGGATCAATTTTGTCTCCCTTTATTGTAGGGTTGTCATTGGCATTTGTTGGAGGAATTATGGCAGTAGTCAGTTTCAAGGAATTAATACCCCAGGCGTTGATCCAAGAAAGACCCAGATTCATGATTGTGGGAATGACTTTCGGAGCTGCACTAATGCAACTAAGTCTTCTATTACTGGATTAGCTACCTAATTTAGAATAAAATTAGACATCTCTTTCTAATTTAGGGCCCCCTAAACATTTTATTTGATATCGTTTGCGCACCCCCATGAACCGAGTAAGAGAGTTCCTATCAGCAAAGGAAAATTGGACTTATATTGCAGCAGGGATGGTAATCATAGCATCTACTCTGTACTTCATTTTTGATGTGAACTATGATCAGTGTGATGACGATGAAAACTGCCTAGTAGTAGCTTACGAGGTTAAGGATACTTACCTCATCTGGGATAATAATCCACAACATCTTGCAGATAGACTAAGTGAACTATTAGACATGGATGTGGAGATTTATGCAGTAGCCGATGAGGCTGCAACCATCGAGGCAATCGACAAGGGTAACGCCGATATCGGGTTCGTGGATGGAGCCGCAGCTTGGTTAGCTTGGGAAGTGTATGGGCTAGATGTGCTAGCAGCCGAGCATAAGTCAGATGGGAGGACTTACTACAATGCCGCAGCTTGGGTAAGGGCAGATTCGGACATGGCAGCAGCTTATCTCGATGATGATCCTGAAACAGACCCCTTTGCTCTTATGGAGGGCAAGACTTCGTGCCACACCGGTTGGCTCAAGAGTGCTGGTATGCTAATCCCAATGGGCTATCTAATCGGTAATGAATACGCGGAAGTAATCGGAGACCCCAATGATATTGATTCACTCAGGGCCACCGTGACCAACTTCTTCTCAGAAGACTCGAGTATCCCTGAGGGCGGCACACCTTACTCTGGCTACAAGGGAGCCCTAAGGTGCATGATGGACGGAACAGGAGACATTACCCTTGCCAAGGATACTGTTTACGATAGCTATTGTACTGGTTCAGACGCTAATGATTGGTGCTTGGATAGGGACGATGTGGTGATGCTACCTGCATTTGGTCAAGCGCCAAGTCACCCAGTTCTCTACAATCCAGAATATATGGATGAAGATACAGTTCTAGCAGTTCAAAATGCAGTGATTGCACTTGATGATGATGAAGAGGGGAGACAAATCCTGAAAGATTTGCTAAACACCGAAGGAATGTCACCTGCAAACGCTGAAGACCACTTGGGGACATACGCAGCCGCGGTGTCCAATGTACCAGGAATACAGGCTTACTTCTCTTGAGTATGCGAGTTCTGGCCATTTCCCTATTGTTGGTGGTTCCCGTCTTATGCGGATGCCTTTCTGATGATTCAGATGAATACGAATGGCCAGATGTCATTGCATCTGATTGCAACATTGTCGAAGAATATGAATTGGAATGTTTAGAATATCTCAACGGACTAATGAATCCAATTCTATCTTTAGAACATCCATATTCTGATGAGTTATGGATTATTGATCTGAACGGTTTTATCATTTCTTGGCCAACTGAATCCAATTTTGATGCAAATAACCCAGGAACAAATGTAGCAGATTTGAGCTCCTTGATTGGAAGATGCCACATGGAGCAAGGACTGCTGGGATTTGCCTTCGATGACGATTTTGAGAACTCAAACAAAGTCCTTCTCTCATACATAGAGTCTGGGCCATGTGACGGCCCAAACCAATCCAATCTAATTTTGGCATATGCTGAAATTGATGCTCAGAACAATCTGAATTTAGAATCAATTACCGTTTTAATGGAAATCGAGCAACCCTACCGCAATCACAACGGAGGCCATCTAGTTTCAATTGGAAATGGAGAATTTCTCTGGGGTATAGGGGACGGAGGAAGTGCTAATGATCCGGAAGGGCACGGCCAGAACGAATCAACAAAACTAGGTTCAATCCTGCTCTTTTCCTTTGATGGTTACCAAATTTCTCCTTCTACATCAATCTCATCACCAGGCGAAGATCCATACATTCTACACTATGGATTGAGGAATCCTTGGAGATTCGACATGGACACCGATAACCGTCTCTGGATCTCAGATGTAGGTCAGAATTGTTGGGAAGAAGTGAATTTAGTTCCTATGCTGCAATCAACCAACTTCGGTTGGTCTGAAATGGAAGGTCCACAAAATTTCGTAGCTGGAGGGGAATGTAATTTCAATAGTTCAATTTCAACTCCAGAGATAATTCATACATATCCACACACCAATGGAAACTGCTCAATCACAGGAGGTTTCTGGATGGACTGGGGGCCATCTTCTCTGCGAGACTCGTATATCTATGGTGACTTTTGCTCCGGATCGATTTGGGCAATTAGTAATTCTAGTGGAACTTGGGAGAATAATCTCATAGGTACGGCAGGGAAAATGATAGTTGGTTTTGGTAAGGGTCATGCCAATCAATTGATTGTTTTTGGATGGGATGGATCGATAATCCAACTAGCTGAAGTCAATTCAGAATTGTAGCGACTGAAAACTAACCAATTAATACTCTGAACTATTCCGAGAGGCGTGGTTAAGAGAGGCGTTCTGATAATGAACATCGGTACGCCCGATGAACCTACGGTACCCTCTGTTCGCACATATCTTCGAGAATTTCTACTCGACCCCGATGTTATCGATATCCCTACTCCTCTTCGACACCTTTTGGTACATGGAATAATCCTCAGAACACGCCCAAAGAAAATTGCACCTAGATATGAGAGTATATGGATGCAAGAAGGTTCGCCTCTCCGTGTCTACACTCAAAGAATGACTGACGCATTAGAATCTAGTTTGGGAGATATTCGTTGTGAAGTCGGAATGCGCTATGGGAATCCTAGTATTCGTTCAGGATTAGAGAAATTGAAACAATCAGGAATCGACGAACTATTACTCGCTCCAATGTTTCCTCATCATGCACAGGCGACAACCGAATCTTCGCTGAAACATGCATATTTTCAACTCAAAGAGATGAATTGGAATCCTTCTATTACTCAATTGCCACATTTTCCAACCAACCCAGAATTCATCGATCCATTGGCAAAATCAATTCATCCACATTTGACGGATGGAGCGCACTTATTGTTCTCCTATCACGGCCTCCCAGTTTCTCATGTGAAACGCGCCGACTCAAGTGGTAAACACTGCCAGAAGGTTGAACATTGCTGCGAACTCAAAGTAGAGGGTAATTCCATGTGCTATGCTCACCACTGCATGCTCACAACATTGTCTGTAGTCGGAGCTCTGGGGATTGCTGAATCAGACTGGTCGATGAGTTACCAAAGTCGTCTTGGTCCCGCAAAATGGCTACAACCATCAACCACAAAAATGGTTGAGCATTTGGCTAAAAATGGGAAATCTAAGATCGTCATTGTCTCCCCCGCATTTCTCGCCGATGGCCTGGAAACATTGGAAGAGCTAGATATCGAAATCCGCGAACATTTCTTGGAACATGGCGGAAAAGAATTGACCGTCGTCAGTTGTCTGAATGATGATCCGAGTTGGATTCAAGGATTGGGACAACTTGTAAAGAATGCATTTTTGCATCCTTTACCTAGAAATTAGGAATTCTAAGGATAAAAATGGTCCCAATCACGGCCAAAATCACTGTTGCGTTTCGCGAAATTTCGGGAGCACTGTCTGGGATTGCAATGAAAACAGCAAACAACACAAATGTCCACATTGTTCCCAAAATTACCGGCTTACTTCTCTTAGGAATTCCATTACCTTCTCGGTAATTCTTCACATGTTCTCCAAACATTCTGTTATTGATAATCCAATCATAGAATCTCTGACTGGACTTTGCAAAACACGCAGCAGCTAGAATCATCAAGGGAGTCGTTGGTAAACCCGGAACTACAATCCCTATCAGTCCAATACCCGTGAATATTACTCCTAAAGAAAACCAAAATACTCTACTCAGTTTATTCTCGCTGAGTTTAGCTTCATGAACACCGTTCATGCCAATGGAGATGTACTTTCAAATATAATCTAATGTAACTGACCTATTCGTAAAAAAGAGATTTTTTTTTACAGTTTAGGGCCACCTAAACTTGATAAATAGAATATCTGTCCGAAGGTTTAGGGAGACCTAAAAATGACTAAAAAGACAATTACAATGTTGATTACACTGCTTCTCTGTGCATCTGTTTTGGCAGGTTGCACAAGTGATGATGAAATTGAACTAGATGGCGAAGATGGTGGCTACGAGTACGCATCCAATGTCGATAACCATCGCATGCTGATGGGTGATGTTTGTGACATCAAGGATCTATCTGGAGCATACGATTGGGACGAAGTTTCGGATATCTATGGGGACGGAAAGTACGCTGAGAAGTCCGACGGATCCTTCAGGACTTTGGAAGGCTTTGCATCCGCTTCTGGCAAGAACCATGCCTACGACGCATATTATGGCGTTGATGGATCATGGGACTCCTTCGTATCTGCGGCAATCGATGGCACCGGTGCATTCGCAGGCGAGTCTGACACAGTAAGAGACCAAGCTGTTGAGAAGGGAATTCAGAACGGTGTAATGACCGCATATGCAATCCACGAGCTCAATGCTGCCATAATCAAGGCCGAGGCAGGAAACTGGGGCCCTGACGATGCACAGCACGCTTGGGACGAAGGATGGGCATTCTATCACGGTCCTGATGATTCTGACCACGACTACGACGGATGCGGACCTTTCGCAACTGCAGCTAAGAGAGGAGGTAACTTCGGAACAGGCGACGCAACCAATGTAGCCACACTCGCGGCAATGAACGCCGGACTAACCGCACTAGAGAATGAAGACATGCAGGGCGTGATTGACGCTCGAGATGCGGTTCTCAAGCAAATTGTCATCGTCTATTCACAGGCTTCCGTAAGGTATGCATCAAAGATGACTGTTGATCTCGACGAGGCAAACGGCGACTACGATAAGCACCAAGCCGAGGGTCATGCATTCTTCAGAGTAATCGAGGCTTATGTGGCCGACTACACAGATGCATGCTACAACAACCAGACTCACGGAATGGCATACATTGGTGCAGGCGAAGCAGCACACTGTGATGGATTCTCTTGGGTCGAATCTCCAAGTTCTGGTGAGATGGTCTGCTATAACATGGGAGCAGGACACATCGTATATGCAGCAGCAACAACCGAGGAAATCTGCAATGGATTCGCCTCTGTGTTCCCCGGAAGCGGAATGCCAGGCTACTACGCAGACTACGGAGCAGCTCAGATTGTGGACATATTCGATCTAAGCAATGATGGCGACACAACAGCAGATTACGAGGCACATGTTCGCATGTACTTACAACCTGCATGGGATGCTTTCGGCATCACTGCTGATGACATTGGCACACTCCAATAAGCATCATAGAAAAGTTGGCGGGGAGATCTTAGGTTACACCCCATACAATTATGAAATTCAGAATTGGATTTCTCCCCGTCAACCCAATTTTTCCCTAAGGGAAAAATTCTCTAACACAATCATTCAAATGTTGGTCGTCCACGGATTGCTGTGCAATCCGCGGCAAGGGCAAACCCATTCCATCTTGCATCGCAGATGAGCAGAATTTCATTTATGTCTAACATTATCAAGCATCCAACGAATAAAGGAAGGCGATTTGATGACAGGAAATAATGAAAATCAGAATTCGAAACCAATCGTCTCATTGAGCGGTTTGACCATCGGATTTGATTCAAAAAATCCTCTAGTACAGGTTCCAGATTTGAAAATATACCCTGGAGAAATCGTTGCTATCACCGGAGCTTCAGGGGTCGGCAAGACAACACTTCTCCGTACAATTGCCGGATTAGTAAGTCCAATTACAGGAACATTGGAAGTTTGCAATTCAATACTTCCGAAACTTCCGCCTCGTGGATCCGTAGGATACATCCCTCAGAGATTGGGACTGGTTCGTCATGCTAGTGTGAAGCACAATGTGATGATGGGGGCTAGAGCCGGCCACACCAATCCTCATACAATTACTCCGTCGGCAGAGTCACTGTCCAGGACCGAAGATGCGATTGAAAGAATGGGCCTTACAGACAAGATTGACGAACCAATTCGCAGACTCTCGGGTGGGCAACAGAGAAGAGTTGCAACTGCACGTTCTCTGGCACAATCACCTAGGCTGATTATGGCAGATGAATTCCTCAGTGAGTTAGATGAAGAGACATTGAATAGTGTATTATTCGAGGTTACTGAATATGTTCGTTCAACTCAAGCAGCTCTAATCGTAGTGGAGCATGATGTATCTCGTGCTAAATCGATGGCAGATAGGATGCTAGTCATTGATGACGGAAGGGTAAATCCATTCCTTTCCGAAACTACAGCACTGGAGGTTAACCTATGATTACAGGTTTCGGAAAGAACTCTTTCGCCCTACTCGCACTATTCATTTCGGGTTTTGTTGTTCTAAACGGGATGATTGACGATTGGGGCCGATTATCAGGTAGTTTTCAAAACCTCATAGACTTCTTCCATCAATCTTTGTGGCCACCAGATTGGACGGTTCTGGAGGCACAGGCATATCCGGTGTGTACAACTCCAGAACCATTCAGTTTTACTTGCTCTACTGCTTGGATTGGAATGATTGAGACAATAAAGATAGCATTTGTCTCAACAATTCTTGGAATGATTATATCTCTACCAATAGCACTTCTAGCGGCTAGAAATCTGAACTCTCCAAGAATCTCATACCTGGCCAGATTCATCTTAGCCGCTGGCAGAAGTCTACCAAGCCTAATCTGGGCAATTTTCTTCGTAATTCTGATTGGACTCGGACCTCTATCGGGAATTTTTGCCATGACAATTTACACGGTCGGTTACTTAGGAAAACTGCAGTACGAGGCTATCGAGGGTATGGACAAAGCCCCTCTAGATGCGGCGAATTCAATGGGGTTATCGAAATTTGAGAAATCTCTTGGAGTGGTGATACCGGAGTCTGCAAATCATTTGATTTCACAGGCTATTTTCATGTTTGAGTACAATGTAAGGCACGGTACAGTAATCGGAATAGTAGGGGCCGGTGGAATTGGATATTACATCAATCTATATCTCAAGTTCCTGCAATATGACAAAGTCATGGCTTACTTGATAATTATCTTCATCACCGTTCTACTGATTGATTTCCTCTCAATATATGCACGATCATTCTTCAATGAAGAAGACAATGTGAATAGACCTTCTTGGTGGGGAGTAATTCTTCCCGATATACTAAGATGGCAGTGAGTCGTCAGCGACAATCCTGATTGCACCTTCGTCATAGTAGATGTGAATGTTATCTCGAACTTTGGCAGTCAAGGATGCTAGTGCCTCGTAGACCTCCTTTTCATCAACCTTGAACGCATCAGCTGCACGCTTTGTGGACCAAGCAACCCCGACAAAGTCGGATGCTGAAATCCACTTCAGCAGTCGTAATTCGAACTCGGTGAGGTCCTCAAACGCCATTTGCTCAACTCCTGAGATTGTAAAGAGGCAATCAATCCTTGCCAAAATCAGCCTTGATATGAGTCGACCATAGCGCGGACAGCCTCTTCCACAGCTAATTCGCCATCCAGTAGTCCTTCTAAGGCTGAGATAAATGGAACTTGAAGCCCCATCCTACGCGCCCTATTGTTGAACATCCTACATGCCCGAACTCCCTCGGCTACCATGTGCATCTCTCCTTGAGACTGTTCCAGAGAGAGCCCGGAACCCAACTTCTCGCCTAGAGTCCGGTTCCTACTACGCGGACTGGTCGAAGTCACATACAAGTCACCGATTCCAGCAGGGCCGAATGCAGTACCGGACTCTGCACCCATCGCTTCCAGCAGCATGATTCCCTCGCTAAATCCAGATAGAACAAGAGCGGCCTTGAGGTTATCGCCGCCTTCAGGGTGCAGGCCATCGACAAGTCCACATGCAAGCGCTACCGTGTTCTTGAACGCGCCCCAAAGTTCTGCGCCAATTGGGTCATCAGCAGCCTTGAGAATCAAATTTCCAGTCGACAGACGCTCTGCAATCCTGTCTGCCACACTGCGGTCATGACATGCTACCAGAGCAGTGGTCATCACGCCCCTGGCGACCTCAGGTGCAATTGTTGGCCCAGTCATCACAACAACAGGATTGGACTTTCCAGCATCCTGCAGACGCCTCTCGATAGCATCTGAAATCATCCCCGAACCGCCTTCCTCAGAAGGAGCTAGTCCTTTGGCTAGATCGACTAGGACATGAGAAGGTCTGAGGTGAGGAATCAAATCGTCTACTACTGAAAGAATAACTCCACTTGGTAATGCGAGTACGATTATTTCGCACCCTGATGTAATATCGGAAAGCTCCATAGTGGCCTGCATCTTTGGAATAGGATAGCCCGGTAGATACTTGCTGTTCTCACCATTGGTCATCATCGTCTCGTAGACTTCCTGCTCAACTGTCCAGCCAAGCACATTGTGTCCATCTTCGCACCAGGCGTATCCGAGCGCTGTGCCCCAGTTGCCAAGTCCAACCACTCCAATCCGTGCCATATACAAGGGGCCCAACCTGCCCGTTATGACCCTATGGGGGTTGACCAACTGAGGCGTTGCCTTATTGATGTAAAATCCCCCGCGCGGTAAAGAGCAGGGGTACCCGAGTGGTCAAAGGGGCTGGGTTTAGGTCCCAGTGCGTAGTGCTTCGTAGGTTCGAATCCTACTCCCTGCACCACTATTCATCCATAGCCTGTGGCCTCACTAAAGAGCCCACCTCTTGCTCGCTGCATCATTTTTCCAGACTATTGCAGCCCTATAGTTCATAACGGATGTGAAGACGCCCGGTGCAATGACACGAGCACATGCTTTGTTTGCATGCTTAATTTTGATTGCCGCACCTCTTGCTGGTTGCCTTTCTGGTGACGATCTGGAGGAACTAGTCGACGACATCATCGGATGTATGGATGAGAATGCTGCCAACTACGAAGAGAATGCTACCTCTGAGTTGGTCGGCGACTGCATCTATATGGCCACCATGGATACTTTCATGGATGCCATGTCCGATGTCAGAACTATCGAAGAGATGCTAGAGGACACTCCCAAGGCTGGATATTCTCAGTCGATGAATGTGAACGAATGGAATGATGAATTGGGTATGCAGATGGATGTCATGATTATCGAGACAGTAATGGCCGATCTCGATAATGATGCTGTGCATGTGCATAACTTCATCTCGATAGCGCCTTTGATGACCATGTCATACACCCATGCTCAGATTGGAGAGGTGGTCAATATCCATTACACAGCAGGCGGAATGATAGCAGAAGGAGGCGAATCCGAATCTTACCAGACCCGAGACGCAACCCCCAATGTTTTGGAAGTACTCGCAGATCAGGTCGGTCTTTTCTCTGGCGAAGAAGGGGACGAAGGGATGCTAGTCGAAACGCCAGATTCAGATGTGGATGAAATCCCAGAAGACGCAGTAATTACAATCACTATGAGCGACGATATGGAATCTCAGACTATGACAATGGAGTATACCGAAGATGGCGCTGAAATCACTATGACCATTCACATTAATCAGAATGAGGACTTGATGTCCTTCAATATGGCCAGCGACAATGGCTCTGCAACTACGAACATCGAGTACCAGATGATGTGGGGAGATGCTGTAGTCATAGAGGTCGATGAGACTCTGCCAAAGACATCTATACCTGTCTGGGTCGATATCGAATCATGGGGTGATGATGACGCCGACGAAGATGATACATTCTACTGCGACAACGGCAATGAGATCCCGATGGACTATGTTGACGATGGATGGGACGACTGCGGCGACGGCTCCGATGAACCAGAACCAGAGATGGTCTGCTGGAATTCCTACGGAGATTACATCACAGATGCGGACCAGGACACTTGCTACTCGTGGATGTATCTAGAGAACTACACATCTCAGCATGACCCTAATGGGGAGCCATTCACAGGTTGCTACAATACTCACACCCATGCTCAGATAGAGGGAATGTCCGAGGAGGAATGCACCACATTCATGTGGGTAGATTCTGAGATGTTCGATGATGACGACGATGGCGGCGATGATATTGGTTGGGCGGACTATTATGACGGCTACTGCGAATGGGAAGGCAACCCAGATGGTGATGATACTGTTTGGTGGTGTAAGGAATCTCAGGACGATGAGTACTGGGGCACATGGTGGTATTACTGCGAGCACCATGACTCAGACTGGCACTGCACTGACGACTTCGGACAGAGCGAGGAATTCGAGCACTCTGCGGACTGGGACGAGTGGTCAGGTTCAGACGATGATGGCGATGGCGCCCCAACTCCAGAAGAGGCTATGGAATCTGTAGATGCGAATGACGATGGATACATGAGTTTCCAAGAGTTCCAGGATTCCTGGGATTCCGATCCAACAAACCCCGAACTGGATTACGACGAGGTCTCAATCCTGTTCGATGATTGCGACTACGATGGAAGCGACCTAATCGACATCGACGAGATGCAGTGCTTCATCGATGGCATTGTGGACATGTTGCCTGATGGCGGTGGCGAATGTGATGCAGAGTGTGCATTCCATCTCATCGACGGCTGGCTTGAAGACATGGACGAACATGTCACACCCTCTGAGTGGGCCGCTTTTGTCAATTCAACTGGCGAAGAGATGTCAGAAGAAGACTTCGAAGGCCTCTCTGTCTTCATTGGTATGTACGATTACGATGATAGCGGGGGATTGGATTGGGACGAGTTCCAAGACGCCTGGAATGATTGCTGTGCTGACGATGATGATGGCGAAGAGTGGTTCACATGCGACAACGGCGACGAGATCCCGATGGACTGGGTCAATGATGGAGAGGAGGACTGCGAGGACGGCTCTGACGAGTTTGACGATGGGGACGATGATAATCAGCAAGAAATGCCTGCGATACTCATTGGATATATTGCCAAGAACCAGACTCTTAACGCACCAATTTCCGACTTCGAGACTCGCTTCCTTAGCGACTGTCATGAGGAATACGACGAAGAAACGGGCGAGATGGTTGAACCAGATCTGAATGAATGTACAGTTGAATTCAGCATCCCACTAGCTGGAGGAGAAGCTAATGGAGTAACTCACACTTACACCGATCTTGACGGCGATGGATTAGTTTCGCCGGGCGATATGCTAACTCTCGAAGGATGGGATGGCCAAACTAGAATGGAAATGTATGACACTTGGGCATCCGAGTATTCATCTGACTCACTAGCAAACCCACCAGCTCTACCCGGCTTCGGCGCACTGATGGCATTGACTGTACTACTTGGTGCAGCATTCGCGACTCGTCGTGACTGAATATACGAAAACTCGGTAGCCCCTGTCCCCTGTAGGGGACAGGGCTATGAGTCTCCTTCTGCGTGGCTATACCGTGACGCCAGAGCAAGTTGCAGAAGCCGCTGAGGTAGAAGTCGAAGAAGACCCCCTCGATAGGGAGTTGGATCGAATACGCCAGCGTAGAACTGGTCAGAGGAGATTCTTCAGAGGAACTTTCGATGACTGGACTTTAGTTGTCGGAGTAATCTCGGGAATAGTATTCTTCGGAGGCATGATGGTATTGTCTTCGGGAATAATTGCTGCCGATTCAATAGTACTGGACCAAACACTCTCCAAAACTCCCATCGATCCTGGAGGAGAGTGCCAAGATCAGAAGGGAGAGGTTTGGATTAGAGCATATGGCGACCACGATAATCTCGTTGTCAAATCGAACAATGCTCCTTCATCTGCAACAATTTTAGTTGTTCTTCTGACTCTTGATGAGGACTCCGATCCATTGATTTCTTCATATCAAGGTGGAATAGAAGATATACGCTCAGAGATAGAAATCGGTGATTCCATTTCTGAAGGGAACTACCTAATGTCTGCAACACTGTTTTTCTCAGAATCTGAGGATTCGTTTGAACACATTGACAATGAGAGCTCATTTCTATTGGTTTCAGAGTCTTTGACCAGCCTAAATTCGAAACAACTCCCTGTTGAGGTCAAGACAGTCAAGAAAGGAGGCCTGTTCAGCAGTGAAGAATCCGTTGAAGTAGTAGTCACGGATGATGAGCCTAGAACTTGCCTGTCAATACAGGATTTTGGCACCATGGGATGGCTCCTAATGGGCGCCGAATGGGTCGGAGGCCGTGAGACTGCAATGCTCTTCGGCTCGGATGAAGGAGCTCCTGCTTGGTGGTTGGCCCTTGTATCGCTAGGTATGTCGATTTTCTTCCTTTGCGTGCAATATCCACTTATGCACAGATTGTATCACAGGGATGTAGAAGATCTTCTGAGCAAGGCTCAGACTAAGAGGCTGATTGAGCGTACCATTGCTTCAGTCCAGAAAGAATTGCGATGCAAAGTTGACTTTGAACAAATGAGGTTGCAGGATAGACCAATTTCAATCGATGTTATTGTCCCATACACGACTACTGGAAAGACCATAGCCTCACCGATTGATGTACGCGCCGAGATAACCAAGGAACTTCTCGAAGAGTTTGCCGTCTTCGGCGAGATGCGACCACTGCAACTCAAAGTCGTCTGCACAGACTCAACCACCTCGCCGGACCTAACTTCACTTGGTCCCGAGCTCTTCTACAGTGACTCTTCTTCCGCCCCTCTCGCCGAGGATTATGGCCCCTTCTTCTCTGGTATCGGTGCCTTTGGACGTCTTGATACCGCCGCGCACGAGAGCCTCGCTCGCTGGTTCCGTAAGCACGATTTAGTAGACTTCGGCTCCGCAGTAATGGCCGATGAGGAAGCAGTCTTCATCAGAGTAATCTATCGCCCCGTACAGCGTTTTGCTTATTTCCTATTCAAGCCCACATACAAAGATCTGCAAGATGACTTGGAGGGGCATCTCAGGACCGAACTAGCCCAACACCTCAGCGACCGTTCTCTAGTAGTGAGTGCACGAAACGAGAAGTTAACTTTAGCAGACAGGGCAGAGGCCGGTAGGGTTGAGCAGGGCATCAAAGATTTCACCGGAGAGGCCATGGTAGCCAAGCGTGGAGGAATTGCCGGTGCTCTACTTCAGAATCCATTCATGGGAGATATCCTGTCCTCCGTGGAGTATGTTGCTCACAAAAATCAAGATCGCATTGACAAATATGGTTATTGGGGCTTGATTGTATTCGTCTGGATTCCTTTCATGGCTAGTGGAGTCCTTGTTGGAGCAATGCTTGGACTAGTAGCTAGAATGCCATTCGAGAGGGTACTCGCAGCCTGCTTAATTGGAGGGTCTGCAGCTTCTCTAACTTGGGCATATACTGCGAGAGGAATTATCGAATTCATGGAGAGATATCATGCTGAAGCAATTATTCCAGTCATTCTTCTTATCGCAATCGCCTTCACCTGGTTGAAGATTAGAGATAACAGAATCAGGCGCCGAGAAGAGTTGTTTAGAGACTCGATGGCATTCTTTTCGGGCACATCCGAGTAGTTGATTAGTTGGTTCTGCTTGCACAAACTACGGAGTAGTTCGAATGTCTATGCCACTGGTGAGTATGAAAGGACTGGAGAGGCACTATCACATGGCCTCAGGTACAGTCAGAGCCCTAGATGGAATCGATTTGGAGATAAGCGAAGGTGAGAGGATTATCTTACTAGGGCCATCAGGCTCCGGGAAGACGACCCTGCTGAACTGCATTTCAGCACTGGACAGTCCAACTGCTGGTACGTACAGGTTTGCAGGTGGGGAAGTACCTAGGGCCCCTGAAATCCCACTTAGGTGGTGGAATCGAATCACTACCGAGAGTCGCACTGCTTGGTTCGATCCCTTGCGACCCCTCTTACGTCTCCTACTCTATCCCTTGCATTACTTCTCTTACTCTCGACCTATGGCAAAGGCTAGTGAGGAAGCCACTTCATTCAGGAGAGAAAATATTGGATATGTCTTCCAATTTTTCAATCTCCTACAGGATCTCACAGTGCTTGAGAACATCACTCTGATTCAGGAGTTGGCAGGAGGCCGTGATGAGGCCCGTGCACGTCACCTGCTCGACCTAGTTGGGCTGAGCGAGGAAGTTGACAGATTTCCCGCTGAGATTAGCGGCGGGCAACAGCAGAGAGTCGCGATTGCGAGGAGCCTGGCTAAGAAGCCACGCCTACTCCTCGGAGACGAACTGACTGGAAATTTAGATTCCAAGACCTCGGGCATGGTCATGGAAGTCTTGGTGAAGGCTTGCCAGGCCGAGGGTATTACCTGCGTCTTCGTGACTCACGACGAGTCTCTTGTCGAGTACTCAACAAGAGCAGTCAGACTCGATAGCGGCAAAATTCTCTCAGATGACCGCATTGGATGAGGTGATTGAGTGTCCAGTCTACTGACCAAACGCCTCGCAAGGAGCCTGATGAAGAGGAGGCTGATGCTATTCGCGGTGGTCAGCATGGTTGCCGTCGGTTTGTTTGCAGGAATCTCGTTTGGAACGTACGCTAACTCAGTCCACAATCTGTACGACAACATCTACTCTGATGATGAGGAGGGCACCAACCTTGCAGATGTCTGGGTCGAGAACACAGCTTCAACTTGGGACGGGGAAATCGCCAACTCACTTTGCTCCGAGATAGCGCAGAACTGGCCCGACCCTGATTTACCTCTGGTTTCATGTGAGCCAAGAGTGGTAGTGGATGGCCTGATGTTTCATTCCGAAGAAGGTGATGAGAAACTTGTTCCTGCTGTTTGGCATGGTATCGATGAGGGCAGGATAGACAAGGTCTGGATGCCTGAACACGAATGCTGTTCTGGCAGATTAGCAGCGGCAGATGATGAGTTAGTTCTCGACGAGCATGCGGCGTCTGGGATGGGTATCGAAGTTGGAGACATAGTCTCCATTGGCGCAGGCCATGGCAGCATGGACTTCACGGTAGTAGGAATCGGTTACCACCCATATCACCTCTACTATGCTTTGGAAGGCTCCATCCTTCCTGCCGAGCCAGGTACCTTTGCTACCGGTTACTTGTCCGATTCGGGAATTGAGCGTCTAGCCAACCTGAGTGCGGGTTCTGCCAATCTATTGCTCCTAGATGTCGAAGGTACACCTGAGTTTGACCTTCAGTCTACAGAGGAGGTTGAAGGCGAGAGTCTGAGCCAAGCCATCTCTTATGTCAGACAGACGGTGATGGATGCCGACGACTCTTCATTTACTGCTTACGATAGGTCCGGAGTCCAATCAGTCGAATTCCTGCGCGCTGATGCCGAGGGGGCCAGCCTGAGTTATCCAGTAATTACGGGAATGATTGCTATGGTCGCTGGAATCACAATCTTCCTTAGCCTACAGAGACTGATTCAATCTCAAGCCAGAGAAATTGCAATACTTCGAACTCTTGGAATTCCTAGATCTGCAATTATGCCTGGATTCATCCTCGCACCTGTAGCCATCGGCCTAATCGGCTCTACGATTGGCATCATCCTAGGTGCTGCCTTCGGTGGGCCTGCGATGGTGGCGATGTATGAGGAAATCATCGGCATTCCAGCAATCGGCTTCAGCACCGAGCCATCGCTAATTCTGCAGAATCTGGGTATCGCTATGGTTGTAGTTCTGATTGCCGGAATTAAGCCCGCTTACGAGGCATCAACGATTCAACCACTCGATATACTGAGGGGACAAAATGAGGTCAGACTATCTTCGCGTGGAATTCAGAGGCTGACATCGCGCCTACCTACAACGGTCGGTCTGACTGTTAGATCAAGCGTCAGGAAGCCGATGAGACTGGTATTCACCTTCTTCGCTGTGGGTCTGTCTATGCTCATCTTCGGAACCATGTCGATGATGATGGACTCTATGGACAATCTAGTCACCGGAGCCAACCAAAACTGGGATGCACAGGTGAATGTGCCCTTCGGAGGCGAGGGGGAAGTCATAGAGTGGGCTGAAGAAAACGGAGCAGATTTTGAGTCTATGCTGGTTTTCCCGGGAAATGCAGAGGGCGACACTAGACAGTTCCTAGCTTACGGACTAGATGTAATCTCCACTGAGGATGATGCGATGATTCCGATAGATCTGTCCGAGGGCCAACTTCCCACACTAGACGCCGATACTCCCAATGTACTGGTGGATGAGGGAACCATGCTGTTCCTCGAATGGGAGGTAGGTCAGAAACAGACCGTCATGTTCGGCCCATTTTCTCTCGAGGTCGAGATAAGCGGAGTGACCAGTGGAGAGATCTCTCGGACGATTTACTTCCACCGCTCTGATTTGTCAGATGCCATCGGATTGGAAGCTACTTCCGTCCTTCTCACTCTGCCAGAGGGAATTGAGTTGGATGATGAGATAGGGGAGATGTCTGTCGGAATCACTCAGAGACAGGACTTAATCGACTCGTTCGAATCCTTGCTAGAGCAGCAGCAAGGCATCTACAACGCCATTCTAGGACTTGGCATTCTCATTGCCGTTGCAGTACTCTCAATCACCCTGCTGATGAATCTCAGCGAGCGTGATTCTGAGTTGGCGACCCTCAGAGTACTAGGCGCTCCGATATCCAGAATCAGGATGATGATCCTAGGTGAGCACTTCGCAATCGGACTAATTGGAGGAATTCTCTCAGCCGCATTCACCATAGTGATGGCACAGTATCTGATTTCGCAACTCGTCCAATGGGCGTTCTACTTCTCCCTACAGCCGAATTTTGCTAGCACACTCCAACTAATTCTGATCGTAGTGGTCATATCCGTGCTCTCGACACCAATCGGAACATCGCGAATCAGTAAGATGGACCTAGTGGAGAAGGTCAAAGACCTCTCACAGTAGCGCTAGTCTGTGAGAGTCGTAACTTGGAACCTCAACGGCATCAGAGCCGCGCACCGCAAGGGTCTGAGCGACTTCACCAAACGCATCGACGCAGATGTATGGCTGTTCCAAGAAGTCAGAGCACTGCCCGAGCAAATGCCCGAAGAGTGGCAACCCCCAGAAGGGCACGATGTAATCTGGCACCCAGCTCAGAAGAAGGGTTACTCGGGTGTGATGACTTGCTCTAGAGTAGGTCTCAGCGAGATTGGCCGAGGCATAGATACCGAACTTGACGACATCCGTGATCCTGATGGGAGAGTATTGCACACCAAGCACGGCAATCTTCACTGCGTCAACATGTACCTGCCGAATGGCTCATCCAACTCTGAGCGTCAGACATACAAGGACAGGTGGATCGAAGACATGCTAGTCTGGTCGAAGCAATTCATAGATTCAGACGAGCCGGCTTTACTTTGCGGAGACCTCAACATTGCCCATCAGGAAGACGACATCTGGAATCCATCTGGTAATCGCAAGACATCCGGGTTCCTCGACCATGAGAGAGAGTGGTTCACCCGGCTTCTCGACTTCGGTTGGCATGACCTGCTGAGGATTCACGTGGGGCAGCAGAAAGGACCCTACACATGGTGGTCTAATCGTGGTAGGGCCAGAGAGTTGGACCGCGGCTGGAGAATAGATTATGTTCTCGCAAATGATGCTGCAAGATCCCTATTCAAGTCAGCCGAAGTTCTCAGAGAAGGAGGCTTGGTTGTGTCAGATCACGCGCCCCTAATTGTTGATCTTGAATTGTAATCCGCTCCCTACGGGAGCGATTTTGTCTGAAATGCCTGAATACACCACCTTTCAAGTGATGAAGTAGTCGCGAGACCGCATGTCCGATACTCTGGAAGACAGACTGGCTAGAATCCTGCCCGGAGGGAGGGGGGTCTGGATACCCATGGATCATGGGACTTCCAACTATCCTGAGCAAGGTCTTCAGAACATGAACTCCCTAATTGAGAGCATAATTGCAGGCGGCGCCGATGCTATTGTGATGCAAAAAGGACCTCTTACCTATCACGCAGATGCTACTGGGTGGCACGGTTTTGTTTGTCATGTTTCAGCATCTACTATCCATGGTGGAGACAGAGGTCAACACAAGATCAATGTCGCAACTGCAGAAGAGTGTTGGCAGCGTGGTGCCATGGGAGTCTCTGGACAAGTCAATCTCGGCGATGATGCAGAGACAGAGATGATTGAATCACTAGGTCGGCTGACTTCCGAGGCGTTTCCTCTCGCAATGCCAGTTCTAGGGATGGTGTATCCGCGTGGTCCAAATCTCAAGATTTCTGATGAAGATCCAACAAATGGAGTAGCCCATGCAGCACGCATAGCTTGGGAACTTGGGTGTGATGTTGTCAAAGTGCCTTGGACAGGCTCGATAGAGTCATTCAGAGAAGTTACTCAGGCAGTCCCAATTCCCGTTTTGATTGCAGGTGGACCATCAGGCGGTACATTCCTTGAGATTCTACAGACTGTAGAGGACTCAATCGCTGCCGGAGGAGCAGGAGTTTGTATGGGTAGACAGGTTTTCTCTAGTGATGACCCAAAATCTCGTGTTTCGGCCCTTCGAGCGGTAATCCATGATGGAGTCACTGCGGCAGAGGCATCAGAGCGACTTGGGGGCAAGTAATGGAAATCTGGCTCGATGCATCTGGGGCCGATTCGCTGGACCTACCCGAAGGCGTAAGCAGACTCTGGTCTGGAAGTGCCCCGGATGTCGCCGAGGTTGCTTTGGATGACTTTCGCGGCCAAGACGAGGCAATATCACTGATTGGATCCGTATCTTGGATATTGGTCAGATGCTCAGATTGGAAGATGATACCTCTCGAGAACATTGTCGCAACTGCCTCTGGTAGTGGAACAAGAGTAGCCTCGGCTATTTCAAGTGAAATTGATCTCAATGGAGCCGTTTTCTCTTTGCAGCACGGAGTAGATGCAGTTCTACTTCCTCCTGAGCAGGGTAACGAGTCGCTTTGGGAAACAGCAAGGAATTTGACTACTGAGATTGATGAACCCACTGAACCAGTCATAGGCCCCAGTCTTGTAACCGCTTCAATTCTTTCAGTTGAGCCTGCAGGAATCGGCGAGAGAGTATGTGTTGACCTGATTGAGCGACTTTCGCCCGGAGAAGGATTGGCAATAGGATCATCCGCCAGTTCACTATGTCTAGTGCATGGAGAAACAATCCCCTCTGAGTATGTGCCATCACGACCGTTTAGGGTCAACGCAGGGGCCATTCACGGCTATGTCCTGATGGCCGACGGCTCCACAAGATATCTCAGTGAACTCCAAGCCGGCGATGAGGTCACAGTCCTGTCTAATGATGGCTCAAACAGAGGGGCAGTAATAGGCAGACTCAAGGTAGAGCGCAGACCATTTATCGTACTCAGATTTTCGACATCGATGAATGAAGGCCAAATCATGCTTCAACAGGCAGAAACCGTTCGCCTAATTTCATCCACTGGTGAGACTGTTCCGGTCACTCATATCGAAGAAGGATCTGAGATTTTAGTCCTCAATGAGGCAAGTATGCGACATATCGGCCAGGCAGTATCGGGGGAGGTCGCTGAGAGATGAGTGTATTGGGGACTGGTACTGCGAATGGAGGAATTTCCGTACTCCATGCAGCAGGCTTAGGCAAAGGATGCTCAGTAGGTATTGAACTACAGTGTGAAGTTAAACTGGTCAAAGGAGAAATATTTCCTAGTGATGAACACGGATTGCTAGAAACAGTCATGCAAGTCTGGACAGAGTCGGGCTATCCACAATTCGATGATATCGGATGGGAAATACACAGCGATATTCCGATAGGACAGGGAATCAAATCAAGTGCAGCAGTGGCATGTGCAGCCTTCAGGGCACTAGATAACGCGTCTTGGACAGGGTTGGGAGATTTCGAGATAGTCGACATGGCCGTTGAGGCACAGAGAAGAGCAGGATGCACGATTACCGGCAGTATGGATGATGCATGGGCTGCCATCTCTAGTGGTTGGAAACTAGTAGATCCATCAGTTCCATCCAGAGAATCTATCCTGATGGAAGGAGATATTGAAGAGAATCTAGAGGTACTAATTGGACTGAGGGGCCCCAGAGTATTGTCTACTGAATCGTTCGACTTTGTTTCTCACAGCAAATTGTTTGAGAGAGCATTAGCCTCTCTTTCAGGCGGTTCTATACTATCTGCTATTTCGACAAATGGAATGGCAGTCTCAGCCTCCATGAAGGACGATGAGTCACTCAGACTTTGTAATTCTCTAATCGTAAGGGGGGCTCTAGCAGCTGGAATTAGCGGCTCGGGCCCTGCTGTTGCTGCAATCTGTCATACTGATACTGTTGGAGTTGCTGAAACTCTAGAAGACTCTTGCGAGCAAGTAATCAGAACTCGATTTACTAGATCTATAGGTATGGAGGAAGAGGTAGATAGATGGGAATGACACTAGGTGACAATCTCAAGGTCACATTATTTGGAGAAAGCCACGGTGCTTGTGTCGGTGCTCTGGTAGAGGGAATTCCGGCTGGAACCCCTATCGATGAGGATGAACTGAATCATGCTATTGCTAAAAGACGCCCCGGCAGAAAGGGCATGTCTGCTAGGTCGGAAAACGATCAATGCGAATTGCTCTCTGGGGTGTATGAGGGAAAAGCCACTGGATGGCCCATTCTGATGCTTACTCGGAACTCAGATGCAAAACCCTCTGATTACTCATTTCTTCCCAACCAACCACGCCCCGGTCATGCCGATATGGTCGAGGGAATACGCTCGAACGGCTCAAACGACCCCCGCGGCGGAGGATCTCATTCGGCCCGCCTCACCTATGGATTGGTCACTGCTGGAAGCCAAGTCAAATCCCTGATAGAAGATGCTGGATGGTCCTGTCATGCCCACTTGCATAGTGTTGGAGAAATCGTCGCTAGACCTCTATTTGAGTTGAATAGGGAAATTGAGATAGATCCTTCTTCAGACATGGGCCGACTAAATTGCAGAGACCCAGAAGCTGCTAGAGATATGTCAGAGATTATCGAATCAGTTCGTATGGACACCGACTCAATCGGCTCTTGTGTTGAGATATTGATTACAGGACTTCCAATCGGCCTAGGAGAGCCGTGGTTCGACGGAATTGAGCCAGCACTTGCACGTGGACTGATGGCAATTCCGGGAGCACGTGCGGTTGAATTCTCTCACGGAGCTAAAGCTTCTAGGATGAGAGGATCAGAGCACAATGACAACTGGATTCCAGGTGCCGATGGGCCCAAACTGGAAGGATCTGAATCGGCCAGCGCCGATGGAGCAATCGGAGGAATATCCACAGGAGCCCCAATCAGTATCATCGTCCACTTCAAGCCTCCTAGCAGTATACCCCGTGAGCAGATGACCCTTCATCTGCCAAGCAACGAGGTGATGCCTCTCAAGGTAGGGGGCAGACATGATCCTGTCATCGGGCCAAGGGCTGTGCCAGTGGCTGAGGCAGTAGCGATGCTAGTGCTTGCAGACTTGGGGATATCAGCAGAATTACTCAGCCCGCCATAATCAGGCGTTCTTCTCCTGCATCTGTTGTATTCTCAGAGGCAGGTTGATTGCGAACATAGCAGCAATTATTGTGAATACCATCACGGTACCCAGGGCGACTCCGTAAACGCTAGTCAACTCTACACTTTCTCGTAGTCGATGAGCAGATACCTCATCAAACAGGCCCACAATAGCTGGAATAATCAGGTTGATCAATAGAGTCAGCAAAGCAACCAAACCAGCAATTGCTGGAGTAATCATGAGCGACCTGTAGTACTTGTTGGTGATTTTATTGACCTGCATCACATAGACCTCTCCAGTCCTGATTGATGTATCGAGCATCGAGAATCTGATAATTCCGCTTGTCAATTCAATGTACATTACTAAGAAGACAGCATAGAGAAGCAGCAGCAGTTTCTGGTAAATTTCCTCCTCGGGAAGTAGGTCAAGACCGAAGTCGACCTTGCTTCCTGCAAACCTCAGAGTCACTATAATCAGCATACCATATGAAGCGATAATGGCCCTCTGATCTCTTTGCGTAATTCCATAGAGACCAGCAATCAGGCCACCAATCATCAGAATCAGATGGATAATTCCTCCCAATGCGGGCATGCCCAGGGTATTTGCCAAAGAGAACCAAGCTGTTCCACTTACTGGAGTGACCATGAAGGTAAGGAATCCAAGCATTATCAGAGCGACGGCGGCTAACTGTTGCAAACTGGAGACCATCCTGTCTGGAGGTAGGAATTTGGTATTGCTGACAATCGGACCTCCAAAGAATGACTCGATAACAGTTGGAACATGAACTTCAGGAATAGCGTCCTTGGGGATCTCAGTACTTGACTTAAGACGTCCTGCTGCCTTCTTCCTGCTAGGTGCAGACGAGCGAACAGTCTTTCCTTCGTACAGATGGGATGTGTCGCCGCCTTCTTCATTTTGAACATCATCAGCCATTCAAACAACTCCTAGAATCCTCTTGCTCCTGCAAGTGCAGTATTGAGTAACATATCGGGCTCCCAATCCATTACGAATGCACCAAGACCTCGCAACTCACTGAGTAGTATATCACGCTCAGTCTTGAGGACCTCGTATCCTGTTCTGTCCAGTCTCCTGGCATCGAATTCGAACTCAAGACTACTAGGTGAGAGAATCGTCACATCGAAATTCCTCGAGCGCAAATCTCTGACTGCGTTGACAATAGTAGGATCGTCCTCCAGTGGACTTAGTATGATGACAGGACTTCCTCTATTGATATGAGGCATGATTCGGTCTGTTACAATCTTCAGAGGAGTATTCCCCTTGGCCATTGCACCTGCAAGTTTGGTCAGAAGCACGAATAGTTGCTTCTTTCCAGTGTCTCTGTCGACTGACACAATCTCATCACCGTAGGTAACCAAACCCACAGAATCTCTACGCGATAGGAAGTACTGGGACAGGCTTGCCGCAGCTCTAGTACTGTAGACCAGAGAATTACGACTTACCGGGCCAGTTTCTGAAATCCCCCTACTGTCTACAATCAAGATGATGTCACTTACCGCATCCCTCTCATACTCGTTAACCATCATCTTTCCAGCAGCTCTAGCCGTAGCATTCCAGTTGACCTTCTTCATTGGGTCTCCTGGAACATACTCTCTTAGATTGTAGAAATTAGAACCTTCACCGGGATTGCGTATGTTCACGGCACCAGTGAAGATTTTTGGCACCCTACTCTTGATCATTGCATCCTTTATGTCCTCCATCTTCGGGAAGACGAGGAAATCATCGTACAGGTTCAACTCACGCTCGTTGTGAAATAGTCCGAATGGATCCTGAACGCGGATGCATACCGGACCTATTGTGTAGAAACCTCTCAGAGGGGTCTCGATAGTATACGAAATTTCGGTTTCTCGCTTGGGGCCTAATTCCATCAGGACATAGTTGGCACCCTTCTTAATGCGCATAACATCGGGAACTCTGTCTCTGACCTCCAGAACCTTGGAGAGATTTGAGCGGTTCTGAATTCTCAGTGTGACATCGATTTCACCGTCCTCGAAAATTCGAGCAGACGAAATCTTCCTCATCGCAGTTATGCTGTGCAGTTGAATACCCTCGTCCGAATCGGGCTCTTCCATCCTCCTGCCGGTTGATGCTACATCGGCATGAGTCGTCCGGAAGGCTGCCCAAGTTAGGAACGAGAGCAGTACCACGGCTACGGTTACGAGTTGTGAGTTTCGGAGCACCAGCCCTAGGAGGTACAAGGCTATGGCCAAGGCTGCGAACATTGCAGACTTTCTACTCCATGCCAATATCTCACCTCCTAGCGGCAGTCCCGAATATCTCAGACCGTAGGAACCTGAACCTGTCTCAGGATGTCTTGGACGACCTCACCGGTCTCCAGGCCCTTGATTTGGTGCTCAGGTTTCAGGATGAGTCTGTGTGCAATCGCTAGTTCTGCCACGGATTTAATGTCGTCCGGAGTAACGAAGTCACGACCTCGCATAGCTGCTGCCGACCTTCCGGTCTTTAGCAGAGCCTGAGAACCTCTTGGGGAGGAACCGACTAGGACTCTTGGATCTTCGCGGGTCTTCGCAACGATTTCGACCATGTAAAGTCTAACTGCAGGGTCTACATAGACATCCTCGATAGCCTGCTGCATTGCAACCACTCTAGCTGGGTCAGTAATGACTTCGACTTCGACCTCGTCCTTCTTACGCTC
Source organism: Euryarchaeota archaeon UBA86 (assembly GCA_002503055.1). Taxonomy (GTDB): domain Archaea; phylum Thermoplasmatota; class Poseidoniia; order Poseidoniales; family Thalassarchaeaceae; genus Thalassarchaeum. The sequence goes on along the minus strand of DAQX01000008.1, from coordinate 35,922 downwards.
GATTCTTCGGTTCAGAATCTCGACCTCGTCTGCGCGGTCTGGGTATCCGACACTCATCTTGAACATGAAACGGTCAAGTTGAGCCTCAGGTAGCGGGTAGGTACCCTCTTGCTCCACAGGGTTCTGAGTAGCCATGGTCAGGAACGGTGCTGGTAGTACGTGGGTAACCACACCTACAGTCACTTGCTTCTCCTGCATGGCCTCCAGTAGTGCGGCCTGTGTCTTCGGGGGTGCTCTGTTAATCTCGTCAGAAAGTAGTAGATTGCAGAAGATCGGCCCAGGCTTGAAGCTGAACTCTCCCTTTTTGGCATCGTAGATGTTAGTTCCCGTAATATCTGCAGGTAGCAGATCGGGAGTGAACTGGACACGCTTGAAGTCGCATCCTAGTGCATCAGCGAAGGTGTTAGTCATCAATGTCTTCGCAAGTCCTGGATAATCCTCGAACAGCAGGTTGCCGTTCGACATGATGTTTACTAGAACATTGTCAATTACATGTGACTTACCGATAATGACCTTCTGTACCTCAGTGCTAATCGCACTGGAGATGGCCCCTACCGCTGTCAGCTTCTCACTCATCTTTTTCTTTCCGCGAGCGGCTTCCGCCTTCTTCGCGTAACCCGCCTCGACATCGTCGGGCGGACTCTCATCTTTCTTGGCTGGTGGTGTTGCATTCATTCTATCTTCTCTCCAATTTTTAATTTCTCTTCCCCCATCGTCTGATCGCTTGCATCATCTTGCGCAGCTCTTGGGGGGAATATGTCTTGCTCTCGCTGTAAACTAGCTCTACGAGCCTTGGGTCTCCAATCATGGCTTGGACCTCTGATGGTTGTTTAGATGCCATCTCATCTCTGGTCAAATCATGGTGCACTCTGATTTTGGTAATCAGCGCCTGCTTGACACGTAAACGATAGGTACCGGGGTCGAGTTTGTTTGGCCGTTGATTGAATTTTGTCAAATCAAAAACATGCCTCCAATTCTCTTTCTGTGGTACTACCATCATAGCGACCAGCAGAAGTAGACCTACATTGAGTACGACTAACCACTTCAGGAAGTTGTTTGAGGTGAGCAGAACTACAGTACCCATACTCTCTACAAATGGGGCCGAAACGACACCTGTAATATGCCGACTTTCATCGAAGACCACTTGGAAGTTAGAATTGTCAAGTCTGATTTCACCAGAGAGTTGGATGTTGTCATGTTCCATCATTGAATGAATAAGCAGGTTGTAGTATACTTCGTTGCCAAGCCACATGTTGTTGTCGTGAACATCTTGCATCCAGCAACTTCCAACTACACCCTCACAACTCTCACTAAGGCGCCGCTCGCCACCAGTTGCCTCTCCAAGAGTCCACAGTCTGTTTGAGAAAGCCTCCTCATCTGCCACGAACACAATACTACCAGTGACTCCCAACTCACCGACATCTCCACCGATACTAGACTGACCTTCTCTGACTTGGTCGTATGCGCTGATGTTGTGGTAGTCCAAGCGAATGATTAGCGACAGATCTCCCGGAGCAGGGTTCTTTGGATTGCTCGCGTCACCATCTCCTTCTAAATCGATGAAGGCGGAAGAAGATGCCGTGGCAAGAATACTAACATCCCTTTCATTGGGGTGAGTTGTGTCTCTTTCCGAAGGCTCAAATTTCATACCAGTCGGAGAACGGAACATTATTGGCATCCTGCAAGAACTAGGATTCTTGTTGATAATCTGGAATTCGCTGCAGCCCCGGTTTGCGGCTCCGGCCTGCATATCATTCACATCTTCTGAAACTGCAGCCACACTCCAAACATTGAGCCATGACGGATAGTATGGAACATTATCCTGATCATACTCGAGGTAATGCTGATTCTCATCTTGTAGAGGGAATCCAAAGTAGGTAACTCCGAATTTGGCAGCTAATCGGTTGGCATTAGTTCCATCAGCGGCTACAATCACTTTACCGCCCTTCTGTGTGACAAAGTCGTAGATTGCATCTGCCTCTGTTTCATCAATTGGCTTCTCTGGGGCAATGACGAGTAACATGGTCCTGTGAGGATCCTTCCAATCGTTGACCAACATGGGGGTCGACATGGTGTTTGCGATGAAGTAACCCTCTCCATCTGAGCCCAGAGATTCCCTCATGTCTGAGATCTGATACAATTCTTCTTGCTCATATGCCGAATAGGCTGTGGACTTGCCAATTACGAACAGCATTGGAAGGAGAAGGAGCATCACGATTGTTATGGCAATTGCTCCAATGATGTAGGTACTGAATTCGAAACCGCCTTCGCCTTCTTCAGCCATTGTGAACACCTGTTTCTGATTTTATTGCTGCAAGGCAGCACCTACGGTGCTTGCGGGAGTATAATTCCACAGTTATAGATTGCTGAGAGAAGTTTACGCTCCAGCATGTTATCGAGTACCCCCGGTGCTAATTTTGCACCCGCTCAGGCACTCCAATCAGGAATGAAAATAACAGTCAGTTAGAACGCTGTCTAGAGTACCCTGCAGCAACTGCCAGAGTTGCAACAATATGGACAAAACCTAACGAAGGAAGACTAGTGCTGACTACCTCAGTTACGCTCTCCGAATCTCCATCTTCATTACTTCCGGAATTACCCTCCTCATTCTGTAAAGGAGGCTCAACCGTGAGAGTTGTATCATCACTCACAACCGATGCCTCTCCAGAGTTCATCGCACCGTTGGAAGAGATTGAAACCTCGACCTTACAGTTTCTGCGAGGATGACTCTCCGATGCGGTTGCAACTAGGTCCGCCTCAACTGTCTGGCCAGAGGGGATATTCTTCGTCATCAATGAATCTAAGCCGTTGTCTGTTGTTAGTAGTGGACAATTGTCAGTGACTTCGATATCTCCCACCTTGTCCTGAACATTACCGCGGTTCACCACACTAACTCTGAGTATGGCATCGGACCCTGCGTTCATAGGGCCTACTGGGTCTGAGATATCAATCTCCAGGGAGTAGATAGTTGGTATACGCAACTCTCCAGATGCTTCTCTATTCTCGCCCGGGAGTCCAACAGGCAAACCAGCTCTCGAGACCATATTGGCTCTGATTGTAAACTCCTCTTTCGAGTCAGCAGCAAAACTCCAGACATCAATCCCGGAGATTGACATAGTGAATGTCTTATTCTCTCCTGATCCGATGGTCTCCGACTCTGGGCCATTGGCCTCTCCTTCGAATGGAATTTCGTACTCAAATTCGACTACTATATCCACTAATTCATCGTTGCTGACGAAGAATTCTACGGATGCTGTACCATCCTGTTTGACATTGAATGGAACATCCTCGTTATCCTGTGGGTATTCTATGCCCATCTCCCATGATCCAATTTGCGCATTTACTGTAGTCAAAGAGCAGACAATCATTAGCGAAACACAGAGGATGAGTTTTCCATTCATGCTAGACTTCCGTTAGTCCGCTTCCGGCGCGTTTTGTTAAGACCTTGACCATCTTGCGTCTGTAGGATGGAGGATACCAGGTATTCAACACAGGCTTAACTGCTGTACGAACAGACTCCGCCAAATCCTCGAGGCTAGCCCGACCTTTCCAGTCTCCAAGTATTGTTGCAGCCTCTTCATCGTGATATCCTGGAATCGACTCTAATCCCGTGGTAGCGACTCTGAGCTCGGCAGGAGCTCCTCCTTCGCCAAGTTTCCAAGCCACTGCAACTCCCGCTTCTGGGAAGTCCCACGAGTCTCTCTGGCGCAGTTTCTGATAGTCACCCATCCATTCGCCGGAGTCATCTGGCAAAGTTAGGTGAGTGACCAACTCTCCTGTCTTCAGAACATTCCTTGTTTTCCCGTCTAACTCAAAGAACTCGTGTAGTGGCATCGATCTAGCACCAGAAGGCCCTGCGAGATGAATAGTCGCCCCTAGGCACATTAGTACTGGAGCAAGATCTGCTTGGTATGTGGCAACGCATAGGGTATTCTGATTCGGTATTACCCGACAGTCCGCACCAGTTCCACAGTCGCACTTGTAGCACCAATCAATCGACTCGCGCCATTCTTCTGTTTGATTGAACCAGAAGCAGCGAGTATCGAGACAGATGTTTCCACCTACTGTCCCCGAGCGTCTAATCATCACACTAGCGACCATCGCAGCCACCTTGGATAGCAGAGGATGAACTCCGTCAGAATCCTCTAATTCATGTAGCCTGACCATTGCCCCGATGTGAGTTTCTGATAACTTAGACAACTCAGAGACTTTCGCTAAGGAAATCACATGAGGCTTTACATTGAGATGCCATTTGTAGTTTGGAAGCAAGTCGGTGCCACCTGCGACCCAGTCAAACTCTTCTCCCGAATCTCCCAACTCACTTGATAGCGATATTGCTTGCTCCAATGTCTCCGGAGTGTGTAGATTGAACGGAGGCATACGCATCAGATACCACCTCCGTGCCTTCTCTCCGCATGCTTCCAAGCGCTTCCTGCCAAGCGCGGAGAGCCCACATATTCCTCGCTTGGAGTAACGCTGACAATCCATCTGTCATCCTGTTCATCTGCGGGAACAAGCGGATCAAATCCAAACAAAGCACCGTTATGATATGGAGAATCATCCTCCATTGATGCACGGGCAGAATCTCTAGCAGCATGCTCGGCAGCCCGCGACTCAAGGACGCCTTGCAATTCAGAGTGCTCGAGCCTAGGAGAATGGAGATCACTAGGCTCAACACTCTCCTTCTTGCATCTTCTCTCGATTAGACGATACATTCTGTCCGGGGTGATTGGCAACTCGCTAGTTCTGACCCCAATCGCATCATATACAGCGTTACAGACGGCTGGGAGTATTGGCAGAAGAGGACCTTCTCCGGCCTCTTTAGCACCGAAAGGACCCTCTGAGTCGTTGGACTCGACGATTATGGGCACAACCTCAGGCATCTCGTGAACGCTAGGAATCTTGTAGTCGAGCAGGTCTGGATTCATCAGGTGTCCATTGCGCCCATACTTCATTTCCTCACTAAGGACTTGCCCTAGGCCCATGTGGCATGAGCCAATCATCTGTCCTTTGACGGATAGAGGATTCAGGGCCTTGCCACAGTCATGGGCTGCCCAGATCTTAAGCACCTTTGTTTGACCTGTTTCCGCATCTACCTTGACCTCGGCAACATATGCTGAGAACGAGTATGCCGGGGCAATTCCTGCTCCAGCACCCTTGTGGACTCTTCCCATTGGAGGGGTGCGATAGGCCCCGGATGAGACCAGTGCACCCTTCTCTTCCTGAGCCTTGTGTAAAGCTTCGAGATAAGAAATCCCGATTCCCGGGTCTCTCTTGTCATATATTCGCCTGTCACCAATGACCAGCGTGTCAGATGACACACCAGTCACTATGGAAGCGGCTTCAAGCAACTTCTCTCGGATGTTCATAGCCGCCGAAATTGCAGCATTTGCATTCATGAAAGTAACACGAGATGAATATGAGCCTAAGTCGACGGGAGAGGTATCAGTCTCTCGACTACGAACTCGAATCATATCCAATGGTAACCCAAGAACTTCGGCGACCGATTGAGCAACTACGGTATCTGAGCCCTGGCCGATATCTGCTGCCCCGGTGTGAACGGTTACTCCTCCATCCATGTCTATCTTGAGATGGACTGTAGCGTGAGGGAACTTGTTTGGCTCCCAGTGAATAGGCAGCCCGCTGCCGGAGATGAAGAATCCACAACCTATCCCTATTCCATGGCCATCGGGCAACTTGCGGAACTTCTCATCCCAGCCCGAAGCCTCCTTGACCCTCTCCAGACATTCTCTCATCCCTATACTTGTGACCCTGAATCCAGTGATTGTAGCAGAATGAGGGGGGAGAAGATTAGCCAGTCTGAGTGTAATGGGATCCACGCCTAATTTTTCAGCCAAATCATCCATTCCAACTTCAACCGCACACCTTGAGTTCACAGCTCCGTGGCCCCTCATCGCCCCACTGGCCGGTTTGTTCGTCCACACTCTGGCACCCGTGTAATGGAACGCTCCGATTTCGTAAGGAGCTGTATGTAGGACTCCGTTGTAGTAAGTAGTAACATGACCAAAGGAGGCAAATGCCCCACCGTCGATTAGAGCATCAGTCTCTATGCCACAGATTCTGCCCTGAGAGTCAGCGTGTAGATTCATCTCTATACGAGAAGGATGCCGGCCCCGATTTACCCAGAACACCTCTTCACGATCGAAGTTGATTCTGACCGGTCTACCTGCCTTGCGAGATAAGATAGCGGCACACATCTCATGCGGAAACGGATCGGACTTACCGCCGAATCCCCCGCCAACGAATGTCCTGAAGACATTGATTTGATGCATCGGTGTTTCCAGTACATCAGCTAGGGCTCTGTGAACATAATGTGGAACTTGCTGAGGAGTGTATAGGGTCAACCTGCCAGATGGATCCCAATTGGCGACGACGGCATGTGGTTCAGTGAAGCCGTGATTTGCACCAGCGAAGAGCCAATCAGAGGTATGGCTAGCAATCGCATTCTCAGTCATCCCTCCGATGTCTCCAAACTCTTGGAAAACTCGTTTCTGAACATTCGAGGACCCTATATGGTAGTCTCCACGGTCATGAATTGGTTCCGGAGAATCCTCGAGCCCTTTTCGCATATCGTGAATCGCATCAAGATCCTCGTACTCTATCTCGATTAGACGAACGGCCTCCCTGGCAGTATCTTCATCCACAGCTGCCACACAAGCGATTGGGTCACCGACATGACGAGCCTTCTCTACGGCCATAGCATGCTCGTCCTTGGTTACTGGCAGGACACCAAATCTAGCTGGAGCATCTTCTCCGGTTGCTATAGCAACCACCCCTGGGAGTTCCAAGGCTGCCGAGGCATCGATTGACAGGACTCTGGCATAGTGACGCGTCGACCTAACAATTCTACCAATCAATTCACCCGGTAGTCGGATATCGTCACCATACTGAGCTTGGCCGGTGACCTTCCAACGACTATCGATCAAGCCAGTTGGCTTGCCAATGGTAGAGCCAGTAATCAGATCATCGTGACGATGCCCATCAGCCGCCTTTGAAGCGGCAATTGCCTCTTCGTCTCGAGGCTCACTGGTTCTGCGACTTCCTCCCGAACCGGGGCGTGGGAAGGGAAGTTTACCGCTCTGCTGACGATAACCCTCGACCTTCTTCTTGCCGGACAACTAATCACCTCCCTCGGAGAGTCTCGGGTTCGGATCGCTCTTGGCACTAGTGGAATCTTCAGTAGTCTCGCCAGATACAAGAATGTCAGATGCAGCCTTCACAGAATCCACAATCTGCTGATATCCAGTACAACGGCAAAGATTACCCTCTATGGCACACTTAATCTCGTCCTCATTAGGTTGGTCGTTTTCTTCCAATAAGGCCGATATGACGACGAGGAATCCGGGTGTGCAGAATCCACATTGGCTCCCTCCACACTCTGCGAATGTCTGTTGGATTGGATGTAGGTGATGCCCATCAGACAAACCCTCGACTGTTGTAATTGAACAACCAGACGCCTCTTGGGCTAGAGTTAGACAGGACAGTCTAGGCTCTCCATCAATCAGGACACTACAACATCCACAAGTCCCCATATCGCAACCGCGCTTGGTCCCGAGACTACCAGCCTGATCACGTAACACATCGAGAAGAATCGAGTTTCCATCGATGTGTAGGGATACCTCTTCTCCGTTAACCTCGGCATCCCAAGGAAGTTGCCCGGAGCGAGGCAGCATGGGCAGTCTGAACTGGACCATCAGTAGGCCAGCGTAAGCAACGCCCTTTGAGCATTCCTTTGACCCCCTTGGGGTCAACTGATGTCTTCTACGGCCATTTTCATGATTTCTTCCTCAGCTCTCTGGAGATGCTCTCCAAGGGTGCTTCTAGCCATCCCCAACTCGTCTGCCAACTGTCTAAGAGTAACTTCCGAATCAGTCTTGTAATATCCTCGCTTGACAGCATGTGAGACTACTTCGCGCTGTCTCTTTGTCAGGTTGCTAGCCCAATCATTCTTCTCCCTCCCTCTCAAGGATTGCACACTTACTTTGTCAGGGGGGAGAATCATCCTCAGTAAAGCAAGGAAGCGACTAATCGACTTGGAATGGCCAGATAGCCTGAGCTCCATCCCTCGCGCGGCATCGATACCGTATGGGGGCTGAACATGAATATTCGACATCTCAATCGCCGATACAGCCAGAGGGTGAGTGCAAAGTAGGCTTACTAGGGCACCATTCTCGTCTTCCTCATGCTGCTCGATTACCTCGAAACTATCAAACTCGGATATTTCCTCAATGGCGTGCCCATCACGCATCTTGATTTCAGCCAGCTGAGTAACGCTACCGGGCCCAACAGCGAGATGTCCTAGGATTTCCACCCGCTCAGCTACATTGAGGATTTTTGACAATTCCTTAGCACCAGTAAGGGAAGATATCTTCCATCTCAGAATGACCTTCCTCATACTTATTCCAATACATCACTCGTATTGAATCCTCGGGCGACTATCCCCAATATGCTTCTCTGATGGCCTGATTGGCTTCCATACACATCACTACATCACTAGGTCGCGAAGGCATAGTAGTAGTACTGTTCAGATGCTCGATGATGGGAATAACATTGCTCTCATTTACAACGCCCCAACCAACCTGAGTACACGGAGCTACGGGCGATATTGGAGTAGTTCCCGAAAGAGGATCCCAAGTACTGAATGATGGATACCAACCAGATAGGTTCAGTGCATCTCTGATATCGTCATTTGTGAGGGAGAAATTAGTTCCATTAACCATCAGGCCACCTCGGACTTCAGGATCAGCCCCCGATGACATATCTTCGAATTCATGTCTGAGCCACATCAGGACCTTTGAGAGAAGACCAGCAGTTCTAGGCGTCGCAAAAGAAGTTCCCGAGGTCTCGTGGTAACCATCGATATCATCGTGATTGGGCAGTACTTGTGTCCAATCTGCGGCCACATCAGGATAGGAACCACTCATCGTCTCTTTCTGGTCATCGCCTTCTTCGGCATAGCCAGATACACCGATGCTCCAAGGAGGTCCTGCTGTAGGGTCCTGCACAGCCGGAGAAGGAGTATTGTCAGCGGCACCTGTGTGGATTTTCTTGTTCTGAACCACCGCTACCTTGGTAGCGTCTTCTATGCCAGGTACTGGGATGGAACCTATCGGACCGAAACTGGTTGTGATAATGTCGACTAGAGGTTGGTTTGCAGCAGCTAGAACAGCCGCATCACTGAAACCCTCTACAAAGAATATCACCGCATTCGGATTCGCATTAAGAACTGAACCAGTTACAGCTGTCCCATGCCCGTCCTGAGGATCGTCTAGAATTGGGATGTCGGTGTTGTCATCTGGTGTCGTGCCGATGATTCTTGTACCTCGGAACCAGACAATATGCTCTGAGGTGATGTTGTCCCAGCAAGACTCCTTGTCGGCCTCGTATCGCTCCTGCCAAGTTCCATTCAGGGTTACATCGCAGATTTTGTTGACACCAAGTCCATCGAGAAGCCACTGGGGATAAGATTCATTCATCCTGAAGTGATTGTGATAGACATTGATTCCAGTATCGATTGGGGCGACCACACTGAAAGCCCCGAATCCCTCTTCCTCTTCCGGTATTTCTGCTGAAATCTCATCTTCACCCCATAGCAAACATCCACTGAGTGGAGTCGCGATGACGAGTAATGAGATGACCAGGGCAACGCTCCGCACGGCAGTCCGTGATGACAGGTAGATTTCAGTCTTAGTTGTCTGAGATTACTTCTCTCGGCATGTTCATCAATACGACTCGAGACGCCCAACCGATAGCAATGAGCTTCTTTGGTCGGACCATCTTTACCAGATTCTTCCGATTTTGCAGTCGTAACATGTCTGCAATAATCAATTTCGTCTTTGCCTCATTTGGCAAGATGCCTGTCAGAGTGGGTCTTGCAATTGTTGGCTCCATTCTGTTACTGATCACTTTCTTGATAGGTTTTCTGTGGGCATTCATATCGTCCTTTGAGCAACAGGAACTAACTATGGCTCTCAGGGACTCTCTCACTCCAATACTTGTACTTGTACTAATTTGGGTCTCCATCGCTACTTTCATCCCCAGCCTAGAAAGACAGCCGGCAGTCGTACACGCAAAAGAGGAATCAATGGCCAAAGTTATCGAAGTAGAGTCAAACTCAGTGGTTGTCGAAGAAGACGAGACAGAATTGGTCGAGTAATCAGGCCTTCTCGAGAGCCATTATCTCTGCACAAACTGCGACAGCAATCTCTTCAGGAGATTCAGCACCAATCTCAAGTCCAATCGGACACCTTACTGAATCCACTACAGCTTCTGAAATCCCTTGAGAGATGGCAGCCTCTCTGAATGCCTTCCACTTGACCTTTGAGCCAATTGCACCTATTCTCGGACGACCCGACTCGCCCGACTTCTCTAGCAACCCAAGCAGCATATCTTGGTCGACAGACCAGTCATGGCCCAAAAGAAGAATATCGGAGAATCTGCTCAGAGAATCGGAATCTTCCTGTTGAAGGAACTCATTCACAGAGATTGGATGCAACTCGGAAGAATAGGGGTAAGTATCCTCGTTGGCGTAATCTTCTCTGACATCGAAGACGCTGTGAGACCAACCCAGAGTATCGCAGACCAAAGCAACTGATCGGCCCACATGGCCGCCGCCAGCAATCAGAATATGAGGGACTGGATCTATCACTTCCATCGACACTGTGACTCTACCTCCACATAGGCTGTCGAGAGGCGTCGCCTCTTGTTCCTTCGCATCCTTGTAGAGTACGAAAGTCTCGACCTTGCCGCCCTTTTGACGGACTTCTACTCGTCCACCGTTGAGCATACCTCTCAATGCATTTTCGACTTTCATCTCTAGGCCTGCACCTCCGACAGTTCCGAACCTTGCACCGTTCTCGGTCACTGCCATTCGGGCACCAGGCTTGCCAGGAACACTCCCACTGGACTCTATTACAGAGGCCATTGCTACGCTCTGACCACTCTCGAGCATGTCGAGAACCCAAGTCAGCACGGCCTTCGTCACAGTATCGCGAGTGGCCATCGAGCCTTTGGGATTACGCTCAATGATAATCCGACTAACTTTGATATGACGAACTGTTCGGCCCATACTCGTGTCTTCGGGAGTAACCGGGGGAGAAATCCTCGAGATTGTAGTGGTCTCGATGAGAGATGCATTCCTCGCAGTGACTGTTTTCGTTGCCGCCATGATACTATTATTCAGTTGGCTTCAATACATCACAGCAGGTCAATTTGTGTCGTGGATTCGTGAGAACAAGCGTTTGCAACCAGTGATTGGAGCCATGATGGGCCTGACTCCGGGTTGCGGCGGAGCAATCATCGTAATGCCGATGTATGCACGCGGTTATGTCACATATGGGACAGTCATTGCTACTCTTATTGCAACACTCGGGGATGCAGCATTCGTTCTTATTGGGGCAGTATTCCAGAATTCTGCTTTCATCACGCCTGTGATTGCCGTGCATGTCACTTCTTTCATCGTCGGAGTGGTGTGGGGATATGGAGTAGATTCTTTGGAAGTGACACCCTCATCTCCATTGGGTAAGTTCGGTCCGAAGTTCGGATCAGATGAGCCACTCGGTGAAGAAGCAGCCAGAGAGATGGAAGGCAATGATTCAGTAATCGAGGATATGCCCAGAGAGGTACCGGAAGGGCTGGGTTACAGAATCATTCATCAGGGCTACAGAGTCTGGTGGATGGTCACAGCAGTTGGATTGTGTCTAGCAATCTTACTGCTGATTTGGTATGCTCAGGATCCAGATTATGCTCCTGAGCTAGTCTGGAATCCGACTACTAGAGATGGACTAGTGACATGGGTTGGATTCATTGGATCATCTCTATCTATCATCTTGTATGTTTCATCGAAAAACTTTCTCAGAGACGATACAGAGGCTACTATTGGGGACAAGTTGAATTCTCTAGATGAGACTCTGGTACATGCGGCCTCGGAGACAGCGTTCGTGACATTTTGGGTATTGATTGCTTACCTTGCTTTCGAACTCGGAATGATCGTCTCTGGAATTAGTGAGGCAGACCTAGCCGAGCATGGTGCCGGAGTAGGTGCGGTTATTCTTGCCGCAACCGTCGGATTAATTCCTGGCTGCGGACCTCAAATTATTGCAATATCTGCATATGTTGAGGGAGTAATTTCCTTCCCTGCCTTGGTCGCCAATGCAATCTCGCAAGACGGCGATGCACTATTCCCTCTTTTGGTTAGGCACAAAGTAGCCTCAATCTGGGCTACAATACACACAACCCTTCCAGCAATTATCGTAGGATTGGTTTTCCTCTGGATCATGGGAGAATACCCGTCTCTCACAGAGAATCTACAACCCTGAGTAGTTGTTCAACATCGTCCGGAGTGTCAATATTCAGGTGTAGATTAGAATCTCCAACCTCAATCTTTGTTGCATCAATCAAATCTCGTAAAGGAATATCTGGTTTGGCTTTCAGAATAACTTCACAATCATTTGATGTCAGAGCAATCGGATGACCCCCTCTTCCCTGAAATGCAGGAGTGGCCGTTACGCCTGCTCTACATAGTGCATCTATTGTGGAGATACTGAATCCGGGTCTATCTACCGGTACGATTAGTACCGGGCCAACTCCAATAGAATGTATTCCGCACTGAACTGTTCCAGTTCTACCCATTTCGGGATTCGGATTGACTACTATTTCGGCCTCGGGCAGTAGAGTCCGAATCGATTCCTCAAGCGATCCCCTAGTCACTATAGTTACTTTGAGATTAGCCCGTTGCAACTTCTCTCCTACCAACTCAATTAGAGTCATTCCTCCAACTTCCACCAATGCCTTATGCGCCCCAAGACGCTTACTGGCCCCAGCGGCGAGAATTATTGCTCTGTTAGTCCCCATCCGGAACGACCTCGTCTCCTCCGCCCACCAGCATGTCATCGAGCGGCATTGAGTCGTCCTCATCTTCCAGCACATCATCACCATCGAAAAATCCTCGGTCGCGTAATTGCATTCCAGCGAATACCAATGTAACTAGTAGTACTAGAACAAGTAAAGTGAGTACGCCTACGATAATCCCCATGAGCGAACCTCCAGAATCCGATTGAGCGATTTTCTCATCTCCCATTATGTAGATTCCAACGGCAAGGTTAGTCGATGCTTCATCACCAGCAATACCGCGAACTAGGATTACTTGTTCACCTTCGACCGTATTGTTTGGTAAGAAGCGAAGACGATCTACTAGTAATCCGTGTGTGACCTCGAAAGTTTCTTCACCAACAGAGAAATCAGCTAAGTCCATCCAGTTATCTCGCATATCCCAAGTTCTCCATTGTACTCTTTGTATGCCACCTTCTAGATTGAATACAACAGAATCATCTTGATTGATATAGACACGATTGTCGTCTCCATATTCACTCTGTAAAGTGATATTGAGAGCAAGACTGAGTTCGTAGTAGTAGTTGGCCGCCTCTTCAACTGCGGGCTGAGCGTTAACATGCCCGTGCCCGTACACATTGTTCTGACGATTCTTAGGTATCAGGTCCTCGGCACAAGGCTCGTTGGCGAACATGTAGTGGCACTGTCTGTAGGTGGAAGTCTCCTGCATTATGTTCCTTACATCAAACGGACTGAGATCCGGATTGGCTTGAAACATCAATACACCAACACCAGCTGCACCCGGAGTAGCCATACTCGTTCCTGACAGCGCTACATATCCATCCCCGGTATTTGCATCTGGAGCATTGACACTACTTCCAACAAAAGCCAGATTTGGCTTGATACGGCCTTCTTCAGTAGGCCCTTGACTGGAGTATACTGCAATTGCCGTATCCTTATCCAATGCACCTACTGTAATCACATCTTCAGCACTACCGGGTGTGCCGATAGTTGCAGTTCCGGCGCTATTTCCTGCTGCTATGAAAAGAGCCACACCTGCCCTCATCATTTCATTTGCCATTCTATTGACAGACTCTTCTTCTGCGGAAGTCCACTCAATTGCCCCAGGGCCTCCAAGACTCATACTGGCAGCCCTGATATTGAACTCATGCCTCTTTTCCACGGTCCATTCCATGCCTGCCATAACTTGTGCAAAAGAGCCACTTCCACTTCCACTCAGAACTTTCACACCAACTAAATTGGCATGTGGTGCAACACCAATGTGTTGGAATGTAGGTGCCCCAGTTCCTGCAGTAATTCCAGCACAATGAGTTCCATGTCCATTGTCATCGTAAGGGAAGATTTCACTACCGTTTCTGGCTCCCGGATTGTTGATTGCATCATAGAATGCGATGACCTTAGTGTCATTTGTGCTGTTATCGTCATCTAGATCGTCCAAACCCGAATGATTGGCATCTATGCCGGTGTCAATGATGGCCATTGTTACTCCAGCGCCGGTATATCCAGTATCTTGCCAGACCAAATCCACTCCGTGAGCCGGAACTACATCTTCCATCCGAATCTCCAGAATACCATCCAATTCGACGAATACTACACCTGGTAACTCGAGTAGTTCGTGTATACGAGCTAACTCGACAGACCCCGCAATCGAATCAATCAGCCAGTACCTGAATTGTGTTTGAAAGCCAACCTCCAATTCAAGCATGGATTGGTCGGCCTCAGTTGGCTTATGATCGAAATCAACGATTACCGAAATCCTTCCATCATCATCGAGATATTCGTAGTGATTGTTTTGTGCAGCAATCCAAATTGCATCATGAATGTAATCGCCATCACGATCCATGCTGGTATCTTCCCACCAATCGCCAATCTGTTCCGAATAAGTGAGTACTGGAGTAGGGCTGGAGGCAGTCGGAACGGCTGCTGCTAATGCAGGTACAATCATCATCCCCAGTATTGCAATTGCCGTCAATCGGCTTCGCATATCCTGTGATGCTCGCATGATAACCATCTCCGGGCATGGATGGGCTAATTTCAAGCAAACGGTCACATGACTCAGCCCTATGGGCTGAATCTAGTCCCTCAGCATCTCTCTGCTGATGATGAGTCTCTGAATCTGACTCGAACCCTCGAAAATCTGCACTACCTTTGCACCCCTCATCCTTCTAGCAACCGGATATTCCTCAGAGTAACCATAACCTCCGAAGACTTGGACCGCATCCGTAGTAACCTCCATCGCCATATCTGCAGCAAAGCGCTTAGCGTGAGCTGCTTCGAGGGTGTTACGCTCACCAGCATCCGCTTTTTTCGCTGCCTGCCAAGTTAGAAGTCTGGCAGCTTCAACTTTGGTTGCCATATCTGCAATCATGAATGAAACTCCTTGATGTCTGTAAATTGGTTGCCCGAAAGTACTCCTCTCGTTGGCATACTGTAGAGACTCCTCCATGGCCCCTCTAGCGTTTCCAACAGCATGTGCTGATATTGTTGGCCTCGAGAGGTCAAAGGCTCGCATGGCGTTCATCCAACCATCGTTCTCTTTCTCTCCGATTAGATTCTCAGCCGGAACTCTCACATCTACGAAATCGACTGAGCGAGTATCTGAACACCTCTGACCCATGTTTTCCTCTTTCTTTCCAAGAGTAATTCCTGCACTGTCTGCATCGACAATGAAACCACTCATTCCCTTGTAGCCCGCACTTGGGTCAGTATAGGCGAGAACGAAGAACCAGTCAGCATGACCGGCTCCTGTAATCCACATCTTGCTGCCGTTGATGATGTATTCATCACCGTCACGCACAGCCTGAGTAGTGATGGATTGAACATCACTTCCTGCACCCGGCTCAGTGACGCAGTAGGAGGCTATGCATCCATCTGCGACCTTAGACAGGTAACGCTGTTTCTGGTCATGAGTGCCGCCAGTGATTACTGGATATGATGCCAGCATGGTACTGCCACAAGCGGTCGCGAAACCTGGATCTCCCCATCCAAATTCCTCGCAAATGAGCACCTCTTCGAATGACCCCATCCCAAATCCACCGAACTCTTCGGGTATCTTGACAGTCAGAAGTCCCAGTTCGTGAGCCTTCCTGATGGCCTCTCTTGGGAAACTACTCTCACGGTCCCATCTCTCAGCGTTGGGTTTGATTTCAGATGCCGCGAAGTCCCGGGCCATCTGCTGAAGCATCTGCTGCTCCTCTGAGAGCGTGAAGTCGACCATGACCTCTGGAGCGGGCTTCTGCCCTTAGCGATTCGCACACGCTAGATGTAGAGCAAAGCCATGTAAGATAAGTAACCTAACACCATTCCAAATCCGAGTTTCTTTCCAATTTCACGCTCGTAATATAGCATTGCTACAACAAATCCTGATGTCAGAATGACTACCCAGATGTCGCGATCAGCGAACTCCGGTGCAACTAACAAACCACCCGAGTATGTTGCTGCAAAACCAAGGATACCAAGGATATTCATTACATTCGATCCTAGCACATTGCCGACAGCAACTCCGCCTTGTCCACGCAGACCCGCAACAAGAGTAACTGCCAACTCTGGAAGTGAAGTGCCTAGGGCCACCACAGAGAGGCCAACAACTGATTCTGAGACTCCGTATGCGCTAGCCAATCCAGTAGCACCTTCTACCAGCATCTCTGCCCCACTCCATATCATCCAACCGCCTAGAATTGTAGCTGGAATGGCAAGATAAAGATAATCCGGAAGCCAAGTGTCACTATCCTCTACATCAGTCCCTTCGGATATCGATTGTCGGTACGAGTAGACATAATATGCGACTAGGGCGAGAAGCATGATGATTCCGAATGATCTAGTTAACTCCCCTGTCATGACTGCAATAAGGAGCAAGACAGTAGCCGCCGCAACTGCCACTGCATCTCGTCTAACTCCCTTTCCAGTATCTGACGCTGCCCCAATCATCGCCGCAGTACCTAAGACTAGCATCACATTAGCGACATTAGAACCTAATACCCCTCCTACAGCAATTTCATCGGCATCAGTTCTCACTGCTTCCAATGCAACAGCCAACTCGGGAAGAGAAGTACCAATTGCTACTATAGTAAATCCAACCAGTAGAGGGGGTACCCTCATCCTACCTGCAATTGTAACGGCTCCTTGGACAACAAACTCTCCTCCTAGCATCAATAGAGCAAATCCGATGATGATGAGTGGGCCATCACCGATGCCTTCCATGTTTGCGAGCGGAACAAGCCCCGCTCATGACCGTTTGGCTAACCAGTAAATCTCACAAGCACATTCTCTCAATATGTCGAATGACCAAATCAGCCGTGGGCATGGTATGGTCCTCAAGGGTGGGGGAGAAGGGTACAGGAGTGTCTAGGGCTCCTACTACTGTTGGAGGTGCCTCAAGGCACCAGAAAGCCTCCTCAAGAATTCTACTACTCACTGTATTGCCTAATCCTCCGGTCCACTGGGCCTCCTGCAGTACAAGCAGTCTGCCAGTCCGCAACACTGAGTCTATACATGTCTGAGCATCGAATGGAGCAATGGTCCGGAGATCGACAACTTCGGCCTCAACACCCTTCTTTGAAACCTCAGCAGCCGCTTTGAGGGCTACATGCACCATAGCTCCCCAAGTTACGATTGTAATGTCTTTACCTCCTCTAACAACCCCTGCCTTGCCAATTGAGCTCTCTCCTCTAGCAATTCGTTCATGGACAGATTCTCGATCGACCACCTGACTGATTGAATCCCCCCAACCAGTCAAACCTCCTCTCAGGCCATACAGTCCAATGTGCTCCAGATAGATTACCGGGTCGTCTAGAGCATGGGCCTCTACCAGCAGATCGTAGGCATCTTGAGGAGTACTCGGGAACACCATCACCAAACCAGGATCATTTAGGAACCACGATTCAATCATGTTTGCATGATAGGGGCCGCTACGCGTCTTCCCTCCAAGCGGAATTCGTACTGTCAGGGGGACATCAGCACCCCAACGCCACCGCAGTTGCGCGGCGTTGTTGATTAGTGCATTCATGGCTAGAGCAGCAAATCCTCCGAATTGAATCTCTGCCACCGGCCTCATGCCGCCAAGAGCGGCCCCGGTCGCAGAATGGATGATGGCTGCCTCTGAAAGAGGCATGTCTAGCAACTTATCTGAATGACCTTTGGCCTTGAGTGGCAGATTCATTCCAAATGCTCCAGCCACTTCCATGTCCTCGCCCATGAATACGACGCTGTCACCGCTCTCATCAGCGATTGATGCCATAGCATTCTGAATCGCCCGGCTATAACTGGACGAGTTAGCAGCATCTGAGAACTCCAGAGAAACATCTCCAGGAGGTAATGGGGCGTCCATGGGTTCTCGAGACTCACTGAATCTACTGAACTGTTCCGAGTGGCTACTGGCATCATGTAGACTGGTGATCCCTTTGGTAACCGAATTACCTTCAGGCCACGGCATATTCTCCATCTCCTCCCTAGACGCATCTGCTAGGGCGTTCTCCTCGACTTCCATCTGCTCCAGAACAGACTCATCACAACCAAGATGAACCAGTAGTTCTCGATGGTTTGGAAGTGGATCCTTATCAGACCAGTAGCTCAGTAGTCCACGATCTACATATCCAGGAGGATTTCCAGATGAAGCGCCGAGATAGAGATCATCATGGTGGTGCGCGTGACCACATCCTCGCATAGTTTCGACATGAATCAGTGTCGAACCCCCGCCCCCTGAAGCGAACTCTCTAGCAGTCGCGGTTGAGGCGTAGAATAGTCCGGGATCTGAACCATCAATTGTCCACGAAGGTATGCCCATAGCATGCCCTTTGTCTCCAAAGGTCTCAGCTCCTGATTGGCCAATGACATATGTGTCGAGAGCAATCTGGTTATTTTGAATCATGAACGCCATAGGTAACCCTCTAGTCCCGGCGAGGTTCATTGCTTCCCAAAATTCTCCGCTGCTACTGCATCCCTCGCCGACAGGAGCCAGATGGAACCTATCGACTCCAAGTCTTGATGCAGCCAATGCAACTCCTGTAGTAGTCGCACTTGCAATTGGTAGAGGAGCAGTAGGAGGAAGTACTCTTTTATCCCAATTGCCGATATGTAAGTCCCTTCCGCCGGCTGAATCATGGCCCCCATCCATGTATGATCCTGATTTGCCCATTTGGGCTGCAAATACCTCGGTAGGGGTCTGACCCATTGCTATTGCAAGCCCGACATCTCGAATCATAGGAGCTACGACATCTGCACTCTCAACATCATCGGAAAAATCGACAGCTCGTCGCAGTGCTGAAGCACAAGCAACTATTCCTTCTTGCCAGGTTGATCGGAATCCCTTACCGGTGAAACTACCTCCATCGGGAGTCTTGAGTCCCTCAGAGAACAACTCTTTGAGATGTTCATCAACAACTCTAGTCCTCGTCATCATCCTCTGCCATTCTAGTCGCTGATCAAGTGTAATTGAAGAGTAATGAGCCATCCTTCTCAAACACAGTGTAATATCGATCAACAGTCTTGCAGTACGCCGTTCTATATGTAATTCCCCTGTTCTCATTGGCATAACTTCGTCTGAATACACAGTACTTAGAGAGGGAGTCATCAATCGATCATGCAGAGTCTCCTTGAGCGCAGTAATCAAATCTGACGAGAACGCATGAAATGAATCTCCATCAAATGTATTAGGTGGCTCACAATCATCCCATATGCTCAAGGCCACTTCCAAATGACCATCATGCCTCTCAGCAAAGAATCTCAGAAACTCAATCCGCGCAGTCTCTGACTTTAGAGGATTTGAGAATTCGAGGGCACTATCTGGCTGCCACCCTATTCCCCATATTTTCGGTAGAGTGGATTGTGAAGTGACATCTGTAGATATCTCGGAGGGGGTGTGCTCAGAAGTATATGCAGCAGAATTTCTCCTATCTACTTCCTGCTGAAGTTCAGAATCACTCACACCCACTCCTCTTTCCCAGATGCGAACACTCCTTCTTCTGCCTTGACCAGAGGATGATCGGTCAAGCTTTACCCTAATCCTCTTCTCACAATGTTCGCAACTCCTGTCGAGTCTCTCTGTTCCTGCCTTTGCTTTCCAAATCTGGTGGATGCTACACCGAGGGCACTGCCAAACTCCTCTACGCATGATATCTCGCACAAGCACTTAGTACAACAAATCTTCGATGTACTGTGATTAGATTAACCACTAATATAGTAAATTAATCCAAAATAGGCAATATGGGTGCACATATGTCCACTAAATACCACAAATAAACGATAATCTAAAGATAATTCTACCACATTAATATTTAATTATATTTTGATTGACTGTGTCGGACCACTCATGAATGCCTCCTCGTAGGTTGTACACTTCTCCCTTAGCGAGTCCACTAGAAACCAGATAGCGAGCCACAGCTGCTGATCGAGAACCACTTCTGCAGTAAACTACGATGTCTTTGTCTAGGGGGATATCAGGTATCCGCATAGGGACCAGATTATGCTCTATCCTCAGGCCAGTTCCGGGCAGGGTAGCAATCGCTTCCTCCTCACTTCTGCGAACATCAAGTAGGAATACATCCCAGCCAGAATCTCGCCGCTCGACGAATTCGGTCGGACTAATCACGAGCATTACGCCGTTGGACGAACTGGAATCACTTGAACAAGACTCTACAGGCTCTTGCTTTAGTTCTGTAATCACTTCTCGCGACTCGTCCTTAGTGAAACTCAGCGTTCTAAATCTCATACTCAGTGCATCGACGACTAACAACTTCCCATCGAGTAAGTCGCCAATCCCTAGGATTGTCTTAATCGCCTCAGTCGCCTGAATTGAACCTATAATTCCAGGTAGTACACCTAGTACCCCTGCTTCTGCACAGTTTGGTGCCAAACCATCTCCGGGTGGCTCAGGAAATAAATCTCGGTAATTTGGTCCTCCTTGATGGTTGAATGTGGCAACCTGCCCTTCGAAACGGTGGATGCTGCCGAAAATCCATGGTTTGTCCAGAATCTCACACGCATCTCCAATTAGATATCTTGTCTCAAAGTTGTCTGTACCGTCGATTACGATGTCATATCGGCCGATTATGTCGACGGCATTAGTTGCATCGAGACGACCTTGGATAGCTTCTACTGTGATCTCCGGGTTGAGGTCCGAAATCCTCCTCTCAGCCGATGCCGCCTTCGATTCACCGACCTCTGAAGTACTGTGGAGAACCTGCCGCTGAAGATTTGTAACATCCACAGTATCATCATCAATCAGGCCAATCCTACCTATCCCAGCAGCGGCGAGATAGAGGAGCGCAGGTGAGCCTAGGCCACCCGCACCGATTACTAGGACAGATGCTCCTTGCAAAGCTAATTGGCCTTCTGGACCTACTTCTGGCAGGACCAGATGTCTCGCATAACGAGACTCGCCGCCGACCGTCATGCCTCTACGAGTATGTTCACAGAAATGGCCTCTTCCCCTGAAGTTGAACTATCAACTCAGATTACGAAGAGTCTGAGGGTGGCAATCAACCACCCCAATCTGCCCCAAGTTCGAGTCAAGGTTTTGGCACTCTCGGGCCTCATATCAATCCTGAAAATCGTTGCAATCAGCCTGCGGATGAAGTTCTGTTCTAAATGCGTCTCTGGTCTTGGAATTCCTCTGAAGTAACGCTCGATATCAGTGATGATACAGTAGTCATCTCTGAGTAGCCATAACACCTCTGTAGCCCCATAGAGGATGAATACGCCCCACCACATCCACTCAATCGGACCCAACCAAGCGAATGCGCAGAACACAGTTATCCAGATGTGAAGCAGATAGAATAGGTCCCCTATCCTGTTGTTCAGCCAGCCCGTATCTTCTGTGGATTCCAAGCAAGCACCTCAGTGCTGATCCTCCAGCCACTTCTCTGCATCGATAGCGGCTTGGCAACCCATTCCTGCTGCTGTAATGGCTTGCCGATATCGTGTATCGACCACATCACCGGCTGCGAAAACACCCGGTACACTAGTCATCGTGTGTTCTGAATGCAAGATGTAGCCCGACTCATCCATTTCCACTTCGCCTTCAAGGAAACCCGTCATCGGTTTATGTCCAATCGCAATGAAAGCACCTGTACAACTAATCTCCTCCTCACTGCCGTCACGAGGGTCTTCCAAAACAGCCCCACTGAGTCCTTCTTCATTGGAGAGCCAGCCTCTGACTCTGCGATGAGTCATAATCTGTATCTTAGGGTGATTCACTGCTCTCTCATACATCACCTTGGATGCCTTGAACACTTCCCTGCGATGAACGATGGTCACTTTGTTCGCGAATCTGGTAAGGAAGGTCGCTTCTTCCATTGCCGAATCGCCACCTCCAATCACAATCACCTCTTGCTCTCGGAAGAACGCTCCGTCACAGGTTGCACAGGTCGAGATTCCTCTGCCCTTCTGAGCATCCTCGCCCTCCGCGCCGAGCCAAATTGCCTCGGCTCCGGTACAGATGATTATTGCGTCGGACCTGTGCTCCTCTCCTTCTACCCAGACTTTGAATGGGCGCTCGGAGAAGTCAACCTTCTCTACATTCTTATCATGCACCTCTAGGCCGAAACGTTCAGCTTGCTCACGCATATGCACCATCATCTCGGGACCACCTATCCCGTTAGGATATCCAGGAAAATTCTCGACATCAGATGTGAGCATCAATTGCCCCCCAGACATATAGCCCGCGAACATCAGTGGCTCAAGCATCGCGCGGGCAGTGTAGAGTCCAGCAGTGTAGCCCGCAGGTCCTGAACCAATAATGATGACATTACGAACTTCGCCGCTCACAGACCACCCAACGCTGGGACGTCCTTCAACCCTGCTCTAAGACAAAGTAATTGAAACGCCATCGCGTGGATTCTAACTAGATGAATCTACTAGCAATCATATACGGATTGGTTTTCATCAAGATTGGCATCTCTCACTTTAGAGAGCCCGGTAAATTTGTCGAGATCATTCCCCCCCTCCTCCCCTTCCCACTTATTCTTGTTTACATTACAGGAGCAATGGAAGTATTGGGAGGAATAGCAATAATTTATCCTGAAACGCAGGTACTTGCAGGGAGATTTCTAGCCCTTTTCTTGATTGGCGTCTATCCAGCAAATCTGTACATGTGGACACACGATGTCGCGTTCAATGGAACTAAATTCAGCACACAAGGACATATTCTTCGTTTACTTGCGCAACTACTGTTAATTGCAGCAGCATTGTATATCTCTGGAGATCTTGTACCAGCTTAATCGCTGCTTGGGTAGGTGTTCTAATGCGAAATTCTATGCCTTCCTTTTTGTTTAGTTTTATGTATCTAATTACAATACCTGCAATAATTTTCTTTGCTATAACGAAGTTTGGAATTTTAGCGCTTCTTTTGGTGATTATAACCTACCTTCTGATTACATTCGAACATCCAAAATCAACATCTAAAATTATGGCAGATGATGCAATTCTAATTGACATGCCTATTTCGGGCGGAGAAGGAAAATCTGTGGTAGTAGTTGGAGGGGGAATTAGTGGATTGTCAGCTGCAAAATTCCTGATTCAGGCAGGTTGTGATGTGACCCTTTTGGAACGCAATCCAATCCTCGGAGGCAACAACACTCCATACTTGGAAAATGGCGAACATCATGCTACAACAGTCATAGTCACTCTACCTGCTCAGCAACCTCACTATTTGCAACTCTGTAGAGAATATGGAATCGAACAAACTCCTCACGACTTTGAAGATCTCAAAGGAGCTATCGTATTGGAGAATAGGGAATTGAATACAAAGATGGGTGCAGGGGTTGGTGGATTCCTCAGATTTATCTATCGAGAAGCCACTTTGAAGGAGCTAATAGACGGTTTCATCATATTTTGGAGGCTGTATCGCCAATTCAAGATTCGACCAGAGTCTCCTAAGAGCGTGGCAGAAGTACTTGGAGATCGTTTAGTCAATTCTTCTGTATTCACCCATTTCTATATGCCCTGGGTTGGAATCAATACATGGTGTAGATTTGATGACTTGGATAGGCAGCCTGCACATGTTTTCGCTTCATTCATTTTCGAGTATGCATTAACCTTTGACACCCGAGACAAGTCGGCGAAGTACAAGGAAGATCACTGGTGCGTCCTCGATGGACGACTAATCCATAAAATGAGGGATCAATTGCTTTCCAATGATAGATTCGAACAATGCCTGAACACAAATGTAACAGGAATCTCTCGAATCGAGTCTGGAAAAATGTCAGTATTTGCTGAGAGTGGCAAATTTTGGAATTGCGATTCAGTAATTGTTGCTACACAACCTATCCAGGCACTTCCAATAATGAGAGAAGTTGCACCCAAGATACTAACTGATGAGCTTGAGAAATGGGAGCAAATGGATTGCTACGTCATTTTGCATACCGATTTCTCTGATATTGGAAATAGGCCTTGGCTGCACCAAACACACAGTAACGAGACAACCGGGAAATATTACATCACAAATACAATCAGACCTAGGATGGGGGATTTGGAAGGCAAATATCTGATTACATTCGTTTACAATACTGAGAACTATCTTGATTTTCGTACCAATCAAATGGATGAATCATCCATAGTCAAATTGTATGAGCCGAAGTTACCCATTTTCTCCTTGGAGAATTCAATCGATAGGAACACAGTTTGGCGGGAAATAGACTCACAGTGTGATGATGTATTCTGGACTCAAGCATGTCGTTCTGGATTACAATACCACAATAATGGGATAGTGAGTTCGAAGCGTGTGGTTCGAAGAGTATTAGGACTAACTTGGTAAGAGCAATTTGAGGTACTACTAATGTCAGATAGAGCAGCCTCCGCCAACGCTGCCAACAATCCATTATTGAAAATCCTACCATACTATCTCGGCTTTGGATGGGTTGTAATCAATCTGGTAATTTACTTCTTTGTCTCGCCAAGCATTAGCGAAGATCAGCCAATTAGAATTGCAATTTCTGCGGGGTTTGCAATTGCCTCCTTGATTGCCGATGTTGTGACATACAAAATCATAGCCAACAATTTGGATAGGGCGTCCCAAAATATAGAAAACTCATCGCAAGAATCTGAAAACGATAGCGGCGAACAAATATTACTATCCGGAGAGAATTGGATAGGGCCAGATGGAACTGAATCCGGTCCAGATGTTCCTGAGGATTGGTACATTACATACAATGGGCCAGCACCTATTGTAGAGGATATATACGGAGAAAACTATGGCGTAGATAGAGGGAATGGCGCCGTGCCTATTGATTATTATATCAAAAAATGGGGAGTTCCAGAGGGTTTTGGAAACACTGAACATGAGAAAATATGGTCCATGGAATAAGTCTAATCTCAATTTCACCCAATCATCGCCGCAACCGCACCAACAGCGGCGCGGGCATGTGGTTCTAGGCGCGGCTCGATATGTTCCGGCTCTGCTCCGGGGCCGATTATACCGAGTCCAATAGGTTTGTTGTGAGTAATCTGAAGCTCGATCACTGCCTTGGTGACCGACTGGCCCATGACTAAGCCATGATCAGTCTCACCTCGCTCAATGATCCCCAGAACAACTGCGCCATCTATCTCATCTCGGTGCAGCATCCGATCTAGTGCTAAGGGCGCTTCCATCGAGCCGGGAACCCAAGCCACATCCGCGACTTCCCAGTTCTTTGAAGCCGCCTCATCTCGGGCATATTCGAGCATCCTCTCAACCTCATCGCGGTGGAATGAGCCGCATACTATACCCAGCCTCATCTCCTGACCTCCATGTTTCTAACTAGTGTGTCTACGATGGTCTGAGTCTGTGAGTCAACCTCTATGTTCACACTCTGTCCAACTTTCTTCTGCCCTATCGTAGTGACTCTGAGAGTCTCGGGAATGATGTGAAGTCCGAAGCCATATTCATCCACATGACCCACTGTCAGTGACATTCCATCTACCGCCACATATCCCTTCTCAAGAATGTAGGGGCGAGCTTCATCTGGCATGGAAATTCGCAAATCCACTCCCTCTCCAACTTCGGTTCTTTCGAGAATATCGGCTGTACACATCACATGCCCTGAGAGCAGATGCCCTCCAAGCTCATCACCCATCTTGAGAGAACGCTCGACATTGAGGACATCTCCGGTTGTTCTTTCAACCAGAGTAGTCCGCTCCAGAGTCTCTTGGATGGCATCAAATCCAATCTGCCCCGAATCAATTTCGACAACAGTCATGCATACGCCATCCAATGCCACACTAGCACCAATCTCTAAATCATCTTCAAAACCGGTCAAATCGATAGTGAAAGAGCGAATTCCATCTCCCTCATCTATGCTGACAATTGGTACCTTACCGGCTACAATACCAGTGTACATCCTAATCCTCCTCGTAAGGCCCACCTTCGTTACTAGGCCACAGGTCTAGGATTCTAGCGATGATTTTGCGAGTTCCGTCGAGATCATCTGAGAGCCCTTCAACTCTGATAACTTCGATGTGAGAGTGACCATGTCCATCCAATCCTTCTCTGATTGCATCTACAGAGTGCTTCTGATCATAGCCTAGGGCGATTATATCGGGCTTTACCACATCAAGAATATCGAATATCGGTGAGGTTGGAGGATTACCCACCATTGCTGTATCAACGGGCTTGAGTCCGGATACCATCCTGCATCTGAGTTCATGAGAGGTGATTGGTTCGTGCTTCTGCTTCCTGACGGTATCGTCGTGAGCAACGACAACCACCAGTTCGTCTCCAAGGCTCTTTGCCTGCTCAACATAGTGCAAGTGACCGGCGTGTAGAAGATCGAACACACCTACTGCCATTACTCGTGCCATAATCAACCAGTCCCGACCTATCTTCTCTACTCTTCGATTCCCATCGCTTCGAGGATTTCTCCCCCTGTAATCATGGGAATGTCATGCTTCTCAGCATATTCTCTGGCTGCGTCAACTGAGAGCGCACCATCTCCATCCGGCTCCAGCATTTCTGCCCCAATCGTGCATGGAGGTCGTCCGGAAAGCCGAGCAATGGCTACTGCGAGTTCGGTGTGTCCCTGACGTGATTTCAGTCCCAAAGGAGACTCCCTGCAGACGGGAATGTGCCCGGGTGTCCGGAACTCTGCCCCTAGGGCTGCACGAGCAGAATCTCCTTCAGATCCCTTAGCAAGCAACTCTTGAGCCAACTTTCCAAACCTCCTAGTAGTTAGGGCCCGATCTCTATCAGTAATACCTGTGTATGTCTCCCGATGATTCAGTGAGAGTGTGAATGCCGATCGATTGTCATATTGCAAGTCATCAGTAATCAACTCCCCGAGAATAGGATTCTCTTCGACTAACGCCGGATGAGTGTGAATATCCTGTAGCCAAGGCAGACCAAACATCTCTCCGATTTCGTTCCCAATCGCTAGGAAGAGCAAGCCACCGCAATCGTTGCGTAAAGTCCTCATGACCAGGGGAGTCGCTGCATCTGCCGGCCATAGAAGATCAGTTTCTCTTTCTCTGAAATCAGAGTCAAAAACCATCACCGGGTCACCTGCCGCGAAGGCAGCAATTGCTCGCTCGACCGCCGAACCCATGCTTACCGGAGGGGCCATTCATACCCGTTCTTTTCGGTCGTAGACCGAATCCTTCTCATGCGTCACTCTACCGCGATGTCTGATGACGGAGCGAATTGAGGTCGTCGTGCCTGTCAGAGTTGACCTCGCTGGAGGGTGGACCGATGTCCAACCTTACTCGGGAGATCATGGAGGCGAGGTCGTCAATTTCGCCATTAACAGATACATCCGCAGCATCATGGAAAAGGACGAAGATGGAAGAATCAGAGTCGAGTACAGTAGCGACATGCCAACAGGCTCAGGCCTAGGTACCAGCGGGGCCATGAATGTCGGACTAATTGCAACCATAGCAGGCGAGAAAAAGAGTCCAGAGGATATTGCTGAGCTAGCCTTCCAGTTCGAGGCGCTACTGGAGAATAAGGGAGGTAGACAAGACCAGTGGGCAGCGGCCAGAGGAGGCTTCAATCATCTTCTGTTCCTAGGGGATGAAGTTGAGGAGATACCTTTCGAACCGATGAAATCCTCTAGGAATTGGCTTCGTAAGCACTTTGTGATAGCATACACCGGTATTGGACACAAGTCCGGAGACCTCCATTCCAGAGTCTGGGATAGATACCAAAATGGCGATGAGAAAGTCCGCTCTGGCTTGCACATCATTCGAGGTGCCGCCAGAACCATGGCAGACGGACTGCAGAGAGATCGCAGAGAACTAGTCGTCAAGGCTCTAAACGATGTTTGTGAAGGAGTCGATCTCATTGACAGGACCATTCATGACCCATTCAGAGAAGTTGTCGAGGGCCTGAAGGAATCCGGCTCTGTTGTTGCATGGAAAGCACTTGGGGCCGGAGGCGGCGGCTCTGTTGGCCTTCTCTGCTCTCCAATGGGTCGCAGCGATACGATTTCCGCAGTAGAAGAAGCGGGCTGGGAAGTAATAGAATGGGACTATGACGAGATTGGTATGCAAGTAAAATGAAGACCGCCCTCATACCTAAGACTCAAACACCCCCTCACTTTCGTCCTACCCATGGTAGGACGCCGAGCAGCACTGGCAACAGCAATCGCGCTGTTATTCCTAATCCCTCTTGCTTCGTCTACAATCGTCTCTGAGAGAGAGGCCGGAGGATTCGATGCCGATGGAAATTGGATAGCCTCTGTTGAGCATGATGTACATCCTAACTGGTGGCTCTATTGGAGTCGTGATAAAGATGGAAATGAGCTAGACGACAGGCTTGAGTGGCTACTTGAACAACCCGCCGAGATACAGCAAGACTGGTGGAAGAGAGCTCCCCACGGAAGTGCAAGAATCTTCGTTGATTACAATCACCATCCGACGGATGCTGACATCGCAGCACTGGAGGAATTGGGAGTAGAGGTAACCTTCCGTTTCACTTACCTTGACACAATCTCAGCCACAGCCCCGTTCAGCTCTATTCTGGATCCAAATGCTATCCGCTCACTTCCTGGAGTAGTGATGGTCGAAGACCTAGGTCTTGCTGAGCCAAATATGCACGAAGCAGTCCCTAACATGGGAGTCGATGCAGTTTGGCAAGACCTCGGTCTCGACGGTACCGGTTCTGTAATTGCAATCCTTGACACAGGAGTTCGAGGCGACCACGAAGGACTCAATGACATGGATGATGATCCATTCACTTGCATTGATGACCCTCCGGATCCTCTGGATCCTAATCCACAACCAATTCCTGCAGATTGTGACCCCAAGGTTATCGCATTCTATGATGCAGTCTTTACCGATGAAGAACACGATCCCTCAGAATCATTCGATTCTGGAACACACGGCACCCATGTTGCGGGAATTGCAGCCGGTAGTGGTGGCGGCCAGACTGACCCAACCACTGGACTAAGGTATGTTGGAGCGGCCCCGGGGGCTTGGTTAATCAACATCCTAGCCTGTTGTGATGGCGACATAGAGGATGTCATGCAAGGTGCCCAGTGGGCTATTGACAACAAGGATGTTCACAACATAGACATCGTGACTTCTTCACTCGGAGAGCAGCAGTTTGAGATTCACTTCGATAACGATGGCAACTCTGCTTGGAGTCGTCAGATGGACATGGTTGTCGAGGCTGGAATCATCACAACGCTATCTGCTGGCAACGAGTTTGGAGGTGCAACATTCGCCGGATGCAATACAATCGACAGCCCCGGCGATGCTAGGTTACCTGTCACCGTTGCAAGTCTAGACAAGGATCTCGGTCTGGCCATCTACAGCAGTCGTGGTTACACATCTGATATGCGAGTCAAGCCGGATGTTGCTACCATAGGTTCCAGCATTATGGCGCCCGACGCTGCTACTCAGGACGGCTACACGAGTAAGTCAGGGACCAGTATGGCCACTCCTCTTATGGCAGGCATAGCGGCACTGATGGTTCAGGCAAATCCAGACATCACACCAACTGAGTTCAAGGATATCATAGCTGCACACTCTATAGAAAGGGAAATCGTACTACTAGATGATCCCGGCTTAAATGATTGCAGTCTCCTCGAGACCCGCCCCGATAACGAGTTTGGATATGGGCAAGCCGACCCCGTGGCTTTCGTAGAGGCAGCAGGTAGTATAGACCGCTCACTCAATGTCACTATGGACATAGAGACACTACAGGAAGTCGGCAATGAGAGCTACATCTCAGGAACAGCTTCAGGCGGCGCCCCGGGAATGGGTATTGTCGAGGTAAAGGTCGGCGGAGGTGAATGGAAGGGCGCCGCGGATTTGTCGAAGAATGGCGACTGGGCAAACTGGAGAGTGAAACTCGACCCTCACGCTGAGTCTGGCAATTCAACAGTCTATGCCAGACTTGTTATCTCAGAAGATAGCATCTCTCCGATTGATGCTCGAAGAGTGATCTTGATTGATGGGCAATCGGCTTCAGGAGGAATTGAAGGACTCACTTCTATTGGGTCTTGGATATTCTTCATTCCATTCGCTCTAGCATTAGCATTGCTAGGATTCATCATGACAACCGAGAGGTGGGACAGGAAGTTCTTGACCGCAGTGAGAAAATCGGTGAGAGAAGATATCGACAAGTCAACAGAAATCAAACCTACTGATGGGAACCCTATCGTGGTCCTTTTCCAAACGGTCGTTATTGCAGGAATAATAGGATTCTTCAGAACATTTGGCTCTTTCATACGCGGTCTCCGTAACGGAGAGGCACTAACCGAGAACAAGGCATCGAGAACTATTGCTCTGTGTATCCTCTATGTCGCACAGGGCCTTCCTTCTGGTTTCGCCAATGTAGCATTCGTAGCTTTCCTTGTAACCAATGGTGTAGAGGTCGAGCAGATTGCCTTACTGTTCGCTACTGTCTACCTGCCTTGGACATTCAAGTTCATTTGGGGACCTGTAATTGACATGGTCACTTTCCCTAAGTATGGAGTTAGAAGACCTTGGGTACTGTTCGCAGAGACTGGAATGATAATTTCTCTTGCAGCCTTATTGATGGTACCTGACCTAGTTGCTTCTCTTCAACTTGCTACAATTCTATTGTTTATCCACAACCTATTCTCATCATTACAGGATGTTAGCGTAGACGCTCTGGCCGTGGATATTCTTGAGCCAGATGAGGTTGCGACGGTCAATGGACTGATGTTCGCTTCCAAGCGAGGAGGAGTTATTTTCGGAGGTGCAGTACTTGGGATGCTAGTTGTCCCGTATGGAATCAAGTCTGCAATCATGGTCCAATTGCCACTACTGGTACTGATTATGCTGGTCCCCCTCTTCCTACGTGAGAGGCCAAGTAACAGTCTGTTCCCATGGAGCAAGAAGTCTGACCGTGCCGACGACTCTCAACCAGTTGAAGAGGAAATTATCGAAGCCGAAGAGGTTCTGCCTTGGGAAGCCGACCATCCCGAAGAATTCACACAGGCTCGCTGGGTTGCTACTAATCTCTACGAGAATAGGATCTCCCCTGTAGCGCTGATTTTGTGGCTCAGTATCGGTTCACTTCTGCTTTGGGGAGCATTCGCTATCATCCACCAGTTGACCAATACTTACACCGGTGACTGGGCTCTAACATTCGGAGACATTGCCGCTCCATTGAAGTCAATTGGAGGATGGGGACTTCTGCTTTCGATACTGCTAATGTTTGCCGAATGGCTTGGAGCAAACATCCCGTCTATTCGCAATCCTGCTCCGGCTTCCGCGCTTGCCTCACAAACTGCTTACAACATCGTGAAGGGATTCTCAACACGCTCTTCATTCATACTGATCTTCCTCTGTCTGCTATCTGAACTGTATCTCTTCACAGACCCGATTGTTGTTGACATATTCATCAACGAGGCAGGATGGTCTCAGACCAAGTATAACGGCATCATGGGAGGCATAGTAATCGCTTTCATGATGTTTGGGCAGATTGTAGGAGGTATGCTAGGAGATAAATTCGGAGTTAGAGAAATTTCGATGATTGGCTTCACCTTGCTTGCCTTATCAAACGCAACTCTTGCTCTGATTAGCGACTACTGGACTAACACCAATCTAATGGTCACTTATCTTTGTATTCGGGCCATCATCAATGGAGTAGCGTGGATATGCGTCATCGCAGTGGCCATGAGACTAACTTTCTCCAAGGCCGGAGGCTCTCAGTTTACAGCATACATGTCGATGTTCAACCTCTCCGCAATTATGGCCTATCTATTCACAGGTACAATGACTCAGAGGTTCGATTACATCACCTGCCTCTACATCGGTGCTGCCCTGACTCTATTCACAGTGATACTACTCTGGTTCATTGACCCAGACGAGGTCGACAGAGTCCTCGAGGGGCGCTTTGGAGATGATGAGGAAGAGTTCGATGGCGACCTAGGCGAGAGTGCATGGTGGTCCGGCGACGACGAGGAGGAGGAGCCAGTTGTCTCAGGTGCGTGAGCATCTCGAGTCCGCAGATACGGACTTCCTATTCTTTTCTCAGACAATCTGCCCCTATTGTACTAGGGCTGAAAGAACCCTAGAAGCGCACGGTTTAACTTACACAGAAGTCAATCTCGATCTCTATGATGGACTCAGGGAGCAAGTGGTAGTAGAGACAAGACACAGAACCGTGCCTGTGTTATTCGACCTTAGAGGTGATGAGCCAATCTTTGTTGGCGGGTCCGATCACTTGCTAGAGTACCTCTAGAGAGTCCAGGAACTGGTAATCCCACCCGCTATCCTGATTCTGAGATAGGTGTCTCCCGTGAATGTGGCAGTTAAGGTATATTCTTCGGAAGGGTAAGGTATTGTTCCAAGAGTCCCGTATTCGCTGGCTCCTGGGCCCCAAACTCTCTCTAAAGCCGAGACGGAGAAATGGTCTCTGAGAGTCAATGTGATGCTTGATGAACCGGTTCCGCACTCAGCATCAAGGAAGTAAATCATTTCATCCCACTCTCCATCACTAGGATGTCCACTGACAAAGAAAGTGTCACGAATCTCGATATCAGGGCCAGTATCCTCCCATGTATCTGAGTATAGATCACCTCCGCGTACGAAGTACACATCACCGGTATGTCCCTCGCCATTGTCTGCTAGCATCATTCGCATCTGCTCTATTCCAGCAGAGTCCTTCCAGATGAAGGAAGAAAAGAAGTTGGCACTTCTGTCAAAGACGTAGTCTATTCTCCCTCCTTCATCGGAGTCCGCTCTCATCGTTACATAGTCGCCTGATAGATCAATCACTGATGCCTGCCACTCAATAGAGAACAACATAAATCCCCATGAATTACCCTTCTCCAAGGGGAATTCCATGACAGGCTGTGCAACACCGTTCTCAAATGCTGCCAAATCTTCGTGAGTAATTCTGCCTAGGAATGGGTTGTGATTGAGCACAGCATGTCTACGCGCCTCGGTTAGACTGGATATCGCCAGCATATTGGCAGTCCCTCCCTCTTCGCTCACTGAAGCCACTACTAGCCGTGCAGTATCATCAGTGTATTCAGGTGTAGAAAAGGTGTAAAGCCACCAGTCTCCGACTTCCCAGACGGGAACATCAACCGAGTCATTGCCTGATATTGCGTCTGTGACTGCAGTACATCCAGACAGCGAGGCAGTGAATAACAGCACTGCCAATGACGCGCCCACGGCCCCACGCATGATTGCGCGTGAGACTCGTCAGTCATGAGACTGACGCAGTCGGGTGAATCAGAATAGGCCGCTCGAAGCACCTACTACTGCCACTATCGACATCAGTTTGATCAGTATGTTCAACGAAGGTCCGCTGGTATCCTTGAATGGGTCGCCAATGGTATCTCCGATGACTGCTGCATCGTGAGATGCGTCACCCTTGACGGCACCCTCGATGTGACCTTGCTCGATTGCCTTCTTCGCATTATCCCAAGCGCCACCGGCGTTGGCCATGAATAGAGCCATCAGAACTCCGGCTACAAGAGAACCTGCTAGCAGACCGCCAAGAGCCTCTGGTCCGATCGCCATTCCGACGATGATTGGTGCGGAAACCGCAACCACACCGGGCATTATCATCTCACGCAGAGCAGCCTCTGTTGAAATCTCAACACACCTCTGACTGTCGGGCTTGACACCCTCTCTGCCCTCTAGGAGGCCCTCGATCTCTGCGAATTGCCTTCGAATCTCGACTACCATATCGTTTGCCGCCTTACCCACTGAAGTCATGGTCATGGCTGCTACAACGAATGGTAGAGCACCACCAATTAGTAGACCAATCACGACATTTGGGTTGGTCAATGCCAAATCCTCAGCATTGAGTTCTGCTGCAGTTCCGAATGCTGCGAACAGAGCTAGTGCAGTAAGGGCGGCACTACCGATTGCGAATCCCTTGCCGATGGCCGCAGTAGTGTTTCCGATTGAGTCTAGGCTGTCAGTAATCTCTCTGACCTCTGAGCCCAACTCTCCCATCTCGGCTATTCCCCCGGCGTTATCTGCTACAGGGCCGTATGCATCGACGGTCATCGTCACTCCAACAGTTGCTAGCATTCCCATGGCAGCCATGGCGATTCCATACAACCCATGAGTTTCTGTAGCGCCGTCCGGTGACACCATGACATCGTTAGCGACAAATATTCCTGCAGCAATCAGCAGGATTGGCAGGAAAGTCGACATCATTCCTACCGAAAGACCAGCGATAGCATTGGTGGCAGGGCCAGTCTTCGACATGTTTCCGATGTGAGGAATCGCCTTGACCTTGAATCCGAAAACATCCTCGATGCCTGTGTAGTACTCTGTTACTAGTCCGATTAGTATGCCGACTATTGAACCAGCGATTACGGCTAGCATGGGCTCAGTGCCTGTTTCTAGGCCGAAGTAATCGATTCCGAACCAGCCAGCGGCCCAAAATAGAGCAGCTGCGATGAAAGTTGTATTCCTTAGTGCAGCAGCAGGATCGCCACCCTTGAGTAGCTTCATGCTGAATACACCGATGATTGAAGCCGCGTATCCGACCAGGCCCAGCATGATTGGAAGTGTGATGTAGTCAGCGCCCATATCTGCAGACTGAGCGATTACCATAGCTGCAATGATTGAGCCCACGAATGACTCGAAGATGTCAGCGCCCATGCCAGCGACATCACCGACATTGTCACCGACATTGTCTGCAATTACACCAGGGTTGCGAGGATCATCCTCTGGGATTCCCGCCTCGACCTTACCCACCAAGTCTGCACCCACATCGGCTGCCTTGGTGTAGATTCCACCGCCGACTCTGGCGAACAGAGCGATGGAAGAGGCACCCATTCCGAATCCAGCAACATTCTGGACTTCAGGTCCGGTACCTAGCCAGTAAGCCATCAGAGAGATTCCTAGAAGGCCCAAGCCTCCTACAGACAGACCCATGACTGCTCCTCCGTTATACGAGACCTCTAGCGCCTCTGATTGGCCCCCCGAGGAAGCTGCCATGGCAGTCCTACCATTTGCACTGGTAGCAGCGCGCATTCCAGAATATCCGGCTGCCACGCTGCACAGGGCACCTGCGAGGAAGGCCGCTGGAGTTTCGTACTCGAAGTCGTTGATGTAGTACAGCAACCCTGCAACTACCACAACGAATACCGATAGATACCTGTATTCGGCGCCTAGGAAGGCCATAGCCCCCCTCTGAATTTGACTTGTAATGTCCGCTACTGTTTCGTTCTCGATCTCGATTTTCTGAATTTGAGAATATAGGTACATTGCTACGGCAAGGCCGAATGCACCTACTCCCATGCTAATCATTGCTATATCCATCTAATCACCTATTGCGTCACGCGCACCCAAGGTCCGTATTTAACTCGAATCGTGGTTCTGGACTATGTCCAGTCTCCTCATAGCCCTAGAACAACAGACGCGAAGGAGGATAGAATTCCAGCACCATCGTGTTCTCCCTTGAGGGATGAGAACTCTTCCTCTGTAATGTGGCCCCACTCGTAAGCTCGCTCTATCCTAGCCCGAGCTGCTTCAGGGTGGAATTGCACACCCCATGCTGGCAATGCACCACCGTCTTCTGTATGGACTCTAACCGCAGTCACACCGTTGTGACTTGTCTTACTCAACAACTCACAGTTCTCTGGAACAGTCATCACGTGGTCCTGATGAGTAAACAAACCGGCTACACAAGCCCCGTCTGCG
>DAQX01000001.1:23519-27298 GCA_002503055.1 Euryarchaeota archaeon UBA86 | reverse complement strand
ATGGCGAATGCTGCGATATCTGGGCGTTGACACTCAGATTCTACCCAATGATACACCTCTCACAGATATTCGTCCTGTAGATGGCCTCATCCTATCGGGAGGCGCAGCTAGAGTTGGTCTGACCGGAGAGCTAGGAAATTGCGCAGAATACCTCACCCTGGATGTCCCAATCCTAGGGATATGTGCCGGACACCAATTCATGGCGGCACACTATGGGGGCGAGTCTGCAGAAGCACCCAACCCCGAGTTTGGCGCGGCTACGATTACGCTAGTCGATGGAGGAGGCACGATCTTTGAGGGAACGCCCACTGAACAGACAGTTTGGGAGAGTCATAATGACGAGGTCACAGAAGCTCCGCCGGGGTATCGAATCACAGCACTGAGCGAGTCCTGCCCCGTTCAGGGCATGGAGAATGAAGAGGGCAATCGGTTCGGCCTTCAATTCCATCCAGAAGTCAACGATTCAGAGCACGGCGCCAAGATGTTCGAGAACTTCGTAGCAGCATGTGAACGGGCCCGTAGGGCCCGCTGAAGCATAGGACAGATTGAAGAAGGCCCGCTAGGTCGGCGACCCGATGGCCAAGGAGTCTGACAAACTAATTCTTCACAAGTGCAGGAGCTGCAACCGCACCGACAGGAGAGCATGGAACCCTACTGAGTTGCCCAAGTGCGGTCACTGTGAATCCACCATGGATCCACTGGAAATTCGCTACAAGTGTCTGCGCTGTGGCCACATGACTTGGAGTGAGGCTGGGAATACAGGACAATCCTGCCACAAGTGCGGCTACAGGGTCTTCGTAAAGCCCCGAAGGGAAGGCCGCTACAAGGAACTCAAGGCCGAGTAAGTAGCGCGGTCTTCAAGACCCGCCATTCCGACGCAGTGTCGTGTCCGGCTGGCTCAGTAAGCACGCACCTCGGTCTTTCACAGATTTAGCGATGCCCGAGACAGTTAGGGTTTCACTGTCCTCGGCCAGCCAATCTCCTGATCCTCCTCACTTCCTGATTACAGGCCCTTCCGGGGTTGGCAAGACTGCTGCGTGGCGTTTGGTTGCTCGTCAATTACTTGGATCAGGTTGGAAATCAACAACTCATGTTCTGCAGGCTAGAGATCTAGTTAGGCAGAGAGGAGCGATGAATACATTCGAAGAGTTCCTTCGACCAGGCGGCTCCGGTTCTGCCGATACCTTAGCCGGCCGATTAAGCCTAGATGCATTCGACCGTGGCATTTCCTCTTCAAATCAGGAAGGAGTCGCCCCAGCCGGTGTAGAGAATGCCATCACTGAAGGCAAACTCCCGATTAGTAGATTGATAGTTATCGAAGATGCCGACTATCTCGGTTCCATCAGACAAGCCTACTTACGCCGTATGATGGAGACGGTAGGAGAAGCCTCGAGATTCATCCTTGTTGCTAGGGCTCCTTCTCGCATTATCGATGCATTGCGCTCTAGAACACAAATGATCAGAATCCCCTCAACATCAAGAGAAACAATACTTTCATCACTCGCCGATTTGACTCACATCGAAGGAGTCGAGACCGCCGATGGCGTGCTCGAGGATATTGCATACATCTCAGAAGGAAATCTACGCAAAGCTATCTTCACATTGGAGATGTTACATCTGAGAGGATTGGCCAACAATCGCTCTGCAGTTCATACACTAGTCCAATCCACTACCATGCAATCTGGCAGACATCTGATTGAATTGGCACTACGTGGCAGAGTGGTCGAATGGAGATGGGAAAACCAAGGCGGGCGAAAGAAGCGGATCCTAACGGGAGCGCTCGCTGAGATAGACCGGATGATGAACGATCATGGTTTGGATTCAGATGATGTGATTCACCAACTACATGATGTCCTCGTGGGCCGCCGCCTATCCATTCCCGATGAGTTACGCGAAGAATTGCTTGATGCTTTAGCAGAATGTGAGGTACAACTCAGAAGATCTTCTCTCGCTAGGGTTCCATTCGAGAGGTTCCTGCACAAAGTAGCCAAGGCTGGAAACCAGCACGGCCTAGCATTCGGATGAGTGGCGGACGCGGCAGGATTCGAACCCGCGGTCCCCGGCTTAGGAGGCCGGTGCATTATCCAGGCTATGCTACGCGCCCGACCACGCCAGCACCCACTCCCCAAGAAAGGTGACGCTCACAAAATTGCACACTGACTACCCAATAACAGCCGATGCCATCAAACATTCAACATTGTCCGTGATATCATGGAGGGCCGCAAATCCAACCTCCCGACCCCGTATTCGGACTCCGGCAGATCCAGTGGCAAACGCCAGCGCGCATTATCTCGTAGAGTCGCAGCTAGGGATGCAGGAAGGCGACTTTGGACCAGACTCTCAGTACTCGGCCCAAGCTCATCACTGCGGGTGTTACTATCGGCCGCAGCCCCAATTTCAGCCGCCCTTCTTCTAACAGATTGGAAATATGCATACTACGAGGTGGCAATAGCAATCTTTGCTATACTTACAATGCTTCTAATCCCCACAAATCTCGCTGCAATATTCTCACGAATGTCGGCCCGAGATCGCCTCAAACTCAGGGACGGGAGTAAGAGTACTATGGACGCATATCCTGGAGTCGAGAGAATTCTCAATTCTCTCGGTGAACGCCTTCTGCGTGAGAGAATCAGACTGTTTTCGTCTACATTTGCACTACTGTCAATCTTCACGGTTTGGTGGTTGGAAGCAGGTACAACCCTCGACACTCTTCTATTGGGCTCTTCCGGCTTACTAGGGGCCCTCTGTCTATGGAACTCGTTTTTCCTAGACGATTCAATTCCAATGCGCTCGAATTCATTTCCTCTCCTATCACTACATGCTCCAACTCTGCACAATAGTATCTTGGACAGACCACTATCGGATCTCATGGTAGCACACTTGGACCCAGAGACCGCCGCTGCTTGGGATGAATGGATGATTACACTAACGGAAAGCGTGAGGAGAGGCCAGACCCCCGAATCTGCAATTGAACATCTACTGAGGGCCTTACATCTCAATGATCAGGGCCTGATAGACGACGAGCGTTTGATGAGCGAGGCGAAGCAGGTGTTCAAGATAAGAGCAACAGACCAATTAACTGACCCACAGAACAAGTTCAATCTCAAATCACTCCGCAAACTAATGGCTCACACCAAGGCATGGGAGCCAGGCTTGTTCAGACTGATTGACAGGCTGCAGGATGCTGCAGTAAGAGGAGGCCCCAGTCTGAACTCCTCGCTATGGAGATTAGATCTAGATATCCCGCCCCGCTGCTCCCAAGGTCAGGCCGACTTGTTTGTAATTCTCCACAACAATACAGGTACTGCCGTAGATGTCGAAATCGACATCGTTACCGCAGAGGGCGAGCCCACCCTGCAGACCATCGGCGTCGAGACAAAACCATCACGCAGAATAACCCGCGATGATGCTTCGGATTTAGTTGACACACTCGGCCGTCTTCTCGATGATGCTACGTTACTTTGGATTGGCCTTGCATGGCCCGACTCCAGTCGAGGCCCGCACCCGGTTCAAGTGACTCTCAAGGGCGAGCGCAGAGAGACTCTCTCATCGATGGTAGTTAAGACGACACTTTCTGCAAACGCCCAGCAGGAGAGCGCAGCACAGAGAATGGCCGAAGCATCTTCCTCGGTCAGAAGACTCGCACTTTCTATGGCCGACTGAGTTTTTTTTCGGGACGAAGTCCCGAGCGTCATGTTCATGACAGTAATTCCATTCGTAGAACTGCCATGGAGTCGTGGGATGTAGTTGTAGTCGGCGGAGGCCCGGCGGCTCTCCGA
>DAQX01000001.1:0-23199 GCA_002503055.1 Euryarchaeota archaeon UBA86 | reverse complement strand
CGAGCCGCTATCGCATCGGCAGACGCTGGCTCATCTCCTCTGATGATTGATTCATATGGAACCGGAGCATCTTCTGGTGGCGCACCAACCGCCAGTCTTGCGGCCTCAATCGAAGAAACCGATTCATCTGCACATCTTGAGGATACAATCGCTGCGGGAGGCGATTTCGTCAATGAGGGAGCCGCCACCAGAATATGCTCTCAAGCAGTCTCAACCCTAGCAGAGTTGGAGAAGTGGGGACTCGTTCTACGCAGAACCGATGCAGGTCTCCCGCATGCTTCCGAGGCTCCCGGACACACGAGGCCTAGGATGACTGGATGCGGTGACAGCACACTGCGGGAAGTAACCAGAATCCTGGAAGAGCAGGCAATCAAGAGGTCTATTCCCAGAAGAACCGAAATCGTTCCAATCTCACTAGTCATGGACAATCAACAGGTCAGAGGAATAGTGGCTTTCGATCTCATGACAGGGCAGGTAGTTAGTATTCAAGCAAAGGCAATAATCCTTGCTACTGAGGGCCATCAAGGAATGTGGTCAGATGCCTCACAAGGCGCTGGAGAGGGAGCCGCAATGGCCGCTAAAGCAGGAGTAAGTCTTGCCGGAATGGCTCACACACCAAGACACGCGCTGACAATCAGCGGCACCGACTTGAAACTCCCCTTCGACCTTCTAGGCTCAGGAGGAAGACTTCGTAGAGCAGACGGCGAGGACATTGCCCCGAAGGCCGTTCTAGATGGTGAACAATGTGTATTAGATCTACGATTCCTCGACTCCGAAGCAGGAGTCTGGTTTGCCCAAACAACACGCCGGGTCAAGGACAGAACCGGTCTCGATATTTCTATTGATGTAATCCCACTTTCCTCTGCAGTCGCAGACACCACCGGGGGTGCTCCGGTTGACGAGCACGGCAGGGTGACCTTCGATAACGGCAACATGTGGTTTACTGGACTGTATGCTGCGGGACGCTCCGCTCATACCGGTATGCACGGCTCCGGCCTACTTCCAGGTAACATCCTCCTCGAAGACCTAGTTGTCGGTAGCTCCGCCGGCGCCCATGCGGGGGAATGGGCAACGCATGCCAACTTCGCTTCATCATCAACTGTAGAAGTCGCTTCTCAGGCCGCAGAGGCCCAGATTGAAAGACTCTCAACCGGCCCAGGAGACTCGGTTAGTCTAGTTTCTAGCACATTGACATCGATAATGTCGGCTGTTAATGGAACTAGGGACGAAGGAGCCCTTGCCAAGGCGGCCGAAAACCTCTCCAAACTTCACCACTCTGGAATGACTTTGACAGACAAGTCGCGCGTAATGAATACCGAGTTGGCAACCGCACTCAGACTTCAGGGAATGTTGACCCTAGCCGAGTCAATTGTCAGTGCGGAGGACTAGGATGTCACAAGACGAATCTAGCATTTTTTCGCTCATTATTGATGGTCAACTACCTTGTCACAAAGTGTATGAAGACGAAAATGTCTTTGCCTTTCTAGACATCAATCCCTGTAGCACCGGACACACACTCGTTGTACCAAAAGAACAGGCCGTCACTCTAGATCAACTGAGTGATGATTCTGCGGCGGCGATTGGAAATGTACTTCCAAGGATTTCCAGAGCAATTCTGGAGGTTACAGGGGCCTCCGACTTCAATGTCTTGCAGAACAACGGTGAGGCCGCCTTCCAATCTGTATTCCATGTTCATTTTCATATCATCCCGAAGCATGAAGATGGTAGTGGTTTGGCATGGCCATTCATCACCACTCAACTAGATCCGGAAGAGGGCGCAAACCTCGCTGAGAGCATTCGCAACCTGCTGGAATGACCCGGTGTGTTCTCAACCTGAACCCCTCCCCAAGCAATGTGAGCGAAGCCGACGAAGCCCCAGATGTTCTGCCGGTTCTGTCGAGCAGCGCTACAAGAATAAACGCTCGAAAACTCATGCAAGTTCCTTGGGATCACAGTGGTAGGCATCCAGGAAACCGGCTGTTCTGGGAGCTGCTCTCGGGCTCAGTCTATTTGGCCTGGCCATATCTCTTCCGAAGAGTTGAGATTGACCACGAGCCTAAACACAAGGGAGGATTAGTCTATGCTTCAATTCACATCAATGGTTTAGTTGACCCGCTGGCGATAATGAAAGCCCAATCTCGCCGAATCATTTCCATAGGCCGTCACGATATCATGACCATGCCAGTGATTGGCTGGCTAACTCGTAGAATGGGCTCTCAACCGGTAATTAGGAAGGCAGAGATTGAAGGCGGTTTTGCAGACAAGGAATTAGCTACGACAATTAATCAAAGAAGCATGCTGACAATGGCCAACTGCATCGCATCAGGCCACGCAGCCATTGTTATGCCAGAAGGAAAGTCGCATCAGGACTCACATCTACACGCCCTGCGAACAGGCCCTCTGAGATTCACCTTGAATGCAGCCAGCATAGCACACCATCGGGGCTTAGACAACCCAATGATTCAGCCGGTCGGACTTCACTACAGATGTCATCATTGGTTCAGAACGGATATCTATGTCGAGTACGGAGAGCCTCTCCCCATCCCTCTTGTTGGAGATGAGGAGACTCACCGGAGAATAGCCGAGGGTGAATGGATAGAGCCCCCAGCAGAGAGTGTAATCCCCCTCAAGGAGGAGCTGTACGAAAAACTCGCACCGATCACTCCTGACGCGCCGGATTGGGAAACTTACAGGGCCCGGCACATCCTAGGACACCGTCAAGCAATTCAAGATGGAAAGAGTTTGAACTCCTACAAAGAAGAAGTCATCGCCGCTCGTGAAGTCGGGAACTCCACAGTCTCCGATTCAGTATTGGATAGCGCAAGTGAAGCTGCACAAATCCTACACTCAAATGATCTAGATGCGCGTAGCCTAAACCCCGAGGGCAAAATAAGACAAGAAAACCGAGTTGCTTCCGCTCTTCTTGGCATTCTAATGATGGTACTGGCTTCGCCAATCTCAATTCCAACGACTGGATTGCAGGCGTTAGTAGGATGGTACGCTGGTAATCACACCGATGAGGGGATTGATGCTAGAACAACTCATCACATGATTGGAGCAATACTCTCGCCACTCATAATGTGGCCACTTATCTCTTTCATTGCAGGCTTCTTCATCATAGGCCTTGATCCAGTGTTGCTGATTTTGGTTATGCTCTCTCTTCCTATCATACATCCGAGTCTAGCAGATATCTTTCATTTATCCAATTTGATTTTCTTGAAAGGCTATGACTTATTGGTCGATTATGGCGATGCTAAGAGGAGAAAAAATCTGGCCAACTCAGACCAAGGTAGTAGACTAGAGCAACTAATCACCCAGATAGATTCTGAACTCGTCGTTCTCAAATAGGTCGGTCTACTCGTAATCCGTATGAACTCGCGCGAGGCCGCCGACACAATCAGAGAATGGCTCAACAGCGAGCGCTTGGAAGCAAGAGAAGTTTCGGATAACCAAGCCCTGCTACACTTGCATGTGAAGTACCCACCAACTAAGCAAGGACATGTGTTCAATGTAGTCATTCCAAAGAACAGAAACCTAGTTCTGATTTACACCGTCACCCGAGTAGACGAGGGACAACAAAATCAGATGATAGACCATTCACAAAACGCTTCAGACGAGTGGGAGGGATGGCTTCACGAGACAAGAATTCACCTGACCCAGGCGGATTTAGATTGGGTGCTTCATGTAGGTAAGAAGACTAACGACACCCCCGGCCCTCTGCAGGCATTCAACCTCTCCCGGCCAATTTGGTTCGATGGCCTAACCCAAAACGAATTTATGCACACCATGCGCCATCTATGGCTCACTAAGTTGGCACTAATTCACAAGATCAAATTCTGCTATGGGCCAGGAATCGGAAAGCCGGGACCAGTGGATGATTGGATTTCGAAGAAGGCCCAGGGCCAAAGCGAAAACCGTCCAGAAATCCAAGAGGAAGCATCAACCATAGACACCGATGAAACAGGTGGTTTTGGCCGTGACTTCGACCCCGCGGACTGGGCCTAAAACCTACTACTCCCTCATACGCGCGAATGACCGTTAAGGGTCGAGGTTAAGTATAGTTGAACCACGAACAAACTCGTTACAGCAGTAGTGCTGGAGGGTTAGAAATGGAAACTGGAAAGATGAGAAACAGCGTGTCAATGGTTCTTCTAATGCTGATGAGTACCTTCGCGGCGATAGATATCCCCGAAGCCGAGGCCAGTGAGGTAGTATTGACAGATGCAATACAGATAGTCAACGGCGGTTCTGCCAATGACAGAATGGTAGCCACTGATGCGGACTCGATGGGCAATGTACACTTCGTTTGGAGCAGGAATACCCAACACCTGTGGTATCAGATGCATGACCCTCGAGGTGATATCCTGATTGCTGAGACCCAGATATCCAACCCAGGAGCACATAGAGCATGGCATCCCGATATCGCTGTTGACGACGATGATAATGTCCACATCACTTGGACTGACAAGGCCTCTCAATGGACAATCCTGTACACAATGATTGACCCCTCACAGGATGACCAAAATGGTGACTCG
This sequence comes from Euryarchaeota archaeon UBA86, assembly GCA_002503055.1. Classification (GTDB taxonomy): domain Archaea; phylum Thermoplasmatota; class Poseidoniia; order Poseidoniales; family Thalassarchaeaceae; genus Thalassarchaeum. The sequence goes on along the minus strand of DAQX01000001.1, from coordinate 18,664 downwards.
GCTATTGACGATGTTATATCTCTCGTGAACGACTTCGAGGTTTCAGTTCACACTCAGAATCGAGATTGGCCAGCAATCGACACCGACTCGGAAGGCAACGCCCACATTGTTTGGGAAGATTCCTTCGAGGAGTTAGACAAGTTCTACCAACAACCCCAAATTTACTACTCTATGATTGAGCCAGACTTGGTCTCTAGAGAAGCAATCGTAGCCGTCGGAGAGACCTTGCTGACACCAATCATTGGGCACAAGGGCCACCCAGATGTTGCAGTTGACCTAGACGACTTCGTTCAGATCGTCTGGGACGATACCCGTGGTGGCAAGGTGGAAATGGTCGCTCCCATTGACACTTCAGGTTCGATGAACACAGAATGGGCCGACATGTGCGTAGTATTCTACGGAGGGTACTTCGCCAGTGGAGGGTACTTCGAAGGCCTCAAGCCAATGCTTCTGAGAGCCAACATGACAGTCTACGAGACGCTATATGCTCTCAGCGGCAACTGGCCTTCCGCTGCTACTAGCGGCAACTGTGCTGCTGCTTACCAGACCGGTGGCTCTGGCAGCCAAGGACCTAGAACCTCTCCTCTTGGAATTATACCAGGAGATGACTCAGGTGGAATCAGGGAACTCACCGAGGTTGTATACAACAACGGAGCCGTCAATCTACCCCAGGATGGTGGATACTACAGTGAGTTCTGGGGCCCTGGATCAACATGGGCCTGCCTGTCTTGGAGAGATGCGGGCGGAAATGTCCCAGGCAATCCTCCAACCCAGCTCGACCACCGCTGGAATCCTAATGCGACCAAGATAATCATCCCAATTTCTGACGAGGGCCCCTATGGAGGAGACCCATCACAGCAGTCTGATGATACACAGAGCATCAATGAGGCTCACGACGCTTGTGTCGAGGCAGGAATTATTCCAGTTCCTCTTCTAGCAGCAGGATTCGGTACAGGTTCAACCAATGTCGGCTCACACATGATGGATCTAGCCCAGTGTCCAAACGGATTTGTTAGCATGAACACTCGATCATGTCCCGGTTCAAACCTCCGGCTCACTGATGCCGAGGGACAGATGTACAGTTTCCCTACCACCAGTGCAAACTCGGCCGAACTACAACTCATGGTCGAGGCTATGGTCTATCTCTCAACCAACAACTCTCGTGAGATTTACATGACAATCTTGGATCCGCTATCCCTTCTCGAAAATCCACCTCCAACATGGCAGAAGGGCGACTCAGGCACCTTTGTGGACACCACAGCCGACAGATACATCGAGGATCTCGGCCCCTCAATTGACGGCCTTGGCTACGGAAACCTAGTCGTTGTAAATGACACTAGAATCACTCTAAATGATGCATACAGCCTACACCCTTCAATCGCCGTTGACAATTCAGGCAACACCCACTTGGCTTGGATGGATGGACGAGCTTACGGCTTTGACATCGATGTCAACTACGAGATATACTACACACGACTCAGACTCAGAGGAGCTGGAGAATGGAATGGTGCACCTGACGGTCTACCAACCTACGGAATCAAGCAAATTGTTGACTCTGCTATATCGGATGTTGAAGGAATACAAGGAATACCAACAGATCGTCCATTCGGAGCAAATTCGCACATGCCTGCGATTCTGACAGATTCGTTCGATAATGTTCACCTAACTTGGTTAGACAACTCCAATGCTACACAGGGCGAGACAATAGTCTACACACGATTGAATCACACTAACGATGACTATCCGAATGGATTCCCTCTCAATTCACTAGCTGCAGGAATTCTAGATCCATGGGAGATTATTCCTGTCACTGAATGGCAATCAGACAAACTAGGCCCCAATTCCCCGGCAGTCCCAGATCTCGGTCAGCCGCCTGCCTTTGCTAATGACTTAGGTAGCGGTGCTCATGTTGCGTGGTCAGATACCAACAAGTGCAACGAGGTTAGTAACGGAGGTACCTACACATTATGTTATGTCCACATTCTAACTGGTCTCGTAGAGGTTGCTTTGACAGAGACCGAGACCTACTATCACACCATCGAACCAGGAGAGCAGACTCTGTACAACATGACGATTTCAAACCCGACCCCCGGTCCAGCAGAACTCGTTGCAGATACTTTCACAGTGTCGATGGAAGGCGTCCCGAACAATTGGACTGCGACCCTATTCTTCACCACTAATCACACACCTATCTTTGACTCTACTCCCGTGTTCTTGAGAGGTGGCGATGTTATTCCGATGTACATGCGCGTTCGCGCCCCTTCTATCTACCAAGCGCACGCAGACGAATTGGCATCAATCTCAGTTACCGCAATTTCGTACAAAGATCCCGCAATCAGAGATGAGAGAATTACACTCACTTTGATGGATGTAGTACATGGAATAGACCTGGACACCAGTCACTACCAAGTTGATGTTGAACAGGGAGAATCAGCATTCTTCTCGATTACAGTGACGAATACAGGGAATGTGTACGATACCTTCGCTTTCTATGACCCGTCTACATTGGAGGGGCAAGTCGAATGGGCTCTACCATTCGGTTGGGGTCTCACATTCCCAACCTCGCTATCGCTTGACCCCCAGCAATCCGTGACTAGGAACCTACAGGTTAGTGTACCGACCTCACAAGAGCCGGGCACTTTCGTGATTTATCTCAAGGGATGGTCAACAGGTGAACCAGTTCTCTCGATAGATCAAGGTACATTCGATGTTCTGGAGTTATGGATAAATGTCTCAATCAAGAGCACTGGAAACATCGTGTTCCAAATGGGTGATACCACTCAATATGTATTGCCTGGAGATTGTTCAGAGTTTGATATCGAGGTGACAAAACACTTCACTCCTGGATACCTGATTTTCACTACTCCGGGAGGACCCGAAGAGAGGCCCCCGGAAATTTCCGAGGAGACTTGGAGATACGACCACTGGACCGTAGATCTCGACTTCTCTGATGCACCCGGAGGGAATGCGATTCCAGACAATGCACCTCGTTATTGGTCGATTATAGATACGCCATTCACCGTTACTGCAATAATGTGTTCTCCGTATAATGCAACAGCCGGTTTAGGTGATGCGATTACGATGAAAGCACACCTAGAGGGTGCACCTCGAGTCAGGGATTCTGTAGTATTGCTGACGAATGTCATTCAGGAGTACAAGCTCGAAGCAGAAGTTCCGGAAACCATCCTTTCACTCTATCCTGGACAGACCTACCAACTCGATACTACGATTGAGAACACTGGTAACGGAGCGGACAGATATGATGTAACAGTCGAGTCGATTACTGACTCTCAAGGTCAATCACATGTCTGGGACATCAATATACCCAGAGTATTGTTCCAAGAACTTGATCGCGGTGAGTCTCAGACCACACCTATCCTGATTACCGTTCCCGAGATGACTTTGGCAGGCCAGTACACAGTTGTACTCAATGTACTGAGTGAGGAATCCTATGATGGCACCAAGGTTAGAGATCAGATTGAGTTGCAAGTTGAGATAATTGAGTTCCACGATATGAGAATCGAAATTGATCCATTGGTAGAGAGTAAGATCAAGACAACAGCCCCCGGAAGGACTGTGCGTTTCATCATGAATGTAACCAATTATGGAAATGTCCCTGATCAGCCCACTATTCACAACTACACCCAGCAAACAGGTGCTTCGAACACCATGATTTGGCAAACCATGCCATCCATGGCCCCATTACTGTCCAACTGGGTTGTGACATACGCACTCCTCAAGGACTTCGATAGTGAGTATCCGATTGAGATTCCATGTGTAGGCCAAACCCCTGAGGATACACTTACTCTGGGCGATCCAGAGCCTACAGACAAGTGTTTCAAGTCGGCAAGTACGAATGCGATCACTCTGCCAGTTATGGAAGCATACACCACCTTGCAGTTAGTTGCCATTATCCAGATTGACCCTGCAGCGGCCCTATCCAACCGTGAGATTGGAATCAAGGTTCTATCAGAGCATGGTTCATCTGAGGCAGGAGGAGATCACGATGAGACCGAAATTTGGGACGACTCATGCACTTTGGATGCTAACAAGGACGGCCTACCTGACAACTACCGGCCTAACTGCGATACCAACGAGCAAATTGTTGAGTTGCGCCTGAGGGCACCAGATCTCAAGATTCTGGATGTTGAAGCAAGTGTCAAGACAGGCGATGTCGGCGAGATGCTATCTGTGAATGTGATGGTAGTCAACGAAGGCAATGCACATGCTACCGATGTCAACATTATTCTGTGCGTCGATCAGACTGAATCCGACATCAAGAAGAACGGATGTGACGAGGACAATGTCGTTTACAGGCAGATAGTTGAGGCGATAATGCCTGTAGAAGACCCTACTGAAGCACCACAGATTGCTATGTTGTACAGAGTCGAAGCCGGAAGACATGATGTTGTTGTTGTAGTAGATCCCGATAATGTGATTGTAGAATCCAATGAGGATAACAACATGCAGAAAGTATCCGGCAAGATGGGTTCCAACTTAGGTGCACTCGATGTTGGTATCGAAATCATCGCACAGTTTACTGTACCGACATTGATTGTTGGCGCGACAATAGCATTGCTAGGCGTCGTAGTCGTAGTCATGAGAGGACGCAGAGAAGAGGCGAAGATGCGTTACGCAGAGAAGACAAGCATGCTCTCTAATCTTGATGATGACGACTTAGTCTTCTGATTAACGAGCCAACCACCAAGGCAAGGGGGTACCCTCCCTTGCAGCTACTAGGCTGCCTTGGCCAGAGGCGAACTCGCGCAACAGGCGCTCTCTGATTTCTCCCATCATCTTCTCAGCATCGTCAGATCTGATTCTCAATCCTTGGGAGAAAGCATCGAGATCCAAAGGTCTCCTTGGTTCATTCATCATGGCGTGAGCCAATTGCCTCTCCTCGTAAGTCCCTGATTCCTCAGAGATACTCGGAGACACCTTGCGCATAACTTGTTGGTGAAGCGCGATGATAGCATCTCGCCGCTCATCAATTCGCTCTAGAGCCATGTCCAACTCTGAGAGTATACCCATTGCCTCGCCCATTGGTATCTTTCTACGTGTACCGAGACGGTCGACCACACCATCCAATTCGTCAGGAAGACGATTTGACAATCTCAGTGGCCCCCCAGGAGGCATCTTTCGATGTTCTGCCCTGAACAAATCCGGCCCTAGGTCCAAACGAAGCGAGAATGATTGATTGACTCGATACATCTTGGCCGGGGGCCCTCCTTTTTCCGATGGAACCTTCTCCGAATCTACGAATCCAGCACCTTCTAACACCTTCAGGTGTTTGACCACAGCTTGCTGACTAACATCAAGCAATTCGGACAGTTGTAGAGAGTAATGCGGCTCCTTCACCAACTTACGAAGAATCTGTCTGCGAGTGGGATTCTCAAGTATAGTGAGAGCCTCATCAAAACCGACCATCGACTTACCAACCTGAGGTTGGCTAGTGAAGGACTTCTAAAAACCCAACTTGAGCATAGGATAATATCATTCGAATCGTTGAAACCACTATGGGAGCGGCCAAGACGGTATTTCTCACAATCCTGACAATCGTAGGAATTCTTCTGCTTGCACTATCTTTCGCTGCCTCATATGCAGATGAATACCTCAATGAGAGGATTACAGAAGATTGTGATGATGAAGTCGGAACTATTGGTGAAATCATCGGGGCCGACGAGGGCCAATGCCAAGACGCACGGGACTTACGCGAGCAGGTTGCCTCCGCAGGCCAAACAGTCCGCTTAATTGGAGCAGGTTGTTTAGTTGCAACAGCACTCACGGTAGCGTTTCGAAGAAGATCCGATTAACCCTCATCCCAACCTTTCCAGTCCGACCCAGACTCTTCACCAGAGTGCTCCTCAGTTATCTCCGGTATACTCGACTCAATTTCCCCACCATCGGCGAATGGATCCGGAACATCGGTTTCTTCCTCGGCCACAATACCGTGATATTGTCGATACAACTCATCGGTAGTGGGCAATCTGCCTTGAGTGTCTAGTACTACTGGAGAATCCTTCTTGCCACGACTCCCCCAACCGATCAAAGCCAGAATCAGCCCAACCACCCCGAAGACCGGGCCCATACAGCAACCGATCATCATCACCACGAACCACGGCTTGGTGAACAAAGCGCCTTGAGCAGATAAATCATCGACAAACCACAGAGTCGTATCCCCCTCATTGTACAGAGTGTATTCTCCAGCTGTAGTGGATCTAAACACCTTCACAGGGACATACAATACTCCATCCTCACCGGTTCTTGTGATATCTATTGCTGAAGGATTCGAACCTGAATCTTCCTGTCCGTCAGAATCCACCAATCTGAGGGCCGCATCATTCTCTCCTTCCAATCTCAGTGCGACATACTCGCCCAATACCTCAATTTCGACCTGCCCATTCTCACCAGGACCGAGCTCCAGCATGTGACTCTGAGCAGGATCCAACTCCTCATACATCGACGGCATCGCATTGTAGTAGGATACAATACCGATTAGCAACAATAGAACAGAGACTCCTGTGAGCCGTTTTGCCCACCGCAAAGTCGCCTCGGTCATGTACGCAGGTAGGGAAGCCTCGATATCAGACTTCTGAATCAGTATCCAAGTCCTACATCGGGGTGTCCGAGTTTCTCAGGCAGATATGTATCGGTTACGAAATCCAGCCCGTACTTGGCCAGAGACTGCTGTTCGGATTTTTTACCGAGTTCCTGCATCAACTCAATCTGCTGTTGCCACCAACCAGAAGAGAAACGAGGATCGCTCAGTTCCGCTTCAAGTGCCCCCGTATCCTGCTTTGATAGATCGTCACTTGGCAGATCATAGGCTAAGATATCGTCTGCGGTTATCCCCAGATAGATTGCGCCCTTGGTTGCCAAATATTCCGAAATGTGTGCGGTCTTTATTGCCCCGTAAGCGATGCTAGCGAAGATTCTGAATGACCATGGGTCACAGTCAGTAAAGACGACGATTGGCTTACCCCATTCATCACTCATTCTCCTCATGATTCGTCTAGTTGAGCGAGCAGGTTGACCCTTGAGATGAATCAACGCACAGCGAGCCTCCTCATCGAAACCATTCTCTATCAATCGATCAAACATTCCACCAGTTTCTATGGCCATGACGAAGTCAATGTCTTCATCCACCAAACGCAATTTCTCTGATTCGACATTGTATGGAACTCCGTAACCCGAATCTCCAACATCATCTCTGCAGTTGATTCGCATCCAATCACCACGCCTATTCCTCTCCTCAAAAGTCACATTACCGATGATGCGGGCACCGTCTTCCTCAGGTCTGAGTTTGAAGTCCTCACGTAGGCACTTTGTGACAATCTCAAGATCTTCAGCGAGGTTGTTACTTTCATTTTGGGAGTGGAACTTACCATTACCCCATGCCTCTGAAATGTAGTACATCTCCCTGAGAGTCGAGGATTTACCACTGTTGATCATTTCCTCTATGAACTCAGTTACATGCAGAGAGCGCAGAAGCTGGCGAGCTGAACCTAGGCTAGTGGCATCGCGCACCGTTTTCTTCTTGCCATACTTGTAGACGCCCAACCGGTCGTCGAATCCGATGTTAGTCTTAGTTCGAACAGGCAGCGTCATTGTTGGTGCAACACCTTTCAACATCTTATCATGCATCTCTGCTGCGACATTGTGCAAAGCCTCGATGACATCTTCCTTCGGTTTACTGCGGCTACTACTCATTCATCCACCCCCTGATCAATTACAAGAGAGCCCAAATCCGGCTCAGGACCTTCTCTAGAATCGATTTTATCTGGATAATCTACTCTTTCAGAAAGACTTGCTACAACAGCGTCTTCCTTAGATTGAACTTCCTCAACTGCCGCATCCAAAGCCTCGCGGTTTCGCATCTCCTCAAGCAACTTCTCATCTATTCGGTTAGCACCTATGATATCGCCATTACCACGGAAGAAAATCTCAGTGTCATTCCAGTCTCCCTTGCTCAGACCTGATAGAGTGAATGAGATTGTAGCCGATGAACCCGGGTCGAGAGTATCGAGCCTCCAAGCCCAAAGACCGCGGGCTTCCTTTCTACCTCCAAGCGGATTATCCTCCATACGAACTGACTCTGATTCAGGCCATTTGGCGAGGAGTGTATACGCCCTTGCCCTTGCTGTGTAGTTGAACACAGTGATACTACAGGTTGCAAGTTTTCGCCCACTGTCCCACCCCAACTCCTCTTCACAGAACACCGCGTTCATAATTTGAGTGATAACAGGAGCTAGATCCGGCTCCTCCCTGTCCAGTATCTCCGAGGACTTCTTTGAAATCTCAGGCAGAATGATGTTAATCAACTCAAACTTCTCTCTTGCCTTCTTTCTCTGAGAACTCTTCTTGAGATGTCCCTTTAGTCCTCTTCCAACCTCAAGTAATGCTCGCCTAATCTCTTCGAGAACTTCTTCGTTAGTCGCAACAGCCTCTTTCGCCTCGCTGGTGAATTGTACATTTGTCGAGGCTAGATGAACCAGTACAGCGGCAGGACCCTTGGGTATACCCTTTCCACCCGGTTGATCAAGACCGTACCTCTTCCAGTCCACGGCTTCAATCGCCTTGGTCAGTAAGCATCCACCTTGCTGATACATCAGAGGAACCCTGTTAGCGAATCGTAATATCTCAATTGGCCCGTCTGCAGCCATATCTCCTCCGAACACCAAACCAACTTCGATTTGGAATGGATTACCTTGACTTACCCGAGGCTCTCTAGTTACGGTAGATGCGAAGCGTGAATCAATCGCCTTGGAAAGACCCTTTTTGATTAACAAATCCTCGATTGGAGAAAGACAGTCGGTTGGGGGGTTCAAGAGTTTGACCTTCTGAAAGCAGTCCAGGACTCTCTGTGCTTCCTCGGCCTTGATTCTACGGGGCTGCCTACTCTCTTCCAACTCTGATTTACCGAGAATATCTCTTGCCGCCCGCATACTGACTCCAGAGAAGTTGTGCCGAAGGAAGGAAGTCATCTTCCTCTCTTCAGCCTCTCTCAACATCCTCTGTAATGTGCCAAGGTGAATCCCATGCGGATGCGGTTTTATCTCCTTCACAACGGTGGGTAATCTATCTGTGGTTCGTGGCCAATGGCCTTCCTCGATGACTTCTCCTCCACGATCTCTTACCACTAGACTGATTGATGCGTGAGGATTGACTATGGAAGTCATTCTGAGATACTGGTAGACAGACTGCCTTCCTCTCTGGTACTTGGCCTTCATTTCAGTCCTAATTTTGAGCCCCTGAGCAACCTCCTCGCCAGTGACCTCATCTATCCATACATCTCTACGCTCACCCGACTTGATTGCCTTGTTCTTGCGCGTATCAATTCCTAAGTCCACATAGACCGCAGACGAATCCTCTTTCACCTTCGAGATAACACTGGTCTTACCACCAGTAGTGAGTTGTGAGTACATTACGACGCCAGTGATTCCAATCCCCTGCTGACCCCTAGTCTGCCTAATCGCATGGAATCGGGATCCCAGCAAGAACTTCCCGAAAACATGCTCAATGGCTCCTCGCGGTATGCCTGGACCATTGTCCTGGGAAATCATTTCCAATTGGTCTCCCTTGAGCCGATTTATCTCGACTTTGATATCCGGAAGGATTCTTTCTTCCTCACATGCGTCAAGAGAATTGTCAACCGCTTCTTTCACTGCTGTGATTAATGATCTCTGTAGAGAATCAAACCCGAGAAAGTGCTTGTTCTTCTCGAAAAATTCGCTTATTGCAATCTGCTTCTGTTTTCCAGGTGGTGGATTTTCCTCACTCATTCGCAACCCTCCATTAGGTCCTCCCATGCCCGAATGGCATAGGGCCTCTTTTGGATGACAGACCCCGGACTAGGAACGCTCTTAACTCTGTGCAAACAATTCGGGATGCCACGCAGTAATCTTGCCTGTGAAAGCACTGGCCATAACTGTGAGAGGACTTGCGAGATACAGTCTACCCGGGCCAGAACGGCCCTGGAAATTGCGATTGATTGCAGACACTGTCACCTGGTCTTCTAGCTCAGAAACACCGGGCCCAGCCCCAATGCAAGCACCACAACCCGGGTCAATCAATTTGACACCAGCGCGCTCGAACAATTCACTCCATCCATTGCGCTCTGACAAATCCTTTACCGCCTTTGATCCGAATTGTATGTAGCAATCAACATCATCTCCTATTGTCAATCCAGCATCTAGGGCAGCCCGAGTTACCATTGCATAGTAAGCAAAATCATCATCCTTACCGGCAGTACAGGAGCCAGCATATGCAATGTCAATCTTGACGTCTCCCAGATCCTCGATGTATGCCCCGTTTGTTGGATCGGATGGAATTCCAGCATCAGGGTCTCCCGGATGTGCAACCATGGGGCGAATTGCGGACAGGTCAATTGTATGTACTCCTCCGTGGTAGACTGCACCTTCATCTGGTAGAACGAAAGCTGAACGAATAGCCTCTTCCGTCAACCCTTCGCGCCTTTCCAACAACCATTCCACAGTCAAATCATCGGGTTCACAGATTCCAGTCTTTGCAGAGCACTCGGTGGCCATGTTGCATAGGGTCGCTCTCTCATCCATGGATATTGAAGCCAATCCAGGGCCACCAAATTCCATCGAACGGTCTAGTGTGTCTGACTGTGCTGCGTACTTCCAAAGAATATGAAGAATCACATCTTTGGCTGTACATCCAGGATCCAGACTTCCAGTCAATTCGAATCGAATGCTTTCCGGAACCTTGACGAATGCGAATTGGTTGTGAACCAAATTGGCGTACTCAGTCGACCCAACTCCGTATGTCAGAGCATTACTGGCACCTCCCATGCAGGTGTGACTATCCGTTGCTTGGATGAAATCCCCTACATCGATGAATTCCTCACGCGCGACTTGGTGACAGATACCCGGACTAACACCGTTCTCCGCTGAGTAGTCTCTCACTCCGGTGTGTTGTTGGAATAAGACCTGTAAGTCGCGCAATGTCTGGATTTTATCTTCGAAGCGAGCGAATCTTGCAACTCCCGTTGCATACAACAGATGATCTTCGAATACTGCAAACTTTGGGGGGTTTGGCAATGAGTAATCCTCGCCATATTCTGCGGCTAGGAAGTTGTGTACCTGAGCGGTGGTAAATTCGTGAGAATATCCTCCGTCTACCTGCGCAAGCACTGCATCTCCCGGCTTCACATAACCACGCATCTCATTCTGACCGAGCAACTTGTTCGAGATCATTTTCTCAGCCATTGTCATTGGGATTTGCTCATTACTCACAACTGGTAACTCCAATTCTCCAGCCTTCATTCGCTTAGCAAAGGAAAAGATTCCACCATTCTCTACAATCAGTCTAGTCACAGGATCATACTTTCCTGTAAACTCAGCTAGTTCGATACTTTCTCCATTCTGTAAACGCTCAAGCATTGCATGGTCACCCATCAATTGACCGAGATTGATGTTGTTACGCTCGTGAATAGGAGCAAAAGAGGCGGCAATCACAATTCGAATACCAGACCACCTCTCGCATTGAGCAGCGGTTTCTCTACTACTACCGGTTCCCTTTCGATGACCGCTCACTATGACTTCGAAGCCACCATCCATCAATGCTCTCGACTCGAAGACACGTCGACCTTCTTGTATCAGGCCAGCGTACGCATTCTCTGCCAAGATTGCTGGATCGTGGTCGAAACAGACCCATGCAGGGGTCATCACATCAGTGTTGATATCATCTAGAAGATCGTCTACTTCAAGATCCTCCATCTGTAGATCCAGTCCTTCGTAGAGTTGCTTCCGGATGAGTTCCAGATCCTTTGTTAGGAATAGCACCCTCTTCCCAAGAGTCAGAGAAACCTGCTCGGGGGGCCAACTTTCCGACATTCACACACACCGTCCTAAATCTATGTCAATACAGGGCTCTATTTCATTATTCTCAATGCTCATTTCTGAGTATATTGGCTCCCAGTCTAACGATTTAACCACTTTTTATTATACTGTCACGCTTAAATAACATGGTCTTTCGGGTTTTATTACCTTTGCTAGCGAAGGTAAGGTGATGGAATGGCAAATGATGATGGCTATTTGGTTGAAGACACAGTGAAGTGCAATGAATGTGGAAGCAGAAACCTGAACAGAGACGAGACCCGCGGAGAGGTCGTCTGTGAGGATTGTGGACTGGTTCTAGAAGACAATGTAATCGATCAGGGTGCCGAATGGCGCGTGTTCAGCCCCGAGCAGGGCGACCAACGCGCCCGTACTGGCGCACCGATGACCGTCATGCTACACGACAAGGGACTGTCAACCGACATAGACTGGCAGAACAAGGATTACTCAGGCAAAGCAATCTCGAGCCGTTACCGAAGCCAATTCTACAGAATGAGAAAGTGGCAGAAGCGTTCTCGCGTCAGTAACGCCACAGAAAGAAACCTCGCCATGGCCCTTGCTGAACTAGACCGCATGGCAAGCCGACTCGACCTTCCTAAGTCGATTCGCGAGTCAGCTGCTGTCAACTACAAGAAAGCAGTCGAAGCCAGACTTATCCGCGGCCGCTCGATTGAAGGCGTCGCTGCTGCAAGCCTATACGCTGCCTGCAGACAGTGCAACAACCCACGCACTCTAGATGAGATTGGAGAAGCTAGCAGGACCGGCCGCAAGGAAATCGGCCGAACCTACCGGTTCATGGTTCGCGAACTCAAGATGAAAATCCCTCCCACCAAGCCGGAGGACTACATACCGAGATTCTGCTCCGGCCTACACTTGGACGCTGAAGTCCAGTCGAAGGCATACGAGCTAATCGCCGCTGCCCAAGAGAAGGAACTGACCAGCGGACGGGGCCCAACTGGAATCGCTGCCTCAATCATCTATATCGCTAGCGTTCTTTGCGGCAAGCGTAGAACCCAGCGCGAAGTTGCTGAGGTTGCTGGAGTGACTGAGGTTACAATCAGAAACCGATACAAGGAACTGATTCAGAACCTGAACATAGAACTTGAGATTTGAGTTCAAAGACTCAAGAGCAGCCTGTGGTTGAACCACAGTCATTGCACTTCAGACAGGTGCCGTTGCGGACCATCTGACTGCTACCACAGTCATCACAAATATCTCCGGTGAATCCTCTCTCCCGGGCCGCTTGTATTGCAAGGGCATCTGAATCTTGTTCCTGAAGAGGAGCAACTGCTGCATCAAGCGTCATCTGAACTTCCATCTTCTCCCCCTCAGATCTTACCACTCCAGCTTCGGTCAACTCGGGCTTGCTAATTGAGAATTGATCAAAGTCCTCTGCAGCTACATGAGCCAAATCGTCTCTTCCGGCGTACTCGATAGCGAGTTCTCTGAAGATCCAGTCAACTAGACTTGACGCCATCTTGACTCTTCCACTTCCTCCTTCGACCATACCACTAGGCTCGAATTTTTGGAATGTGAAGACCTTGATGAAAGCCTCCAGAGGCACGCCGTGCTGCAAAGCAATTGATACTGCAATGGCGAACTGGTTTAGCATGGCTCTCCAAGCAGCTCCTTCCTTTGAGGTCACTAGGATGATTTCCCCTAGTTTTCCATCAGGGTACTCGCCAGTGATTAGCCTCACACTGTGCCCCCCAATTCTTGCCTTAGTCGAGGTCGCCCTCTTCTTGTCAGGCAGAGATCTTCTGGTTGCGACGAAGTCAACGAACGACTGAGCAACAGGCTGAGCTACTGGTTCGGGTACTGGCAAAACCTCCACAACTTCCTGAACCATCTTCTGCTTGACATCCTCTTCCGATGATTCATCATCCTCAAGTTCACTCGCATCTACCAACTGGTTCATCAGTGGCTGAGATAGTTTGGAACAGTCACGATAAACTGCACAGGCCTTGTTCATTGTAGTGTGACTGAGGTTGTATGCCTCGCGCACATCATCTACGGTTGAGTTGGATGGCATGTTAATCGTCTTAGAAATCGCACCGGAGATGAACGGCTGAGCAGCAGCCATCATCTTCACATGCGCCGGCCAAGCGATTGATCGAGTCCCTTTCGCTCCACAGGGTGTAGCGCAGTCGAACACTGGCAGGTGCTCTTCCTTGAGTCCAGGCGCCCCCTCAATCGTGAGGTTGCCGAAGATGTGATCTTGAGCCGCCGTAATTTCATCGGGAGTGAATCCTAGGAATCCGAGCGTGTCGAAGAATGGATCTTCAAATTGCACATCACTCATTCCTAGGTCTGTGCATACATCCTTTCCAAGTAGGGAGGGTGCGAAGGCCGAGCGCAGATCAAAGACATCTGCTAGGCTTCCTTCAACAGTATCCAAGCTAGCCTTGCTGAAACCAACACCCATTAGACGATCCATCGTAATATGTGGGCACCCACCAAGTCGACCGGTACCGATGATATACTCCTCGATTGCCTTACACTCACTGTCTGAGTAGCCAAGTCTGCGCAGTGCACTAGGAACTCCCTTGTTGACAATTCTCAACGAACCTCCTCCTGCTAGAGTCTTGAACTGGACAAGCGAGAATTGTGGCTCGACACCAGTCGTATCTGCACCCATGATTAGGCCGATTGTGCCGGTTGGAGCAATTACAGTAGTCTGAGCATTTCTGTATCCATGCTCCTCGCCGTCTCTGAGGGCACGGTCCCAGGCCTCTCTTGCTGCCTCAAGCAAATCCTTTGGACACTTGCTGGCATTGATTCCCATGGGTGGAACCGTGAGTCCTTCGTACTCTTCTTCAGGAGCACCATAAGCGGCTCTCCTATGGTTCCTCATCACTCTGAGCATGTGTTCTGAGTTTCTCTCATAGTCGTCGAATGGCCCCAGAACCGAGGCCATCTCAGCGCTGGTAGCATAAGTCTCGCCGCACATTATCGAAGTAATAGCACCGCAAATTGAGTAGGCCCGCTCATCATCATAGGGTATTCCCATATGCATAAGCAGCGAGCCGATGTTACAGTAACCTAGGCCCAATGTTCTGTATTCATACGACTTTCGTGCAATCTCCTGAGATGGGAACTGAGCCATAAGTACGCTAATTTCTAGAGTCATTGTCCACAATCTTACACTGTGTCTGAAATCATCAACCTGGAATGTCTGAGTATCCTTATCGTAGTAGTGAAGGAGATTGATGCTCGCAAGATTGCACGCAGTATCGTCTAGGAACATGTACTCGGAGCACGGATTGGACCCGTTGATTCTCCCGCCCTCGGGACAGGTGTGCCACTCGTTGATGGTGGTATCGAACTGAACCCCCGGATCAGCACATGCCCAAGCAGTGTAGGCGACTTTGCCCCAGAGATCCTGAGCATCAAGAGTCTTGCAAGGTTTTGGATCTCTGTTCTGAGCCTCGGCCTTATCCAATTCAGTTCTGAAGTACAAGTTCCAGTCAGTTCCATTGTTGACTGCCTCCATGAATTCATTTGGAACGCGAACCGAGTTGTTGCTATTTTGACCCGAGACAGTGAGATAAGCCTCTCCCTGCCAATCGGTATCGAAGACCTCGAAGTCTACGCCCTTCCATCCTTGTTTTGCGAGGTCAACAATCCTCTGGATATGAGGCTGAGGAACATGCTCCTTGATGGCACCCACCATCGCTCTGCGAAGTCCAAGATTGGTACTCTGATCGAATCTCCCTTCATCATCTCCGTAATCCCAAATCGCATCCATCAGTGAGTTGGCATGCTTCTGCAAAATGGTACTTCCAATCACGAGCGAGGACACCTTTTCCTCTTCACTCGACTTCCAATCGATGTATTCCTCAATGTCAGGATGGTCGAGATCTAGTGTAACCATCTTGGCGGCCCTGCGGGTGGTTCCACCAGACTTGATTGCGCCAGCAGCCCTATCTCCAATCTTCAAGAAAGACAACAGACCACTTGAAGTTCCTCCGCCAGACAAAGGCTCCCCTGCCCCTCTGATTCTCGAGAAGTTTGAGCCTGTTCCTGAACCATACTTAAACAACAAAGCCTCCCTATTCCAAAGGCCCATTATAGACTCAGTTCCCCCGACTAAGGAATCTGAAACAGACTGAATGAAACAAGCATGTGGCTGCGGATGCTCGTAAGCATTTGTGGAGTACTCTAACTCGGCAGTATCGGGGTTGACGAATGAGTGACCTTGAGCCGGCCCCTCTATGCCGTATGCCCAATGCAGGCCTGTGTTGAACCACTGGGGACTGTTCGGCGCAGATCGCTGACTTGCAATCACATAGCACATTTCGTCGAAGTACGCGCGGGCATCAGCCTCGCCGGCGAAGTATCCGTACTTCCAGCCCCAGTAGGTCCAGGTCCCTGCGAGCCTCCGGAAGAGTTCTCTTCCATCGGTCTCCCCACCCATTCTGTCATCAGCCTCAAGCGTCTGAAGCTTCTCATGATCCGGCTCACTTCGCTGTAGCCAGACTGGAACATCATCCTCAGGCACCTTTCTCAGGTGCTTCGGAACTCCTGCCTTTCGCAGATATTTCTGAGCGCAAACTTTGCCTGGAACTCCCGTGAATCCCGATGGCAGTTTGACGCCCTCGATAGAATCAGCCATTGACCCATCTGGGTTTCTGATTTCAACATCCATTTCGATCCATTCGAATGCATCGAATGGGTCATCACCGGAGGTGGTGAATCTTCTCTCAACGACCATGCCGGTTTCTGCATCTCCGGTTTCTGCGTCGCCTTTGATTCTGGTCTGCATCCAATTCCTCCTAATTTTGGCCTCGCCTTTCGCCTTGCGCAACGCAAGGGATTCCGTCTTCTGGATGGGGGGTGTTTAATGATTGAGGACGAGAAGGGTTTCATGGTCGACCAAATGACAAATAATCACCAATCGACAAACTGACAAAATTGTTAGATTTCCCTAGGGATTCATTTCCAAAGTCCAACCAAGTGTCGCCCCAGATCTGGTAATCATTATTCCAACACTACAGAGTTTCTCATGGCTATTCTCGATAATTCTGCGAACCAACTTCTCAGGAACATCTCCTCTCACAATGTATCTCATATTGACACTGGTGAATATCTTAGGACTCTCTGCCGCCCTCTCGGCTTCAACTTCCACAACCAATTCCTCAAGGTTGCCAACTCTATCTTTGAGCCCTCCAACAACATCAATCATCGAACAGGCGGCATGACCATACATCACCATCTCCATAGGGCTGGGAGACGACTCGTCATAGATGCCGAAACGCTTTCCCCCGGAGGTGGTTCCGACATATCCTTCTTCATGGGTCCAACTGACTTCGCCCTTCATGCACCCCGACTCGGGTCATCATGCTTCAAGGGTTGTCTTGAAAGAGGGGCGGCAGGTCGCCCGTATGAGAGCCATGGGAGCAGGCAGTAAAATCACAATGGACGACGGCCGACTTAATGTCCCAGACGATCCAATAATTCACTACATCGAGGGAGATGGAATCGGCATTGACATCACTCCCGTAATGATTGCAGTTGTAGACGCTGCAGTGGAGCGCGCATATGGCGGCGAGCGAAGGATTCACTGGAGCGAAACTCTAGCCGGCCAGAAAGCGTTCGACAATACAGGCGAATGGCTTCCGGAGGAAACCAAACAATCTATGCGCGAGGGATTGGTTTCAATCAAGGGTCCATTGACAACTCCAGTTGGCGGAGGAATCCGTAGCCTGAATGTAGCACTACGACAGCAACTAGACCTCTTCGCGTGCGTGAGGCCAGTTCGCTGGTACGCCGGAACTCCCAGCCCGGTCAGGGATCCGGGAGCCGTCGACATGATCATCTTCAGAGAGAACAGCGAGGATGTCTATGCAGGAATTGAGTGGGAATCAGGCAGCGAAGAAGTTCGCAAGGTAATCGACTTCCTTCACAATGAGATGGGCGTCGATAAAATTCGATTTCCAGACACCAGTGGAATTGGAATCAAACCGATTAGCAAGCAGGGAACAGCTAGAATTGTGCGTGCGGCTATCAATCACGCAATTGAGAATGATTGTGACAGCGTTACCATCGTTCACAAGGGCAACATCATGAAGTTCACAGAAGGGGGCTTCCGAGACTGGGGTTACCAACTGGCAAAGGACGAGTTTGGTGCAACCGAACTTGACGGAGGGCCCTGGTGCACAATGACCAACCCAAAGACTGGCAACCAAATCACCATCAAAGATGTCATCGCCGATGCAATGCTCCAACAAGTCCTCACACGCCCGAGAGAATATGGGGTACTGACTACGATGAATCTCAATGGCGACTACATCTCAGATGCTTTGGCAGCCCAGGTTGGTGGTATCGGTATTGCCCCGGGAGCCAACATCAACTACGACACAGGGGTCGCCATCTTCGAAGCCACTCACGGCACCGCTCCGAAGTATACTGGCCAAGACAAGGTCAACCCTGGCAGCCTCATCCTATCTGCGGAGATGATGCTTAGACACATCGGCTGGTCCGAGGCTGCAAATCTAATCGTCAAGGGAATGGAGGGCGCAATTAGCGCCGGTACCGTGACCTACGACTTTGAGCGTCTGATGGAAGATGCTACTCTGCTAAAGTGCAGTGAGTTCGGTACTGCCATTATCACACATATGTGAGTTGAATCCATGGATTTCACTTCACTTAATCTATGCCAGCCCTTGCAGGCTGCTCTTGATGAGATTGGGTATGTATCGCCGACGCCTATTCAGGCCCAAGCCATACCCGACCTAATTGAGGGCCGCGACATGCTCGGTTGTGCCCAAACTGGCACGGGAAAGACGGCAGCATTCGCC
>DAQX01000011.1:10326-23552 GCA_002503055.1 Euryarchaeota archaeon UBA86 | reverse complement strand
CGTTGCGTGAACCACCCTGATGTGGGGCTGTCTCCAATTACCATCGTCCCGGGCCTTGGTATGGCTACCAGGGGATGTTCTTTTGTCGAATGGATCGTCATCTAACCAGTGGGCTCTAGGATCCCTTTCTCCGGTCATCCTTCGTCCTCCTCGAGGATATCCTCAACCTGTGCGAGTAATTCATCCCAGGATGCTATGTTGGGCGGAGTGTTGTCGGATAGTTTGGAAAGCATTTCTTCTCTGGTCTCTGCATCCAGTTCAACATCTTGCCAAGGATTCTGATTTGCCACATCACGAATAAGTGACTTCTCGTTCTTGGACTTCTGTTTCTCGTAGACCTCGAACATCTCCTCTGCAGTACTTGCGGGTGCTGTTCCCTGGTGCTTGTCAATCAAGGTAGTATAGTGAATCATCATCTTGCCGTGTGATGAATCGTCGGTGTAAGATGCTGGGTCAGATAGCATGGTGATGAGTTCTCTGGAAAGTCTGTCCGCCTTCGAAATTGCTTGTTTGGAGAGTCGTTCTCTGGTCCTAGAGTGGGATTTGATGCATGCTCTACATCTATCAGAACCCGAAACATCGGGCTCGTCACAGGCCAAACAACAGACGGCAAAACCCATCATGTTCATCGCGGAACGGGGTAGACTCACGGTTCGCGCTCATCTCCATGAGCCATCAACCCTACTCATCCAAGTTGCTTAGGAATGAGGGTGACCACCAGTTTAGTCGCCCCATCAGACGCATAGCGGATGGTACTACTATCGCTCTCACGATTGTGGCGTCGATGAATACGGCGACCGCTAGAGCTAGGCCCATCGATTTGATGATCAAAACATCTGCGAAGATGAAGCCTGAAAATACGGCAATCATAATCGCGGCTGCTCCCGTTATCAGGCTACCAGAAGCCTGTAGGCCCTCTGCTACGGCCCTGGTATTGTCTCCGGTCTCAACCCACGCCTCATGGATTCGTGAGAGCATCAATACCTCGTAATCCATCGATAGTCCGAAGGCGATTCCAAACACTAACGGTGGAACAATCAGATCAAGGGGCTGGGGTGTGAAATTCAGAGTCTCGGCTAGCAAACCATCCTGGAACACAAGAACGACTAGTCCGAAGGATGCTGACACAGATAGGACATTCATCAGTACGGCCTTGATTGGTACAATTACTGAATGAACCTGCAACCAAATCAGTATCATTGTGACTATTATTACGAAGGCCAGAACTGCTGGAATTCTCTCAGTGAGATGGTCTTTGATGTCGACCTCGTAAGATGTCCATCCTCCGACTAGAATCTCCTCAGAAGATGTTCTTGTGTGTACTCTCATATCATCAATCAGTTGCTCTGCTTCTTCAGTGCCGCTGCTGTACTCTGTTGCTACATTAATCATCGCAACAGATTCTGAAACCGTAGTGTACCAAGTGCTCTGAGCCTCTTCGGGCCAATCCTCGATTGCTGTATCGAATAGAATGGGTGTGCATAACGGGTGTTCTATCGAAATAACCCCAGTTGTGCTTCTAATCCCGTCACATACCTGTGAGATATCTTCTGCGATTGCTTTCCAATCTGGTTGCTCGTCCGCGAACACTACTACCAGAGGGATGGTTGAAGCTGTATACGCGGGGAACTCATCTACGAGTACTTCGTAGCCTACTCTGGATTCTAAATCAGGAGGAAGGGCCTCGATTCCACCAGCGTTTAATTCGACTCTGAGGAAGGGTGATCCTAGTAGTAGTAGAACAATCAGTGCGGGCGCTAGCCAACTGATTGGTCTCTTCATTACTGTTGTAGAGAACTTCTCCCAAAACTGAGACTTGGTGTTAGCTCCTGGAATTGGTACCTTGAGTGAATCAATCTTAGGTCCGAGATAAGATAGCATTGCTGGCAATACAGTTAGTGAATAAATCAAGGACCCAAGTACTGCGAGAAATCCGCCCATTGCCATGGAAGGCATGTGTGTTGCCGTGAAGTAGAACAGGCTGCACAGACTGATTGCAACTGTGGCTCCGGAGAAGAGGACCGCTCTGCCTGCAGTATCCATCATCTTGGCAACAGCGTCCTCTACTTCCGCGCCTGAATCTAGCTCTTCTCTGAATCGGCTTATCATGAATAGACTGTAATCGATTGAGACAGCAATTCCGATTAGTGAAATCATGCTGATTGAATATTGGGTGAGGCCAAAGAACCACCAGTCAGACAACCAGAATGATGTCGCTGTTGCGAGAGTCATCATCAGTAGAGCGATTACCATTGGAAGCATGGCTGCTGTGAAGGTTCCAAAGACAAATAACAAGATAACTAGTGACAATGGAATACCAATTAATTCGGCTCTAACCTGATCGTTCTTCAGAGCATTGTCAAAGTCGGTACTGATGACTAGACTACCGGTCACAATGACATCTAAGGCGTCATTGTCTGCGGCTACGATGATTTCGTCAAATGATTTGGCGACCTCGTCGTCTGTGCCTCCTATTCTGACATATACGGCGGTTGTATGCCCGTCTCTAGAGACATGCGAGGCCAGGTGCACGGGGTCATCTGCAGCATCGTATGCAGTGCTGATACTCAAAATCTCAATATCTAGATCTGAGAGTTTGGCTAGTGCCGCCATTATTGCCTGTTCGAAGTTCTCATCATTCCAGGACATTTCCTCATGACTGAAGATGTAAGTTACAGAGTTAGCCGAGGTAACGGGTAATTCGTCATCTACCAAATCCAAGGCTCTACCGGCCTCGATTGTGGGTGGAGGAGAGTTGCCATCGATGAACGAGTTGCCTTGAGAAATCAGGAGTAGTGAAACTAGCAGCGATGCGAATGCAGTCGCCATTACGGCCTTTCTGCTTCCATGCATTTGTCGGCCAAACCGGGATAGTGAAGACTCGGCCATGTCACTTCGCGTGAAGTTGAGGATTTAAGCGAGTGTTTTGTGCTTCTTCCGCGTTAGACTATTCTTCCCACCAATTATTGAGTGGTTTTTTCACCAACTCGCCGGATTTGGTGGCTTGTTCGATTATCTTTTTTTGTATTTTTGAGTCGATTTTCGACTGTTCTCTAGCTCCGGGCGTTCCACGGAATATCAAGTATAGGCCCCAGAACAATCCCTGTACTGAAAGCCCTGTCATGAATATGGATGGGACAATTAATGCCCAGTACCAACCCTCTGGCTCCATGCCGATTCCGAACATTCCTCCCCACCAGAGATATACTCCAGGGCCTACGAAAACTAGCCAGAACCAGATGAGTCCGAAATGGGTTAGATGGATGCCACCAATGGTTTCTCCAGTCCTCCGAGCATTGGGTTTGCCAAAAAAGGACCAGAACAGGAAAAGTGTTGCATAGCACCAAGGGTAGAGGGCTACGCCGGTCAGTGCTATGGCGGCGAATCCAATTCCCCAATGGATTGGTCCTCCATGATGTCCTCCCTCTCCGAAAAATGTGGTCTCCCAAAAGAATGGGATGTTCCAGGCGAAAATTGCCATGGCCATCCAACCTACTCCGAAAGCTCCAGTGAAGATTGCAGCGATGAACATCTTACTGTCGAACTCGCGTTTCTTTCGAGGTGCTTTCGCCGTTGCGCGCTCTTCCTTGTTGTAGGTTGCCACGTATACGCGCATAGGCCGGAGAGTATGGAGTTGCCTAGTTAGAAAGAATGTGGTTGACTGCGTTTCGGAATATTGCCATGCCCTCTCCTTCTCCGTGCTCCCCGTCCTCGCGTGACCATGTGGCGCCCAACCAAGTCGAGTGGTTGGCCTCGGGGTGCGGCATTAGACCAAACACAAGTCCAGAGGGATCACAAACTCCAGCGATATTTCGCCAACTCTGGTTTGGGGATAATGGGTATGGCAATACTTCGTCGTTGGCGCTTGGGAATTCAGATTCGGGGTCGACATAGCGGGCAACGAGTTGGCCTGATTCCTTCCACTGATCTAACAAATTGGGGTCGTCGGTGACGAATTTCCCCTCTCCGTGACGAACTGGGACTCGCATACGAGTGATTCCTTTAGTCCAGATACAGGGACTATCGGGGTCGAATTCCAATGTGGCCCATCGATTCTCATACTGTCCGCTATCGTTGAGAGCGAGGGATGCGGTCTGGGTCAGGCTGACTTCTGAATCGCCTGGTAGAAGCCCCATCTTGACTAAAACTTGGAAGCCATTGCAGATTCCAATGACCGGTTTACCTGCCTTCACAAACTCTCTGACTTGGTCTCTCAGACCAAACCGAAGTCGGTTCCCCATCAAACGGCCGCTACCTAGGTGATCACCGAACGAGAAGCCACCAGGAACGGCCATGATGTCGAAGTCGGTCAGTGTCACTTCGCCACTAACAATACGATTGATGTGCACTCTCTGAGAAGTAGCTCCTGCCATCTCGAATACTGCCATGGTCTCAAGTTCACAATTGATGCCGAAACCGGACAGAACTGCTACTCTTGGTTTGCTCATTGTAAACCGCCTCCAAGCGAGCCTTGCCACGACTGTTTCAATTCAGAAACTGATGCAGATAAGATTGGTGTTCCTTCATTGATAATTGAGAGATTGTTGCCCGCAGACACCGAGCCAAGTCTGTGGCAGGCATGTCCTTGCATTGCTGCTGTGAACACCCCTGAGTTCTCAGGACTAACACTGACTAAAATTCGTCCGAGGCTTTCTGAAAATAATGCGCCGAATGAATCCAAATCCGGGTCATTGGCCCCTAGTTCTGAAATGTCAACTGAGGCGCCAGAACCTACTCCGAAGCAGCACTCGGCTAGTGCTACTGCGAGGCCTCCATCACTACAGTCATGTGCACTTGCAACCAGTCCTCTAGACATGGCTGCAGTCAGATCCCTGTACATTGCTAGATTGCGTTGGGTGTCGATTGTGGGGACTCTGCCACCGATGCCGCCTGAACACTCGTCTCTGAACATGTATGCGACTTCGCTTGCTCCGAGTTCATGGTGTGTTTCGCCGAGAAGGTAGATATGGTCGTCAACTTGTTTGAAGTCACTTGATACTGCCTTGCGGACATCGTTATGATTTCCAATAAGACTGAACAGGATAGTTGGTGGAACGCTGATCTTTTCTCCGTGCATAGTCACATCATTCTTCATTGAGTCTTTTCCGCTGATGCAAGGTAACTGGTAGGCTCTACAGACATCATCTATGGCACGGTTGGCTCGAACGAGTTGGGCGAGTTTGTAGCGACCATCGGGCGTCTTCTCAGATACAACCGGATCGGGCCAGCAGAAGTTATCCAGACCGGCTATCATGTCTAAATCTACACCGACACAAACCGCGTTACGTAGAGCCTCGTCAACGCAGGCGGCCGCCATCGAGTAGGCATCGATGTCTGAATATCGGGGTGCGATTCCATTCGAAATCACTGCACCTTGTGTTCCGCCGTGGATTGGTGCGATTACCGCGGCGTCTCCGGGAGCGTCGTGGTCGATGCCACAGAATGGTTTGATTACGGTCTGGGCTATTACCTCATGATCGTAAGAACGGACCCAGAATTCCTTACTGGCGATATTCGGTCTAGCCATCAAACGTCTGAGGATATCTCCCATTCCCTCAGCGTTAGCCTCGGGAGGATCCATTTCCTCATGCACTGGTGGCTCCCATTCAGATTCTAGATTCAACTGGGGGCATCCATCGTGAAGGAAAGAAATCGGTAGGTGTGCTACAGGCGCGTCTCCGTGATGAACCACAAATGCACCTGAATTTGTGAAGGTTCCAATGTTTGTCGCCTCAACTTCGTGCAGGTTGGCCAGCCTCTCAAACTCAGCACAATCCGCTGGTCTGACTCCAACCGTCATGCGTTCCTGTGACTCGGAAACTAGAATTTCCCAAGATGATAATCCAGCCTGCTTTAGAGGAACCACCGAGAGGTCTATTTCAGCTCCATCAGTTAGTTCTGCCATCTCTCCAACACTACTGGAAAGGCCCCCTGCGCCATTGTCAGTGATGACTTGAATAAGTCCGGTATCTCTCGCTTCGATGATCATGTCGATCATTTTCTTCTGAGTAATTGGATCGCCGATTTGGACGGCTGAGGAGGGGCTTTCTTCCGTTAGCTCAAGGCTAGAGAAGGTGGCTCCGTGGATACCGTCACTACCGACTCTTCCGCCCACCATGTAGATGACATCTCCCGGCTCGGGCGTCTTGTCGTGACTCTCTCGCCCGTCGGCAAGGGCCCTAGGCATGATTCCGACCGTGCCACAGTAAACCAATGGCTTGCCAATGTACCTCTCGTCGAATACTATTGCTCCGTTAACTGTTGGAATTCCCGATTCATTTCCGCCCGCACGCACGCCAGCATGGACACCGCGGAATACTCTCGATGGGTGGAATAGGCCCGGAGGTAATTTCCCATCGTAATCAGGAGGTCCGAAACAGAATACGTCGGTGTTGGCAATTGGCCGAGCGCCCAGGCCAGTGCCGAGGATGTCTCGATTGACGCCTACGATCCCGGTCATCGCTCCGCCGAATGGATCCAAAGCACTAGGGGAGTTGTGCGTCTCTGCCTTCATACAAAGGCTCCAATCATCATTCCAAGCGATTACGCCTGAGTTATCATGGAATACACTGAGCAGCCAATCTACTTCTTTCTGAATGTCCAATGTCGGCTTCATGATGTGTGTCTTGAAAAGTGAATCAATGATTGACTGCTCGCCTGTTTCGTTGTCCTTGTGAGTGATTTTTGCTGCAAATATCTTGTGTGAGCAATGCTCAGACCATGTCTGTGCTAAGCATTCTAACTCTGCATCAGTAGGTGCGTTTGAGGGGAGTCCTAGGATTTCTCTAGCCGCTCTCACCGCAGGATTACGATAGTGCGCCTGTATCGCTTGCATTTCTTCTAGATTGAGGGCTAACAGGCCCGTCTCGCTGATTTTGACTAATTCCTCATCGCTGACTTCGAGATTGACTACAGCTGAGTCGGCGAATGCAGCAGCGGGTCTATCGGGGAAAGGAAGTGATGGCCATTCGCCTTCTGCGCAGGCATCGCTTCCTGCGACAACGCACCTCTCAATCATCGGATTGTGAAGTGGTGCTGAGAGTTGTTCGGCCGTGATATTCTCTGGAAGGCCCCAGAACATGTATGTGCGTGTAGTGGCTACCCACGCTTCTTCAAGGTCCGGAAACAGGGTTGTCAGGCCGTCCAGACCGGCTTGACCTGCGTTGTCGGTAACGCCGGGTTTGAATCCGACCTGGATAATGGCCTCGGGATGTTCAGGGAAGATGTTCGCATCGTCTAGTAGGTTCCCAATGCAGGACCCGTGTTCAATGATAGGATCGGCGAACAGATCGTAGACTGTTCTCTGTAATTTCTCAGATTGTAAATCCGCCTTAATCAGGTAACCAAGTGTTACCCTCACACGCCCAACATCGATACCATAGTCTGAGGACAATATACCTCGAACACTGTCTCCTCTGGCATCGGGGAGTCCTTCCATGTCCTTGGTGGTAACCTCAACCGAATGAACCGGAATCGTCCCCATACCGTATGTCGGATACCGTCCGTCCATGAACAAAGCGGCTTGTTCTCCTAGTGTTTCATTTGGTTCAATCAATTCAATGATGCTTCCATCCGGTTGTACCATGCCATGCCATCGGAGTGATCGGTGAGTTGTTTGAATTGGACAAATGGAGAGATTGAGCGCATGTAACCGAAAGCTGCGAAATCAACAAGATCGGGGGTGTCGCCACCGAAGAAGGGTTTTCCATTGTGTTCGGCAATGAATTCGGTTAACAGGTCGTGCCAGAGTTTCTTGGGTTTTCGTCCGTCGTTTTTTACGCGTTTACGAGCGATAAAGCCCCACATTACTGGGAATCCTGCCCAAGCATATAGCCGCTTGGAGAAGAAATCAAATTCCTCAATCTTTGATATTCGTGTGGTGGTTTTTAGGGCGGCCCCGAGGGTTCCATAGAGAATCGGAACAGTTGCCTTTGACAGATGAGTGTCTGCCCATTCAAGCCATTTCTCTTGTCGCTTAGAATCGCCCTGGGCTGCCATCTTGCCGGCATTATATCTTGCATCGATTAAACGCAAAAGCGGGGTTGAGTCCACATGGTGTTCTCCATCTTCATCGGTAAACACTGGAACTTTGCCCCAGTCTCCGGCAAATGAGACTTCTTTCTTTATTTTCAGGCCATTAATACCAATAAATTCGGTCTCTATATTGAGGTGTTCTAACAGACCTCGCACTTTCCAGCAAAATGGACACGAATAGAGCAGATGCAGTTTGGGGGTCTGACCCATGTTCAATGCTGATTTCCATCCTTACATGAATAAATCGGACTGGGGCTCTGACAATCCACTTTGAATTTACACGAATACATATACACAAGGATGTGGGAGAATAGCATGAGAAGTATGCGCAAGGAGTACCGAGATGGTGGTGAGATTTTGATTGCCAATCCTCAAACCCCCTTAGATCTGCTCTCTCAATGGCTGACTGATGCGAAGGATGCGGGTGTGGCTGAAGTTAATTCGATGAGTTTGGCAACTGTCGACTCGCAAGGAAAACCCCGGAACAGGATGGTTTTACTCAAGCATCTGGAAGATGAGGAAATTGGCTTCTTCACCAATATCGAGAGCGATAAGGCAGACGAGATCTCATCTTGTAACTCAGTAGCAGGGACAATTTGGTGGCCGAAGATGGAGCGTCAGGTCAGAATTGAAGGGGTTGCATCTCCGATGGATAGAGGTATGGTGGAAGAATATCATCAATCGAGACCTCGTAAGAGTAGGATAGCAGCACGGGTCTCGAATCAGAGTAGGCCTTTGGTATCTCGAGAGGAGTTGGTGCGTAGATTCGAGGAGGAAGAGGTTCGGTTTGAGGGCGAAGAGATTCCATTGCCAGATCATTGGGGTGGGTATCTAATCACAATCAACCGGGTTGAATATTGGTCTGGTAGACCTAGTAGAATGCACGAGAGGGTTGTCCTAACCAAACAAGATGGTTTGTGGTCGCAACGCAGGCTCTATCCCTGACTTGGGGAAAGCCTTGAGATATGCGGATGGGCGGGGTGATTCGATGCAAGCGGCCGATGTATGGGGCAGCAGGTGGTCCAGCACCGCACATCCACTATCGCATCGATTCATGGAAGCCGCTGTGGAGAAGCAGACTCTAGTCGTACTAGCAGCCGACTTAGATACCACTGCAGAATTGGTCCAACTCATCAATGAAGTTGGCCCTCATATTGCAGCTCTCAAGACTCATGTTGACATGGTTGAAGACTACACTAAGGAGTCTTGGCAACAAGTCGTAGACGCGGCTAATGCACATGATTTGCTATTGTTCGAAGACCGGAAATTCGCAGATATTGGTAGAGTTTCTCAGGCCCAAATGGGTGGGGTATACGATATTCGCTCATGGGCCGATATTGTCACAGCACATCGAATCTCGGGCCCGGATATCGTTGACGGGATTGCTGCTGGATGGGATGATGTGCAGCGGATTGGTGGAATTTTCCTGCTAGCTCAGATGTCCAGTAGGGGCAACCTTCTGACAGATAGTTACACCGACGAAACAATCGCAACTGGTGCTGCTTCGCCGCATGTAATGGGGTACATTGGAAATGGAAGTTCTCCTGAAGAAATCTCATCGCTTCGCGGAAAGGTCGGAAAGGGGAAGATGATCTGGACACCGGGTGTTAATCTCTCTGCTGAGGAAGGAGTTCTCGGACAAAGATATGGGCATCCTTCGGACGCTGTCAGGGCCGGTTCGGATGCAGTAATTGTGGGAACGGGTATTCACAAGTCGGATGATCGGGTGGCTGCTGCGAAGGCTTACGCCGATGCTACTTGGTCGGCCCTGAACACAAGATGAGTCAGGGAAGATATTCTTCCAACGCTGGCATATACTCCGTTAGATCGACGAAATCGAAGTAATGGGCCACAACTGCCCCGGAGGTAGCCAGTATCAGAAGAACTAGGATTCTCTTCAACCACTTACCCTTCTTCTTGGGCTTCTCAGTTGGCGCTGTTACTGGTGTTTGGACCTCTGGCATGACTACTGCTTCGGGCATTACAGGCATGACGGGTGGTATCGGCATTGGTGGGAACTCTGGTTCATCCGGTTCTGGATAGAGTTCATCGAGATCGGCCAAACCGGGTGCGGGAGGAATGTCTCCCATCATGGAATCCCAGTTCTCATCAAATACAGATTGGGTCAGGGGCGTCTCTAGTACGGCGACTGCCCCGGCTGAATAAGCTGCGTTGCGAGCTGTAGTAATGCGTTGTCTGGAACTAACGAATACTATCCTAGCCTCGTAGTCACTCTCTCTCATTTCGAGTGCGGCCAAGTGGCCGTCCATCGAGGGGATGTCGAGGGAGAGGAATACCAACTTGGGGCGGAGATCGACGAACTCGTCTACTGCCTTGTCGCCATCCCCACAGGTCTCAGTCTTCCAGCCCTGATTCTTCAGAATACTGCGTAGGCGCCCCTCGACCGTTGCGTTGCCCACCACGACCAAAGCAAGGGGTTGCTCGTCGCTCGACATCGACTCTACGCGAGGGTGGGGACTCAAGAACGCCGCGGTTCCGACTCTCTCTTACTTTGGTAATCGTACATTTCTTTCCAAACACCAAGTAAGGCATCAAGATATTATCCCAATTAATCAGAGTATTGAATCCAAGAGCCATTCTGGATCAAAGGGAATAAGGTCTTCATATCCTTGACCTATTCCAGCTAGAACGATTGGTCTGCCTGTTGCATGTGCGATGGAGAGTGCTGCGCCTCCCTTAGCGTCGGTATCGAGTTTGCACAACACAGCGCCATCGAAACTCAGCATGCGCTGGAATTCAACCGCCTGTGTGACTGCGTCGTTGCCTGCTAGGGCATCTGCCACGAATAGTACCAAATGGGGCTGAGTCACTCGATGCACTTTCCTCAATTCTTCCATCAAATTGGTCTTGTTCTGCATCCTACCTGCAGTATCGATGATGACGATGTCTTCTCCTCTCGCCTTCGCGCTGTCCACTGCGTCCCTGGAGACGGCTGCTGCGTCTCCTCCTCTCTGACTGCGTATACAACGAACTCCTATTCTCTCAGCATGAGTTGCCAGTTGATCTATTGCTCCGGCACGGAATGTATCGGCTGCTGCAAGGACTACTGATTTGCCCTGTTCAGATAGTTGGTGGGCAATTTTTGCTGTGGTCGTGGTCTTACCAGTCCCATTCACACCGACTATCATGATTACGACTGGTCTGCTCTCTTCTAGGAAGGAGTCGACTGTCTTGTTGAAGTCCCAGTAGCCCGATTCCAGTAGTCTAAGTAATGTGTTTCTGAGTGCCTCTTCGAGGACTACATCGAGTTTCTTAACACCACTTAGTCGGGTTCCAATCAGGTTTGCCTTCAATGTTGAAATGACTTCCTCGGCTGCTCCTTGAGCCATGTCAGAAGTTAGGAGATCTTCCTCCAGTTCTTCGAGCATTGATTCAAGTTTTGAACTGGCTGTGATTACTCGACCGCCGGTCTTTGTAGCGCTATCTCCGAAGTCCACTTCTAACTTCACAGGACCAGTGGAGATTAGTTTACGACCGGTGGTAGATTGCATGGGGTCGGCTTCTGGTTTGGGCTCCATCGGTTGTTCTGGTTTCTTCGCCTGTTCTACAGATGCTGCCCTATGAGCTAGTTTCCTCTGCTTGGAATCTTTTGGGGGGGTAGCAAAAGGATCTGGAGCGATGTTGTCGTCGTCCCACTCATCTTCTGGTTCTTCAATTGGTTCAGGAGCGAGTGGGGGCTCTCTTGTATTGGTGATATTTTGGCGCATTTGAGCTCCTTCTTCTGAAGCCTGTTTTGCCTCGACCGAGTCTTCATCGACCGAAATTTCGTCCTCGGCACTTTTCTTGAAGCGTTTCTTGAAGCGGTCGAACAAGCCCATGGTCTAGCCTCAGTCATCGAGTGTGAGTTCGGTTCCCCTCTTCCTTTTGCGACGAGGGGTTTTCTTCGGGTCTGGAGTCTCGGGCTCGGGTGGGGCGAGTTCCTCTGGTTCTAGTCCTTCCACGCTCTCATTGAATTTCTGGGCAGTCTCTACAGTGGCCTTGTCGAGTTCGTCGAACTCTTGGCGCATCTTGTCAATTACTGCAACCAGTTCTACGCCCCTCTTGCTGAGTATGTCAGCAGCTTCCTCTCTGGTCTTCTCTGCCTGAATTCTGCTCCCAATGTCGATTACAGCCCCTGCATCGGCGGGTATGTCAGCTATGATTTGTAGGCCGGAGCCGAGGGGGATCATGGCTCCTTCGGCACCATCTTCTGGAATTGCTCGTAGCGCCTCAATGGCCTGAATTTGCTCCATCCTGATGGTTTCCAATTGGCGAATCTGTTGCTCGATGGTTTGCATCCTCTCACGGTTGAACTCAACCAACTGAGCCATCCTCTGAAGTTCTTCACGGTCGACTGCCATCGGGCTTTCGAGATGTCCGACAGCCAAGAAGCCGTCGCAGGAAGATAGTCAAAGATTTGAGATTAAATCGTCGATAATTGCCTGTCTGCAGTCAGCGACCAGAGAAAGGTGGCCGTGCCCCGGCTCGAGTCTGGGTTTGGCTGTGGGGATGTGTTTGAGAAGCCATTCGCCGTGTGCGAATGGTACCATTAGATCCAAATCTCCTTGCCAAATAGTGACGGGGATAGTAAGTTGTGATGGTTTGAACCCCCAGTTGGAGCAGAAAGCCAAATTATCGTCTATCCAGCCATCCCATCCATTAGTGAAGCATCTGCGCATACTCGATGCCCACACAGAAGCCAACCCCTGTTCATTCAGGGCCACAACATCAACCTCAGGAACCAATCCACCTAGAGCTGTGGCTAGTTCGTCATCGCTGATGGTGCGGTATGCATCGGCATGTTCATCCATCCAAACACGAAGTGGGCCTTCCCCTTGGAGAGCGATGCCAAACTCCTCAACATTTTCCGGACCCATTCCCTCTAAGAAGTCCAAATCTGGCTCACCGTAGGGACCAACCCCTGCGAGTGAAGATATGGCCCTACAGCGGTCCGGAATCAGTGCACCGCAAGCTAGTGCATGAGGTCCCCCTCCCGACCATCCAATGGAAAGAAATTGTTCTACACCTAGATTATCAAGAACATCTTCTACATCTGTCGCGACACTAGAAATAGTTCTCCCAGAGAGTCTGTCTGATAGCCCGTATCCGGGCCTAGATATGGCAATTAGGATCAGATTGTTTGTAAGCGCGTCTTGGTGCCAATCGGACCAAATCGATGCATCACTAGGTGT
>DAQX01000011.1:0-9931 GCA_002503055.1 Euryarchaeota archaeon UBA86 | reverse complement strand
CCATCTCTCGATTTGATGCTCTCGAACACAAGTCAGGGAGTGCTTTTGCAAACTTATGTCTGCTGGTTACTCGCCGTCCCAGATACCTTCTGAGATCATGAATTCCATGACTTTCTGAGAAACATTGGCTCGGTTTCCCCCTCTGACTCCAGTTGCAGAGACTGCGAAAACCTCTGGAGGAATGTCGTCGGCCTCACGAAGTTCGTATCCGACTTTGCGACCGTAAGAGATGGCTTCAATGTCGGGCATTATCCAAGCTTCAACATCTTCTCCTTCGTATCGGTGCTCAATCATCCTCTTTCGCATATCAGCAGAGTAGGGGTCGGATTCCGAAACAGGAGTGTCTCTTATCCCTACAACCACTCTCTTGCCTTGGTCTAGTTCTCTTTGGATTAACCACTCGTGACCTACATGGAGGGGTTGCCAGCGACCGGGTAGTAGAACTGCCTTGGGGCGCTCAAATAGATGGGTTAATTGGTCGACCAAATCGTCGACGCCTTTGCCTTTCTCACCACTTGAATCTAGTGTGAAGTGTGCGCATTCTGGGTGGTCGAATGGATCGGTTACCCCTGTGAAGTTGGCAATCTCGCCAGATCGTGCCTTGGCATAGAGACCTTTGACATCACGCTCTTCACAAACTTCGAGAGAAGTGGAAATGTGAACCATCACTGCGTTCTCAGGTAGAATATCGAGGATTTTCTCTCTGACATCTTCGTAGGGTGTGATGAATGAACAGATTACATTGGTGTGTTTCGAGATCATCTTGGCCATCCTAGCAACACCAAGAAGGTGCCTCTCACGGCCCTCTCTGGAAAAATCAGTATTGGAGAAGAAGTCTCGTATCGTGTCGCCGTCGAGCACTTCGCAACCAAATCTCTCTGCAGCAGCCATTGCTATGGTTGTTTTACCAGCCCCTGAAAGGCCGGTGAACCATACGACTCTGTTGGACATCAGAACACCTGTGGTGGGCCGTGCGACAATAGTTCCCTATTTCACACCGACGGGGGCGCGTACATCCTATATCGAGAGAGGTCGGGGGAAAGTCGTGGGTCCTGAGGGTGGAAGTGTTCCTGATGTCGGCGCATTCCTATTGGGGGCACCTAAATCTGGAACGACATGGTTAGCGGCCGTATTAGAGCAGCACCCCGAAATCTGTGTCTCGGAGCCTAAGGAGCCTAACGAAGTGGCTACTCACAAGGGGACCTTTGGTCGAGATGATTCGTTGCCGGACTGGGAAAGATACGCCTCATGTTTTATTGGAGGGGGTTTCAAATTGGATTGTTCGGTTCACGCATTGGCCTGTCCGGTGGCACCCCATAGGGTGCTGGAAAACTGGCCTGGGGCGCGTTTCATTGTTTGCTTGAGAGAACCTGTTAGTCGCACCCTGAGTCATTGGAATATGATTCTGGATACTGAGGAAGATAAGCAGAACGGAACTGATTGGTCCCAGTTCTCTGATGCATGGAGTGATGGTCGTTTACGCTCAGATACGCTCTATGGAGCCAGCCTGAGTAAGTGGTACGAATTGTTTCCTTCGGATCGTTTCCTCCTAATCGATTCGACCCGGATGAGGTCGGAGCCGGGGAGTGTTTTAGCTGAAGTGGAGTCTCATCTCGGAGTCAATTCTTTCGAATTCAAACTAGATGTCGTAAGGACTGCGAACACCGCCTCAGATAGGCGCCCATTGACAGTATTCGGGAAATTCTTCAAGGGTGTGGCTTCTATGATTCCTGGCATTATCAAGAGACCTTTTGTGAGTTCTCTGCAGGGCCGTGGAATCAATGTGTACAAGATGCCTGTACTCAGTAGTGAAAGAAAGGAACGAGTGGGGCCCATTGACTCAGAGATGGTGCAGATGAAGAATGATATCCAAACGGATTTGGCCGTTCTAGAAGAATTGACTGGATTCGATTCATCAGCATGGTAGATTGGGGTCAGTAGTTCGATTCTATCCAACTCTGAGACCAACGATCATCCGCTGCCACTAGGAAATATGGATTTAGAATCTCGTCAACTAAATCATAGTCGAGGGTTTTGCCTTGTGGATCTAGTACCAACCCACCTGCTGCTTCAACAACAGCATGCGCCGCAGCAATATCCCAACATGAGGTGGGGCCAAAGCGAGGATACAGGTCTGCTGCCCCTTCTGCAACCACACAAGCTTTCAGAGAAGATCCCATTCGCACTAAGTCGTACTTACCCAATGAAGCGGCAAAGCTCTCGTCTTTCTCTCCCCGGTGTGAGCCGCTAGCGACTAGTCGGGTGGGTTTCTCAACGGAATTTGCCATTACCTCGATTGATGTGATTATATCGCCAATCTGGCGTGATGCGGTTACGCTGTTCTTACCCCCGAACCAAGTGGTGGTTGTAACCGGAGCGTGTACTACCCCGAAAATGGGATTCCACCGATCTCCGTGCTTCCTCATCAGGGCTATGTTGACCGTGAACATTCCATTCCTCTTCACGAATTCCTTGGTACCATCTAGTGGATCTACTAGCCAGCACAAATCGTTGGACTGGGGGTCACCAGCATTGCCCTCTTCCGATACGATAGGGATGGTGGAGTCTATGCGCTGTAGGCCTTCCAGGATAACCTCATGGGCTGCTAAATCCGCTTGGGTGAGTGGTGAGTCGTCATCCTTTGTCATCACCTCAATGTTGGTGTCTTTGTTGTAGACTTCGAGTATTGCGTGGCCTGCATCAATGGCTAGTGCGACCACTGACTCGTGCTCGAACATCGCGACCACGCTCAGTAGTCCTGCAACTCATCTGCGGCAGAAGCGAGGTTTTGTCTGGAGGTTTCACTGAGGTGTGCTAGGAATGGGTCTTCATCCCCTACGATATTCTTCCACGAACTCATCGTTCTAGCCCAAATCTCTTGCTCAGAGTTCCAATCTAACCAACGATCTACGAACTCACAGTGTCTCTGAATGTCCTCATCTTCTGGGGCCATTCTCCGTAGAATCTCATTGGTCTGGGCCAAAAGTATGCCAAAAGATGCATTCAGTTTGTATGTGGTGAAGGGGTTTCTCTCCTGAACTACAGTGAGGTGTTCTCTCCATAGGCCAAGAGTTGCATCGTAAACCCTCCCGATTAGTAGAACGGTGAGTAGTACCGAAGTGCCGATTCCGATGAGCCCCCAATAGGTCATCTTGAAACCAAGCATAGTAGAGCCGGCCTCGAATCTCCAACTGACATAGGGCCAAATCAGTAGTGTTAGGGTGGCAGTCCAGAAACCCATCGAAATGAGGGTCTGACTTTGTTGAATCCGCCAATACTGGCGCATGAACCACTTCTTCATCGGCCCTGCGCTCCTGTGGTGTTCCTTTCACCGTTGCGTGTATGCGTCAAACTAGATGCTCTTATCTCAAGGACTGATTATGAGGGATGAGTCGATGTATTTGGCAAGGTTTTCTTGGAATTCTATCTCTTCTGCGAAAGCCGTTTCGAGTTCTGCCCGCACTTCTTCTGTAATCTGGGCTGACTCCGTACGAACGGGCTTGAACCCGGGCGAGCGTATTGGATCAAGGACCGCGCGACGAAGTCCTTTGGTTGGGAGGAGGATTTTGGATAATGACACTAGGAAATTTGGTGGCTGTCTGAGGAATTGCGCCCAGTTGGATTGGTTCATCTTCCCTCTCTCATTGTGTTTAGGTAGAGGGGTGTCTTCAGTAAGGGATTGGATACCAAGCCAAGTAAGAATCTCATTCATGGTGGTTAGAGGATCGGTAGCAATCGAAGATAGGGGCACTACACGCACCCTATCGCCCAGTGCATCGGCCCAACGCATTGTCTCCTCCTTCATCCGTGGGAATCTCAGGAAGCTGTAGGTGTCGGGTGTGTTTGCATCGGCCTCGAAGGATTGTGTTCGACACATCTCCAACATCTCATCTAGAGAGGTATTGTAATCCACTAATCGCTTGTTATGTTCTTGATGCATACTAAGCATCAAGTCAACAGGGTGGCGAAGAGTGATTATGACTTTCGCGTCTGGTAGATGTTCCTCGACTGCTTGCAATGCTCTATCGGAGTAGAGATGGAAAGTTGACTTGTCCATCACCCAGGGGAAGTCACCTACTCCATCCAGATCTGCTCTAGGTGCTAGAATAGTTGTCCCTTTGGGATGAATTGGTGAAGTTGGGAATTCGGCCGGACCGGCCATCAAGAAATGGCTTTCATTGGGCCAGGGATGGTGTATCTGTTTGTGGTCGGCGAGCCAATGCATGAGTGATGTGGTGCCTGTTTTGGGGCCTCCAATCAGTAGTAGATTGGGGGATGGGTGGAACCTATGCACTCTGTTGCCTCCAAATATGCGGCAACAGGGTCGGCTTTCAACGCCGCGCTATGGTGAGAATCATTCCTCTTCGGAAATATCGCTACCGCGGAAGTGTGCAATGACGACTGGTGCAGTGGATTTTGAGGGTTTAATTGTCTTCAATGAATCAATCGATACGAAGCGGCGAGGAGTTCCGTGGCGGCTTCCAAAGTTCGAGTAAACTCTCTCCGTAGCATCTGCTTCATTCTCGGCTACAATATCGAGAGTGTAGGGTTGGTTGTGCTTACCTGATTTGAACGAACCAGTCGCTCTGAAGGCTTTCATGGCGCGAGCGACCAGCGGTCATGATTTAACTTCGACCGCGCCTAAGTGCCCAGTGGTTAGAAGATGAGGTCCTTCGGACCTATATTCCCTCAAGATTGAAGAGTGTTGGGTCAGCGATTCTCGTTGATAGTTGTGAATTCCGAAGAATCGGGAGTTAGTGAGGAGGGGGGCGATGTGCTCGCAACCAGACTGGCTGGTATGGCTCCTGAGCGATTGGCAGAGGAAGTAATCTCAGTCTGGGAGGAAGTGATTCGGCTCGAAGAGGAGTTGGCTACAGAAAGACAGGGTAGGCGAGCTTTGGAAATGGATTTCGCTGCACTAGATCAGGACGGTTCAACACGAGCCAGGGTGGTAGAGCTTGAGGAGGAGTTGCGAGTATCTGAGAGTAGGGTTGCTCGCCTAGAAGCGCAGTTAGCAAACGAGAAGCAACGTCGTGTTGATGAAGAAGGTGGTGCCAGTAGAACCGTAGAGTTACAAGAGGAAAACGCTAGACTGCTTAGAAGTGAAGAAGAACAGGTCACTCTCATTCTTGACTTGGAGAGTCAGTTAGAGCGTTTGGTTGTGGAGATAGAGAGGCTCAAGAATTCATCTCAGTAATGAATTTAGTGAGGACTCGTTGTAGCTCATCGGCATCATCAAATTCTTCAGCTAGATTTCCGGTGATTATCCAATCTGCTCCGGCATGGGCGGCACGCTTGGCGGTGCTACCATCGCGGATTCCACCGCCGACTACTAGAGTCAGATCGCACGAATCTCGGGCCGCCTGGATTAGGTCTGGTTCAACTGGGTGTGAAGCCCCACTACCTGCCTCGAGGTAGAACATTCCGAATCCGTATGATTCAGCCGTCATAGCATAGGCACTAACTCGCTCGGTCTCCCCTGATTCGATTAGCTTGGCCTGACCAACCTCTCCTGCTTTACCACCCGGGGCACATATCACATACCCCATCGGAAGGGGTACTATTCCAGCTTGACGAATGTACGGTGCGCCCTCGACTTGTTCTTCGATTAGGAATCTAGGAGTTGCGGAATTCATGAGCATCATGAATGTGATTCCGTCGGCTGCTGGAGATAATGCGGCAGCGCCTTGGGGGAACAGAACTACTGGCACATTCCAACCCTCTTCTTCCAATTCAGAATCTTGGCTAGACGCCCATGTTACCAGTTCCAGCGCTTCTTTGATTGCCAAGATGGTGTTGTGTACATTCTCCATATCAGTATCTGTTGAGCCGCCAACTAGGATCATACCACTGCCTGCAGATACAGCGGCAACACACCTCTTCGCTGCTACATCGGGGGTCTGATCAGCAGGGTCAATGAGAATGGCGTGTCGGGTGCCGGTTCTGGGGCGACAGATGTAGTCTCGTAGCCACTCAGACATCTCGCTCACAGACCGTCGTCCTGAGTTTCCCCTCTAAGGCTTTCATCTATCTATACGACGAATGCGTCGCATTGATGTGGGATACGCTGCCCGCGCGGGATGTGCCGGTGTTGAATGTCGCCTTTGTGGGTAGTGAAGACCTGGCGAGGTCTCTGGCCAAGTCAAATGATGTCAGAGATATTGAGTCATATGTGCACAAGGAAGAGAGGGGTGGTGAGGTTTGTGTGATTTCGCTGCTTAGGCCATTGAAGCACCCGGAAAAAATTCGGCCACTTCTTTCGGTACTGAATGTGGCTGAAGTTGGGGTGGTTGAAATTGGCAAAGTTGATGCCGCTCTGGGAGAGGTGTTGGTTTCATTCGGTGTTAGTGGAATTCGTAATGGAATAGCCATAATCAATCCAAGTGAAGGGGAGTGGGTGGATTTAGATCAAGTCAGAACTATCCTCTTACAGGCTGGATTAGAAGGGTGGTTCGTTCATGAGTCGTTACCTGAAATTCATGATTTGCGGGAAGAGCTTTTTCAACACCTGGATAATATGGTAGGCGAGGGTAAAGGAGGGGCTCTCATATTACCAGTTGATCAGCATTTCAATGTCAAAGGAGTGGGTTTGGTTGCAATAGGATATGTACAGACCGGTTCTGTAAACAAACACGATGAGGTTCTCATTCTACCAGCTAATGAGAAAGGAGTTGTGCGTTCTCTACAAGTTATGGATGATGATGTTGATGTTGCCAAAGAAGGAGATAGAGTTGGGGTTGCCCTTCGCAATCTACGAGAAGAGGCATTGCATCGAGGATGTATGATTACTCATCCCGATTCCGAAGTCATGGTACGTCATGACAAATCGAGTTTGGAAATTAGGACTGCACCCTTCCAAAAGAGGAGTTTGCAGGTAGATGATGTGATCCATGCGGCTGTGGATTTGCAATTCGTAGTAGGGCGGGTTACACATGTTGAGGGAACAGAATTAGCTGTCGATTGGGATAGTCCACTCTGGGTGAGGAAAGAAAATCTACCTAGTATACTAATTACACAACTTGATGCTATGCCGATGAGAGTAATCGGTGTTATCGATAGTATTCGTCACGGGTGATTACCCCGTCTCTGTTCGTATCCACTTCCTCAAAACTCTTTACTTGAGAAGGGGAGTATGTGTTTGGAGGAGGGTGTACTATGATCGTCTTGGGCCTATCGGGAATGAAGAACCCCAATCCAGCGAGGGTGAGGGGCATTCCACAGATCCAACAAAATATCATTGTTCCATCTTCTGTGAATTGGGCCATCCCAAAACCAATCACGAATGCGAAGCAGGCAATTCCTAAGCCGTGCTTGACTCCCATATTTGTCGCAATGATATCCTAGATTTGACTTGATTGGTGCCTATGTATTCTATGTCTAATTTCTAAAATCATACAATTCATCGTATCTGTGAACTCCTGATGATTCCTGGCCACCACCACGGAAGTGTATCTCTTGGAGTCCCTCATCTATCTCGAGTATTCTAGTATGAAGAAGAAAATTGGCTCCTCTTTCAGCAAGACGGATTGACATAGCCTTGACCAGCCAAGAGCTACTCGTAGAGGACTCGTTCTCGTAATCTACTGAAGTTGGAATGTTGCCATACCAATCTGGTGAAACGGTCTGAAGATATTCATCCAATCTAATACATTCGGGAGGGTTTTCAGAAAATCCGGCTTCTGCGTCCCGTGTGTATAGTGTAACCATATTCGATGGATCATTATCAAGAGAATAATGTGCTTTCTTCACTGACTCTAGATTTACACCTAATATTGCAATTTTCAAACTAGTACCACCATTCGATTTTCTTCAACAATATCGAGAGCGAAAACAGGACATGAGGGGATACAGAGTTCACAGTGAGTACAAGATGATTCTTGAACAACAGCCAACAATCCTTCGAGAGAGAGAGCGTTTACCGGACAGAGAGCTAGACAAGCCGCACATCCGAAGCAGCGATCATCATCGACCATGAAGATGTGTCCTTCCTGTCGAGGCATGACATGCCCAGATAAGAGAACCATGTAAGACTGCCCCACCCCTATGCTTCCATTGGAAAGAAAATTTAGGAAAAGATAACGATAGAAACGCAAAATCTAGTCTGATATCGATAGATAATCGCATTATTGAAACGAAAGAAAATAATCGTTCCTTAGAGATTCGAGGAGAACATAACGAAACGAAAGCTTTCGAGTGGAAATTATGGGGATTGCCCGGTTCCCTGATGAAAGATGAGCGACACCGCCCCCCATGGTTCTCTACACGCCGGGCCGAACCAGCACCTATCCTTCTCAACCAGTGGAGGGTGGAATCCGTGCCTTTTTCTTGGGTGGTGGGAATGAGGTTGGTAATGTAGGATGTATCCTAGAAGATTCAACCGGCACTCGTCTGTTGATCGATTACGGACTCGCCCCAACTAAACCCCCAAAGTACCCCGCCGAATGCCCTCCTGTTGATGATGTAATCATCACACATGCACATATCGATCACATCGGTATGGCGCCTTGGGTTGCCGGTCATTTGGGTGCTAGATTACACGGCTCACCACTTACAGCTTCTGTATCGGAAGTGATGTGGCGTGATACTTACAAAGTTTCGAAGATTGAGGGATATCCTCTTGCTTGGGATCGTAGGGATATGGACGAAGCCCTCCACTCCTGGGTTACTCACCGCTTGGGTGAATGGTTTGACATTGGTGCTTGGAGGTGTAGGTTCCATCGAGCAGGCCATATTCCTGGGGCTGTGATGGTGGAAATTGAGACACCTGAAGCACGAATCTTGTGGTCCGGAGATATGGATACGCGAGATAGTCCGAGTGTATTAGGAGCCAAAGCAGTGGAATGTGACATTCTATTTCTCGAAGGGACTTATGGAAACCGTATTCACCCAAGTAGATTGAAGGAAGAGAGGAAATTAGTCGATCGCGTTTTAGAGATTGTAGACAGAGGGGGTACTGCATTAATCCCCGCATTCGCCTCCGGTCGTGGACAGGATATTCTACAGATTCTTCGGAGAGATGCTCCAAATCTCGAGGTTCATTACCATGGGATGGGCACACGCGTGACCAAGCATTGGATGGACCATCCAGAAGCGGTGAGAGATCCAAAGGGTCTACGCAAGACTTGGCGTTGGTGTAGAAGAGTGTCAAGCAAGTCCGACAGAAGAAAAGCTCTGGAAGCAGACGCAATAGTCACTACAAGTGGAATGTTAGATGGTGGCCCCGCTATCTGGTATGCTAACAGACTCAGACACAGTGGTAACAATGCCATTCTACTTACTGGGTATCAGGCCGAAGAGTCTGGCGGCCGGTTGCTATTGGATGAGCGTAAACTCAGAATCTATGGTGATATCGTACCCATTGATATCGAAGTCGAACAACTCTCCTTGTCTAACCATGGAGGACAAAAGGAACTTGTCGATTTCGCTCAAGAATGTAACCCTAAGCATGTTGTTATTTTTCACGCAGATGATGAGAGTAGAGAAGCCCTAAACATCCTTCTTGGAGAGGAAATGAAGGTCCATTTACCTCCTAATCAGACTCAACTTCTACTGGAATAGGCCCAATTTTCACCCGAACCATTGATAGGCCGTATTTGTCATCAGTCGAAATACCTAGGTGGAAACCAAGGTATAATGGAAAATAAGGTGAAAAAATGGAAGCATTAGATCAACAATTTGGAGTAACAGCAGCGGGGAGCACTGTCAACCGTGAGCTAAGGGCAGGAATGACGACATTCTTGACCATGGCTTACATCTTGGTAGTCAACCCGTCTATGCTGAGTAATTTTGGTGCAACAGGTATACCATTTGATGATGCATTGTTCGCGACGGCTGTAGCGGCCTTCGTGGGATGTACTATCATGGGCCTGTACGCGAACCTACCGTTCGCACTCGCACCTGGAATGGGACTAAACGCGTACTTTACGTTCGC
>DAQX01000006.1 GCA_002503055.1 Euryarchaeota archaeon UBA86 | reverse complement strand
CATAGGGCAGGTTACCCACGTGTTACTGAGCGGTACACCGAGTCCCTAAGACTCGCGACTCGCATGGCTTAATCGAACTCCAATAGCGGTAGCCTCCGGCAGGATCAACCGGATTTCGCGTGAGCGGAATCACTGATCCTTGCAGAGTTTTGTTTTTATCACAAGTTGTCACTTATTGGTTAATTGACGCAGATGCACTTTCATTGATTGAATGTAAAATAATCTGCTTCTTGCACCCCCTGAAACGGGGGTCAAGTCATAATTGTGGTTAACCTCCTCAACCACGAAATAATTCGTGGCCGCACTTCCTCGGCATGCATCTAGCCTGAAGGAAGATGTCATCGCACTAAGTGCTCAATCTCCAACGCCAGCTAAACGCAGCGTCTCGCCGACCCTCCTACGGTATATCAAATTGACTAGAGCCTAATTATTCGGGATGGCTTGCAGTACGACGATTATCGAATTAATCGGCCCCGAAGAAGTCGCGCAATACAGGGTGCATTTCCATTGCCTGTTCCTTTTGTATCTGCTCATAGGTTCGTAAGATGATTCCGACTGCTAGCAATAGTCCTGTTCCAGTCGCATTTCCAACCGTTCCCAGCAGGTCAGCACCGGCCGCCAATAGGCCGACAAAGGCACCAGAAAAGAGAGTCACTGGAGGGATGTAGCGCTCAAGAATGCGCTCTAGAACTACTGGGTTCTTCCTGAATCCAGGAATTTGCATACCGGTGCGCTCGATTTGCTTGGCCACATCCTTGGCACCCATATTGGTGGTCTCAATCCAGAACTTCGCGAACACCGTAGAGCCCGCTGTCATGAAGAATACATAGACGAACACATGAGTCATGATCTGGCCCAAGCTATGGCCATAGGCATCACCTGTTTGATTGAGCAATGGGATTAGCCAGTCACCCACTCCATTGACCATAGAGGAATACCACGCGAAACCGTCTGAGGGAGTGGTGGCGCCTACCTCATAGGAGCCGAACCAATGGGCCTTGCTCCATGCCCCGTTCCTACCTAAGATAGGGACAGTGGAGAGTACTGGATGGCTCCAGAACAGTAGGGTGAACATGTTGACATTTGCCAGCAGGGCCGCCATCAAAATGACCGGAATATTGCTCGCATAAACCAGTCTGATTGGATATTGCCCCCTATGTCCTCGGACCTTTCCGTGAGTCAGCGGTAACTCGAGT
Organism: Euryarchaeota archaeon UBA86; assembly: GCA_002503055.1. Taxonomy (GTDB): domain Archaea; phylum Thermoplasmatota; class Poseidoniia; order Poseidoniales; family Thalassarchaeaceae; genus Thalassarchaeum. The sequence continues at coordinate 34,180 of DAQX01000006.1, read as the reverse complement.
TTGCTCGATTCAGCATACGCTACGACAAGGAACACGATAATTGAAGATACGAGTGCAGCAACAGGATTAGCATGATTCAATAATATTAATTCGAATCCATTCTGAGATACCAACTCTGAGTTGGTAGCAGTGCGCAGAGTGTAGAAAATCATCGGCAAGGTACCAGATGGAGGATTTTCGAAACTCATTGGTGAGCCTTGTACTGTAGGCAGAGGAGAAAGCGTTCCGACGAATGTCGACTGGGCGACTCCGGCTGCAATGAATAGAGAAATTCCGCTACCAATTCCCCACTTGCTGACTAACTCATCAAGCAGGAACACAAGGTACGAGCCAATGAACAATTGCGAGACGATTACTGCATTAGCCCAGCCGATTCCGAACCTATCGATGATAGCGACGCTAGGATCAAGGAAGCCGTACACCTGCGGAATTGACTCGACTGGAATCATGAACAAAACCAGTAACTTCTGAACACCTTGATACAACTGCTTGTCGCTGGAGTCCTGTAGGTCAAGTTGGATAATTTTGGCTCCAGCAAACAATTGCATGATAATCGAACCAGTAACGATAGGTCCGATTCCAAGATGCATGATTGAACCGGATGCTCCGGCCATGATTGCACGGAAAGAGGAGAAGATGTCGAGAGTATCATCCGAGAGTCCCCAAATCATCACATTGGTCATCATGAAGTAGATGATGAGTACTAGAGTGGTGGTCCACAACTTCTGGTTGAATCTGACATGCCCCTCTGGCTTGGTGATGCTCGGATAGACATCCACGAGCCTAGAAAGAGCATACAGTCGACTCGATTCGGATCCCGAATAAAGTAGACAGGCCATGGCCATTGAAGCCCCTAGACCTAGTAGAGCGACCCCGACTAGAAGGAAGCCCACTGCGGCCTTATCGACCCATCCCCAATATGCTAGAGACAAGACGAAAATAAACCAAATCATACCCTTTAGTGACTTACCAAGATATGGTATCTCTCTGATGTTATCAGGCAAGTCGGTCATAGTTGCCCACATTACATAGGCAACATATGGGAAGGAAACGAGGAACATTTTCAGAGCACGTGACTGCTCGTCGGCAGCACCGTCTAGGAGATCGTCCCTCAGCCAATAGAATAGAGCGCCCCAATAGACTGTGACCATTATCGCCAGACCAAGCCCGCTCGGCCGACGTTCAACCATTCAGATCACTCCTCTTCCCACTCGCCCCAGTCGCCGTCTCCGTCTCCCAAGGTGACGGACCCGCCTGCGGCTTCTATCTTCTCAATTGCTCGAGCGCTTGCCTCTGGTACAGTGATGTGTAAGGCGCGCTTGACACTGCCCTTACCGAGCAGCTTGTCGTAACCTAGTTCGCCCAGGTCGATTGAATCGCCCTCAGCCAACTTAGCTGTATCTTCGAGATTGATTGTCACATTGACATTTCTTAGACTCGGATGGCGGTTGAATCCGTACATACCCCAGTGCCTTGGCATGTACTTTAGTCGAGTCATCAGCCTGTGCTTGTTGATACCGGCATTACCACGGCCACCACGCTTACCAGCACCGCGGCCGGCCTTCTTGCCTCGGCCGTGATAGCGGCTACGTCCTCGGAATTTGTTTGTTCTTGATACCATAGAAATCCCTCACATCATCCTTCCAGCGAGATCAGTGATTGCTTCACCTCTGAATCCAAGGGCGCCTCCCACGGTGAAGCTTCGCTTGATTCCACCCCAGCCCTTTGGACCTCTAGGCGGATGTAGCCTGAATACTGGTTTCATGCCGTCGATGTCGCCAGTTCCAGCATCACCAGAGGCGATTGCCTTCGATGCTGCCTTGATTGTAGAGTACTCACTACCTGCCTTGACAGAAGCGTTGGTCACCGGCTTGTCGCCAACCAATCGACCGCGCTCGGAGATTAGTGTAGCGATTGTATCGGCGTCGACCTCTCCCCATGTGATGTAGTCCTTGGCCTTATGTAGCATACCAGCATAAGCAGGAGTGTCTGGAATCAGTACTGCGTGGTTGACTCTAGTAAGATTGAGCATCGACATTGTGTGTCTAATCTTCGGCTTGACGCCGCGGTCACTGCGGACTCTGATTACTAGAAAGGTCATCCTATATTCCTCCCTTCTGTGATGTTGAGTCTCTGCCTGTCAGCATCAGTAATCCTAGTACGGTTGAGCTCAATTAGTGCGTTGAATGTCGCCTTAGCGAAGTTGATAGTGGTGCGGGTCTGTCCTGCTGAGCGAGACCACACATCGGTGATGCCAGCAAGCCCTAGAACTCTGCGTCCATAGTCGCCAATAACCAGGCCCTTTCCTGCAGGGGCTGGCATCAAAGTAATTCGAGTTGAGCCCGAGCGGCCCGTGACCTTGAATGGAATGCTGTTTCCAGGACCTTCTGAAGACTCCCAAGAGCCATTTCCTCTCATGACAGGGATTAGGTTCAGCTTGGCCTTGTCTATCGCCTTGCGGATTGTGCTTGCGACCTCTTTGCCCTTGCAGATAGATAGTCCTACATAGCCATCAGAGTTACCGACTACACAAAGGACATTGAATCGAACTCTACGACCTGAGTCGGTCATCCTCTGAATCATATTGACTGAGAGAACATCGTCAGTAAGATCAGGAAGTAGTGCATCAACTATCTCTACTTCTCTGATTGGAAGCCCGGAAGAAATTGCTTGCTCATATGTGTGGATTTCTCCGCTCATGACCATGCGACCTAGCCTTGTTCTAGGCTGCCAAGTTCTCAGTCCTGCTAGTGGATCTGGGCCGCGGCGACGAGGTTCCTTCTGCTCTTCTGGAGGAGCCAGTGCCATAGCTAGTCCGGGTGCCAGAACCTCTGGTACTTCTGGAGTCTCTTCAGTCTGCTCTACTTGGTCTTCGCTCATCCTGATGCCTCCTCAATAGTACTCTTTGCTGCATCTACTGCTGCAGCAAGTGATTTGTCAATATGTGCTCCGTTGACTCTGTCGTCAGAAGGCAGAACTCCTTCTCCATGTGGTACATCCAGTCCAGCATCAACCATGCCCTTCAGAGCAGCGAAGATGCGGTTACCTGGAGATGAAGCGGCTAGGCCAATATCTAGTATAGCGCTGTCATGGCCCGCCGATAGAGCCGCCTTACCTAGTGCAAATCCGGCCACATAGCAGGCAGGAATTGACTTCGTAGATGCTCCTGCTGGCCATCCATAAGTGGCTAGATTATTACCACACACAGAAGCAACAATTCTGTCGCCTTCTGGGTCAAATTGGGCCAATTGGCAGACTACTTGAGTGTTAGAGACTCTGACTATGGCTCGAGGAGCTCCTCCTCTGAGCATTCTGAGCCTTCTTCTGTAATCCGTCTTACCGTTGCGCCTTCGCTTGAATCGAAGTCTCTGACTCTTTCCGTGTGCCATCACTCATCGCCTCCTAGGGTGACTCCATCGAGTTCTATGTTCGTACGCATGTGCGCAATCGAACGGTATGATCCGCCCTTCGCCTTTCGGTAGTAGTAGCGATATTGAGAAGGAGTGAGTTGTTCAGTGGCTCGGAGTTCCTTTAGCTGTCTCCTCTGTGCTCGAATTAGACTCATCCAGCGCTGCTTCTTAGGATTCCTTGAGTTGGCACTACCTTTTCGCGAACCTTGTCCCTTTCGACGGCCCTTGGCCCTCTGGGCATCTGCCTTCCTCGCTCTAACACGGCTGGTTCCCTTGATTGGCTTGGCCTTGATTAGTCCCTCTTCAATCAATCCGCGAACATCGTCCTTCTGGACAGCACTAGAAATTTCGTCCAGATAATCAGGGTGAATCCACACCCTATGGAGACCCACAGTTCTGCCCTCCTTCTGAGAAAGAATCTGGGCAGCCATCCTGCGCTGATTTGTAATCATCATTGCATGTCCCCCTTGCGCTGGAAGCGCCTTCTGTTAAGCACTCTAAGGCCGAGATCGTCAGCTCTATCGTGAATTTGTGCTCTCTTCCTATTGCCGACTCTGGCGCCGATTCGGACTGCCTGTCGCTCAGGATCAATACCATCAAGATCGGTTGGCTTGTGAACCATTACTTCCTCGAATCCAGAAGGATGTAGTCCTCTCACAGATGCAATCTTGCGATATCCGACTCTGGCCATAGGTGATCTGTACTTTTTATTCACTCTCTGGCTAGATTGCATGCCCTTTGGCTTCCTCCAGCCTGTCTTTGAGAGTCTCCTGTACCTGAACCATTCCTGCCTTCTGAAGGCTGGCTGCTTTTTCTTCTGTGAGTTTAGTACAGCAATGTCGGCTGTGATTGTGTCATCCAATACGGGCTTCTGGCGGGCTACATGGAAGTCGTCCCACTCGTCGTCAAAGAAGTCATCATCTGCATCTTCTTCGAATTCTTCACCGAAGTCTTCCTCAACATCTTCGACTTGTTCTACTGGCTCTTCTGCAACATCCGAGGAGTCATTTTCCTGTAGTCTTGCAACGAGTTCGGCCTTCTTGCCAGAGACAGGTAGGTCGCGCTCGCGGAGCAAATCTTTCAGATCGGCGACAGTGAGTGATTCGTATTCAGTCATATTTTCACGCTCCCTTTGAGACGATGTAAATTCCATCTTGGAACACTCTTCTATCTCGCTTCTTGATCTTACATGCTCGTTCGATATTTGCTGCAGTCTGGCCAACCTTCTCGCGGTCAGCACCCTTGACTAGGATTTCCGTCTTGTTCTCGACTCTTACTTCAACTTCAGCGGGAGTCCAAGGTAGCTTTGCTACTCTCGGGACCTTCTCTCCGAACAGATTTGTGATTATGAGTTTCTGACTCTCGACTTTGAGGCTCATCGGGAAGTGACTGAATACAGCCTTCAAGCGATACTCGAAGCCTTCGTCGATACCTCTTGCCATATTCCTCAGATGCGCCGCCCATGTGCCAGCGATGGCTTTGTCGGCGCGACGTGGTAGATTACAGAATACTTCGATTGCCGAGTCGGCTTGTCTGACTTCCACACTTTGGTGGCGGAACTCTCTCGACAGCGACTGCCCGTCCTTAGCCAATGTGACAGTATTGCCATTCATGCTAGCGCCTACTCCATCGGGTAGGCGAATTAGATGCGAGATGTGGTCAAGCTTCGGCATTTCCTTTTCCTCCTAGAATATGTATGCGAGAAGTCGTCCACCGACTCTCTCCTTCTTCGCGTCATAGTGGTTCATGACACCCTGATTTGTGGTTAGAATCAACAGACCTAGGTCTCTTGCTGGTAGATATCTTGACTCCCACTTTTCGTAATCGGAGCGCTTTACCGAGTGTCTCGGCTTGATGACACCGCAGTGATTGATTGCACCGATTAGTTCGATTCTGAAAGATCCTCCTCGTCCGTCCTCAATCCTCTGATACTCGCCGATGTAGTTCGAGGCCTGCATGATATCGAGCATGTTGCCTAGCATCTTGCTGGCCGGGTTAACGGTCACCTCGTAGTGACCGGCTTGCTCCGCATTGAAAATGCGGGTGAAGGCATCGCTAATTGGGTCAAACTGCATTTCTTTCACCTCATGAGTACTTCTTGAATCCAATATCTGGAGCGACATCTCTGAAACACTGCCTACACAGTCTCAGTCCGTGTCTTCGAATCATTCCACGCTTTCGGCCGCAACGTCGGCAGCCGTTTGAGCGTCCAATCTCCTTGCCATGATCGTGTGCCATCTAAATCACTCCTCCACTATCTCGAGCCCGAATCGCTCTGTAAACCACTTCTTGCTCTCTTCTGGGCCGACTCTGTGCCCATATCCGACACGTGACGAGCCCTGTCTTCGGCGAGAGACTCTGTGACCAGGCCTCTCAAGAACGATATTGATGTCCATTCCGAAGATGCCAATGTCTGGATCGTACTTCTGATCGGGGAAGTCAGTGTAGTCTGAAATTCCGAACGAAATATTACCCTGTGAATCAAAGTTGTACGAAGGAAGGGTATTCTGGCGGACCCAAAATGCATCCTTCAAGAAAGAATTGACTGAGTCTTGATTGCGAATTGTTACCTTGCAACCAATTGGAGCCCCTCTGCGAGTGCCGAGTTCTCTGTTAGTCTGAGTAGATAGAGTTCGTACTGGTGTCATTCCGGTCAGCACTTCGAGTACCTTCTCTGCGAGTTGTAGCCTCTGCCCGCCTTCTCCGACACCGATATTCACGGTGATTTTGGTAATCGAAGGTGTTAGCATAGGGTTGGCTCCTTCGCTCATGATTCAGCCCCCGGTATATCTGCAGATGATCCTATTACGAAAACATAGTCGGCTATAGTAGAGAAATCGTCGAACTGAACCTCATTGGCCTTAGATGAGCGTTTAACATCATGACCTCTGATAGTAGCTGTCTCACCAATGTGGCTTCCTCCAGTTAGGTAAGAGAGAGAGCCTTCTGTGAACTTGTGATGCGCGGAAATCTTCTGCTCTGGAAGTGCTAGTACGACGCTGTCTCCGGTACTGTATACAGATGCGTCATCCATGAGGATGTTGCGTCCGTCATGGAGGTGCAACTGAGTTCGGCCCCCGCGGATAGTGTTCTTGCCCATGACTCTGCATACCTTTGAGGCCGCATCTTTGCTAGAGATGGCACGGTAGCGTAGTTTGCCATTGGTGTCTAGGATGCAGCGGTAACTATTGTCTCCAACAGTTAGTACATCCATCAGACCTACGCCTCGGCCTCCATCTGTCTCAATTCGGCCATCAACCATCACCTGACGCGAGTGTAGGATTCGCTTGGCCTCACGGCGAGTGTGGGCAACACCCAACACATCACGTAGAATTAGAGCTAGAGGCATGCAGTTCTCGATATTGTGTCCGCCCGGGTTAGGCTTCTGGACCCAAATCGAGGATTTCCTAGGGAGGGGCCAACTACGAGGCATTACCAGTCTCTTGATGTGGCTTCTACTCATCTGATGCACCTCCGGATCTCTCTAGGAGTCTCTTGATTCTCAACTGGTCGCCGTCGAATAGTGAAGTGACGACAATGTTTGAGGCCCTTATTGGCACTCCCTCTTCCTTACCGTCTGCTGTGCTTGAAGTCATTCCATCGACATAGACTAGTGATCTTTCGGTGTCGACTGAAGCAACCTTTGCCTTGATTCCGCTTCGGCCCCTTGATTGGCCCAGGCGCTTACCGCGAGATTCTGACTTGACACTGTTGGGACTACCAAAGTCTCCTCGAACGACTTCGACCTCGTCTCCAACTCTAACTGTGACTGAGCGGATAGATTGGAGTTCGGGGTCGTCAGTGACGAGTCTAGCTCGAATGCGCTTCCTCTTGAGGTGAATAGGAGATTCGCTGCCCTTGAGGCGCTGCTTACCGGGTTTCTTGCTTACCATTCTCATCACCTCATATAATCTGCTTTGCCGTTGCGGCAATTCTAGGCCATCGCTCTGCTGCCTCTCTGCTGACAGGCCCCTTGATGTCCGAACCCTGGACCTCTCCCTTACGGTTGGTAATCACGCAAGCGTTGTCTTCGAATTGGACCCATGTTCCGTCTACTCTTCTAAATGGGCGGGATTGACGCACGATTACGGCGTCGAATATCTGGCGTCGGGTCTCGGGGGTCCCTCTGCGGACAGTGACTCTGATCATATCACCAACGCCTGCGGCCGGGTAGCGGCGAGCCACTCCTCCCTTCTTCAAGACGGTAATCAACTGGACCACTTTGGCGCCGGTATTGTCGACGCAGTCGAGCTTTGCCTGAGTTGGAAGTCCAGCAGTTACCTTGCCTGCTATTCCTCTCATTGTGAAGCCTCCTTCTCAATAACGCAGAACTTGACAGTCTTGGATAGTGGGCGGCATTCCATGATGCGGACCTTGTCGCCTATGCTAACTCCTCCGATACATGACGGTAAATGAGCAGAGTAGCGGCTAGTGCGCTTCTGGTATCGCTCATACTTCTTCATGTAACGAGTAGTCTGTCTCTCAACAACAATCGAGTCAGCCATCATGGATGAAGAGACTGTTCCTTCGATAATCTGGCCGCGTAGCCTTAGACTTCCGTAGAATGGGCAATTGTCATTACCGTCCCATTCTCCCTCTGGGGTCTTGACATCAACTCCTATGTCTCTCATCTCAGTCCCTCCTATACCTTCTGTTAATCCTGTCCTCGGGTCGCTGGGTCACAGAAGATCCTTCGATGACCTCTCCCGAATCGATTCTGAATGTGATTACATTCTTCGCTAGACGAACTCTTCCGTTGTCAGTAAGGACACGAATTGTCCTACGAGTCTCATCCAGAACAGTTCCTGTCAAACCAACTAGTGTCGGATCTAGCGATTCGACAACAGTGATTTTTCTGGACAACCATGGCATGTGCATTGCGCTCATCATCATCGCACCTCCACCTGATATCCATTCTGCTCTAGGACCTTAGCAGCCTTTCGCTTGTGGTCGCCCTGTAGTTCAATGGTGCGATCCTTGACGGTCCCGCCACTGGCGCATGCTCCCTTGAGAATCTTGGCCAATCCACCGAGGTCAATGGCCGAGTCATCGATTCCTTGAACTATTGTGACCATCTTTCCATACCTCCTTCTTTCTACTGAAATTGTCGCTTTCTGCTGTTCCTTGGCTATTTCTTGGCAAATGCATAGTTCATCAGGTAGTCCACATAGGTTGCATATACCCGCCATCTGCTTTACTCACTCTCCTGATTCATTCGTGTGAGCAATCTTGCTATGCTCCTTCTAGTCTGCTTGTAGGCTCCAGAATTAGAAGCCGATCCGCCCAAGGCCTGCTGTGAACGCAGTTGGAGCATTTCCTCTCTGAGTTCCTCCAGCATCTCTTGACGTTGTTCCGGGCTCATCGAGTCAATATCTCGAGATCTGATGTGTGACATTCACTCTTCCTCCTTTGATTCGATATCGGCCATCTTCTCGACCACTGAGTCTACCACTTCGTCGGCCTCGGGTGCTGGAATCTCTTCAGATTCAACATCTTCGGACATGTCATCGACGCTTGTCTCGAACATCGCAACCTCGGAGAGAGGGGGCAGTCCTGAGTCAGAGCGCTCTGTAATCATAATCTCATGTGGGAGTCTAACTCCTGGTCTCATGATTTTGACAGTGCAACCGATAGTCCCCAACTTCTTGACAGCGGTCGAGAATCCTTTATCCATGAACTCTAGGGCAGTCTCTCCACAGAACTTAATGTGACCCTGCTGGAACTTCTCCACCCTGTGACGAGCACCGGTAATCTTGCCGCTCAGCACAACTAAGCAGCCACGAGCTCCAGCATCCATAATCTGCTGAGCAGTTCCGTGACCGGCTCTACGGAAGAACCAACCTCTCTCCAGAGAACTTGCCAGCTTGCTGGCCATAATCTGAGCACTCAGGCGGGGTTCCTCGACCTCGTCGACATCAAGATGAGGTCGGTCGAGGTCGAAATCGTTCTTGAGTCTGTTTCCAAGCTCATGAATGACCTTACCTCTACGGCCGATTACCCTTCCAACCTGCTCGGCCCTTAGGCTAATCTTAGTGCCTTCCGGAGTCCTTGTGAATGTCAGGCCGGAGAAACCAGCGCGCTCGGTCTCACGGAGTAGGAACTCGCGGACAAGTTGTCGCTTGACATTGCGATCAACGAGGGCTCGAATTGTAGTCTGCTGCTTCATTAATTCACCTCAGAATAGTTCCTCATCCTCGCCCTCACCGTAGTGCTCAAGGAAAATCTCAAGATTAACTTGGTAGTGATTGCTAGGTGTAGCACGGCCCCGAGCACGTGGGCGCCAGTTTACTGCAACCTGCCCACGGTGGGCGGCGATGTGAGTAATTGTCATGTCCTCTGCATCGAGAGTATCGAAGCGCTGGCGAGCGTTGTCCATAGCGCTGTTGATTAGTTTGATGAATTCCTTAGAAGCCTTGTTCGGATACTTTCCAGGGCCCATCTTGCCCTTACGGTGGCCAGCCATCGTGTTTCCACCTCTGCCTCTACGGGAACGGCGTGTGTAAGGGATCGCCTTCTTCTTGGCGACTACATCTTCGAGATACTGAACTGCTGCTGCTGCGTTCATTCCACGAATCGCCTTTGCAATGTGGTAGCAGTGTTTGTGGTGGCAGTCGATGTTGACTGCGCGTGCCGTAACTAGATTGGAACCTTCCAGCAACTGGGTGTATCCAGACTGTGGCTGCCCTCCTCTTCTACTCATCTCTTTCACCTCACTTCAGTGCCACATGCTGTGACGAACGGGTAGCGCCCACACCAGGTCCGGTGTGTGTAACCGATTTGCGTGTATGGGCGAACTCACCCAATGCATGTCCGATCATCTCGGGCGCTATCTCGACTTTGACGAAATCCTTGCCGTTATGGATTCCAACTGTGGTTCCGACCATCTCTGGTAGTATGTACATACCACGGCAGTGGGTCTTGACAATATTTCCATTGTCGTTTGAGCGTACTCTGTCTAGGAACTTCTGGCACTCAGAACTCAGACCGCGAGATAAGGAGCGCTTTGCTCTAGACGGCATCAGCGTAGCGATGCATGGGGCTTCCATGTCGTCCTCGGGAGGATACAATGGTATCTCCTTGAGTTGCTCCATAGTGTATCCACGCCACAGGAATTCCTTCTTCCTACGCTCACTAATCCTTGAGCGACGCTTGCGAGCCTGGCGTCGTGCCAACTTAGGTGAGCGGAACACCTTCTTGGATCTCCTACGAGCCATTCTATGCACCTTCCTGCTCTCTTACTCTGCCGCGACCGGTTCGGCGCGGTGCGATGTTTCCGACCTTCTTACCCGGTGGAGCATTTCTGCTAACTGAGCTTGGTCCATGAACCGCCTGGTGGTTGCCTCCACCGTGAGGGTGGTCAACTGGATTCATTGCGACACCGCTGACTGTTGGGTATAGCTTACCTCTAGCCTTAGCGCGATAGTGTGCGGCCCCGGCCTTCATCAGAGGTTTCTCAGATCGGCCGTGGCCCGATAGAACTCCGATTGTAGCTCTGCAGTTTGCTGGCAGGTCCTTGACACGCCCACTTGGTAGTCTTACACGCACCCTATCATCGATTCGAGCCTCTAGGACTGCGGAGTTACCACCAGATCTAGCGAACTTACCGCCGTCACCGGGCCTTGCCTCGATGTTAGATATTGGAGTTCCCTCAGGAATCTGAGAAAGTTTGGTGACATTACCAGGTCGAAGGGAGACATTGTCGCCGAATGAAAGGCTCTGCCCCACTGAGATTCCTTCGGGGGCTGCGATGTGACCAATTGTTCCATCATCGAACTTGATTTTGGCTAGAGGAGCAGTATGCGCGGGGCTGTGAACCAAGTCCACGACCTCGCCGATCTTGTCATTGACGCGAGGGATCCTGTTAGAAGCAGGGAAACGATGGCTTGAGACCTTGTTCTTTGGACTCGATCCCCTGCGTTGTGAACGTGTGCGCTTACCCATCTCATGTACCTCCTTAGAACGCTCCCAACTTGAGAGCCGCCTCCTCGGCGTCGTATCCTTCGGCTAGTCGCACGCTAGCGTGCTTGCCGGTGATAGTGAATCTAGTATTGACCTTAGCAACCTTGACATCGAACATCTGCTCAACCGCATCTCTGATTTCGGTCTTTGTTGCATCCTTGTGGACGATGAACTCGATTCTGTTGTTGTTTTCGCGGTAGCCACTGTCCTCGTCGGCTACTCGCCTAGCTTCGAGTGTCTTCTCGGTAATCCAAGGCATGATGATTACGTCATACGGATCTACCATTGAAATCACTCCAGTGCCCCTATTGCCTGCTTTGTCCAAACAGTCAGGCGTCCGGCATCTCCGCCAGGCGCTAAATCTTCTGCGCATAGGTCCTTGGCGGCGACAACATCGACACCTGGGACATTTCCTGCCGCCTTGTGTAGTCCTTCCTTAGAGGAAACTACCACTAGTATGCTCTTCGGGGTACGATATCTACGGCCCCTCATCTTACCCTTACCGGCCCTAATTCCTCTGCCATTCTTGGCTCTCTCAAGATCAGCACCAAGTCCCAAACCTTCCATCATTGCGACGAACTTGCGTGTAGAGTACTGCAATGGCAGGGCCTCGACATCGTATCTCTCATCCGAGCCATCTCTTGACTCGACATAATCGTCGATGATGATTGGGAAGCGGACCGAGTCATCGAATTGATGTCCTCGGGCTGTGACAATGTCACGGTCGGCAGTAGCTGCAATGGCTGAGTTGCGAGCAACACGGCGCTGCTTTGAATTGACTTTTTGCGACCAGTCTTTGGCCACTAGAGGCCCGTGGGCCCTCCTTCCTCCACGAGTGTGAGGGTTCTGGGCACCGGTCCTCTGACCGGTCTTACGCATAATTCGGGAGACACCTCTTCCCTTGCCCCACCACTCGACTGAGTGCTTCATGCCAGGCTGAGGGGCACGCTTGCCATCGTGCTCTCGGTGGCCGTAGGGTTGTCTGCGGTTTGCACGAGAGGCCAGGACTGCTGAGCGAATGATGTCCTCGCGAACTTCTGAGGAGAATACTGCTGGTAGGGTCATTCCCTTGCCATCGTTTGACTCTACACTGTAGTACTCAGCGAGTAGGCCCGCATCGAGCTCATCCTGCTCAACATGATTGACCAAGTTGTACATCTTCGCCTTCATTCTAATCATGCTCCTTGCTTACTCGATGTACTGACATAGGTAATCTCCACATCGCCCTTGGCCGGCCTTGGCCTGATTGCGTCACGGAATCTTAGCATCCTCTTGGATGGCCCTGGAAGACTACCCTGAATCAGCATGTATGGATTTGAGACCTCTCCGTAGTTGAGGAATCCGCCTGCTGGTGTAATCTCTGAATCTTCAGGCTGAGAGATTCTCAGAATCTTCTTGTTGAGTTCGGTCCTTTGATGGTAACCTACCTGTCCTGCTTGGCGGATGGTCTTTCGGACATATCTGGTTCCGAAGTCACCCATGTTTCCGCCCTGTCTCCTGCGCTTACTGTTCTTGTGAGATAGCAACTTGATTCCCCATCTCTTGATTGATCCTTGCCAACCCTTGCCCTTGGTTACTCCAACGACATCGACTTCCTGGCCTGACTCGTAGACATCTTCCAGAGAGACAGTTCCGCCGAGCCTATCTTCGGCCCAGTCGAGTTTAGCTGCGTTGTCGCCGCCTACTAAAGCGACCTCCATAATCTCTGGAGTCTTGCTGGTGATGCTCTTTACTAGAGATGGTTGAGTACAGACAATTAGGCGAACCTCACACAAATCTGAATTCTTTAACGCCTCGATTGCCTCCTCCGTGGATCCGCCGCGCCTAGGGATTCGTCCGCCGCGCTTTGCTGGCTTTCGGCCTTCTTCCATGTCACGCTCGCCGCGTGTCTGGTTGGCTAGGCGGGGAGTTAGGCCGTCTGGATCTGTCTCAGATTTAGCCCAAGCCTCACCGGCGGTCTGCATACCATAGGGAGTCATGGAATAGCCACGAACTGCAAGAACGGACATCGGAGGAGTCTCAACTACAGTCACTGCCTTACGGACTTCTTGTCTTGCCGAAGGAGAGTTTGGATTGTTATCACGGACTAGGACATGAGTCATTCCTGCTTTCCATCCAGCAAAGCCCTGAATTCGGATTTCAGAAGCATCGGATTCGGGCCAAGCCCCAATCCTGCCGAACTGGCGGATAGCTCGCTTCCTAGGGCTAAAGCCCATGCTACCACGGCGGGGCTTGCTTCGGTCGGCCATGTTTGTACCTCCAGTTCATCCGTCGTTGGGCCGCGAACGGCCTTCAGGCGGGCCCACCGCGCAAAGGAAGCACCGTGACACCGGACCCTTGCCGCGAATGCGGCAGGGGCTCATAGGATGCTTTTGCAGAGCCTTATGGTGTCTGGTACCTCACGTAGTGAGCGGCCTTGCGACAAACATACCCTATATGAACGAATCGGGGCAGGTTTGTACTCACCCCTACGGGGTGTATTAGAGAAGTTCAGTTACTGCAAGGATTTTGAACCTTGACCTCGAAGTTCCCCCTCCATGCAGGCTCGGATATCTCATCCTATGTTCTCCTCGGACATCATTGAGGCTAGAGCATATCAGTTAGAGGCTGCAGACGAGGCCCTTACAGGCTCGACCATGCTGGTCTTGCCAACTGCTGCTGGAAAGACTGTGGTCGCTTGGATGGTCATCGCTGAGCGACTTCGGAGTACGACTGGTTGGATCCTTGTCATAGCTCCAACAGTTGCTCTAGTTGAGCAGCACCTGAGAGGTTTAGTGCCAATCCTGCAAGGTATCGTACCTATTTCGATAACAGGTCAGAATCCAGTCGCGAAAAGGCCCGATCTTTGGGGATCTTCGCGAGTAATCGTCGCAACCCCTCAAGTAGTTCGGAATGATATCGAGAGAAGGTCTCTTGATTTGGCTGACTGCTCGCTTCTAGTGGTCGACGAAGCTCATCATGCAACTGGTGAGCACGCCATGGCCCAAGTGGGTGAGATGTACCACTCACAGTCTTCAAATCCGCTCGTGTTCGCTACCACAGCGAGCCCTGGTTCGAGGAAAGATTTGGTTAGAGAAGTATGTACTAGATTAGGCATCGAGAGGATTCACCTCAGGCCCTCGGATGATCCAATGCTCGCCGATCACCTCGCTGGATTGGAACTACAGGAAATCAGAGTGGTCGTCCCTGGTGAAATTAGAGAATTGGCCGAGCCATTGGTCCTATGGCAGCGAGGCATAGTGGACAGGCAGAGGAGATTAGGTAGGTATGTCATGCCTGGTGCAATAAGTCATGCGGGTTTGTCCAATGCTATGGATAGGGCCCAAACGGCAATCTCTAGAGGTGAATCGAATGCTTATCAGTCAGTATCTCAGATTGCAACCGCTATGCGTTTGCATCACCTAATCAATCATCTCCTTAGCCAAGGATGTGCGGCTTCCAGAGAGTTTCTGTTGAGGCTTTCTTCGGGAGACCGTTCAACTACGAAATCTACGCGAGGGTTTCTGAGAGACCCCAGAGTCTCTGGATTGATTAGCAGTCTAGAAGAAATGGACGAAATGCACAGTAAAGTGGGCGCTGTTCGTAGACTTGTTCGGGAACGTCTACGGCGTGACTCCAATTCTAGAGTCATAGTTTTCGCTACCTTCAGAGACACTGTGTCCGCACTTGAATTGGCAATTTCGGATCTCAAAGATGCTCGTCCTGTGAGATTCGTAGGGCAGTCGAGTCGAGAGGGTAGTGAGGGCCTCACTGCAAAGCAGCAAGTCGAAAGATTGGATGAGTTCCGAGACGGTTCTGCTAATGTTCTGGTAGCGACTTCTGTAGGAGAAGAGGGATTGGACATACCGAGTGCTGACTTGGTAATATTCTACGAGCCAGTAACTAGCGAGATTAGGACGATTCAGCGACGAGGCAGGACTGGTAGACATCGCGAGGGAGAGGTGGTCGTGCTAATTGCCGAGGAGACTAGAGACGAGGGAGCTTGGGCCGCTGCTGAGAGGAGAGAGGAGTATATGCGACGAGCCGTTCACCGAGTCAGGAGGGAAATTGCCCGTGGACCAGTGGCCAATCTCTCAAATCTCTCCCAGTTCGAAATCAAGTCAGAAGAGAATACCATCTCTGCAATCGAATTTGTCACCGCAGAGCGGGATTTACACAGGGTAGAAATCTCAGAAACAGACGATATCGAAATCGAAGAATCAGAGTCTAGTGATCTATCTCCTGGTACATTCAGAGCACCCGGTCAAACAGGTCTTGAGAAATTCTTCGATGAATAATCAGTCACCTATGACGGCGACTCTAGTTCGGAGTTGAGCAAGTCGATCATTATGGTGCCCCAACGCGAATGCTAGCATCTCTGTCAGATGGATTACTGGGATGTTGGTAGCAAGGCCAGTTGCTTGCGATGCCTTTCCTTGATACACATCAAGTACAGTGTGAGAAAGGTTGCAAGCGCTGACGATTATCTTCGCGCCCTCGTGCTTAGCCTCTGAAAGAACCGCAGCTGCCTGACGCAGAACGGTAGGCTCTTCCGAGAACAATCCGGGAACGCCTACGCTCTGAGTGCGAGACTCCCAGCTTACAGGCCTGCCACCAATTGCATCGATTACTTGCTCGAGATATGTTGGGTCGTGAACATCATCATTCCCACAAGCGCCCTCTTGCTGGATATTGGGGCCGTAGAAGCCAGCAGTGTCCAAATCAAACGGATTTAGTACGGCTGACTCGAGTTTGTCTAGACCGATCTCATCCACAATCACATGCAATAAATGGTGGACATTTGTATCCCCGTTGAATCGTCGTCCACAGGTTCTCTCAAGAACATCATTGATTTCACCCAGTAGGTTTGGATTTGACTTGAGAGTGTGGAGGTCTTCGTACAGATTGCCCGCAGTAGCCGCACACGGCGTGATTATGTCTAGGCTCATTTCTTCAGCCATGGCGAAGGTTCGGGCGTTGAGTGTCAATTGCAGCCTTCTGCTAGCCTGTCTGATGATTCCTGCGCCGCAACTAGTTGCACCTAGTAGAGGAACCAATTCAATCCCTAGTGACTTGGCCGCAGGCTCCATGGTCTGAGCGACTTCAGTAGCACTGCTATGGGCAACATTTCCTGGGTGGTAAGCATACTTTAGAGGCATCAGAATCTACCATCCACTTCGTTGAATATCGCAACCACTTCGTGGTGATTGTCTACTGAGGAGTTGAATTGCTTCGGCATCTTGCCGATTCCAGCTGGCGGAGCGACCATTCCCAGCATTCCATTGAACATATTACCACCAGTCCTAGTGAATCCGAGAACCATTCTAGCGGTAACACCTGAGAATAGATTCCCGAATAGCCCTAGTGGACCCAATACCTGCCTGTATAGTACTGTATCATTGACCATTCCACTGCTCTTGACTGACCAACTATACCACCATACATGCTTGCCGTGACGCCCGTTGAACGCATCCCTGCCTAGAGTTGCTGTACGGGCATCAAGCAATGCATCGGAGATGATTCTAGAAGAGGCGTTCTGCCTCCTGATTGAAGCTAAGTCGGTCTCGGCCTTTATCCCACTTGGTGAATCAATCATTTCCTTTATTGCAGAAATGCTTCTGGCTGATGAACGAGGATCATTCATCCTAGCCCACATCCTAGCCAATACTGCCGGGCCCATGTAGTCATCAGAGTGAGGAGTCGCATCTGAGGACGAGTGCAATAGCGGAGCGCTGCAGAAATCAGTAATCGAATGTAGATGGTCGGCTACACCTGGTTCCATGATGCCAATCACTCCCTGAGATGTATTTGCTCCCGACCTAGTGGCAGCAATCATCCATGGCTCGGATGATTCTCGTGATCTTTCCAGAGGCCATAAATCGACGACTAGGTCACGAATCACATCGAATGCGGGTATCGGTTCGATTCGTAGTTGCAACGAATCTTCTCTCTGCGAAGCGACAGAGTCGATGCTGACACTCCCGGGAAGAATGAGTCTTCCATTGACAGAAATCGCAGTGGTTGGGTCATCATCTTGGCCGTCTCTGAAAGTCAGACTTCCGTCATGAGTATCCTTGAGTGCTCTGAGAGCACCCATTACTGAGATATTCCCTGGAAGTGCGCAGACCCATGTGTCCCTTCCCGTTGTGGCGCTTTCTGGGTCGTAACGGAAAATTGAGATTTCAACTTGTATGGCCTCTGCTTCAAGACTTGGTACGGTGAAGCCATCCTCACCGGATGCGACTGCGACTGTACCTCCGACATGATCCTTGATTGCATCTACTTGATCCTCTAGGAATGTACCATTGCCATCTACTGCTGCCATAGCAGCTAGAGTATCGAGAGACCATGCCTCTGCCATGGCATCGTAGTCGACATCGCAATCCACTCTGTCCACGAGTCTGGTGGCTCCCATTTCCTCTAATCTACGATCCCAATCTTTACCGGACTCGCAGAAGAACTCGTAACTAGTGTCGCCCAGAGCCAGTACCGAGAAGAAAGTGCCATCGAGTTTAGGAGCGGAGTCCGAACTCGCCTCTTGCCATAATTCCTCAGCATTATCTGGCATGTCTCCTTCTCCCCAAGTAGAGCAAATAATCAGAACCCGCTTCATACTTGACATCGAAGATAGGTCGAATCCATCCATGTCATGAACAGTAGCATCCAAACCAAAATCCGAGGCTTTCTTGGCGTACTTAGCAGCCAATTCCTCTGAATTCCCAGATTGTGAGCCGAATAGGATGTGTAGAGATCTGTCTCCTGACGAGAGTAGTCCCTCAAGTCCTTCTCCCAAATCAAATTCTCCTTCGGCAATGGATTCTAACTCGGGCGGAGCATCCTCGAGGACTTGTGATTCGATGGGGGCGCCGCCGGCCATGGATGAGAAAATAGATAGTGTCTTGGAAGTAAAGTCTGCAGCAGGGTCTTCATATTCAACATCACAATCAACACGGTCAAGAATTCTAGTCGCGCCTTGCTTCTCGAACCAACCATCCCAGTCCTTGCCAGACTGGCAGAAAAACTCGTAACTGGTATCTCCTAGAGCGCAGACAGCGAAGTTGCATCCTTCTAGGGAAGGAGGGGAATCGCCATTTGCGGCTTCCCAAAGGTCGACTGCATTGTCTGGCATATCCCCTTCCCCCCAAGTGCTGCAATAGATTATGACATTCTTGACTTCGACAAGATCTTCGATTTTTATCTCATCCATACCCTTGACGGAAGGAGATAAGCCTAGAGATTTGGCCTGCTTTTCGGCTTCAACCGCCAAGTACTCTGAGTTGCCTGACTCAGACCCAAAAAGTATGAGCAAGGGAGAATCTGTCAAGACATCACCGACTCAGCCTTAGGCTGATGTACAATTGGACTATAATGCGATTATTGAATCTATGCAACTTTAGTTTACGGCCGTAGGCCGTATTAGACTCACATGCCCATGCCGTCGAATTCGCCGCCATCTGGCATAGCAGGACTGGCTCGGCTAGAGATTACATCGTCAATTCTCAGAATCATTGTAGCTGTCTCAGAGGCACTTTGAATGGCTTGCTCGACTACTCTGCTAGGCTCGTAGACTCTGCTCTCGCTCATATCTACAACTCCGCCCTCATACACATTTACTCCGAAGTGAGAGTTGCCCTCAGAGTGGGCTTTCCTCAAATCAATGATTGTGTTTACAGGGTCGAGTCCAGCATTCTCAGCCAGAGTTCTGGGTATTACCTCAAGAGCTCCTGAGAAGGCCTCGATTGCCATCTGCTCACGGCCTCCGATTCCCTCTGCGTAAGAACGAAGATCTCTACTTATGGCGGCTAGAACAGAACCGCCTCCAGTCAGTACCTCACCGTCCTCATGAGCGACTGCGACGACTCCAACCGAATCATCGAAAGCACGCCGGATTTCATCGACAACATGCTCAGTACCTCCACGCAGTAGTACCGAGACGCTCTTGGCATCAGGGCATCCAGTAACGAAGACCATGTCGGACTCGCCAATCTTCTTCTCTTCGACCTTGGAAGCATTGCCTAGGTCCTCGGAAGATAGGTCATCTATGTTGGTCACGATGCGCCCACCGGTAGCCTTCGACAAGGCCTCCATGTCGCTCTTCTTGCATCTGCGAATAGCAAAAAATCCGGACTTGGCCATGTAATGCTGAGCCATGTCGTCGATTCCTTTCTGGCAAATGACGACATCTGCTCCGGCAGATTGAATCTTCTCCACTAGTGACTTCAGGTACTGCTCCTCCTCATCGAGGAATTGGGATAGCATGTTTGGGTCAGTAATCTGAATCTTGGCGTCCACCTCGGTCTTCTTGACCTCGATTGCCGAATTAATCAGTGCTATCTTCGCATTTGTAACACTACGTGGCATACCACTGTGTACTCTTTCCTTGTCTAGAATGATGCCGTCCACAAGCGTACTGTCCTTAATCGACCCGCCCTGCTTCTTCTGCACCTTGATATCATCTATGTCGACGACTGTTTCGCCGTCTAGGTCTTGAGCGACTGCTAGAACAGCTCGAACTGATATATCTGCTAGGAACTCCTTGACTGCTCCGGCGCTCTTTCCGGTTAAAGCGGTCTTCGCAACCTCTTCCAGCATCTCCTTGTCAACTCCAATTGAATGAGTGTCAATCAGCTCTGAGGCCTTGTCGGATGCGAGTCTGAAACCTTCGCAAATTACGGTAGGATGCACATTCTGATCAACTAGATCTTCACTGCGCTTCAGGAGTTCACCGGCAATTACGACTGCACTAGTAGTGCCGTCGAAGCAGTGCTGCTCCTGAGTCTTGGCTATCTCGATAATCATCTTGGCTGCAGGGTGTTCAATGTCCATCTCTTTGAGAATGGTTGCGCCATCATTGGTGATGACAACATCGCCCATTCCATCGACCAGCATCTTGTCCATGCCTTTGGGGCCCAATGTAGATCGCACAGAGTCAGCCACAGCCTTTGCTGCTGCAATGTTGTTGCTCTGGGCTGACTTTCCACTAGTTCTCTCTGTTCCTTCCTTCAGAATGAATATTGGCTGTTGACCGTTGTACATAGGAAATCACGCTCCGGAATTCGGCGACCCAAGGGGGGGTCATAAGGCCTCGCACATGATATGAGAAGGGTTTGAGTGTCAATCTCGGTTCTGTTGGTCGAGCCATCTCTGGCCGTAGTGAATCCACTGGTCTACTGTCCAGCCCTCTGGCAAACCGTCATCCGGAATGGACGGTACTCCTGGTGGTAGATCGGGTTCGGGGGCTTCTTCGGGCTCGGGTTCTAGCTCGGGCTCGGGCATGGGAGGAGGCATCTCGGGCTCGGGCATGGGAGGAGAGGGCATCTCGGGCGCCTGCTCGAAGATCTCTTTCGTCCCGCCGTACATGGAATTCGCGACCTCGTCATCAGATGGTAGCGACGGGGCCTGAGGAATCCCTGAGGAATCATCCCAACCACTGCCGTCCACAGTCATCTCGTAGTCAGCCAAAGTTGAGACTTCTTCCATTGGTGCAGAGGCACTGGCAAAGATGCGTACAGAGGCTACAATTACTGCAATTACGATACCTACTCCAAGTAATAGGAAGATGATATTGCCGGCCCACCATGCAGTTTCTTCCACATCGGGCCCGGTCTCATCGGGAACCGGTTTGACCAGTTTCAATGTACCTGCCATCGATACTTTATCCCTGTCCCCATCAACTTCTAGAACTAAATCAAAGGACATTTCATTTTCCATCAAGTTATCCAAATTTTCATCTGAAACCTCGAGCATTACGGTGATGACTCTTGACTGGTTTGCTAATAGAACGAAGTCCCTGTCGCCGGCGTCAACTCTGGCATCTATGATATTGAAGAATAACTCAGAGTTACGATTTACATCTGCGCTTAGCAATTGGTCCTCTGGGAACAGATTGACTACTGTGAATAACAGAGCATAGTCATCCCCTCCCTCCGTAATAACCAATTCAGCAGGAGGCAGGATTTGGAAGAAACCCTGCGCTCCAACTTGGAATTCGGCAATACCACTACCGCTGGCTACCTCTCCTATTTTATCGGCCTCTACACTAGAAGCAATCAGGGTAATCTCTCGTTCTCCATTAGCCGAGTAGTCGAACGAATATCTGACAGTCAGATTCACAGAGGAGCCGGGTGGAACATAGATTGTTCTGCCCTCTGTAAGTCCTGTGGCTTGGACATTTACATCTGGGTGACTGGTTTCGAAACTGATGTAGAATGCGTCGTTGATGTTTCCATTATTCCAAATTTCCCAATTGACAGTGCGAGCATCTTCTCCTCCACGGAACACCTCATTGGTCAAATCGAGGTCTTCTACATCTACTATATTGGTCTGAGGAACAGTGAGCCAAATGCTGACTGCAGATTGGTAGCCTGAATCATCCTGACTGGAGGCTAGAATTACGATTTCATAGGTCTCATTGGCTATGCCATAGGGCATCGGGAAGAGGAGCATTACAGTAGAGTCGCCTCCGAAGGGGTCGATACCGAGAGTTTGTTCGGCGTTTAGAGAGACCCCTAGCTTCCAATCAGATAGTACCGAAAGATCGAATGCCTCCTCAGAGTTACCATTGTTCACCATTCTGATTTCTATCAGCCTCAGGATTCCATCGGCTGGAGCCGTTATGGTAATCTGCTCGGGTTCTATGATCAGGTCGTGCAACACTGGCACTTCTATGTAAATCGTCCAGTCTGCAACGAAGTTAGCTGGAGCTCGCCCGCTAGCCAGTAGTGTAATTGGATAAGTCCCGGGAGGAATCTCATCTGGAACGGTCACCCTTGCAGTCAGCTGGAACTCATCGGTAATATTCATTGGCAGACTGGTGATTAAATCTCCATTGGCATCATACCATTGCAAATTCTCAGCGCCCCACCTATTGTCTCCGAATGTAGCTCCTAGGTTCCATGTGGCAATCTGGTTACCTGTATTCTTCAGCGTCATTGCCACATCACCAGAAGTCCCTGGATACAGCGTCGCCGCTGGGTTGGCCAGAACATTTTGATCTAGTGTCGCGGAGTACGCCGCAATAACTGAGACTGGTAACTCTAGATATTCTTTGGAGAGATTTGTTGTTCCGTCATTAACCCAAACAAACCAGTCCAACTCTTGTACGCTGGCTCCCTCTGGAATGCTTAGGTTGAACCATGTATCCATCGTATCCAAGGCGCCAATAACCTCGCTAACCACGTAGTTATCATGGTCGAACATATTGTTCGAATCTATTCTCAGAGGGTATCCATTCATCCATGTCTGGTTGGAAACCTCGGTGTACAGCCTAAGTGTGATGTCAACATATCCGTTATTCTTTATTTTGCAGTACAGAGAAGGGGGGATTGGGTCATCTGGCACAGTCAGGTAAGCATTTGGAAGTGGGTCATTACAGTCCAAATCCAGAGTGTACTCTGCCACCTTCTCGAAGCCGAACAGAAGGAAGTTATCGAGATGGATTCCTTGGTTTGCAATTGAGCTGTTTGAGTCGAACTTGAATGCGAGTGTGTAGTCAGCATTGTGATGAATTTCTGACATATTCCATACTAACTGAGTCCACTCTCCCTCGTTGTTAGAGATATTGTGCGCAGAGTAGTCAAAGTATTCCAAAGAACCTCCCGACTCAGTTTCTATCCTAATCTGATCTCCTGCTTCCATTTCTCCCCAAGCATGAGTAACGAGGTGCATCGATATGAAATCGAATGATCTGACTCGAATCTTGCAGAAGTTATTCCCATACATGCCGGAAACAGATGAGTCAAGTGTGCCGTACTTCAGGCCATGTCCTGGATCGTCACAGTTGTCGAATGGAGTGAACCACCCCCACCAGAGTCTGTCGTGCCTGTTGCTGGCATAGTCAGAACCAGGTCGAGATACGCGCCAATGGAATTCTCCTTCACTACTTGAGCCGTTCTGCATCCTCCAATGCCCATAATTATCAGGATCAGACGATAGTGAGCCCGAGGAATCGTATCCTGCTCCGACCCAAGTAGGCTCATTTGCACTGAGCATGTTGGTACAGTCAATGACCTGATCGCCGTCAACATCTCCGCAGAAACCATTCTCCATTTGATCTCTCCAGACTGCTACTGGTACATGCCTATCGAGTTCGTTATTGGCCTCATTGTCATCGGCCAAGCCACCATCAATAGTGCCCTTCAGAATCATACCGCCATACAAGTATCCAAAGTCATCGATGGCGCTATGTGCTGAACTGGGAGTCCAGTAGAATGTATGCGGCGACGATTGCTGTCCCGATAATGTCATGTTGACATAATGCTCCTCAACAAGGAATCCAATTGGATGCCAGACCTGCATCCAGCCCTCAGCATATGCCGGTTGGCTAGAAGTTCCTGCTTGAGTAAATGTCATGGTGACCGCAATCGATTGGCCACGGATTACATACTCCATATTAGTTGAATCCGGCTGCCCCCATGTCTGGGCTTGGGCTAAGCTGTCGCCTATCTCAATCGAGGTGACCTCGAAATCAATCAGCGCCTTAGGAGTGGCAGCACGGCTGTCATCATTGTTTGGGCCGAGTGACTCGGTTGCCATTGGGGCGACTATCATTGCCAGCATTAGTGACACGAGAAGTAGAGGTTCAAGTCTGCGCATGCTATACTCTTCGTCCCTTGAACCGTGTATGAAGGTTCTCTAACTGCGTTCGGCGCCCGTAGGGCGAATTCGGTGAGTGGTGCTTGGAATCCTAATCGGTCTTGCACCCTCACTTACCGATGAAGGGCTTATGTCGAGAATTAATTGCGGGGGCTTGTGGATGCGGCGGAGATGTATCAGAAAGTGGTACTCTACACAGTTGTTTTTCTACAGGTCACATTAGTTCCAATTGTTGGCTTCTCTCTGACTTATTTGCTTGATGTCGATCGGGAGAACTTCACGGTTGCAGTCAGGACTGAATTGGTCTATTGGATAATTGTTGCAGGACTAATTTACGGCATAGTTTCTCTTGTTTTGGCAATGTTCTTCGGTGGATTCAGACCTCTAAGGGTTGTCGAAAGAGGAGGTTGGATTCCTGTGCTAGGACTCAGTCGAAGAAAGGGCGACCCAGAGCTAATTGATAGGACCCGAATGGCTCTACAAGCAAGCCCCTATGGCAAGATGGTGGGGCTGGTCAACAGAAAGGTGAATGTGGATGGATTCGATCTTATTTCTGTTCATGGTGGACTCCAGCTGCTTGCTGTGCCGATGCAAGTAATCCTCATTGCCACACCTCTACTAATCATGGAGGGGGTTCCAGACCAAGTAGTCAAGTCAGACAGGTCATTCGAGTTGGGGATGGCCGGCTATATGATCGCACTATGGTTGGCTGTTCGTATTCAGCCCACTATCTCCACATGGCTTGTTGGATACGCTGCTATGTTCAGAAGTGTACTATGGAAAATATCGCGCTTCTCTTGGGTCCTACCAATTCTTCTATTCTGGTTCCTAGCTAGGACTTTTCTTGCCGCCTCACTAAACTGGCTTGATGTTGATATAGCACAGTGGAATGAAGTTCAGTTGGAAGCAGTAGTCCTCAATGTCATTTTCCCTGATGCCGCCGTTCCAGATACTGCGGTGATTGATTTTCTAGTGGCGATCTCAGTTCTACCGATGGCTACATTCACCACTCTCTCTGTTCTGGGCGGCTCAAATGATATGCCTATATGGATGAGAGGAAATGACGGTTCACTCGAGAATTTACAGATGGACCTAATCGAGGGTCCGGACGACAATTTCGAAGTGGATAATGCAGGAACAGTCTCAGAAAATGACATTCCTAGAGAAGAGGGTGAGATCGGAGACTCAGAGGAAGGAAGTAGGATGATTGATCTACCCTATTTTGATGATTGATCACTGAGGAAACATCTGGAAAGCTGCTTGGTTCAGAAGTGTCCAGCCCGATCCGATGCACAGGCCAAACCCTAGTGCAGATGGACCATAGATGTACAGATATGCCAAAGAGCTCAGCAGAAGGATTCCTGCAATATTTCCTGAGTCTTTCTTTGCCATCTCGCTTGAGAAAGCTAATGCCAAAATGAATATTGTAAGTGAGAAGATTGGTGACACCTTCTAATCGCCCCTAAGTTCCCTCAGGACCTTTTCAACTCTATCCATTCCTAGGTCTATGTCGTCTCTCCCGATAGTGTAAGCGAATCTAAGGTGGCCTTCGCCCATCTCGCCGAACGCAGTTCCAGGCGAACATAATACTCCTCCTTCGAGCAACGCCATTGCGATTTCCTCACTATTCATCCCCGGCACTTCGACCTTGGGGAAGACATAGAATGCCCCTGTTGGCACATGGCAAGAAACTCCAGGCATAGCATTGAGTCTTCGACAGATTAGATCCCTTCTGGCCTTGAACTCCTCACACATCTCCTCGGGATAATTTGGAGCGTTAACTAGGGCCTCGAGTACAGCGTGCTGCATGGCATCGTTACTACATGCGGTAACATAGTACTGCATTTTTGTCAATTGTGCCATCGCCTCATCATCGGGTGAAAGCAGGTAGCCTATTCTCCAACCAGTCATCGCGAAGGTCTTGGAGAATGACTGTACCATGATGACCTTTTCATATCCGGCCCCAAGGAAGGAGACATGTGGGCCGTCATAGACGATTCTGTCGTATACCTCGTCGGTAATCAGCCACAAATCATGCCTAATCGCGAAGTCGACAAGTTCGTCTCTTTGTGCCTCGGTAATGTTGCCTCCAGTAGGATTACTGGGGAAATTATACAGAATTGCGACTGTGTTCTCATCCACTCTGGATTCGAGATCCTGTATGGTGGGGACGAAGCCATTCTCGAAAGTGCAAGGATAGAGATTCGGTTCCCCTCCACAGATTACAACATCGGGAGGATAGAGTGGGAAGTACGGCTCGGGTAGCATCACATTGTCTCCGGGTTGGACAAGAGCCAGAAAGATGTCCAACAGACCGTTAGTTCCGCTCATTGTAATACAAACATTGTTCTCATCAAGGTTGGGATCTAGATGATGCCACAGCTCGGCGATCTTGCTTCTAAGCGGAGGAAGTCCAGCAGTGGTGGTGTACTTGTTCTTGCCTTCTGTCATTGCCTTGGTGAAGGCTTCAATTGCAACAGGCGGCGGCTGGAAGTCAGGCTCCCCTAGGCCGAACTGAATTGAGTCGTCTCCAGCCATGTCAAACATACGTCTTACACCCGTAGGTCTGATGCTGTTCGCCCTGTCTGAGAACCTCACCATGACCTGCGGACGAGTCCACAAGGATTTGAATAAAACGCACCAAATATCTCGAATTCGCTATTTCTTTCCGTCTTCTTCCAAAAGTTCTGCGTCGATTACTCCTGCAGGCACGAAATCTACTGATTTTGTCCCAAGTAAGCGTGAGATGATATCGTTAATCTCTCCATCCGATCTAATCCTTACCAAAACAACAGAAGCGGCCCAGATGATGAAAACAGTGGCGACGAGGGCGATTACCAATGGAGGTACTGAGAATTCTGCCGAAACAGCAGAAGTGCCGTTTACTGTCACAATAACAGGGAGGGAAACAGAATCGCCGGAAACTGCCCTAATCTCCACCATGTGTGATCCTTTGTCAATCTTTGAAGGGTCAAGAATTACATGCCACAAGAACGGAGTAAGTGGACCTAAATCTTCCAACTCTGAGGAGTAAGTTGTTTCCCTCCATTCTCCGCCGTCAATTCTGAATTCCACTCGGTCGATTCCCCCCATTTGACCCCATGAATGGCCTGTCACATTGATTGTGCCATTGGAATCAATAAGATTCACTAGGTGATTCTGAATTGATGGGTCAATAGATTCCTCATCGCCCATCTCACCTAGGTGGAATGCGAGATTAACTGCAGCGTGAGCATCTACCATTCCCCAGCCGAAGTCCCGATTCCAGTATGGGTCCAAATCGGGAGCGCTTGGCTCGCCTCTCCTCTCTGCTGTTTGCTTCAGCACCTCCTTAATCTGCAGAGGTGTTAGGTTCTCGTTAGCCTCCATTACTAGTGCTATGACTCCTGTTACTGCAGGAGTGGCATATGAGGTCCCACTACCACGGCCAGTGTAGGTATTGTCAGAGGCATCTCCTCCAAGAAAGTTGTTGCATCCTCCGCTAGAGACACAGCCCTCTGCTTGGATAATGTTAGTGCCAGGAGCACTGACCTCCGGAACTAGTTCATCCAGAGGATTAGTGTCTCCATTGTCCCTTCTTGGTCCTCTCGAAGAGTAGGAGGCTATGGTATCGTCTGATCTGTCGACTGTGTTTTGATCGTCAGTGGCTGCAACAGTGATTGATAGTGAAGACGCGCTCATACCAGATAGTCCGTCATTATCAGGGCCATCATTTCCTGCGGCATTAGATACGGTTACTCCAGCAAGCATCGCCTCATCGAGAATTCTGCTATGCATATCAGTGCCATCTGAGCCGCCGTTCTCGTGACTGGTGATTCCCCAAGATAGTGAAATGATGTCAATCCCATAGTTGGCCTCGTCGACCCCGGGCCAAGCATCGTCTCGGTGATCAATAATCCACTGTAGTCCATTCATTGCAGATTCGTAGAACTCCTGCTCCAACAGATAATTCTCAAACGGCCCCGCACCAACATCCGTCCCAATCCTCACATCAACCAAAGACGCATTTGGAGCAGAACCGTAGAACTCAGACTGAGAGCCATCTGCATCTATTCCGGTAGCGGCCGCCATCCCCATACATGCTGTGCCGTGTTGATTTCCATCATCAGGATCGAATGAGCCATCATCTTCGCGCCCGCCTGCGAGAACACATTGCGGATCGGAATGGACATAGCAAACTGCATCATAACCAGCTACAAATTTACCAGATAGACCAGGGTGTTCATTGTCCACTCCAGTATCTGTGAGGGCGATGTTTACTCCATAGCCACTTACTCCTAAGTCCCATGCTCCAACTGGATACTCTGTCGAGTTTTTGGCCTTAACAGCAGGGGTCTGAATATCTCCATAGAATATGAGCGAGCCGTATCGCTCGACCATGCCTACTCCGTCAAATTTTGCAATATCGTATACCTCACTGGCATCTACTGCACCGATTAATACCGCATCTACGACCGGTAGTTCAACACGTATCTCATAGCCTGCAAGAGATAGGTTATTTCTGTCCTGATCGGTAACATCTCTAGAAAATGAAATGCCTACATTCACCGGCCCCTCGGCAAACTGCAACGAATCATGAATGCTGTTTCTGTCGGCATCTAATGCTGTAGTTTCCCACCATGGGGCCTGTTCAGACCAGATAACTGGAGACTGATTTGGGACTGTTTGTGTTTGACCCTTGTCTATCAATTGGACTCCGTGATAATCTAGAGCCTGGTAACCTGGTACAGCCAGACTGCCGGTACATGAAACAAGCATGATGACGCATAGCAGCGCCTTGACCGGTTTGGGTTGCATCACTGCGCTCACATAGACTTGGTCTTTCAACCCAACCGCATTTAGATTACAAGGCGTCCGCAAGAGTCGGTTGGTGGGGGCACTGGGATTTGAACCCAGATCAGCGGGTGTCTTCCGCTTAGCGTGCACCCGATACGCGCACGCTCTCGGTTTGCGACGGGTCGGTGCTCCAGTTGGTCATCAAAGCCATCAGAAAACCCACTCGTCGTCATTCCCGTGCAACTGGAGCCCGCGGTACTACCAGGTTATACTATACCCCCTTAGGAGTATCACGCCCTAGGGCCTTGCTCTTATGACAATCTCGGTCAACGCTATATTGAATTCATTACTTCAATTTTGGATTACATCGAACCATAGATAGGTCCGACTGCAAGATGTACTGCAACCCATGCACCCAGTACAGCAGCCGCTAGGCCCCATGCTCTAGGCCTAATTCCGACGCTGAGCCAGCCGAAAGTTCTCGAGATATTACCGGGCGTCAAGGCGACTAATCTCGCTAGATTAATGACTAATCCTGCAACTAATAGCATTCCTGCGAAGGCGATAACTGAAAGGATGGTTCCAGTGATATCTGAACGAGCCAGTGCACCCACGCCTTGAGGGACCAGATCAGGAGTCCTTAGCCAGATTAGCCAGGCTAGCCAGAGTCCTAAGTAAGCGTCCTCCTTGAAACTGGACTCATCACGCCATTCTCTGAAATCTTCTGGCAACATCTGGTAGACCCTAGAAGAAACAATCTCGACCTCCATAATTTTGCCACGCAGAAGCATTGAGGAGCCGTGGTAAATCAATAGAATTGCCAATATTAATTCCACCCAAAGCCAGATTGATCCAGCACCAAATGCAGAAAGAAGAGAAATCGGTAGAGCCCAAATAGCGAATCCAGCAGCCGCTGCAAGCGCTGTCATGATGGAAGCGGCTCCTGGAAACAGAGGTTCTTTGGGAAGTTCCAACTTTCTGTCTCTAGGCATTGCCAGTATCAACAATGGCATTAGGGCGGTGCCCATTATGAGGCCAAGAATAGTCAGGGGATTGTTTCCTGAGCCTCTAGTTGCGGACTCTACTGCTTCCTCGATCTCCATTGAAGACATTGTTCCTGGATTCCAACTGGTAACAAATCCTGCAGAGTCAATGACTATGACTGCATCAGTAGCACCACTTGGGAAGGCCTTCCCTGTGGAAGCATCTGACTCATCCAATAACAGAGGCCATGATTCATTTAGTTGCATAGCAAATGTATCTAAATCGATTGCTTGAACTCCCTCTCCAGTGGCAATCTGAACAAATGCGATATCCACCTGACTAAGTGCTTCGGCTCCTCTGAACTCATTCATTTGCCTAATTGCGTTTGGAGAGCCTGGATGAAAGAGTCCGACTACTAGCGCGTCGCTGTCCTGAATTAATTCGGATAGTGAGTATAATCCTCCATCATGAGAAAGTAATGTGAATGAAGGAGCTGCACCTTCTTGCCGGGGAACTTCGGAATCTATGTCCGGCAGATGCATCGCAGGTCCAATCGATG
Source organism: Euryarchaeota archaeon UBA86 (assembly GCA_002503055.1). Taxonomy (GTDB): domain Archaea; phylum Thermoplasmatota; class Poseidoniia; order Poseidoniales; family Thalassarchaeaceae; genus Thalassarchaeum. The sequence goes on along the minus strand of DAQX01000006.1, from coordinate 3,919 downwards.
CGATAGCCAGTAACAAGAGAACGCCGTAGGCAGGAAGAGGAAGGGTGGCTTCTCGAATAGATGCACCAATCCATCCAACAATTGCAAGTGGGATAATTAGAATTGCCCACATTGAAGACAATAACGGGTCTTCATCCGGCAGAATCTCAAATCTCAGAACTGCTACTGCATCGCAAGTCTCGCCGGGGTCTTGGTCGGTCAAAGCGAAACAGGAGTCAATCATGTATTGCCCCGGGAGAATCGGCTTCTCGGAAGTCCAAGTTAGGATTGTCCTGTTAGCCTCGCCTTTTCTAGTCCCATGAGGCATCTCAAAGTGCTCAAGGCGTTGGTCTTCCTTACCGTGTCCATGCACCATCTCATCCCAATCCAGAGGCCCAACTATCTGGATAACTTGCCTGTCAAAGTCACCTGGCCCCCAAGGAGAAATTGGAGTGAATTCGATTCGGACCATCCTGTTGGAGTCAACCTGGTAATCCAGCATCGGTTCGATTACATCTCCTTGGAAGATTATTGCCGATGTAGCATCATATGTGCCCCACCATAGAATTCCTTGTTGGACACAATCGTGCTCCACATCCACGCTAAGTGAGATCATGTCTCCCTCGGCCATTGAGACATTTACATCACCAGCAGTCACAGTGAATTCATGGGCCTCGAGATAGGATTCTTGCATTGCAATTGAGTTGGTAACAGCGTTATCGAGGACTATTGTGTTACCCAGAATTAAGGTGACAAAGAATCTGGTCTCGGCTCCGGCAGCACCGGGTAGAACATTGGATAATCTGCATCCATCATTTGTGGAGTCCAGGGAGGCGAACAATCTCACACTTAGGTTGCCCTCGAATCTGAAAGAGTTCGATAGAGGGGCTGATTCTATGTCGATTAGATTCGGATTCAGTGACGAGCTGGTCCTAGTGAATTCCGCCTTGCCCAATGGCTCACCTGTATTAGTCGACCAATTACGGTCTAGGAAAGGATCGTTGACAGTCCCTTTGAGATAGAGCATGTGGGAATCTGGTAAGTCCCAATCTATCCCGGGACCTTCAAACTCCATCGGATCTTGGGCATGGGTTAGGGAACTTATTGAGAGGGCGAGGAGTAATGCTACAAGGGTTGCAGCAGCACTTCTAGCCGGTACTCTCGAATCCTCTCCCATGACAATCCCCGGACCTCGTACAGTACAAACCTCACTATCACCTGTCAGAATACTCTCCCCCATGCAATGAAGGCCATTAACGCCCCAGAAAGAGTGGCTAGAAAGTTCACAGAATGCTTTCCGATGTATCCTTCATTCTCCAGTAATGCTCCGAGGATTGAATCTACTTGGCACCCTATCCAACCCACTATTGCAATGAGTACAAACGCCTTGTCGCGGGAATCTACAAGCAAGGACGAGGAGTGGTGGAATCCGTCATGAGAATATGGAATCATCAGAACCGTTACTACAGCGATAATCAATGACCCAGTAATCGCCGCCAAGGTCCCAGTAGGAGACATTCCTCCGTTGGTTCCCGGAGGCACTGCTTCCAAGTTGATGATACTGCGGGTTCTCGGATCAAGGCTCCCAATCTCTGAAGCTAGAGTGTCAGAGAGTGCGACTGAGGCACAGCATGCCATGCCTAGGAAATACCAGTCACCATCTCCTTGCCAACTCAATATTGCAACTATCGAAGGTGCCGCACCGTTAGCTAGGACATTTCTCCAACCTCTTACTCCCTCATTGCCTTCCTGAATCGACATGGCACTTTTCTCCTCAAACTTCCATCTCGTTGCGGCTGATCCCAGGACAAGGAACACGACCATGATTGCCAGCCAAGTCCAGTGGCCAAGTAGAGAGATCACAAGACCAACTAGCATGGCGGCGAACAAGCCGCTAGCATCGAGTATTCTCCGAGCCCCTGAGGTCAGTAATAGAGCGGCGACCAGAGCCAAGGAAATCATCTGGTCCTGAGTCAGGTATTCATTGGGGTCCACAATATCTGCTCGCAACGCCCGGAGAGACGGTCATGAAGGATTCCCTTGAGATGAATCCGTTCCTAACGGAACGGAATGGTAATGCAATATTGATTGTTGGTTTCCGAGAAATTGAAGCAGGAGGACATTTTCCATTACTCATGGCCGAGGGTTCCGATGAAGGGGCATTCGAGTCGAGGTTTGCCAAGGCCTTAGATTCCATAGACGAGGTTTCGAAAAATATTGAGCAGTCGATTAAGCAACGGCGCGAAAATAAATCAGATGAGAAAGGTCATCTCGAGCACTCCGAGGGCACCAATAAGGAGCGCGAAGATTCCGTGATTTCAAAGGGCAAAGAAAGCGCTGGAAATACCGGTAGAAAGATCACAGCCTCTATACAAAATGCCGACCTACCAAGTAAGGCTTCATCAATTGGTTCCGTAGCCAAAGGAGTTGCATCAAAATCTGTTTCCGCTTTCAAGCAAGGGGCAACTCATCTGCCATACATTATTCCGGCCACAGTAATTTTCCAGACTGCACTATGGCTGGCATATTTCTCAGAATCCTCGATCTCCGGAGATATTGTCAGACCTATTGCTGATGATTTAGGAGAATCGTCTCGGGCGATTGCAATTTTAATCACGATTTTCGGCGGAATTGGTGCCTATCTAATCTCATCGACATTTGATTCGAGTTTACATTTTGGTGAGTTCTCAATTATGCCAGAAGTGGTAGATGTGATGGTGGTATTACTAACACTCTCGGCTTTTCTTTACTTATTCAAGAAGTTTCAATCCCTATACTATCTGTCATTAGTGATGATTGGTTCATTAGTAATCAGAATGGTTGATGTGACTGGAAGTTCCTATGACTTGGTGTCAATTTCTTCCATGGTAATTGGAATGATTTGTTTCTTCTCTGTTTTATCAATTCCAATGTTTAGGAGCAGAAGTTCTGAACGAAGTAAAGAGTCTGAAATTGATACATCAGCGATTCTCGATATCGTCGATGAGATTGCAGAATCCTCATATTCTGGGGCCGATGTGGATATGGCGGGTAACTACATGGAACAGGCGCCTGTAACTAAGCCGAAAAGACCGAGTCGACGATCAGAATACGAATTATACGAGTGGGTACTTCTACTTGCAAATCTGATTCTTTGGCCTGGAGTTGTCATTATCTCAATTATTCTTGGATCGGGTACCGAGGTTGCTGGCGGGACATACAACTTGGAAGAAAATTATCTCATGCTTGTTGGTCCTTTGTTGCTCACATTGTTCTTCTTCACACTATTATTCAAGATGGATGCAAACGCCAGAGATGGTAGCCTGTATGCGGCAGAGAAGCAGTCATATCTTGATGAAATGGACAAGTACCTAGAAGCCCGAACTGCCTACTTGGAACTGGTTACTCTACAAGCTCAGATGAAAAAGCAGCAGATTAGAGATGGCTCTGCAGAGGAATAGATCACGTGAGTACTAGCCTTCAGACGATTCCAGAGGGCAGTCCTAACGAATTGGGGCCATTCGGTAGGTCATTTGTAGGCGAGTTTCCTAGTAGGGGGACACTGTCATTAATTGCCCTAGGGGCACTATTCAGTTCCATTATTGCAGGAGGGTGGATCTCATTCCTATTGCTGCTAATCATAACCACATATCTTTCAATTTACATGAGTTACAATTTCATCGAGCCACATTTCAATTCAAAGGTTGGCAACATCAGACAAAAGAAACTTGACTCAATCGCCAGTAAAGGCCACTTGGCAATGTCTGACATCGGAAATATGCTTCACGGATATGGTAAAACAGCTGCTGGCCAAGTTTGGGATCTATCTGGAGAAATTAATCTGGGTTCTCTGTTTGAACGGCAACCGATTGTAGGCTCACCCAATATGAGCGAATGGGAGTCGGAATCAAAGGTTCGAACTTGGATGAAAATCTCGATATTATGGATTGCAATTTTCATT
>DAQX01000018.1 GCA_002503055.1 Euryarchaeota archaeon UBA86 | reverse complement strand
TCGCCTTCGCGATCGGGGGCTTCATTCCAAGATCCTTCTCGCTCTCCACATTCTTCTTGATTGATTTGGGTTATGTCTTCGGCTCGTTCGTCCTCTGAGTTAATCTCTGGAGTGGTGTCCTCGATTATCTCCGTTCTGTCATCGCCTGCACAGCCAGCTAGGGCTGCAGAAAACAGTAGTAGTACAACTAGACCAGACCCTCTCATGCACATGAATCGGATGCTTTGGTTATGTAGTCTCGTATGCCATTCGCTGAGCCTGAAAGATGGCGGACCCACCGCGATTCGAACACGGGTTACAAGCTCCGCAAGCTCATGTGATATCCAGGCTACACTATGGGTCCAGCGCGTTTTCGACCGGCGACTTCTGTATAACCCCGACGGTGAGTTAAATCACATTGAAAGGGGGAGTACGGTCTTCCACCGTGGTTCTGCGAGTTTCTTCGCGTTTGGCCCGGTTTTAACATTCTGAGTCTTGTGAGTCAAGACTCCGTGCATTCCCTCGACAGAGAACTTGACACGTAGTTCAAGAAGACGATCTCGCTCTGCAGTAGACATTTGCTCGGAGTCGAGATTGATTGATGTTGCAATACCTTCGTCACCCTCGTTGTGCAGGCTCAGAGTACTTCCTTCAATTACCACTCTTGGTGAGAAATTGTAGTCCTTAGGGTCATTCATGCGAACATCTGCATCGACGATTAGCCTGTCCCTGATTGAGACCTTGGTAATCTCGATTGACCTGACCATGCATCGGCATCGAAGCCGAGTTCAAAGCCCTTCGCACGCGAAGAAGAATGGTTCAGACTGCTATCTCACTTACTCTGGGCACAAGAATAACAAATTCAACGACTAGTTGCCAGTCGTTTCCTTGGTCGGGGTCGACATCGTCAACCGGTAGATCTGGATCGCATTCATCGGCCGTAATCATCCAATACCAAGTCCCCTGCCCGAATCTTTCTCCGGGCTCGTTCAAAAGAGTCTCGACCAATCCATCTGATGAGTCCGCAGTAATGGTGTAGTCGCTCTCAGGTATTGAGTTCATGTCTGACCGATCAATGCTAGCACTAGCATTCTCGGTGATGTTATCGTGTGTGGTTGAAGCGAAGGTGTTCCATCCTGTCTCGGGTATGCTCAAGGAGACCGTGAAGTTGTCTTCAGGCCACATTATTGGCAGTAGGTCTCTAGCTAGAGTAAGTGTAGCATTAACCTGAATGATACGCGCGCCCTCTCCAGGAATATGTTCCAACTCGATGGACTGTCCTTGCTCCAGATAACCCGACCATTCCACCTCTATGTGCTGCTCTTCCCATACTACCTTGAATGTCCTAGAAATCACCATCAGACTCCAAATCTTTGTGTTCATGGCCCCCTTGTCATCGATTACTGATACCGAGCCCGTTCTGTTGCCTGAAGTTTCGTAAATCAAATCTACGAAAGATGAGGATGATTGTGCATCATTGGTCTTGTCTCCATCTCCGTCCGAATCTAAGCCATGATCGAAGTCCCAGATGAACTCGACATTTGCGCCCTCTGGGTCGGTGGAAGTGCTGGCATCGAGTCTTGCCGATTCTCCTGCTCTGACGAAAGTAGGCATCTCAAGAACAATTGTCGGAGGAGAGTTGACGAATATGCTAATTGAGGCTCTGTCAACCTCTCCTTCATCGTTTACTACAGTGACTTCGACTTCGTATGTGCCAGCCGAATTGAAGGTGTGGCTGACGATACCTTGCTTGGTGGTTCTACTCTCTCCATCTCCAAACTCCCATCTGTACTCATCGATGTATGTTGGATTAGGAGTGGACGATTCTCTTGCATCAAAATTCACGGTCTCGCCGATATTGATTTCTTGTAAATCTGCGCTTAGTCGTGCGTTTGGAGTAGTCGAACTCAGTCCTGAGCAGCCAACTAGACTCGCCGATAGTAACATCACAACTAGTGCAACTGGAATGCTCCTCGGACTAGATACCATGTTCGTCCTCCTCAACCGCTCCCTCATAGGGCTGTTGCAGGACACGGGGGTCGTCAGATGATTACGATAGTTCATGGACGGTGGCGATGAACAGGGTAACATGTCAGGCTCCCTGCTTGCAGGTTACCGGGTCCTCGGATTTGACCTAGAGACAACGGGGTTCGACCACAGGAAGGATAGGATTGTACAGTACGCCCTTGTTGGTAGCGATGCAGATGGAAGTCACATCAATCTACAATCTATTGTTGATCCTAAGGTGAAAATTCCTCCTGAAACAACTAGAGTGCATGGAATCAGCAATGATGATGTCAGAGGGATGGGTGATTTTTCTGAGCATGCAGATGAGATTGGTTCTATGATTGAGAATTCGATAATCGTCGGACATAATGTGTTGAAATTCGACTGGCGTTTTCTTGAGGTTGAGTGCGTGCGTGCTGGTATGGAACCCCCGATGCCGAGAGGAATTGTGGACACATTAGTTCTGGCTCGCAGACTAAAGATTCCGGGCAGACATACATTGGGACATTTGTGCGCTAGGTTCGGCATCGAGATGACTAGAAGCCATCAGGCCGATGCTGATGCAGGGGCTACCCTATTGCTACTTTGGAAAATGATGCGGGCGTACCCAGACAAATTCTCTGGGAGTATCGATGATTTGCTGGACTCATTAACGAATTGATTCCAAAAGTGGAGTCCAAGGCAGGACCTCGCACCAGTCTCCCATGTGGACTATCTTGCCATCTACTCTAGCGCTTCCAAGAAAAATTGGGCCCTCATGTCCTGATTCAATCAAATCTTGCATCTGAGTCAGAGCCTGGTCTCTCAGTATCGCTCCGAATCGATGGTCGGAGGTTGCTAAATCTCCGTCTTCTCCTACCGGAGGCATTCGCTGGAACAGTGCTGCTCCTGATTCTGGATCGAATCTGATAGTACTGACTACTTCGTCCCTGAACATTGCACCAGGAGGGAGTAACCCGTCCCTTCTAGCAACCCACCATGAAGGACACCAGGCCTTCCATTCACAGAAACCGCATTGCATCTCACCGGGTGTCGACTCCAAAGGAGTCGAAGTGGGCCTCATCCCCTCCCAAGCCTCCAGTGCCTCGGCCAGAACTGACGGGCCATCGGCTCTATGCACGGTCTGATTAGATGAATACCACCCCTCGGCATGAACTGGTGGATGGTCCGGGTTGTTTTCTATCAGCAGGTCACGATAGAACCTCAATTGCCGACTAACCTTCTCGTTAAGTTTCTGCTTGGGTGGATTGCCAGTCTTCAAGTCGGCTACAATCCATCCCTTTGAGGCTCCATTCTCATCTAAATCTGCTACTAGGAGATCGAGTCTTCCCATGAGTTTACCATCGTCTGATTTGAGAGTTCCCTCATTGGCGAGCACTATGCTCTGCACACCCTTCCACTGCTCTATTGTGACCTCGGACAGTGCTACCTTTCCAATATTGGATTTGGAGAATAAAATGTTGAGTGCTCCGACAAGCCCGTCGTGCGCCTTTGTTATCATCTCATCCTTCCATCTAGGGTGGCGTGGAGTGGCTAGGAAAGTGTCTCTTTCGAGGGCCCAATGACGATCCAATACGGCCTTTGCTGTTGGAGGTAGCCAACCAGACTCATCTGCTTCTCTTCCTGACAAATCTAGGTTACATAGGTCCTCGACGGAGTTGTGAACAGCAGTTCCCATTGCTGCCGGCATGCTGGCCTTCCTCGGCAGTCTTTGCCGTGATAGCCAGTACTTTCGAGGGCAGTCTTCGTAGCGATTCCATGAGGAAGGAGAAAGTTGGTGAGCGGTGAAACCCTCGTCCATTTCGTGCACTCCGATGAAGGCACCGAGAGTGACAACGATTAACATCATCGTCTAACTATTGGTTCCCATGGTAGACGCACCCAAGGTGGAAGTCGATGCTGAATTGAATGCTAGCGGCGCTCTTGTAATCAGTTGCTTTCCTTCAATTGGATTCGTTAGCAGCATCGTCGCTCACTATCTTGTTGACAAGTTAGAATTGGAATTTGTAGGGGGTGTCAGACACCCAAAGCTACCTCCGGTATGTCTAGTTCAGGACGGTAAGCCCTTACCGCCAATGAGATTCTACTCAGGCGAGCCGGTATGCAATATGGAAAGGTGTGACAAGGTTATCCTGATTGCATCTGAAATCCAAGTGATGCCTGAACTGAATCTTCCACTGGCCGATACGCTGCTAGATTGGTGCGCTGCAGGAGGTGTGGGGGCAACTATGCTGATTGACTCATACGCTCAAGGAATTGGCGAGCAGCACTCAATTTTCGACGATGATCAGACCAATGAGACAATCTTGGGAATAGGATCTACAGATGAGTCGCACAAAACTCTCGAAGGATTGGGTATTCCTCTGTTGAAGCAAGGTGTGGTTGGAGGAATTACTGGTGTTATGATGGGCGAGAGTAGGCGTAGGGGAGTCGATGTGATGGCTATCCTAGCCGAGTCTGATGGTACAATAGGGGGAGGGCTTCCTGATGCTAGAGCTGCTGCTCGAATCATCGAGTGTTTGGATGATTTGATTCCCGCAGTTCATCTAGACCCCGGGCCTTTGCTTGAGGAAGCACAGAGAATAGAGGGAGAGATTCGTGAGATGATGGCGGTTCATCTCAATCCGCCAGCCGATGGGGGGGACTCGCTCGGCTCAATGTACGGCTAAAAGTCGCCGAGAGTGCTCTGTCTCTCTGCTGGAGGATCAATTCCTGTCAGAGCAGAAAGTTCTGTCTCATTCAGTACCATCACTCCCAATCGATCAGCCTTATCCAACTTAGATCCTGCAGAGTCGCCTGCGACGAGGTAATCCAATTTACCTGACACTGAAGAAACTACTTTTCCGCCCTTCGACTTGATTGATAGTGCAATCTCCTTTCTTGGTCTGGAGAGGGTTCCAGTAATGCAGAATGTCTGTCCTTCGAGTGGTCCACTGTTTGTTTCTGTAATCTCGTCCGAGATATCCAATTCATTACTCAGAGAAGATATAATGTTCATTCTAACCGATAGTCCCTCAAGGAGCAGGTTTGCTACGGTCTCGCCGACTCCCTCTATCGCTACTAGTCTGGATATTGACTCGTCATCCATACCATGAGTTAACTCAAGTAGCGCGTCGAGACTTCCAACTTCAGTAGCAATTGAGTTAGCTATCTCGGGGCCAATCCTTGGCATTCCAAGAGCTGTTAGGAATGTGCTCAGAGTCATACTACGGCTTGCTTCAAGTTCATCGATTACATTGCCTGCAGATTTCTCTGCCATCCGGTCTAGACTTGCTATGTCACGCATGCTTAGAGTATAGAGATCAGCCAAAGAAGTCACCATCCCAGTCGAGCAAAGTTGCTCGGCTAGTTTCTCTCCAATTCCGTCCATCTCGAGGTGTCGACACCAGTAGAGGATGGTGCGCTCCAAACGAGATGGGCAATTCAGGTCCATGCAGCGAATGAATGCCCCGTCCTCAACTAATTCTGAGGAGCATCTGGGACAATGAGTGGGTATCGTCACTACTGTTCGAGCAGGGAGTGGTTCGCCGAATGGAGTGCCATCAGCATGCTTCCTGTCATTCAAATCGGAATCTTGGGCCGCACCGAGTACTTCAGTAATCTTCGGGATTACATCTCCTCTCCTTACCACTCTTACACGATCACCGAGCATGATTCCGAGTCTTTCGACTTCGCCTTTGTTATGCAGTGTAGTACTCTCTACAGTTACTCCTGAAACGGTTACAGGGGCGACCTTAGAAACAGGAGTAACATTACCAGTCCTACCAGTCTGCCACTCCACATCCATCAGGACACTAATTGCCTCCTCAGGAGGGAATTTCCAAGCTAGGGCCCATCTAGGATGGTGTGCGGTCATTCCGAGCAATGTTCTCTTGCTAAGTCGATCGAGTTTGATTACTATACCATCGATTTCCCAATCTGCACCATCTCTGTTCTCAGTCCATCTGTTTACGACTGTCATTATCTCGGTTGTAGTGGATTGGGGGTCACTCCCCCCTACAACCTCATTACCGGCCACTTCGATACCGATCTCCTGAAGCCATGTTATGGATTCAGAATCAAATTCGAAAGCCGGAGGTTCTGGGCTATCTGGGTGCCTGAAATCGCCCTGTGGAAACTCTGCTCCGTATGCAAGGAACATCAGGTCCTCGGCTCTACCTTTGCCGGCCTCTGCGTGCTTCTGCCTGAGTGCGCCAGCTGCAAGGTTTCTTGGATTTGGGGCAACATCCGAGTAACTGTCATGGAATATAGCAAGGGGCATTACAACCTCTCCTCTGATGTGACAGTCACCATCCCATGCTAGGGATTCAGGAACATTCGAGATTCTGCGTGCGTTTGCAGTAACATCCTCGCCTCTTGTCCCGCTACCTCGAGTGGCGGCTCTGACCAATCTGCCTCTTCTGTATTCCAAAGATAATGCCGAGCCGTCTAGTTTGGGTTGGCACACAAATCTCCTACCTTGAGCAGTCGTCTCTGAAACGAAATGTGTAACTTCGTCGTCCGTATTCGATTTGTCTAAACTGAGCATTGGAAATAGATGCTCGACCTTGGTTGAACCTGGAGGTGGGTCAGAACCTACCTTCTGCAGTTGAGGATGGTTAGGAGAGAGGGACTTGAGTTCGTCCCAAAGAGCATCAAACTCCGAGTCGGAGATATCTGGTTTGGCCTCGTTGTAGTAGAGGTGAGAATGATGGGAAATTTGCTCAGCGAGCCACTCCACCAGCGCCTGCTCGCTGGCTGAGTCCGGGCGCTCCGCTGCCATGATACTCCAAGTCGCGCAGATGCCTTCAACCTGCGTATAGGAGCCCTGCGGGCTCCTGTATTTTCGATATGGTGGGCCTGCCAGGATTTGAACCTGGGTCGCGCGACCCCCAGCCGCGAAGTATAGGCCAAGCTAACCTACAGGCCCTTTGGGCTTCACTACGAGTCGGGGGGTAGTCAAAGCCCTGTCGGACTCTCATATTTCTCCAGCTAATCTCAAAACTGGGAGTTATCACTAGATCTAACTGGACCAAAAAATAGCACTGATTAGTGACATCATAATAATTTGGTATTCTCAGATTATTAGGATATATTAAATTGTTATTAATGTCGGCCGCGCTATGGCAATTACACAAGGCTTGGATCAAGACGACAGTATAGTATCCGGAATGGAGTCCGAAGAGTTTGATGTTATTGTCGTAGGTGCAGGTGCAGCTGGTATTGGAGTTGGGGTTTCTCTCTTACACGCTGGAGTCGAGAACTTCTTGATTGTAGAAAGGGAATCTGTCGGGGCATCATTTTCGGCATGGCCCGATGAGACTCGTTTCATCACGCCATCATTTCCAAGTAATTCCATAGGAATGCTAGATTTGAATTCAATAGCAATTGGTATATCTCCTGCATTTAGCATGAAAGTTGAGCACCCTACCGGAAAAGAATATGCAATGCATCTTCAGGACATAGCGGACTTTTTTGAACTACCAATACTGGAAAAAACAAATATCTCCTCAATAGAGAAAATTCAAGATTTATTTCATCTAGAGACTGCAGATACTACCCTTCAAGCAAGAAATGTGATTTGGGCTGCTGGAGAGTATCAATACCCCATATTGGAAGCCTTTGAGGGTAGCCATCTTTGTCGACACACGGCAACAATCCCAAGTTACAAGGATTTAGAGGGCGATAATTTCCTTATCATCGGAGGTTATGAGAGTGGTATTGATGCGGCATATCACCTCTCAAGTAATGGGAAAAATGTGAAAGTCTTTGATTTGAACAGTCCTTGGGATGAAGAAAGTTCAGATCCAAGTATTACCTTATCCACATATTCGTTTGAAAGAATAAGAAATCCAATATTCGAGAAAAATGTCGATTTGTGCTCTCAAACCGCAATTTGTTCGGTCGAGTTAATCGATGGCACATACAAGGTAAATACGGGAGATGGTCAAGTCTTCGAATCTACATCACAGCCGCTATTTGCCGGAGGATTTGAGGGTAGTCATAGGTTTATTTCTCATCTATTTGAAGAAAGAGAAGATGGTTTTCCTCTAATTACAGAAAATGATGAGTCAACAATAATGCCTGGTTTGTTTCTTTGTGGGCCTTCTGTGAGACATGATGGTCACATTTTCTGTTTCATCTTCAAGTATCGCCAGCGTTTTGCTATTGTCGCACGAGCAATCGCCTCTACACTAGGCTATGATACGGATGAGTTCGTAGAAGCGTATAGAGGATGGGGGATGTATCTTGATGACTTATCTTGCTGTGGTCAAGAATGCTTGACTTGTTGAACAATATCAATTGAATATAGGATGATGAAAAAATGTTTACGATCCATACACGAACCCGTCTTGAAAAAATGTTGAGTATTGAATGGTTAGGTCAAACATTGGCCAGTCTTTGCTGGATAATTAGTGTCTTCACATATGGTATCGCTTCAACGGGCGATTGGTTACAACTAGGGGCTGCATCTTGTTGGATGATGTCAAATATTGCAACAATTGTTGCAATTGAGCCATCTCTAGTAGAGTAATAGTGAACTTACAGACTCTCAGTGTTCTCTAGCGATGCTGAAAGGAGCGATTTCGTCGACCAAGTCGACATGGCCTACGAACATCCTTCTGCAGCAGTACAAGTCCATACCGAGATCATCTAAAACTTTGGATGCATCTTCACCAGATTCTACGGCTTCCTTGTACTGCTCGTAGACATGTGCGATTACCTTTCCACAACTCCAACATCTTACTGGTATCAACATATAATCACCTGTACGACTTCTGCCACTTCTTGCGAGCGCCTCGTCCCATTTGATGCTTGGGTTCCTTTCTTCGAGGATCATTCACCAGTAGACTGCGGTCGAATCTGATGAACTCATCACGAAGTTCCTCATCATCTCCTTCAGCACCACCGTTCCACTTTACTAGGCCACGCGCGATTGCTGTGCGAATTGCGTCTACTTGACCCATCTGGCCGCCGCCTTGGACATCGACAATAACATCGGCATCTGCTAGGCGGTTCATCGCCTCGGCTATCTGAACAGGCTCTAGCGCCTTGCGCCTTGCTAGTTCAGGCTCCATGATGTGGATTGGTTTGCTGTTGACTCTTACGCGCCCATTACCCTTACGGACGGTGGCGCGTGCAACTGCAGTCTTGCGCTTACCGCTGGTATTGACTGCTGTCTTACGCTTAGACTTGCGCGGCATATTCACTCACTCTCCCATCGAGATGCATCGACACCCAGAGATGAGCTTATCTCGCCCAAACTTATGAATCTAGGAGGTAGTGGGCGATCAATTGAATCGGTATCGCCCCACGCATGATCATCAGGTAGTTCCTCTTCTGAGATATTGTTCGGTTGGCCAATTAATACTCGTAAATCGCGTAGCGCCCCCCTGCCACTACTGTTCTTCTGGTAAGGTAGCATACCGCGGACGGTTCTCTTCAGAATCTGATCTGGCATACGCGGGAAGAACGGTCCCTTCCTAGCGTGGTTGAGTTTGTATTTCTTGTCATATCTAGATAGTACTTGTGTCCTAGGTCCAGATACAACGGCATGCTCTGCGTTGTAGATAATCACCCTCTGCTCACGGCCGTCTTTACGGGCTGCAATCAGCTGCTTGGCGACATGGCTGGCAAGGCGGCCGAGAATCTTGTCTCGTGCATCGTAAACTAGTGTTCCAGCCTCAGCCAAGTATCCTCACCCCCTTTCCATTTGGGTTCTCTTTCATCAGTTCTCGGAGGGTCATTACTCGACCCCCTGCTTCTTCTATCTTCGAGCGGGCTCCGGCACTTACACTGTATGCGGCGACGCTCGGCTTACCCGAGACCTCTCCGCTGCCCAGAAGTTTGCCAGGGACAAGGATGGTTTCCTCATCTGCGGCGTGCCTAGACAGGCGGCTAAGGTTCGGTTCTGCCCAATTGCTGCGGCTTCTCTCAAGCCTGACAGCAACGTCTCGCCACAGCGCTGAACCGGATGACCTGCTCTGATCCTTCAAGTCGCCAATCAGGCTGACTAGGGATTGGTTGGTCTTTCTTGTGTTCTTACTCATATGACTCCCTCGACGTTCTCGGGTATCGCGGCCACCTAAGTCCGTGTTATGAATGCTGCGGGACACCCCATAGGGGTGAAAGGCTACGCTGTAGGCCTATCAAGCCTAATTCAGGCTCGAATCAGATACGGAAACCATCGTTCTGGCTGTCCTCATCAGTACCGGCTAGTCTGGTCTCTCCCTCTGAGTCCACGAACTGTCCGGCCTTGGTTACAGTGCCGTATAGGCCTCCCTCATTGATTGCCGACCTGCTTAGCATCGAATCTCCCAGTGAGGCAGTCAGGTGATTGACAATCGACTGTAGAGTAGCTATTGCTCTGTCACGCTGGTCAGCACCAATCTCGTGGTCTGAGTAGCGCGCCTCCTCAAAGATTGAGAAGAACTCGTCCAAGTCCTCAGGTGGGGCTATTCCACCAAGCATTGCGTTGATGGCATCCTCGAACTCTCTAGTAGTCTCGTAGACCTTCTTCATCGCACCTCTGCTTCTGAAGAAGCGGACTAGATCCTTGTAGCAGTTGAAGATGGTCTGGATATAGTCGTTGGACGCCTTCAGCGACATTAGCGAGTCCGTCAGGATACCTCGAATCACCTCAATGCGTCGGCGCTCAGCGTAGTTGCGATACATGATTGCGCCAATCAGTAGAGCGAATGATAGAGCGATTAGCAGTACAACGGTCACTCTGGCGGTGAAGAAGCTGGTCTGCTCGCTCGTCGGTTCTTCGCCGAGGAATATCATCGGGGTGCTGTTTAGGAACTCTTCGACAAAGAATTGCGTATCGAGGAAGTGCACCAGTACTCTCCATCTGCCATCAATTGCGCAGGGGGCTGTATTGACCGAGCCACACTCCAACTCTCCGGGTATGTTCTCGCCCTCATAGATGAACGAGAAGTTGGCCGTGCCCTGTTCATTGGTTACAGCGTACTCGGGTGGGAAACCCGTTATCCAACCACCAGAGGTTGAGCCGTTCCAATACTGGAAAGTGAAGACCACTGTCTGTCCCTCCACAGAGAGATCCAAGCGGTCACGAAGAATCGTCACGGCCCCTGTAATCTCGTCACCGGGTTGATAACCGGCTGAGTTAGACCAGTGATCTTTCAGGAGGATATCCACTCTGCTTCTCACTAGAACCTCAACATCCATGAATGAACCATTAACCACGGGAGTGGTTTCAGCCCGACATCCGCCTGGGAGTTCTTTGTCGGGTTCATAGGCCACTCTAATAGTTCTGAATCCTTCCAATTGGTCGCCATTAGGCTCGACTCCTCTGCGGCTAGGGTTGTCCTCCGGATCGCCTGAGAACCAGTCAATTTCTCCTGTCCCGTCCAGTGTGGTAGCGGTAGCTACTGGTCTGGTGTTGGTCTCTGGATCAAGATAGATATTCAGACACTTTCCGCCAATTGGGTTACCGTTCGTCTGAGTTAGCATGGCCTCAAGATGAAATGATTCTTTCAGATACAGCACTGGGAATACCGAGCCGTTAGCGAAGGTGTAGGAATCAACATCAGTCCTGAAAGGTCCAACTTCCTGGATTAGCATAGTCGAGTTAGAGAATACAGGGAAGATCTTGGTAATGTTCGTAGGCCTGTATCTCCAGTTGTCCATGCTCTCGTAGGGGTCGTATGACACGGTAACCATCGCTTGGCCGGCCTCTACTCCAGTTAGAGGGCAGATAATCTCGAAGAAGCCGTCAGCATCGGTGGTTCCTGGAATGCATACCTGGCTTCCTGTATCCATATTCAGCATCTGGTACTCAACACGGATTGGTCTGAAAGATAGGTTACTACCCAACTCGTCAAGGAGTTGTCCTGTGACTGTCATCGGCTTGTCTATCGGCTGACCTGTGGTCTGGTCTATCTCTGATGTGTAGACAATCTGATCGTCAACAGCGAGACTAGTGCGACCTACTAGGTAGAAGCCTTGGGTGTTGAACTGCAGCACCTTACGGAAGTGTTCGCTGTTCAGAATCTGAGCGCATGGATCCCATGCACCTGAGGTCCTGAGCATTTCCTCATCGATCGGCTCGCATCCCTCGTTGGGAAGATTCTCGCCGAATCTGATAATCACATTTACCGGTCCAAATCCATCGGGCAAGAATGAGTTTGGATCGTCTCGCAAAAGTTGTGGGTCAAGAGAGATCTGATGGTAGATAGAGCCGGCACTGGGGCATGTCGTCTCGACAATCTGCCTGTGAGTTCGATCCTCAAAGTCAGTACCTTCGAAGATTATTAGCACCTGTCCCCCGTTCTCGCCGCAGCCATCCAAAGCCTGTCCGGGATCGAACAGGGTCGGGTCTGGAGTCCTATTGTCGTCGGTCACTTGGGCTGATACTTCCCATATGTCGCCGCTACTCATAGCTCCTGAAGTCGCGCTTTGTAGAGAAATTAGAGTTCTAGATACAACCCAGAGATTAATTTCGGACGAACTTGATTGGCGTATTGGATCTCCAGGATACGAATAACTCAGTGTGAAGTTGCCTAAATCATGCTGCTCGTCTATAGTCAGGTTGACTGTGAAAACACCGTTTTGATCTGTAACAACGACGCTATTCGTGCCATCTGCTGACCATGTGAAGTTGATTGGTGCATCTCTGACAGGCTGGTATGCGTTGTCAATCAGTCTCGCCTCGATTGTGGCGTTCTGACCACGGTAGAGTCGTGGGATGTTGTTCAACTGGAAGTCTGTCGTGCCGATTACGGAGACATTGACGTAAGCACCAGTTGGTGCGAGTACAGATGATTGATTTCCGGTGAAATAGTAGTTCGAATTGGTAAAGTCGGCTCGGATGCCGAATACACCGGCCGAGTACTGAGAGTACCATGTCCAGTTGTAGTCAAATGTCGCTTCTCCATTTATCATCTGAGGTACGCGTGCATAACCGGTCTCCTGAGAGCCTGCAAATACACCGTTACGGTCTATGTCGACCTGTAGTGCCATTGGGTCGAATGGCCAGGGAGTCATGGTGCGATTCCATACTGTACCAATTACTCGTAGAGTCTCTCCAGTAAACATCTCCGGCACGATTTCACAGCGTACTGCGCTATCAGGGTCTAGCGGGTCAACCGGTCCGCATGGTGGGACATTGAAGTCTCCTCCGTTCTGCATTGCGATGAACCAATGAGTTCCATTCGAAGAAAGGAATGGTCTGAGTGTTGCAGCCTGTCCTGTGAGTCCTTCTGGTGTACCATCCCAGAGCATTGGGTATGGCTTACCCAGACTCGCATCAGAGTATGCGATTCCCGCATTCACCAGAGATGGTCCATGGAATAGTGCTCTCCATGCTCCGAACGAGGATCCGGTGAATTGAGTAGAGTCCCAGAAATATACTGGTCGTATCGAGGGCGAGATCATCTCGGCCTCGACATACATTCTGTGCATCGATCTGATGCCGAAGCTGTCGGTCTCGGAACCCTCTATGAATGGCCAGGGCCATTCTGCACCGAGATCCGGTCTTGCAAAACCAACAAATGCATAATCACCAATTGGCAGACTAGTGTTAGTGTAGTTGTATCGTCCTACTACATTGTGAGTCTTTGAGAAGTTATTCCAAACAATCTCCTCGTACCCTCCCGGCACCTTTCCTGGGCCGTTATCCATAGTCGAGTTCCATTGTACCTGCTTCCATACACCTTGTATTCCGCTGGTCTGGACGAATGTCAACGAAATCCAACCACCGGAGTCGGCTCTGTATCCATATCCATAGCCATCGAATACAGTTGGGTGAGTCGTGTTGCCGAAGATTCCGCCACTGACAGTGAATGATACAGGTGCATGAGATAGTCTGTTGCCGAAAATACCACGCTCCCAATCCGCAGTATAGTGGACCTTGTAGTCAACGAACAGAGGCTGCTCGTCGCTACGGAAGTATGTCCAAGCGACATAGTCGATTGTAGTGTTTGCACGGACTTCTACAGGTACAGGTTCGGTTGTTGAACCGTCATGGATGAACATCTCTGTTACTTCTGCATATACAACATAAGTTGTGTTGTCTCCGACATGGATATCCTCTGGGAAGAGGAATTGTCCTACGATGAAGTCGCCATCATTGTCAGTAAGTACATTGATGGTCTCAATAGCCGAAGTTCCATTTCTAGACCATTCAATATGTACTTGGACAGGTAGATTTGGTGCAGGCATGAACATGCCCTGAACTGGGTCGAGCCAATTCACTGTGCCATTGAACTTAGCTGGGAATCTGCTATCTAGCCAGAGGACTGGTGGGACTGTCATCGAGATTCTAGTTGGAATCTTGTCGTCCTCATCGGGGATGCAGTCGTTATCATGATCCCAATCGCTAGATTCGGCTCCATTAGTACAGTTATCAGAAGTCCAACCTTCTTCCAAGTGATCCCAATCCAAATCAGTCCTACCATCAGTATCGTCGTCCTGATCAATCGCATCCGGACCCGTATTCGGATCTGAAGGATTGGCTATCCCTGAACCGTTTCCAAAATCATCGTGATCCCAAGGATTGGTGCTCTCGGATTCAAATCTTGAGGGCCAAAGCATGACTTCGTCTTCGTCCTTCATTCCATCTGCATCATCGTCATCATCGATGTCGTCCCTCAAGCCATCGTTATCGTGGTCCCATGCTGAAATCCAGGGAGTAGCGGTTGCTAACTCTAGAGTATTCACTAGACCGTCAGCATCCCAGTCGTTGTCGGCCCAATCTAGAATACCATCGTTATCGTGATCCCATGGTGATTGTTCTTCACCGACGAAGCACAGGAGTTCTTGATCTACATCTGATAATCCGTTGTTATCGTCGTCTGGATCTTCTCCGTCAGGAACTCCGTCGTTGTCATTGTCAACATCGTAATACTTTGGATGGAGTAAGCCCTGGCCTAATACGCCCTTGTCCCAGACTGCTTGGAACCAACCGTCCTCATCTGGATCAGTATCGGTGCCATCATCATCATTGTCCTCACAGTTGGTACCCATGAAGAATGATCCTTCGGTTTCGGTATTGGCGTCGTCATCCCAGTCATCGTTACTGTCGACTTCAAAATAATCCCAGATACCGTCGTTGTCGTCGTCTATATCCCAGTGATCATAGACGCCATCGAAGTCATCATCGAGATCCGCTGTGTCATTGAACATACATTGTGGATTCATATTTCCTGCAATAGGAGCGCCACAGTCATCGTCAGGGTCAACATCGTTGTTTAACAAGTCCGCAACCTCGTCAGGGAACATGTTGGCATTGCCATCCGAATTCCATTGGAATAGGCCGTTGTTAACGCCAACATAAGCAATCCATAGGTCACGGTTATCCTTAATCTGGTTGTAACTGACTGCAGAACTAGGGCCTACATCCTGATTGCCAAAGAAGTCGAACCAGAAACAGTTCTTGTTGCAGGTCCACTGGCCTTGCGAGTTGCTACCATTGTACGGTCCTTGATCAAACTCGGGATCAGGCCTAGTGCTGTACGGAGAAGTGTAGATTGTTTGCTGTGTTTGTGTGGCACTTTGTAATGGATATCCATACAACCAAGCATAGGCTAATCCACAGGCGTGATCTGCTGCTTGGCCCGCCAGAATTGCCCAAATTAAGGTAGCCCCGCAAGTACCGTCGTCAAATGTACCACCCATCTTGATATCGTCAACATCGAGTACTCCGTCGTTACCCTCATCTTGGTCCCACCAATCAGGTAAACCGTCGCCGTCTTGGTCAGTATCAATTCCGTTAATTAGAGAGTCTCCATCAATATCGATGTCAAAGTAGTTGTCACCATTGTATGGGCTCCACTTCATTATGACATGCCAGTACATCTCAGGAACCTTGCCATTAGTCAGGGTTCCATTGACATTGGAGTAGCCGTTGTAATCCAAGACGAAGTTGTTATCCAGGCTGAATGGGTTGAACATCCATGTCATGTTCCAGTACATCGGATAGCCCAGATCAGCGGAGTAGATTGCCCCATCGTCTGAACCATCGATAGGATCTCCATCGCTATGTGAATAGGACCAGCCATTGAATGGATCAGTCTGATCAGAGTCTACGATACCACAGTTTCCGTCATCAGGATCGTAATAATCAGAGATACCATCGTTGTCGTCATCCCAATCATAGTCATTGGAAAGACCGTCTCCATCGATGTCGGTATCTAAGCTGTTAGGGCCGTCATCGCGGTACAACGAGCCGTTGAGCATGTGCAGGTCATTATCGTCATCGAGATCGCAGTTGTCGTCGATGTCGAGCCAATCTAGAATACCGTCGTTATCGTCATCGACATCTTCCCAATTGTTGATTCCGTCTCCGTCCCAGTCATTGTTGCCAGTGTACGACTTTCGCATCAAAATACAGTTCTCGTCCGAGTTGACTGGATTGGGATTGGCTAGGCTTGGGCAATTCCAAGCCTGTACCTCATCATTGGTTGACATCATGAATGGGTCTTCTTCGTTCTCAATGCCATCATTGTCCAAATCAAATGGGAAGTCGTTCGGATCAATGGAAGGTCCACCTAAGGGGTTGTCCGGTACCGGAGTACCGCCCATGTCGGGATCTAACCAGTCCCAAACCAAGTCGTAGTCCTGGTCGATAGGTCGGTATCTATCATCGTCTAGGTCCCTATCATAGTCCATCTCACAATGAATGCCCGGGACTTGAATCTCCGTGGATGCGACCGGATAGTCACCATTACCATCACCATTAGTATCTATTTGATGACATGTATCCGGGATACCATCGTTGTCGTCATCGACATCGTACATGTCCAACAGGCCGTCGTTATCGTCATCGGTATCGGATGAGTCGGGGCTTCCGTCGTTATCGTTGTCGGGATCCAAGAAGTTTGGAATGCCGTCACCATCAAGGTCACCGTCATAGATTTCAGTGAAGGTTTGGTTCCTAGGGTGCCAAACAGACTCGCGCTCCACATAGTCTACTCCTCCGACGAATTGTGAGTATGGAGAAGCGTTGGAGCCAGTTGATTCTACAACAATTTGTCCTGTGAATTGTTGGAACAAGCATGAGTAGTTGTATGTCCCAGCGGTGGTGAAGGTGAATGAGAATGTCCCACCTGGAGTAATCGGGAAGCTATCGAATCCTCCATCGCTATCGGTAGCGGTGTGATCTGTGGTATCGGTATTTGTCCAAACCACCGTATCTCCGGAATCTATTGTCAGCGTGTCAGGAGTGTATCCGCCGCTAGCGATGTTGATGTTGTGAGTGGTGGCTCCAGCAGTCCACTCAACAGGAGCGGACCAAAGGGAGGCAGTAGCGGTTATGTTTGCTGAGAGAGAAGAGTCCCATGGGTGCTCATCCCATAGATCGGTAACGCCGTCGTTATCGTCGTCGAGATCGAAGTAGTCCTGTAGACCGTCTCCGTCAAAGTCGCATGGCCACTTGAATTGATCAATTCGCCCATCGTTATCGTCGTCCTCATCGTATGAACCGGGGCCATTGCCATCGGTATCATCATCGGTAATTCCATCGTTGTCGTGGTCCATTGGATTCTGATCAATTCGATATCCGACTCCTACTGGAGTTCCGGTCCATGGGTGAACGGTGGAGGGGACAACATACCTGTCGGCGCTGACATTTTTCGGATCTGCACCTTGAGAGTAGTCGATTGGTCCCTCGAGGATTCCGTCGTTGTCGTCATCCCAATCAAATTCGTCGAGGATTCCGTCGTTGTCGTGATCGAATGGATCGGTGCCGTAGCATCCATCAAACCTCTCAATCAAATCGACGATTCCATCGTTGTCGTCATCAAGATCGTTTAGATCGTCGATTCCGTCGTTGTCGTGGTCCTCTGTCTTGGTCTCTTCAAGGAAGAAGCCGTACCCAGGGTCTAGGGCAAGGGCTGCGGGGTCGGAAACCCAACCATAGATGGAAGCGGGGTCGTTGTACATCAGGTCTGTGAAAGCAACTTGGGCGTAATCGAATGAAGCGGCTGGTTGGTTCTGTCCTTCTCCAGCAACAGGACCCGCTGCCTGATTCATCTGTTGATATGCCGTCCTCTGAGCAACAGGACCCCAGACCGATTCCTCAGGGTCGTCCTGCTCAAAATTCTGAAAACTATACATTTGCGAGCTCAGAAGCATCAATGCTACCATCGCAATTGCAGAATTTCTGCTCTTTCTCTGTTCTACTCTTGTCATTTCTTCTTCCATCTGAAGACCACCGAAGTACTTTCTGAAATTCGTGCTGCTTATCAACAGAACCCCTCGCGTGTGCGCGAGCGTATCATGCAAGCATTGTCGGTATCATGTGCGTGAATCGATTGTTGGGTCAGGCTCGATGGTATGGTTTTCCTTCGTTGAGAGTAGCGGCTCGGTACAACTGTTCCAGAAGTACTACCGCAGCCAGTTCATGCTGCATAGTCATCTTGCTCAAAGATAGCCCCTGATACTCCCTTGAGGTCTGTCCGAAACCATCTGAAGGACCGATCACAAGATGGGTGTCGGTTCGGGCAATTCGCCACTGAGCGAATGACTTGCTGAAAGCTATACTGTCCATCTCCTCGCCGGCTTCCATTAACAAAGTGAGTTGTGCGTCTCCTGCCTGTCTTGAGACTCGCTTGAGATATTCTTCAGAAGTGGTCTTATCGCTATGTTCAACCAAGGTCACGCCTGAAGGAGAAAGGCGATTTGAGTAGTCGCTAATGGCGGACTTGAATGCTGTATTTTTTGAGGAGCCATGGAGATGTACCACTACTCTGCCCATGAATGACCCGAGGAGGTTCGCAACTTAGCGATTCGCAAAGCATCAATAGAGGCGACTTGAGGGGGAGATGGGAGCAATGAGTTGGTGGCCATTCAAACGTAAGCCTAAGGTTCTCGATGAGGAGCCTCATCTTAGAGGAACAAGAATGTGGATCCAAGACCTAAGGGAGGCCTGTGAGCGTCATTTTGATGATCATGTTGGAGGGCACCAGGCGGTAAGTGATATCCAAGATGAGTGGTTGGCTGCTAATGACAAAGGAGAGATTGATGTAGCCTTATTTGAGGGACTGCAACGAAGATCTGAGAGGTTACTAGAATCAGAGGATGAACAGTGGTTGGCTTGGCTCGATAACGAGAGTTTCTGGAATCCGGGTTGGAGAGAGTATTCGGAGGAAGAATAGTGTTGTTTTGGGTTTCTCTTTTCGCCGTTATGGGCATAGCCGTTCACTACTATTCGCAACACCAACCGTTCCCTGAAATTAGTGCCAGATTCGGATGGTTATTACTGACATTCGCCGCTCTAATTTTACTATCCGACACAGCGCCCAGAGGAGTTGGTGAGTCAATCCCGCCGCTGCTAGCTACCGCGGTTGGAGGACTAGGGGTCATCTATGGAGTAATTCAGATGTCTCTAACTGATAGAGATGTGATTGTGGCTCCTTTCAGCGGGCTACTTCTTTGCATCGGGGCAATCAACATGATGGTTGGGAGATGGGATGAGATGGGGCAGCCGGAGCAGATTGGTTCATTCATCGTTGCATCTATATTAGTGGCTCTGGAAATCTACCTAGCGTTTAGAGGTCTGGTAGTTGGGATAAAGGGTGTTTCCTGGTCCAAATCAGGGCTCAGGCAGATTCACCGTGGCTTGATTCACGGTCCAAGAGGTGCAATTTCTCACTTTGAGAGATCATGGGACATGGAAGACCCGTGGATCAACGCAATGAGTCATGCCGCGCTGGTGCTTATTCACCGCCACACAGGTGACTCCGAAGCTGAGAGAGAACATCTGGCAGAGTTGGAGAGAGAAGGTGGTTGGGACTCAATAGACGGTTCTTGGACTGAGGCAATCGAAGAAGCGTTGCGGAATGTCGGTTCAACTACATCTCGGCACGATTGATAGGAAGTGACCCGGTCGCGGGTACATGGTTCGCATCAACAGAGTCCACACCGGAGTAGGAGATGGAGGTGAGACTCACATGCTTGACGGTAGTAAGGTCGGTAAGCAGCATCCTCGTGTCCGGCTCTACGGTACTATCGATGAAGTGAACTCGCAAATCGGAATGGTCCGAATGGAGTTGAATCGGTTTCCAATCCCTGAGTCTAGGGAAATGCAGCCTCGCTGGACATATGCTCACACAATGGCTGATGATGTTCTTGGTCGTGTTCAGCAGGAGTTGTTCGATGTCGGTGCCGAATGTTCCTGTCCTCCCGAAGGACTACCTGAACAGATGTCTCTAATTGGTACAGACGAGTGTGAAAGACTGGTCAGCGAGATGGATTCATGGATAGAAGATACTGTGCCCTTGGAGTCATTCATCATGCCAACCGGCTCACCCCCGGTTGCTACCCTGCATGTCGCGAGAACCATTGCACGAAGAGCTGAAAGACATGCCTGCTCATTGCGGGCCGAGGAAGGCAACGGTTCGGTTCGAGATGAAGTCATTGTTTACCTCAATCGACTCTCCGACTGGCTCTTTGTACTCTCTAGATGGATTGCCTTGGTGACAGGGGAGAAAGAGGTTCTGTGGACGCCGTTGGGTAAGCGTGAAGAGTGACATTGGGTTGTTTGGTTGGACTGATACTGTAGGGGTCAGACTGCTTTGCCCATATGCTGCATGTGTTTTCTCGCTGAGCGTAGTAACTCCTTCTCCTGATCGAAAGTGAGTTGTGCTTCGGCATCATCGAAATCCAGCCACATGTAATTAGTGTGCTCGTGCGAGAGAGATACGCTGAGTTCTTCAGTCTCAGCGATATACCAGAATACCTGCTTTGGAATGCTCTTGCCCCTCCGCATGAATGTGTAATGAGTGCGAGTGTTCCACTCATCGTCTATGGTGACATCGGCAATCCCAGTCTCTTCGGCTAGTTCTCTTGAGGCGGTGATGTGATGATTGGCGTCACCATCTTCGACATGTCCCTTAGGGAAGCTCCAGTGTCCCTGAGGATACTGGAGAAGTAGTACGCTGTCGTAATTGACCAAAACGAAGCCGCAAGAGGTTTCCATAGGGTCTCGCACGGCGGTCATCCATATCTCAATTGCCTCTACAGACGAAGTTAACGAGCATCAAATAGTTGGCTTTGTAGTCGAAAGCACAATGAGGTGATGGCAGGGGCTGGCAGGGGATGATAAGCGAGGCGTTGTCTCTAGATATCAGGAGAATCGTCACCGACAGTGACCTCGATGGCGTTGTAACTGGGGCCATCCTGAGACGATGGTGGCCCGATGCTGAGATTATATTCGGACATCCCGGTGAGTTACGGGCTGGTCTACTGGATCATTGTATTGATCGGAATACAGCGGTATGTGATTTACCTAGGCACCCTGAATGTGGATTGAGTATTGATCATCACCAGTCTAACGCTCCTGTCGGAGATGAAGAAGGTGTAATCTCAATTTGGAGGCATGCTCCTTCGGCAGCCAGAATCGCATACGATCTTTTGGCCGACGAGGTCGAACTTAGTGACTTGTCCGACTTCCTAAATTGGGTTGACAAACTGGATGGGGGAGGAATTACTCGAGAGGAGTTTCTCTCAGACCATCCAGTCATCTGGCTTGGTAGGCTAATCGATGTCGAGTCCGGTCTGGCCATGCACATCCTCGAGTCGTTGCAAGCGGGAATGAGTGTGGAAGAAATTCTCTCGATGGACTGGGTTGCCTCGGCTTTGGAAGAGAGAAAGATTGGTCAGGCCGTTTTGAATCAAGCAATCTCGCAGAATTTGGAAGTTGTCGACAGGTTGGCAATCGTAAGAATGGAGGATGCTGGGATGCGCTCAAATGGATATAGAATCACGGCCATTGCAGGTGATTCCTGTGATGCTTGTGTAGTAGTTCACGGAAATGTTGGTGCGTCCTTCGGAGATGAAGAGGTGTACCCTGTTTCGGCCTCCTTCTACACTAACTCATTCCTGCATACTGAAGGAGGTCTTTACGACCTAACTAAGTTGGCTACAAGATTTGATCCCGATGGCGGCGGACATGCCAATGCGTGTGGCTGTCGAATTCAGCCAATCGAAGACGGGGAAAGAATGGAAAGACAAGTGGAGATTGACGATATAGATCGAAATCTCGAGGTTTGGCTCGCAATGTGGGCCGGGCGCTAGTCAAAGAATCCTGAGTAGATACAGGAACCCCAAGAAAGCGTGGATGATGACGAGTAGGAGCATGGCATCGCTGATTTTTCCGTGCATCTGCTTGCTTCTAGCAAAGGACTTTCCTGATTCTTTCAGAGTACGGGTAGTTCTGCCGTGTTTCCTGAGTATCAGCATCAAGAATAGACCGAGGAATCCAACCCAACCGTGGAAGTGATTTGGGACGATATACTCGCTCCATTCGACGCCATCTATTCTTGCTATGGCAATCTGGGCTGCGAAGGCCAAGCCGATCACTCCAATGGTGGCTCGAACCATCCACTCTCCTGTGGCCTCGTGGTGAGCTAGTGCATCCTTCCTCTCATCGCCCTTCAGTAGCGTATTCTGCTCTCTCCATCTGCGTTGTCTAACAAACATCCAGAGCAATACTAGCGCCGCAATTGGGTGCAGCAGAAGGATGGTCGTTCGCAAGGGGTCCACGCTGTCTGCTAGGGCTGTGGAGTCTTGAGTTCTCTCTCTGACGCCTTGCATAGCAAGGCGATGTGTTGATGAATGGAAGTGTATGGGCAAACCCACCAGTGGTATCATGGAAGATTACCTTCTCGAGTGTATCAATTCGCTAGACAAGTCAGGAACTGACCAGTTAAGGCGGAAAAAGGCGGTACAGCGACCCAAGGCGTGGGCCCTGCTTCCGAATGAATGGAGGGCTCTGGCCTTGCTAGCTGCTAGCAAGGCTAGTGTCGATGCTCCAACAATTGAGACTGGAAGAAATACTGGTCGGGGGCGAATTGGTAGGAGAGGAGGACGAGGAAGAGTTCGCAGTACTGAGGATTGGTTGTCAACCTCAACTAATGCTTTGGCTTCTGAGTGGTCATCTGCATATCGACTAGCGGTATTGTTGGTTCATCGAAATAGAGGAGAAGAATGGGATTCAAGTCTTGATTCTCAACTAGAGAGCCTGAGGGAAGATTGCGTCTCGGGTATTCACCCAGTCTGGGAAGCTTTGGCTAAAGAAGCGCCGATTCTAGCTGAGATGGGGCGATTTCCAGTAATCGAGGTTAAGGGGCCGGAGATGGATATCGAGAGTTGGTTAGAAGCGGCTAGAATTGATCCTCTAGATCCTGTTCAAGTCAAAGATTGGTTGTCTCTTGACTTGCCTTTCAGAAGTGATTCCGAACAGGACCATGCGCTTCACGCTATTCGCAGAGATCTTGCCGACGGTAAGCCACGAATGAAAATGTGGATGCGCAAGATGAAGCCGTCATTAAGGGGGCTTCGAGCAGAGGGTGCACTGCTCGAGGGGATCTTACTAGCAGCCAGCTCTAGTGATCAAGCATTGCAGGTATTCGAGAGTATTGAAGGCGAGTTGTTGGAAGAAGTTGCAGGCCAGCAAGCGCGACTAATCAGGATCCGTTCTGGTGAGATGACTGGCTGGAGAGGCAGTGCTCTAGGCGAAGGTGATGATCACCTGTCCAAAGCATTGAGAGTAGCTGCTTGGAAGGAGTCCGAGCATTGTGGAGAAGAATTGACTGCAGATGAGTTGTTGGGGGGTTTGACTATTCTATCTGGAATTGGTGAAACTTTACCTAATCCCGTTCGTTGGGAGTTGGCTAGTAAACTAGTCTCTGAAAATCGGGCGTCTGAGGCTATCAAGATTATCGAAGAAGCAGAAATTGAGAATCCTGGGCATGTCTCAATCGCACTAGAATTGTTGTCTGATAGTGATTCTGAATCAATATCGCGATCAATCCTTTCATCTATTCCTGAGATGGATGAAGAAGGGGTTGTCTCGGTAATCAACGGAGAGGGTGTTTCGATTGATACTAGGTTAGAGGCTGCAAGAGAGTTGCTCAAGATAGATTCAATCAGGCATACAGATGTGGTGCTCAATACCTTCATCGAGGCTGCTGACATAGATGGAATGTTGGCAGTATTCGAGGAGTCGCCTTCTCTCGCCGAAGTTTACCCACAGAGGGTTCTACTCTGCTGGCACTTGTATTCCGGCAGCGAATTGGCCGAAAACCAAGGACTTACTGATTTGAGGGGTGTTGCTCTGTCTTCAATTGAAGGATCGACTAAGGACTTGCACCTGAGTGATACTTCAATCGCATTGATTTCTCTGCTGGATGGATTGGCTCTGGAAGTTGAGTCCATACATGAGAAACTAGACTCTGATGGTTTGCGCTCACTGAATGAGGTCAGAAGGGCCTTATCCGTCGAGGGTGATCGTGTTGTACGTGAAACCAGTATCAATAATCTCAGTGAATCTGTTAGCAAGGCGAATCTGTCTACTATTGAGAGGCGATTATTTGAGGCACTGCTTGTTTCCTTGCAGTTGAACAGATCAGCTATGGATTTGCAAATCGGCACTAAAGAGAGGGTCGAGGAAGCAATTCAATCACTGAGTGATCTATCATGGCACAATAGCGTGTCGATGAAGACTGTCGGGACTGTTACTGACTTGGTAGTAGAATATAACATCGGAGTTCCATCTTTAGAGGATTGGTATAGAAAGCATGCGAAGTTTTCGCCTGAACTACAGATTGTTCGCGCAGCGATACTACGAGAGAAAGGGGATCGTCTGAATGCTGCTAGGGCATACAAGGATGCTGCTGGAAAACTCAGTGAAGATTTCGAGAAATCCTCATTGGTTATGCGTAAGTCATTGATTGAGTTCGCTCATTCTGGTGGATGGAAGGAGGCTGTATCGATTATTGACTCCAATCCTGCTCTGGCAAGTACCGTCACTAGTCGGTTCAAACTATACCTCAGAACTAGTGATCATCACGATGCCGGGAGAAGAGAGCAGGCCAGCTCTGAATTGCTTGCTTTCGCGAGAGACCGGGGAGTAGTCAATGACGATGGTTCGTCTCTTGCGGAGAGCAGGGGCGATGTCCTAGAGAGTCTACTGAGATATCCAGAAGAATACGGGCTTCCTTCGGAGCCATTTGTTGGCAGAGTAAGAACAGCGATGAAGGATCTCGAGTCTGTTGAGTCCGGTAGACAAAGTGACATTGAGAGAAGTGTTCTGTTTGAACTCAGAGGAAGGCGTGATCCAGAAGTTGTTCTCGAGATGGCAATGGGTGTTGCTGAGGATGATCCACTTGGAGGATTGAGGATTCTCGAGAAGGCGATTTACTCCGGTCTGCTCGAAGAAAGTCAGTCAGAGGCCCTAAAGAAAAGTCAGAGAGCCTTATTCACAAGTCATAGTGGGATAATCCCGGTAAAGGATAGGAGAACTCTGAAGGGGCTTTCTCTCAAGCCTTTGATTGTCGTAGATACCAACATACTGATTGAGGCTCTCAAGGACGATTTGTTGCGTGAACTCTCTGTCGACAATCTGGGCAGTCTAGATTGGACTGTGGAGAGGGCTTTCCACTGGATGTTACGCCGTAGAGCAGAGGAGGGAAGAGTCGTTCTGCATGTCCCTCCAGCAGCAGAAGGCGAGTTTATGCATAAGACAAAATCCTCGCAATCGGTCCTAGGATTATTCTCAGATATTTACATCGATAAATCAGTATGGGGAGATAGAATCGATGAAGAATTTCTCTCGAATCGTGCCAGAAAGGTGCTATCTACATTCGATAATTGGAACAAGGGTTCAAGCAAAGCTGATGTTATTGCACTAGATGAGTTTCTAGTCAAGCACAAGGAAGTATTCTTCCTGATTGACGAGCAGAAGAGGAAGATTGGTAGGGCGCCGGCGAGGACTACAATAAATGGTGATGAGATTTATCCTGAAAAGGGAGACAGGGACATCATGTCTGATGCTGCCAGTATAGCAGCAAACTGTCATGCTGACATTGGTAGTGTGCTCGTGGCGACAAGAGATTCTGATTTTAGACTGGTATCGAGAGCTTTGGAAGAAGAGTTTGGCTTCGGTGTAGTTGGTGATGCTCAGCAACTAAACGACCGGGTCTTGTGAGATCTCGAAC
Source organism: Euryarchaeota archaeon UBA86 (assembly GCA_002503055.1). Classification (GTDB taxonomy): domain Archaea; phylum Thermoplasmatota; class Poseidoniia; order Poseidoniales; family Thalassarchaeaceae; genus Thalassarchaeum. The sequence goes on along the minus strand of DAQX01000018.1, from coordinate 7,393 downwards.
AGGTGCGGTAATCTTTGTTTGATTCTCTTGAATAGTACTCTTGAGAATACCATTGAGAATATCAGAAAGATAATCGAGGACCACCAAGGAGTCTCGCCACTAGTGGCTAGGAACCAAGTCACTACTAAGATGCCTGCTCCGTAAATTGCCCTGAAGATTGAGAATATCAGAAATGTCCTGAACAGGGGACTGGAGGTTAGTCTCCGTACAAGTGATGCCGATTCATTCGACATACTAATCCAACCGATCTTTGAGATTCGGATTGTTGTCCAGTGATTCCCCTAATCTGCTCATTATTGCGGTCGCTGATTCTATACTATGAACGGTCTCGACACTCTTCCCGGCTGACCAGAGATCCTTGGCTGAACTCTTCTTACCACGAGCCAGGGACCTCATCCTCCAGAATGAAATTCCTGTAATTAAGGCCCTTATACGGTATTTGAATCGGCTATTCAAGAGCCTTCTGACTAGCCAGTTACTATGCTGTTTGACGCCTTTGCCATCAATTATTGCTATTGGCACTCCTGTCAACTTAGTTGTCCAGGTGATATCTTCTTCTGATGCACTCACTATAGCATCCTTGTAATCCTGAGGTGTTGTACACTCATCAGTAGCGATGAATCTGGTGCCCATCTGTACTCCATCATAACCTAGTTCAAGCGCTGCATTCAACTCCTCCTCACTACCAATTCCGCCAGCGCAAATCAGTGGCACTCCCAAATCTGAAAGTTCCTCGAACATCTCTTCCATTGTCTGATCTCCAAGGTGTCCTCCGGCTCGATTGTTTACACAAATCAACCCATCTGCACCGCATTGAATTCCTTTCTCTGCATGGAATCTGTTCGTAACATCGTGATAGACAACACCATCGTACGCGTGGACCTTCTCACAAACCCAATCAGGCTTGCCCAGAGAAGTGACAAAGAAGCGGATGTCTTCTTCCAGTGCTATATCTATCCATTGAGACATTCTCTCGAAATACTTCTCACTACCTTTCTCAATCAACGCGTTGAATCCGATTGGTTTATCGGTCATTTCTCTGATGTATCTGATTCCTTTTCTCAGTCCTTCTATTGTATTCGGTTCGTCGTATCCGTGAACCATCGTCATAGAGACCGGTTGGATTATTGCGATACCGCCTCCCTTGGCAGCTGCAGCTACAAGTTCTGGATTTGAACAGGGGTACATAGCCCCACAGATGATTGGGTGTTCCACACCGGCATCCTCGGTTAGACGCGTCCTTACCATCAACTCACCTCAATCCACCACTAGGAAGTTCCACTTGAATATCCATTCGGAGACAATGTCGCCTGACGAGTCGGTTCCGACTGATTTCATATCGCACTCGACTGATTCTCCTGTCGAGGCGCTCAACTCAATCGCTTCCCTAGCAGCAAAAACATCCTCACAAGTGAATGAAATTCTTCCCTTGGCTCGCTTGGTGAAAGTCGCATCAGTGCCGACTACGAACATTCTGAGTTTCTCCCGCATCGCCCTTGACATTGCGAATGGTGCTGCTCCAGTAGCCAGTTCTGCTCCCATTCCCTGTACTGCCCAGTACATCGTCTTGAATGGATTCTGAGAACGCCAGCCCCCGGGGATTGAAGTCATACACGATGAATCATCAAGATGGTCCATACGTAGGCCTGCGAATCTAGCGGTTGGCATAGATACTAGAGAGAAAAGCCTGAACTTAACTGGCCCGAGTAGGCTTTTGAACTCGGATTTCAATTTACCTTGATCGATTGGCATGATTCACTCCATCATGGAGTCAACTAACTCACAGTAACTCTGCATGGCATCGGCCTGAGAAGTACCAGAGATTTTGTTCCATGCCTTCCACTTAGCTCGCTCCTTGAGGCCTCCTCTAGCCTTGCCCTCGCAGTCTCCCTCGGTAGCCTGCTTATACAGCGCGTACAACTCAAGGAGTTGTTCATTGGATGGTCGAGTAGGTAATTCCCAGGCCTTCTTAGTGGCCCTATCGAATCTCATTCTCAGACTCCTGCTGGCAGTTCCTTCTGACATCAGAACATCTCCAAAGGGTAGTCCATCAGGGGCTTTGGCCCTGACTGAATCTTGGCAGCTAGACTGATTGTTTCAGGATAGATGCGCTTGAAGAAGAATCGGGCACTTGCGAGCTTTGCATCATAGAATGGGTCGCCTTTCTTCTGTAGGCAAATCTTAGCCATTCTAGCCCACATATAGGCGAGTAGGACATTGCCGAAGTATCGGCAGTAGTCTGTAGCGCCAGCAGCTAGGAAATGTGGGTTGGCCATACCCTCAGCAATCATTAGCAAGGTGATTTGTTGAAGGCCTCTGGCACCTTGATGTAGTGGTTTGTTGAATTCCGCCATCTCAGGATCGGCCCTGTTTTCCTCGATAAATTCGGATAGTGGCCACATGAGATGTCGAAGATTCTTCCCGAAGTCCTGAGTAATCTTTCGGCCGGCTAGATCGAGGGCTTGTATTCCATTGGTCCCTTCCCAAATCTTAGAGATTCTGACATCACGATAGAACTGTTCGACACCGTACTCACTGCAATATCCAGCACCACCCATTACTTGCATACAGGTACTGGCAGTTTCGCAAGCCAAATCGGTGAAGTGTGCCTTGATTATTGGAGTGAATAGTGCAACGAGCGCTGTCGCTGGCTCGGAGACTGAAGGATCGTCACTGTGCATCTGATCGAGGAGAATTCCTGTCCAAGCAGCTAGTGCCCTACAGCCCTCGTTGTTGACCTTGGCCTCAAGGAGCATGCGTCTTACATCTGGATGAACCAGTATATTGTCTGCAGTCTCGTTGGGGTCTCTGATTCCCTTGAGATCTCTGCCCTGTCTACGATCTAGAGACCATGCAAGTGCATTTTGATATGCAATCTCAGCGAGTCCTAGACCCATCATTCCTGTGGCGACCCTTTCTCTATTCATCATCTCGAACATCAGAGGCATTCCGCCATGTAGTGGCCCCACTAACCAGCCAGTACTATCGTCGAAATTCATCACACAAGTGGGACTTGCGTGTAGCCCCATCTTCTCCTCGGCCCCAGAGCAGGTGACCCCGTTGTGGTCGGACTTGAGGTCATTAGAAATCCCTTCCAAGTCCCCTTCCCACTCTGAAGGCATGTACTTGGGCACGAGGAAGAGAGAGATTCCTTTGGTACCCTCTGGACCGCCCGGTACTTTGGCAAGAACCAGATGAATGATATTGTCAGACATATCATGCTCTCCGTAGGTGATGAAAATCTTGGTTCCTGAGATTTTGTATGTTCCATCCGATTGGGGTTCTGCTCTAGTATTGATGATCCCAAGATCAGTTCCAGCATGGGGCTCTGTTAGACACATTGTTCCTGCCCATTCTCCAGTTGCTAAGTTTGAAGCGAAGTAATCGATTAGGTCCTGACGACCATGGGAATCTAGAACATCATACACGCCTATGGTCAATGCTGGGAGAACGCTGAGAGCCATACAAGATGAGGTTCCGAATTCTGCCCATGGTACCGTTTGGAAGAAAGTTGGGACTCCCATTCCTCCATGCTCGGGCTTACATGCTGTTCCTAGCCATCCCTCGTCTATTCCTCTCTTGTATGCATCCTTGAATTCCTGAGGCATGGTGATTTTGCCATCCTGAAAATTGAGGCCTTCCTTATCGCCGAGTTCATTGATTGGCAACCAGACTTCTTTTGCGTGTGTAGCCCAACCATCAACTAGCATGGCTAGGAAGTCTGAATCAAAATCCTCGAAGCCTAGTCCTTCAATAGAGCCCATAGCATCGAAAACCTCGTTGAACAAGAAATCGTATTCGCGCACTGGAGGGTCCCATTCTACCATCATTTCACCTCAGTTCCTCAACGGCTTACCCGTCTCCAGCATATGCTCCATTCGTGCCAGAGTATCGGGCTGGCGCCCGAGCCAACTGATCGCTGACCTCTCCATCTCGAGGATGTCATCTTCCTCAACTGACTCTGTCATGTCGGTTTCTCCACCGGTTAGGATTCGTGCCAACTCCCTGGTTACTACCACATCGTGCGGGGTTGCCTGACCCGACATTGCGAGGTCTTTGACCGCTAACTCAAGCGCGGTAAATCCGGTTTCACCTGGTAGATTGTAGGTGTGTGGTTCAGGCGGCTCGTAGTCATCTGACATCCCCAAAACTCTCTGCTTGGCATCAGATAGTAATCTGTCTCTGTTCATAGTAATCTTATCTTTTGGACTGAGGAAACCCATGGATCGAGCCTGTTCAGCGGACTTAGCCACTTGGGCAGTTCCGATGGTCTCAAAGGCCTTCATCACCGCTCCCATAGGGCCTTCTGGAACCAGTCCGAATTCTCGCAGGCGTCCGAGTAGTTCTTTGCATCCTCCCCATGCAGGAATGATGCCAACACCAACTTCGACGAGTCCGATGTATGATTCGGAATGAGCTTGGATTGCATCACAGTGCATGAGAACTTCGCAGCCGCCGCCAAGGCACATACCAGCAGAAGCTGCAACAACTGGGATTTCGCAATATTTCAGAGCCTGATAGGCATCTTGACCTGCAGAAATGAAGTCCTCGACATCTTTCCATGCGGCTAAATTGACGGCGAATAAAACCAATCCTAGATTTGCTCCGGCAGAGAAGTTTGAGCCGTCGTTACCGATTACGATTCCTTTCCAATCGCCCGACTCAGCCATATCAACTGCATCTACCAACATTTCGATAATGAAGGGGTCAACTGCGTTCATCTTCGAGTGATATTCGACGAGGAGAACATCGTCACCCATATCCCAAATACTTGCAGAACCATTGCGTTTCAGAGGTTTACCTCTCCTCTTCAGATCCGCTACTGTAAGTGTGGATTCAGGTCGATCAACTGTGACCATAGCCCCGTCTGCAGTAAGACGGTTGATTTCTCCTTCTTCTATAGAGTAGAATGAACCAGTAGCAGCGGCCTTAGCCAGCATATCGGGAACAGGTCGCCCGGATGTTTCTAATCGCTCGACCATGTTGCTAGCTCCAATTGAGTCCATCATCTCAAACGGCCCTTTCTTCCAGTTATATCCAACCTTCATAGCACCGTCAATAGAGTAGATATCGTCACTAACTTGTGGTGCTATGTGCGCGGCGTAAGAAAGTGTGTCTAGCAGGACATCGGCAACGAAGGGGGCGCCCTCGTCAGGATAATCCATCAGATGTGCAAGACCTTGCTTGCCCATCTTCGCGGATGAGAATGCTGCCCTTCGATTGGCTGGAGCATATTCACCGGTGGAAAGGTTGCGAGCCTCTTTGACTCGCTTGCCGTCTTCGGTATTGAGGCGGTAGAATCCTCCCTTGCCCTTCCTACCGGTGTATCCCTCGTCAATCATCGCCTCGATAATGTCGCCTCCAGACCCGGCAATATCGTGGAATGGATCGTCGGAAGGGAGATGTTCGAGCATACTAGAGGTGACATGAGGAACGAGATCGATTCCGACTAGGTCCATCAATCCGAAAACTGCAGTCTTGGGCACACCAATTGGTCGTCCCAACATGGCGTCTGCTTGCTCAACAGTAAGGCCATGATCAAGGGTTGCTTTGAGTGCTCTCTGGATAAAATAAATCCCGAGTCTGTTTCCGATGAATCCTGGAGTATCGTTACACATTGTAACTCTCTTACCCAGTCTTTGATCTGCAAATGAGCAAAGTCTCTCGGTTACGGATTCGTCGACCTCGGGGGCGGTGACAACTTCGAGGAGTGGTAGATATCGCGGCGGGTTGAAGAAATGCGTAATCAGGAACCGAGATGCCATGTGTTCGGGCATACCTCCTACCAACTCGGAGCGTGGGAGTGTTGAGGTGTTTGACGAGACGATGGTGTTTGGGCCGATGTGTTCAGCCATGTTTGTGTAGAGGTTTCTCTTGATGTCGAGGTTCTCAATTACTACCTCAACTACCCAGTCAACTTCGGAAAGTTTTGACAAGTCATCTTCGATGTTGCCGGCGGAGATTAGTTTTGCATTTCGCTTGTGCATCAGCATCTCGGGGTTCGACTTCATCATCTGCTGAATTGCAGAGTTGGCTACCGAATTTCGATCGTTATCATCTCTGACAATGTCAAGCAAAAGAACTTCGCAACCAGCGTTTGCACAGTGTGCAGCTATACCCGCACCCATCACTCCACTACCGATAACGGCTACGCGATCTATGCTGGCCGACATACTCTCACCTAGATTTGTTCCAATACAGTCGCCATTCCCATTCCGCCACCCACACAGAGAGTCGCTAGTGCATGCTTGCCGCCGTTCCTTTTGAGTAGTTGAGCGGCTTTGCCAGTGATTCTAGCCCCGCTTGCACCTAATGGATGGCCGAGTGCAATTGCTCCGCCCTCAAGGTTGACCTTGTCATGGTCTAGACCTAACTCACCAATAACTGCAAGAGATTGGGCAGCAAAGGCCTCATTCAACTCAACGATATCAATGTCTTCCATAGACAATCCGGCCCTGTCGAGTGCAATCTTGCTAGCCTCGACTGGTCCGATTCCCATAATCTCCGGTGCACATCCAGATACGGCTGCGCTCTTGATACGGGCCATTGACTCAAGACCGTGCTCAGCAGCGAACTCCTCTGAGCAAACGAAGACGAATGCTGCTCCGTCCGTCAAAGGAGATGATGTGCCGGCGGTTACGGTACCTTTGGAATCGAAGGCAGGACGTAGTCTGGCCAATGTCTCGGAATCTGTGCCAGGCCTGATGCATCCGTCTTGGGCAACGGTACCATTAGGAGTCTCGATTGGGACGATTTCTTCTGCGAAGGAACCCGAATCCCTTGCAGCGCTGGCCCTAGCGTGGCTTTCGATAGCGAATTGTTCCTGCTCGTCTCTTCCAATCTTATGCAGTTTAGACAGATTCTCGGCAGTAACTCCCATCGAAGTCATTGTCACAGGAGGAAGATTTGGATTAGGCATGGGATTGAATCCTGTCATCGGGATTCGGGTCATACTCTCAACACCGCCTGCAATGAATGCATCACCATGGCCGGCGTTTACCCTAGCAGCAGCGTCGTGGATTGCTTGCATTGAGGAGCCGCAGAAGCGGTTGATTGTAACGCCTGGAACGGTTTCTGGTAGCTCACTTAGGAAGGTGATGATTCTAGCTAGGTTGTATCCCTGTTCAGCCTCAGGGAAGGCGCAACCAACCACCAGATCATCAACTAATGAAGGATCGATGCCAGTATCAGATAGCAACTCATCAACTACCGCTGCAGCAATGTCGTCGGGTCTAGACTTAGCCAGTGCTCCCTTCTTGGCTGGAGTAAATGGTGAGCGGGCATAACCTGCGATTATTGCGGGCATGTTCTCGACTTGTAGTTTCCATAATTAAATCTAAAGTGTGAATAATCACACCTGCGGTGTGAAATTACAGTACTAACTAGGCGAATG
>DAQX01000013.1:19791-26234 GCA_002503055.1 Euryarchaeota archaeon UBA86 | reverse complement strand
CACTCATCTAGGCCAATCAAGAGCGTAGGACTCTCCGGTAATTTCTCCAGTGGACTTACGATTACTTTCACCGGACCAAGTGGAGGGACCCTTGGCACAGCCTCTCAAGGCGGACTCTCATTCACTTATCCTCAACCAGGCTATGGCGTATCAATTTCCATACCTACAAATGGTTGGATAGAGAAATTGGTTCTAACTGCTAATTTCGCTGAACCTGCTTTGAACCCGGATATCGATGTCGTAGGTGATGATACACATGAATGGTCTTTCTCATTTGGTGATGACTATGGTCACTATGGCTGGCAATCGTTACTTTCTGGCGTAGGCAGCTCAGTTACTGCAACTACGGTCAATCTCGATGGAAGCAACCCTGAATCGATGACTATCAGAATCCCTGTCTCAAGCTCGACGCACTCGGGAATAGTGGCCATTTCTCCTGACGCTGATGGTTTTGAGTCGCCCGTTACAGTCTCAATAGGAAGTGCATCTCAGACTAGCACAGATGCAAATCACCCATTCTACAATGTTCTCAATAGCGCACAATTGCTTGCGATTAACTCTCTACCTTCTTCGCACACTGATTCAGACACAGGCAGAATGTGGAAGGAAGTCTCTATGTCAATCGATTCAAACTCTGCCCAAACTGTAACTCTGACTCGAATGGGTATCGGTTATGTGATGTTTGAGAATGTATCTGGCATCTCTTCATCTGTCTCTGCTTACCATGCTTCTCAGACTCAAGACGACCCTCCGCCGGAGGAGATTTCAATCCCAGTCAACATATCGGCCGAGATGGGATCCGTTTCCATTGATGGAGACATTCAGTTTGATTATATCATGACAAACAGGGACTTCCAAGTGCCAAACACACTCTACCCCGACAGACAACTTATCGAGATAGTAACCAAACACCACCATCTTTTCGATAACTCTGAGATTGAGAAGATTATACTACGCGGAACTGCCACTGACGGAGTGATTCTAGAGTTTGATGTAACTAAGGATCCAGTCTATGGCTGGGATATTTCGGCCGGAGCATCTCCGACTTTCGGGCAATCTTCGGGAGCATCATCAGCAGATTTGGATGAACAATCTAGCTACTCTGACAATGTAATCCATAATGACGGATGGGATGATATCTCTGTTCACTGGATGTTTGAAGTCAGTTGGGGCTGGGATGATGTAGACAGTATTCGTTGGGTGGCCCAAGCAATCGATTCGTCCGGAGAGTCAGTCTGGCCTGCAGTATCTTTCAGTGGCCAGTCCGGTGCTAAGGCGGTCGAGAACGATCTCCAGGTCGACTCTTTCGAGGTTCGCGACATTTCTGGAAGACTACTTTCGAATCAATTCTCGCCGTTCTATCCATTCCCAGTAATGTATGGCTCCGATCTGAATATTTCGGGAACAGTTCGTTTCCAAGACTCAACCAGCCATCGACCTCACATGTCAGACTATTCGGTCGGACTCAACTTGTCTGGTAACCTATTCGCACTATCTTCGATGGATGAGGGAGAGTTCTCAGGAATCGTCTCGCCACCTAGTTCACTTTCCGAACTAGCATTGTCGCCAATGATGCTAGTCGTAGGGCCAACAGGCTCTGCTACTGGAGCAGAAGATGTGACTGGAGTTCCTCCCCAGGTAACTGTTGAAGTCGACTACAATCCTCCTGCCCTTGGTCCGCTTGAGGTCAACACAGACATCGGCCTACAACCTGCACACGGGAAGGTCTGGGAACCCGAGAACACGCTAACGCTATTCGTTACATCAGATGAGGCAGAAGCTCGTGGTGAATCCATTACTCTGAGATATTGGCGTGAGACATTGGAAGATACAAATTTGGATGGAATCGCCGATGAAGATGAATATCTCTCAATAACAATGCCTCTGACATCTGGAATGACCGGTCAACAGCAGGTACAATTCCCAGGAATAGATGTATCAGCACTACCATTCAATAGCATGGTTCACATGTACATAGAAGGTACTGACTGGGCTGGCTACACCTATCAGGAAGGAGGAACAGGAGGTGGCCCAGGGGCCGAGAACTCTTGGGCTAGCATAGTTGTTGCAACAGATGAGCCGACTAACCTGATTTCTTCAGGTTATGATTTGGACCGTGAACTGGGGTATCTGCTAGCAGGAATACCTCATACATTCACGATGCAAATTGATGAGCCCAATGGAATTCACACTTTGGACAATATCACCATCATGCTATGTGGCGATGGCCCAACTAACCTTGGTAAGTTCAACTATGATCCATCAAGAGGGACACTATGGACAGCCGATGATAGCATGGTTTCTCCTCTCAGCGCCCAGTCTACCGAGATTAGCCCGGCAATCACTCAATTGAGTCTCGGATTCGAATTGTCCTGGGACTACCCTTGGGAAGACGGACAGCTCGGCTGTAAGCCAAGCATTAGTATCGAGGATGATTACAATACAGTAGCCTATCAGAATAACATAGGCGACTTGACATGGGATCTCGACAACAAACTGATGGCACTTCCTGAAACTCTAGCGGACCTCACTCCTCCAAACATTGAGCCTGTTGGAGACATGCTCTACCTAAAGCAGGGCGATGAATTCGGCATGGAAGGAACAATCGTCTACGCAGGCTCTCAAGTGCAAATCACCGAGATTCCAAATGATTTACAGGTAGAGATTGAAGTGATTTATGGGACTCAAGAAATTGACTTAGTGGTCGATGTCGATCAGGAAGGAAGATTCTCTGGATCGATGATTCTTCCTTCGAGGGTCCCACTACATCCCGAAATGGCAGTCTCGACTTATGTACTGAATGTACCGGGTAGCGGCTCATCTGTTCCGAATTCCGACGCTTCAGTAACTGTAGACAGTAAGAGCCCTCAGGCATTGTTCAATCTGGCTGATTACCCAGACTCGTCGCTTACCCTGCTGGATTCGGATTTACTAGGAGATGTTACAGTTACAGTGACAATGGTGGATGAAATTGGAATGATTGAAGGTCCGTTGCAAGTCTCTTGGGTCTATGTCCGCAGCAATAACCCGGTTGCAGGTACCGAGGACAGTGGAGAACTATCTCTGATAATCGATGGCGAAACCAACGATATTTACCAGTCATCTCTAGATCTTAACCCGATGAATGATATGAGGATAGAGGCAGGAGATTACATATGGTTCTGGATCACATCTACAGATAAGTCTGGAAATGAAATTATAGGCCAAGGAAGTGATTCTGCACCTAGGCAAGTAACTCTGAGAATAATGGAGTTCTTGGGCGCATACTCTCGCTCTGTGATTAATCCTACTTTGATACCCAATATTGGAGACATAATCACTATCGAGACTTTCTGGGAGAACCCAGGCAAGCGAGATGGTGAATTAGTCGTGGGCCTCTATGAGTTGGTTGATGGCACCCAGTGGAGAGAGTCATTATCCACTCTTCAAGGCGGTAAGGAAACCATTGATTTGCCCGCAGAGAGCTCCAGCGTCAACGCTGTATTCCAGTGGGAGGCATGGAGAGCAGGACAGCCCAATCTGTATCTAATCATCGATGAGGACTTTGATAATCCGTATCAGGCGATTACTGGAATCAATGTCAAGCAACCCGTCAGTGAAGACGAAGGAGGAGAAGACTCGCAGATTGTTATGATCGCCGCTATTGCAGCAGTAGCAGTCATTGGTATTGCCCTAGTGATGATGAGAAAGCGTTCCGATGACGACTACTATTACGAGGACGATGACGACTCCTACTACGAAGATGATTGGGAGTACGAAGACCAAGAAGAAGACGAAGAGTACGAAGACGAAGAGTACGAAGACGAAGAGTACGATGAAGAAGACGAAGACTAATCTCCGTCAATTTAACTCTCTCAGAGAAACGCACTCGGGCAACGAAGTACACCTTGCTTGTTTATAGTCCAGAGATAGGGGCTCATCTACTCGGAGGAGCAATCCTCTAGATGGGATGCGCATGAATGATGGGGGCGAAGCAGGTACTTTTGAGGAACTAAAGGGAGAGGTAGAGGAACTGAGAGCATTAGTCAATACTCTTCTCACGATTATCATGGAAGAGGCGGACGGTGTTCAATCAGGAACCGCCTCCTCGATTCCAGATCAACCAAAGCGCGGATACTCGATGTAATCAGTACTGCACCGGCTCAGGGTCTATACTCCGCCAAAGATACCAAGTGGCCACTGTCCTCCAAGGGGCCCAGTGCTGCGAAATCTCCTCAATCTGATCTGTTGAAAGTCCACTTCCTTGATTATATTGCTTTTCTATAGCCCTAATCAATCCTATATCTTTCAATGGCAGTACATCCGGCCTGAGCAGTGCGAAGATTAGCACCATTTCTGCTGTCCATGTACCAACTCCTCTCAGAGCAGTCAGTTTGGAAATCGCCTCTTCATCGGTAAGGCGCTGCCATTCGATATTTTCGTAGCCCTCTGTCCAAGCTAGGGCCAGCCCAATAATGTATTCTGCCTTCATACTTGAGAGTCCACAAGAGCGTAATTCCTCATGAGAGTGAGTTAAAATTCTCCTTGGCTCTATTTCTCCTACTAGTCTCTCCACTCTTCCCCTTACAGCGCTGGCAGCTACTGTAGAGATCTGCTGCCCCACGATGGAAACGATAAGAGTCCTGAACAGATTACCGTCTGAAGTAAGCACAGTATCATCATATTCCTCAAACAAACGAGAAAGGACCAAGTCTGAGGACAAATCATGTTTCGCTAGTCTCCAATAATCTGGAATAGAACTGGTAGACATGTTATTCGCACAGTCACATACTTCAAGACGACTTCGCACTTCGTAGGCACATGGACGCAGAGAGAATGTTGCTCATCGGCGCAGCTGTTGCTACAGTTGCTTTTGTTGTAGTTGCTTTGTGGCAGCCCGAGGCTCTCGAACCCTCCCCTGACTGGGAAGTTTCCGACGGATGCCTGGGAGGTTTGGATCACGCCGATGTCGGAATTTCGGAACACTACCACCCTAATCTGAAGGTTATCGTTGATGGTCAGCAATTGGCTATCCCTGAAAATACAGGTATTGATCAGTTTGGATGCGAAGAGGGAATGCGATGGATCCATGTCCACGATTCCACAAATACGGGATTCACTAAGTTACATATCGAGACTCCCAAGAAGTACAATGTCCCCGTTGGAGCTTTCTTCGAAGTATGGGAGAGAGAAGGAGGGCCTTCAATAACCTCAGACAAAGAATTTGACATTAATAGAAACGGAGTTTCTGACTGGGAAGAGTATGACATTAGTATGAATGTGAACGGCGAGTCAAATACTAAGTTTGAGAATTATATCATGAACGACAACGACCAGATTGAACTGATTCTGACTTCGAAGAGTTAGCCCTTGATTACTGCCAGCGGCCGCAATCTAGCAACAGGCCTAGCGAGCCCTGCACGATCAGTTAATCTGACAACATCATCCACATCCTTGTATGCCTCCGGAGCCTCCTCTGATAGAACATTAGGAGTCTTGGCTCTGACATGGACTCCTTGCTGCTCAAGCCTATTCATCAATTCGGTTGCATCCACACTCTTCCTAGCTGCCGTCCTAGATAATTGTCTACCGGCGCCATGACAAGATGAAGCGAAGGCATCATTTCCACCCTTGGTGGGTCCAGCAAGGACCCACGAAGCAGTACCCATGTCTCCCGGAACTAGGACCGGCTGTCCCACAGACGAAAATCTGGATGCAAGTTCAGGATGGTCTCCTCCTAGAGCCCTAGTTGCTCCTTTACGGTGGACACAGCACTTGCATGTCTTGCCATGTACTACATGATCCTCTACCTTGGCTATGTTGTGGCTAACATCGTAGACTACTTCCAAGTCTCCGTCAGGCCCCAAGTGTTCTCGTAACACACCCCTAAGCCTCTGAGTTAGAGCCGAGCGGTTTGCGAATGCATAGTTCCCAGCTGCCCTCATCGCATCGAGATATGCCTCTCCTTCGCGACTGAAGATGGGGGCTGCTGCGAGTTGCCTATCTTTGAGCCGGTACCCCCACTCCGAAGCGACCCAATCATCTCCGGAACGATTGTACTTCGATTCGATGGCAGCAACATGTTCGCTACAGACTTGATGTCCTAAGCCACGTGAACCGGTATGAATCATCGCAGTAATTTGGCCTTCTCGTAATCCGTAAGCAGATGCTGCAATCGGGTCCACCACTCGGTCCACAACTTGTAATTCTAGGAAGTGGTTTCCTGAGCCCAGAGTTCCCAATGCCTTCATACCCCTTTTCACAGCTCTTTCGCCAACTCCTCGCTCTTCACTCTCAAGTGTACCATGCGATTCGATAACTTGGAGATCCCTAGATTCGCCCCATCCCATTTCGACCGCACCAGCGGCTCCACTTCCTAGAATGGAATCCATCTTGGTATCATTCAGACCTACTCCTCCCTTGCTGGAAGCTCCCGCTGGAATCTGTTTGGCTAGCATTCCGGC
>DAQX01000013.1:0-19389 GCA_002503055.1 Euryarchaeota archaeon UBA86 | reverse complement strand
CCTCCCGGAGAAATCGCGCCACCCAATTCCCCAGCCTCGACATCTGTGGCAACCACGCCTCCAATTGGAAATCCGTACCCAAAATGCCAGTCGGCCATGGCCCACGCCTCGCCAACAATTCCGGGCATTCCTGCCGTGTTACACAATTGCTCTGGACTACGGTCATCAGTATGAACTGCCAAATGCTCAGAATCTGCAATCAACAATGCATCTGTAAGCATCCCGCCATGCTTCGAGATACGCATTCTCCCGTCAGCATCAGTACTCAGATACTCACGCCAAGAGGCACTCATGCGCGAGTCGTGAAGCATCTTCGATTTCAACGCGCCGTAGAACTTTACGCATTAGAGACGAGTCTCTTAGTGTGATTTTGACAATCGCTTTCAAGTCCGGACATCGAATCGGTGAGCATAGAGGTGACAGCGTGGCGTTCGGGGAGATTCATATCCCGTACTGGGAGGAAGCCGGATTCATTCGCCAAACTTGCAGAGTTACCGGCCAATTCTTCTGGACTAGAGATCCAATTAGAGACACCTGTGGAGATTCTGTTGAGGACTCTTATACTTTCATTGGTAAGCCAATCATCGATGGTTATCCTATGAGGGGCAAGGCACTCAAGGATGCAATGCGTGAGATGTTTCTAAACTTCTTCGAGCAGCGTAATCACAAACGCATCACACCATACCCTGTAATCGCCAGATGGCGCGATGACATCCATCTGACAATTGCTTCAATCGCCGACTTCCAGCCTCATGTGACTAGCGGAATGGTTCCTCCGCCCGCAAATCCTCTGGGCATATCTCAGCCCTGTATTAGACTGACTGATGTAGCTGCAGTAGGCCGTTCTGGCCGGCATTTGTCCACCTTTGAGATGATGGCCCATCATGCCTTCAATCGACCAAAGGATGGCGATGTTGTTTACTGGATTGATCAGTGTGTTCGCTACTGTGACGAGATGCTATGCGAACATCTAGGGATCTCTCCCTCCGAGATTACATACCTTGAGAATCCCTGGTCAGGAGGGGGTAATGCCGGCCCTGCACTAGAAGTCATAGTAGGGGGACTTGAACTTGCGACCCTCGTCTTCATGAATCTAGAAGAGCATGAGGATGGAGATGTAGTGATTAAGGGACTGAAGTACAGAGAGATGGACTTACAGATTATAGATACAGGCTACGGATTGGAGAGATTCTGCTGGGCCGCTGCCGGGACTCCGACTATCTACGAGGCAATCTATCCTGAATCGATAGATTGGCTCAAGGCACTAGCTGGATTTGATGAAATTGTATCAGGATTAGGACTTTCTGCCGAAACCGATATTCTTCTCGGAGAACTCTCTAGGTTGGCAGGGATCCTCAATATCGATGTGGGTACAGATGTTGATTCCCTGTATTCTATTCTTTCACAACGCCTAGTCGAATCAGGGCTGAATGTCTCGGTTGAGGAGTTAAAGCTGCTAACTGAGCCTCTTTCGGGAATCTATGCAATCCCAGATCATATGCATGCCATATGCAATATGCTAGGAGATGGACTGGTGCCCAGTAATGCGAAAGCAGGCTATCTCGTTCGAATGCTCTCTCGCCGAGTTTGTAGGATGAAGGCAGATCTAGGATTGGATGTTTCACTTGCAGAGCTTGCTGCACACCATATCGATACTCATCTGGATTATTCTGGATTCGTCCAGTCGCGTGAAGGTACTCTTGCTATTCTCACTTTGGAGGAGCAGCGCTATCACGAGATGCTCCGAAAAGGACAGGCCGCTGTGAGGACCGCTCTGAGAGATTTGCCTCAGGATGCCAAAGAGGCTCCAGATGAAACTCTGTTCCGACTAGCCGAAGAGAGAGGTTTGAATCCCGATATGGTCGCTTCCATCGCAAATAGCGCAGGATGGCCTCAACTCGGAGTGAGAGTGGGATTCGCAGCCGACATGGCAGCAAGAAATGCTGAGAGAACCAAGGCTGCAGCATCGGCAAGAGTTCATTCTGATTTATTTGAAAACGAAGATTACCCCTCAACAGTCCTCAATTACTATCGAGATACAAATCGAACCACTTTCGATGCTTCAGTACTGGCGTGCAAAGAACTTACTGAAGCACAGTTGGAAGCACTAAACCTCTCTTCGGAAGTAAGTATCGCCCCGACTCATTCGATTGTGCTCGATTGCACACTTTTCTATCCTGAGGGCGGAGGCCAATTGGGCGATCAGGGAACTCTGGGGGGAGTCAATGTCGCAGATACTAGAATCGAGAACGGCGTCATTTACCATCTCACGGATGGACCAGTTTCGGGCCCTACATCTGGAGTTGTGGATTGGGAACGTCGAAGGCAACTCATGGACCATCATACAGCCGTGCACATAGTCGGAGGCAGCGCTCGGTCGCTACTTGGGCCACATGTCTGGCAGGCAGGATCGAACAAGGGTGAGCGATACGCGAGAATCGATTTGACTCACTACCAACGCCTGTCTAGAGAAGATCTCGACAAGATAGAGGACCATGCGAATGACATTATTACTGCAAATCCAACAGTAGACAAGTTAGTCCTAGATAGGGCCGATGCCGATTCCCGATTTGGATTTGAGTTGTACCAAGGAGGTCCTCCCAAACATAGCGAAATCCGAGTCATTAGAATCGGCGAGCATGATGTCCAAGCATGCGGAGGCACGCATCACGACAAAGCAGGAGAAGTTGGAGAACTTCGGATAATTAGGTCCAGTCAAGTCCAAGACGGGGTCGAGCGTCTGCAAATCGTGGCAGGTGAGACCGCGCGTGAGCACGCCCGGGCGCAAGAGCGCCTTTTGACCGAATCTAGCGAAGTCTTGGGCGTATCGCCAGAAGACCTCCCAGAGACTGTCTCTCGGTTCTTTGATGAATGGAAAGCTCAACAGAAGAAGATTGAGTCACTAGAGGCAGAAATCGTTAGACTGCGAACTAGTGGGGGAGGAGATGGAGCAGTCGAAAAAGAAGGAATCAGGTATGCTGTAATGGAGGTCGACGGAGATATCAAGGCCATGATGTCAATGCTTGGACAATTAACACGAGACCCCAACAAACCAACTTTAGCAGTACTTGGCACTAGAGATGACGGGGGCAAATTGATTGTCGCGAGCACTGAAGGAACAATCGCGGCAGATAAGCACGATGCAACACAGATTCTGAGGGCAATTGCAGGCCATATAGAAGGTGGTGGCGGAGGTAGTCCGACGATGGCTCAGGGAGGAGGTTCCAATCCGGATGGGATTCCTGCGGCTCTAGGTGCAGCCCGCGATTTACTCGGGTTGTGAGTACATGTCTGAACGCATTGACGTCTCAAGACGCGCCGCAGCAATCGAATATGCAATCAGAGATGTTGTGGTTCCGGCAGTTGAGTTGGAAAAGCAAGGGCATCGGATCATCCGTCTCAATATCGGAGATCCTCTGGCCTACGAGGGCCTTCCTACACCAGAGCATATGATCTCTGCATACAAGCAAGCGCTAGACTCTCAGGATAATGGCTATGGGCCATCTTATGGATTGCCTGAACTACGACAAGCAATAGCCAAGAGCGAGACTGACAAGGGATGGCATTGCTCAGAAGATGATGTCTATGTGACTCACGGAGTGACAGAGGCACTGCAGATAATATTCGCCGCATTTCTGGAGCAAGGTACCAAAGTTCTGGCACCCGGTCCCCATTACCCTCCTTACATGGCATACCCTCAGATGTACGGCGCTACAACCGTAGAATACCGTCTCAATCCTCACGACAACTGGAGAATTGACTTCGAGGATGTCGCATCAAAGATGGATGACAGTGTCCGGCTCCTAGTCCTCATAAATCCAAATAATCCGACTGGCAATGTTGCTACACCTGCTGAAATCGACTCATTGCTCCAAATAGCGAAAGAATACCCGAAATGTACAATTATCTCAGATGAAATCTACGACGGATTAGATTTCACTGGACATATGAGCTCTACTGCATCTCGCTCCAATTCCGTTCCGGTAATCACACTAAATGGTGTTTCAAAGGTATACTTTGCACCAGGATGGCGTATTGGCTACATGGCATGGCACGATCCCGAGAACCGGCTAGAATTAGTCAGAGACGGAGTCGAGCGACTACTCCGAAGCAGACTTTGCGCATCAACTCCTGCTCAGCACGGCTATTTGGCCGGATTGCTTGATGAGCATGGTTGGCTAGAGGGACACCGCTCACGTGTAAAGGACAGACTCGATTATTGCATTAAGAGAATCAGTAAAATCGATGGCCTCGAATGTGAGGCTCCAGGGGGTGCCTTCTACCTGTTTGTTAGAATCGCAGATCAGAGGGTCACTTCGGATAAGCAGTGGGTACTAGACTTACTTCATGAACACCATGTGCTGGTAGTCCATGGCTCGGGCTTCTCTCCTGAATATGGATTAGGGCACTTCAGGATGGTTTGCTTACCTCCAATTGAGATACTCGCAGAGGCATTCGATAGAATTGAGCAGTTTCTGGGTGACTGATTCATGGGACTGTTTGATTCACTAAGGAAGATGCTACCAAGGCGAATCCCAATAGGCCCGAAATCGAGATGGGAGTTTCTCTCCGATGGTACATGTGTGGACAATCAAAGAGAATATGAGTCTGCATGGCGAGTAGGGGTGGCCAGATTCGAATCATTGTTACAAGGTTTGGAGAAGAGAACAGAAAATAGCCTGGGTAGAAGACTTGCTCATGCCGCGCTTGAGCACGACGAACGAATCATGAGAATGGGCACTTTGTCCAAACCATCTGGGCGCGTTCCAGGGGCATGGTCGGACTACATTTCAGATTGGGAGTCAAGAGGCTTAGGCAGTTTTCGACTACTCGATGACGAGCAGGATATCAGAATACTAGCAGAAGCCCCGGCTTCTGGCCAGATTTGTGCAGGCTCTCTAGCAGCAGCTTGGGAATGTGCTACATCAAGGAGACATCGCTTCACCTGGTCTGACAACTCTGGTGATGGCTTGGTCGTGTCTTTGATTGAGCAACACGCAGATGTTCCTAGTCCTAAGGCATTGAAAACCCCCTGGAAAGAATCTACCACGACTGAGAACACACCCCATGAGGATCAAGATTACTGGGACAACTTTCGTGCAGAGGAGAGAGGGACCTGGTCGATCATGGGTGAACGCAAGATGATGATTCATCTGGATTTGATTTCACGCTTTGAGGAGTACTGTATCCCATATGTCAGAGATAACAACTTCGCCAGATCTGAGGACTATACTTGGTCCGGTTTGGAAGACAAATGTTCACCTTGGCTCGGAGCACTTGCAGACTCGGTCAGAGAGGCCTTCGTTTCAGAGGGACATCATGTTCTAGTTCGCGAACATTCTGACTGGATTTCTATAGCACGCCGACACCTTTCTTCACATGGTCTAGGAGGCATTCTAGAATCCGAACAAATAGATGCTCACGGAGGAGTCCGTCTAACTTTCTCTGGATTGTTCCATCCTGCTATAGTAAGCGGGACACTACTGGGGTGTTGGGAGCGAGCATATGGTAGAAATGGAAAGGCAGTTTTCTCGCTTATTGAGGCCAAATCAACTTTGGAATTAAGCGCTGCAAGAGCGATTGCCGATTAAGGCCCCCGGCTCACCACCCGTCAAACATTATATCCGGACCCAATGTCAAACGAACGGCCCCACAGGGGCCGGGTGAGTTCCAATGGCCCTGAACCACAATCAATATGCGGTTCTTGCAATCACAGTGACACTCTGTTTGGCAGGCTTCTACACCATTATCGACGCCGGGTTATCGACAACAAACTCCGGTGGTTTTGAAGAGGCATCTGAAGACATCGAATCGTCCGATGATGAGATCCACAGAGAGGGGCAGGACTTCGATGGCGACGGACTGCCCGACAGGATGGAGCAGACACTTTATGGCACAGAATGGGATAATGCTGACACAGACGGCGACGGCCTAGATGATGGCTGGGAGATCGCCAATGGACTAGACCCTCTGGACAATGGAGAGCCCGTTAACAGCGAAATTCCATTCGAAGAGCCGGACAATGAGGAAGAAACGGGCGAGCAGAATGAAACCTTCCCTAATCCAGATAACGGGCCCTACGGAGACCCTGACAGGGACGGTCTGACAAATACCGAGGAGATGCTTCTAGGTACAAATCCCAATTTGCGAGACACCGATGGAGATGGACTCAATGATCGCTGGGAATCTGAGTACACATTCGTAGTAGAGACTCCTTCAGGCGATGTCACTCTACTCAATCCTCTGGACGGAAACTGGGACTGCTACCTGCTGACTAATGAGATTAAGGCAGAGATTGAGAACGATATCGGCTCTACAGAGTGGGAAGAGTTGGGTGGCCAATTCGGACATTCTTGCGACGCCGTTCTAGATCTCGAGCAACCACAACCAGACAGCTTGAGAAATTATGTCGAAGAGAGATACGATACCAACCCACTGGAGGAGGACAGTGACGGCGATTTAATTGCCGACCGTTATGAAATCGCTTTCGGAGTCATCGAATTAGGTGTACACTGTGGTGTACCTGTCTTCGGTACGATTTCACTCTCTGCTCCATACACAGAACTGATGAGTGGACATGGCGACCGGACTTGGTTCGAGCAGGATATGGATAATGATGGCCGTTTGAATGGCCCTGGTGATTGGGACACTGATGGCGACGGAATGCCTGACGGTTTCGAATACTGTTATGCTATCGATTCGGATGGCTCTCGATTCCTCAATCCAGCCAATGCTACCGATGCCTACGGAGATACCGATGAGGATGGTTTGAACAATGTCGAAGAGTACGAGGTCGCCTATACCTGGGGGCCTGAGAACTTCACTAACCCAATGAATGCCGACACCGATAACGACGGTATGCCAGACGGCTGGGAGCACATGAGTGGAATTCACCCGAATGATGGGAGCAATGCCGATGAAGACCCAGATTTCGACGGCTATGATGCCGATGGAGACGGAGGTGTACGTTATTCAGATCTGATTGGAATCACAACAGTCCACGCGATTTCTGTTGAAATCGGAGACTATGTCCAGGTCAACAATACAGTTCTATGGGTCAGGACAGTCCAGAATAGTCAGTATGTGAATATCCCTATCAAGACGCAGACTGCAGGGTGGATTTACGCCATTAATGTCGAAATCGGCGATGAGGTAACTAGTCGTCTCCAAGACCTGGCTGTAGTTGTAGAGGAGCACGAGAGATTCACTAATCTAGATGAGTACAATGCCAGAGATCGTGACTCCGATGGATTTGCCGATGGAAGATCAACCGACCCTCTGGTAGCCGATACTGATGGCGATGGACTAATCGATGGTATCGAAGTTATTGGATGGACAATCAGGATTGTTGATCAGGGCGTCAGGGATGTTATTGTCAGAAGTGATCCCGGTGCCTACGATACAGATAGAGATGGATTATCGGATGCTGCCGAATATTATGTGTATTTCACCAATGCAACCGATAGCGACACCGACAGCGACGGCTTGGAGGATTTCACTGAGGTCATCGATGGCTTCTATTGGAATGGTTCAACCTACTTCACCAACGCGTCTTCACACGATACTGACCTCGACGGATTAGCAGACGGCGAGGAGGTCATCGACGGATTGGATCAATATATCACTCATGCAAACGATGCAGACAGCGACGATGACGGGCTCTTCGATGGAAGCGAAGTTCTGAACATCCCACGGCCTTGGCAAGGAGCTACTAACCCACTCAATAACGACACAGATGAGGATGGGCAACCTGATGGTTGGGAGATGCAAGTCTTCTCAGTGCAACATAACACCAAGAGCCACAGTCTTTGGATTTCAGCAACTAATTGGCTTCCTCCTGGTTGTGAATCCATGATTGAGTGTGGCCTAGGGCCTGGTGGATGGGTTTGGTCCAGTTATCTAGGCGGTTTCTCGACCTCCGGAGACAGAGATGGTGATGGCCAAATGGACCCCAAGTACTTCTTGCACGAGATGAATCTTTCAGGATTCACTATCCCTGCTACTGGACGCTGGGCTCTTGACCCTGCATGGGGTTCTCTGCCCGACTCACTTTTCGATATCGACAATGACACATTGATGAACTCCCTTGAGGCACCTGATCGATGGAACACAAATCCAGTGGATGATGATACCGACGGAGACAAACTCCCTGATGGTTGGGAGGTCGAATATTCTGAATTGGCCTTGAGTTTAGGGCTGGTGGATAACAACACCCTAGGCGCAGTAGGTGCAAGAGGACCCATGGACCCGAAGATGATCGACTCCGATGTCGACGGGATAGATGACGGCCAGGAAGACTTCGATGATGATGGGCTCAATCGCACCAATCTACTGTATCGATACTGCCCTGGATGGAACGATCCTCAGCAGTCAGAGTGCCACATTGATCCGACTACTGAGTCCGGAAACAGTTTCTATGATGATTTGGAGAATTATACTAACTTCGAAGAGTTCCAAAATGGTACAAATCCGGTCAATCCAGACTCAGATGGAGATCAATGGTTAGACGGCTCGGAGGTCTATCACCAAGATCAGGATGATGATGGAATGTGGGCTGGCTGGGAGTATTACTTCGGCTTCGATCCATTCGATCCTGCCGATGCAAATATCGACTCAGACGGCGATGGCTACATCAACAAGTGTGAGAATAAATGGAATTCAAATCCGAAGGATCCTACCAGTTTCCCCAGTCAGGGTGAGCTTTGTAGTGAATTTGAGTGACCCCGAGTAATTCTCTAACTCTTGACTTGTGGTTGCAATGTCTTGGTGGATACTGCCTACGACCGCCGATATAGGTCTGCGCGCTTTCAGCAGCGATCCCGAAGGGGCGATGAGAGAAGCTGCTCTGGGCATGCAGGAGATTCAGATTGCAACCGGGACATCCGACTCTGAACTTCCTAGGAATGAAACAAATTGGGCCATTGAGACTCCAACCCAAGATTATGACAGAATTCTCGTCAGATGGCTAGAAGAGGTCCTGTATAAGGGTCAAGCAGAAGGCGAATGGCTCAATGATGTATCGATCGAGATTCTTGACGGAAGAATTCAGGCTTCAGTCATAACTGTCGACTCAGAACTCGTCAAGCGTGAACTGGAAATCAAAGCAGTAACTATGCATGAAATCGCCCTAGTGGAAATTGAATCCGGCCAAATAATCCCCGGAGTCGAGCCGGACATACCTTCTTTCGAGGGGCCAGGATGGATGGCACAAGTCGTATTCGATATCTAGGCTAGTGCCTCAGAAATGTAAAAAATTCCGCTGAGGACTATTCCTGTCATGACTCCTCGATGAATCCACTCTGATTCGAGACTCACCAACCAATTCTTACCCACACGTACCCCCATAAGCGCAGAGATTACTAGTACAATTGTCAAAGACAAATGCTGAGATATCTCGTCATATCTGAACAACAGATATACTGGAACTCTAGAGAGGTCAACGCATAGAGCGAGAACACTTGCGGTAGCTGCATATGCCATCTTATCCGGCAACCTGCGAGTAAGGAACATCGCCCTAAGGGCCCCTTGGTGCCCCGTCAATCCTCCCATGAAGCCAGAACCAAATCCTCCCAAACTGTCGTTAGCCTCGGGGATCCGGTAACCAGTCCATTTTTCACTCATTGAAAGCAGAGGTAGAGAAATCAGGAATGCACCAATCAGAGCAAGTAGGGGCTTTTGCGGAACTTCATTCTGTAAGCCTGCACCTAGGATTGCCCCGAATACTAACCAAATTCCGTATCTCCGAAAAGCCCCGAAGTCGACACTATCTCTCAGAGCTGCAAATTTACCAGCATTGTGTGCCCCATGAACCACTGCGACGACAGCAACAGCCTCGTGAGGACCCATCATTAGTAACACGAGTGGTGTGAGTATAGTGGATAGTCCGAATCCTGCAGGAACAGTCAGTGCTGCCGCTAGGAAAGAACCGATTGCGACAAGTAACAACTGTTCCACAGGACTTCGAGATAGAGCAGCACTATGCAATTTGCTGTTGTTAATCCTCTACATTGAAGCGCTGGTAGACTTCATTCGTAGTTTGGGTAACTCGAATGAATGTAGCACACTTGGGCAGATCTTTGATTCTCCTAGCACCTACATAGGAGCAGGCCGACCTAACGCCTCCAAGAATCGACTGAACAGTTCCTTCCAGAGATCCTCTGTATGGAACTCTGACCTCCTTTCCTTCGGGAGCGCGATGCTTTGCAACTTCTCCATAATGAGATTCCATCGCCTTTGCAGATGACATCCCGTAAAAGGACTTGAACATCTTGCCGTTCTTGTCTTCTACTAATTCTCCTCCTGATTCATCGTGCCCTGCTAGCATACCTCCAAGCATCACGAAGTCAGCACCTGCAGCGAACGCCTTGGCCACATCTCCCGGAGACGAGCAACCACCATCTGCCATTACATGGCCCAGCAGGCCATGTGCCGCATCTGCACATTCTGAGATGGCTGATAGTTGAGGATAACCCACTCCTGCAACCTTCCTAGTTGTGCATACAGAACCCGGACCTATCCCTACTTTGACTATGTCAGCCCCGGCCAGTATCAAGGCCTCAGTCATCTCTCTAGTTGCCACATTTCCAGCAATCACAATCTTTTCAGGAAATTCAGAACGAACTCGCCTGACGAAGTCCAAGAAGACCTCTCTGTAGCCATTTGCAACATCTATACAGATCATCTGTATCCCTTCATCAGTTGCCATCTTTCGCTGTAGAAGTTCAAAACTCTCCTCAGTCGATCCACAGGTCACCGCAACATATCCTGAATCTACGCCGTTCTCCCAGGCCCCGGAATATGCACTGGTAGAGTAGAACTTTTGAAGACAGGTAAGCATCCCATGCTCCTGTAGGACTCTAGCCACATCGAACAATCCAGTAGTATCCATATTGGCCGCCACAATTGGGACTCCCTCCCAGGTAGTATCGGAATGACGGAAACTGAATTCCCTCACTAAACTCACATCAGACCTAGAAACAAGGGTACTGCGCTTCGGTCTAATTAGTACATCATCAAAAGTTAGCTTCACATCGTGCTCTACACGCATCAGAACCTTACTACTCCAACGAAGGTGTACTTAAGACAATTCTGACTGATTCAGGAAGACTCTGAATTGGAGACAATAGGTCCCGGATTGTCCCAGTAGAACCACAAATCCCTGCCTCTGTCCTCACTGTAAGCAGTGAAGTATAACTTGCCCCCATAAATTGTGTATCGAACGGGCCAACTACTTTCATTTCCAGGAGTCGCATCGACAATCATTTCCGTACCATTACTTGTACCATCGGTCCTCCAAACTTCAACTCCATATGTCCCTCCGTCATCCGCCGTGAAATATAGGAATCCGTCATATTCTACAAACAACTCTCGATAGAAGAAACCCTCTGGCCAGTAGAAGCTACTGTTACTTCCAGAGTTTATGTCTTTGACCATGGAAGTTCCTTCGGCGGTACCATCACTTCTCCAAAGTTCCCGCCCGTAATCTTCGGTATATGCCATGAAGTATAGCACTCCGTCCATTACCCTGAGCCAGTTCGGATTACTCGATCCATTAGTGTTGATGTCCTTTACCATGAAGGTGCCCGACTCAGTGTTATCTGAAATCCAGAGCTCTCGGCCATTTTCGCCGTCATCAGCAGTGAAAAACAAATTCTGTCCAAATTTGGTCAACTCTTCCGGAGAACTGCTGTTCCCTGCTCCCGGCCAAATATCCTTCACTAGTCTAGTCGAGAAAGCATCGCCTTGAGTATAATGCAACTCCTGGCCCCAAGAACCGTCATCAGCCGAGAAGAACACTCCTCCGGAGGCTGATGTTACATGTAGTGGATTACTGCTTTCAGAACCGGACCTAACATCCTTTACCAAGTATAATCCTCCACCGATTCCTCCCAAGTTATACCGGTAAAGCTCCCTCCCGTAGGTATCGGTCTCTGCGGTAAACCAAATCTGACTACCTTTCTTGATTAAATCTCTCGGCGCCGAACCTTGGAAATCGCCGCAGCAGTAGTTAGCACCGTCGTATTCCCATGACTCATCTTCTGGGACAATGTTTGCTAGCATGTATGTCCCAGATTCTGTTCCATCCGAGATCCATAACTCCTCTCCGGTTGGAGGATGGGAGTCATCATCCTGGCCACCTATGGCCTCCATATTTGAGTAAATTACTCGGTCCGGGAGGAAACCACTCGAGGGAAGAACTAGTAGTTGAGATGCTCCAGAAAATCCAGGCCTCCAACCGTTTTCTCCTCCATATGCTGCTCCCCAGTTTTCCCACTGGCCAATCTGATATGTCCCATCTGCGGTTCCGTCACTTACGATTAAGCAAGCACACGATTCTGAGCCCGGCTCACCATCAAAACCGGTTAGGAAGATCTTGCTGTTACCAGCTACTATTTCCGGATAGTGGACACCAAAAGGACTCCCCCAATCCCAGACTTGTAGGCCCCCTCCACTACCTGGTCTCAGGTCTTTGACCATGTATGTGCCACCAACTGTACCATCACTTCGCCATAACTCCCAGCCATGGACTCCGTCATTTCCAGCGAAGTACATGTTGCCGCCCATTTCTACGAACAGAGATGGCCCCCAGTCACTAGCATCTCCGCCCGCTGGCGATTCAGCCACAACTCCACTATCTCCGGGGCATTCGCCGATTGTGTATTGTATCTCATCATACTCTACTTTTCCATCGTCAGGTGAAGCAGCACCAGAACCATCGTCGTATCCTACCACAATCTCTGTTCCCGGGTTATCTTCAGGGCACGAGTCAACGCGATTTCTAGTGCTATATGTTAGACTGGCTATGGTACTCTGCAGTGCTGTCACGGTACCGTCAAGTTCAGCAATCTCTTGCTGCTTCTGTGAAAGCTCTGAGGTTAGTCCTGTAATCTGAGAATCAGCATCTTCAATTTGGGCACTTAGATTTGTAATTTGATCTTCTAGTTGTGCCATGAGTCCAGAATCCTGAGTCTGATTCAATTGCTCCATAGTCTCGGATAACTGATTTGTCAAGTTCGCCTTATGCCACTCAGCCGAGTCAAGTCTAACAGAAAGATTTGCTATGTCCGCATTACTCTTCTCCAAGGCTGCTAGGGCCTCGGAAAGAGTGGCATCCAAAGCAGCTGCATGGGTCACTGCATCTTCTGCCTGACTCGTTACATTTGCCAATTCTGACTGAAGTGAGGCAATCTGCTCATCTTTCTCTGCACCCGAGTCTCCTCCTGTACATCCTGCTAGTATGGAACTCAACATTACAATCGTCATCAATACGGCAGCCTTTCTCATACACCTTCTCCATGTTCCGAGGCTAAAAGAAGTTCTCCGACTAATATTCTGCCCAACGAGACATATCTTCTGCTTGCAACTTAACAATCGGTGAATGAATTTGGTGCTCGTGCCGGGATTTGAACCCGGGTCGACGGATCGAGAGTCCGTCATGATGGACCGAACTACACTACACGAGCGTGGTTCACAGCCACCACCCTCTGACTTATGAAAACAATGGATAGGAAGCCGTTTTTCCACAATCGTTCACTTTCACTTTCAGCATTCGGGACTATTCCCTCGCTTCATATGTAGAAATCACATCATAGGGCCATGAACGGAACACCGAACACAGAAGCGACCCTCCTCTACAGGAAGCGTCCAGAGCCATGTAGAATAGTTTCACTATCTACTCTACAAAGAACAAACACAAGTGCCAGACCTCACCCGAGGTCCGAATTGGTCAGCAATAGCGGAGTGGTCTCGACCACCAATTCTTGGATGCCAATGCCCCAGCCAACCGCGACGGTGAATGTATCTCCTTCCAGTTGGAAGGGATTGCAGGACCGAGTCCGAGCCAGTAGAGCAACAGTTACGGCGGTGGCTTGATGTCTAGAACCAGAAGGCTGCGAGAAGAAGTTAGATCGTATCTCGAAGAGAATGATACTGCAAATACCGTCGAAATATTCGATCACTTGAACGGTAGATTTCGCTGGGGTGCTACTATGAATCAAGTTGGAAATATCCTAGCTAAGGACTCCAGATTTTCAAAAATTGGTCATATTCGAGGTCGCTTCAGAGGTAGCACCTACACAGTTTGCGTCTGGGGACTGACTCATCAAGCCACACAGGTTGTAGCTTAGCCGGGGAAGCAATCAAGGCTTGACGGCTCCGAGTGGGGCCGTGAGTAACAGCATCTTAGAGGCTTGGACCACCCTATTCAGGGCAGGAAATTCCACTACCGGGGTATTCGGAGTTTTTCTTGGTGCCGTAATGGCATTGGGAAAACTCCCTAGTGCCGATTTAGCCACAATCACGGCTCTGCAAGCCATATCTGTTTGGGCATTCATGTGTTCCTGGAATGCATTAAATGACTATCTTGACCTAGATATTGACAAGGTGAACCGGCCTGAAAGACCTCTTCCATCAGGCGACATCTCAGTAGACTCTGCCAAGAAAGGCATTGCAATCATGATGGCTATCTCAATACTATCTATACTAGGTTCAATGAGTATTGCAGTGGATATCTCCGGGGGCTTGGAAGATTGGTATCCGGCATTGTTAATTTGGATCATAGCTCTCTTTCTACTCGTCAATTATGAGTCATCAGGAGGCTATAGTCTACGCCTCAAAGACAGAGGTTTGCCAGGTAATATGGCGATCAGCCTCTCAGTTGGTATGGTAGTTCTATTTGGTGCAGCAGGAGTATTCGAGCCATTCAGCCAACGGGCTTGGGCGATTTTCTTTGTGGGCGTACTCTACAATTTAGCTCGTGAGATTGTCAAGGACATAGAAGATATGGAAGGAGATGAAGGAAGGAACACTTACGCCATGAGAGTAGGGGCTGAGAAGGCTAGAACAGTTGCTTGGATACTACTGATTTTCACATTAATGGCCATCCTAATTCCATTCGGCGTAGGAATATTTTCCGATCTTCACCTGATTGCAGTTATCCCTGCTGTGGTTCTTCTGTTAATGGTCAAACCAAAGTTGATGACTTCGGAAGATAGGGCGGCCCAGATGCTAATCAAGAGATCTATGTATCTTGCATTAGCGGCATTCCTAGCAAGTTCGTTAATGGCTTAATCAAGCCAATTCACGGAAAGTATGCCAAGCATCTTCGTTACACAGCAGAGTAAGCAGGGACATTTGAGCCCACATACGATTCTCGGCTTGGTCGAGGACAACACTATTCACAGAGTCGATAACGCCATCAGTAACCTCTTCACCTCTATGGGCAGGAAGACAGTGCATGAATAGGTAATTAGAATCTGCATGTGCGACTAAATCCTCATTCACTTGGAATCCATCAAAGGCTTCGAACTTGCCTTCCATGTGCTCTTCTCCCATTGAAACAAAAATATCCGTGTAAATGACGCCAGCACCAGTCACTGCCTCAACCGGATTGTTTGTTCCCGAGATGTTGGAACCAGTCCTAGATGCAATCTCGCTTGCCCTTTGCATAATACTCTCGTGGGGCTCAAATCCTACTGGAGTTGCATACTTGACATCCATGCCTAGGCAGACTGCTGCAAGCAACAAGTCATGGAAAACATTGTTACCATCTCCTATCCAAGCAATATGCCCATTAACAGAGTCTGCATGTTCGACAATGGTCATCAAATCTGCAGCAGCTTGGCAAGGATGATGAAGATCAGAGAGCGCATTGATTACTGGGACTGTAGCGTGTTTAGCCAACTCTTCGGCATGGCCGTGTTCGAAACACCGATAGGTAATCCCATCTAGAAATCTGGAGAGTACAGCTGCAGTGTCCGCAATCGACTCACTTTTACCCAATTGAATGTCATTGGATAGCAATGTGAGCGGCTGCCCTCCGAGTCGGCTAACTCCGACCTCAAAAGACACTCTAGTCCGAGTTGATGGTTTCTCGTAAATTGAACCTATTGACATCCCATCTAATGGTTTGAAGTCCCGAGAAAACTCTCCTCCATGCTTGAATGCTATCGCCCAATCGATAATCTCGCCTAGTTCATCACCTAGGTCGTCTATTGCCAACAGATTCCGCTTGTTAGCCACGCTCATGCTCTATATCTCCCGCAAATCCATCTCTCGAATCAGCCATTCCTCCAAAAATTGTCTGTGCAAAGGAAAGAACATCGGCCAACCCATCTTCATGTTCACTAGACAATGGAATCAAACCCGGCTGAATGGACGCATGTTGCATCATCCTCAATTGTCCGATAGCAAACTCGGCCCGCTGGCTACCTGAGTGAGGATCCAGGGCCTGTTGCGCCGACTCCTCATAAAGCGCTGCTTCAAGAATGTCGAGATTATCTCCCCACTCCATAATTCTCTCCAGTGTCTCGGGATCCAATAGATCAGATTTAGAAAGGAAATTCGCTGTTGGTAGACCCAGTCTAAAGTGGACAATTGAAGATAGCAGCATCTGCGAGACAAACCCACTAGGAGTCTGAGATAACATGGGGTCGAAAAGGAAAATCAGACAGGCCCTACCTTGCCCAATAACATCAACAAGATGACTAGAGGCCTCTCTGAAGGCAAACAACTCTACCTGCCCAGGGGTGTCAACGACTAACATGTCACACGACAGCCCCTCAATCACCTCGAATACTTCATCTGCTTGAGAGGCAACGAGATCTGCAGCTAGAATCTGGGCACCGTTAGGGCCGAGGTCGTATTCATCCATTACATCTGAGAGCGATACAAGTTCCCTTACATCGAACTCAGGGTCGTAGTGCACCCTTTCGGCCCCAGGGTCCAGATTAATTGCTAGCACATCGACCTCAAGGAATCTGGACCAACGCTGAAAAGCCGTGACTAACGAACTCTTGCCAGCTCCCGCAGTTCCTACTACGAACAAGACCGGGGGTGTAGTCCCATCCTGGCTACTCACGCTCTCGCCGTTAGGCGAGAGAACTTGAACCATTCGTGAGGGCTATATTCTATTCAGTTCAATACAAGCAATGGTTATACCACTCCAAGTAACGTCGAAGACCACTAATGGAGCCGTAACATGTCGGACGACCCTCCTCCACACCCTCCTGGATTCCCTCCACCTCCACCTCCACCTCCGCCTCCGGGGTTCGAGGAAGATGATGGTGACGCCGAAGAAGAACCGCCTGTGTCTTCGGAATTCCCCCCTCCTCCACCTCCTCCTGGAATCGAGCTGAATGATCCTGAACCCTCGCCCGTATCCCCTCCGCCTCCCCCTGGTATCATGGAGATTGAACAAAGAGCGATTAGTGAGCATGATGATTTCCAAGATGAAGGCGAGATTGAGCAAGTTAGTGCATCCGAACCTCTCGATTCTCTTGCTGATGTTATACAAATGAGTTCTCCGGAACCCGAAGAACCGCCGGCAAACATGGAATCTCTGGCTGATTCTTTAGCAGCACTTGGGGATTCTGATTCCGAAACCAAAACTGCTGATTTTGACTGGGCAGAAACTACTTCCGCAGACATTATTCCTAGTGAGGAAGAATCCTCTGCTGACACTATGTCTACTCCAATTGTTGCCCCAACCACTCACCCTTACCTAAGGTCCGCAAACGAGATTGATGCCATCCCAGGAGACAAACTCCATGCTACTCTCAGTGAGATAGAGGAGTCATTTCTCAATCCAGATGGTTCAATTCATAGACAGTCAATAGAAGGCGAGTTGATTCTGAGAAACTCCAGTAAGAAACATCGAGCTTGGGACATAGAAGTTCTACTTTCTTCTACTGATTCTACTGATATCGGAGGCAGATCAATTTCTGTTAGAGAGTTGGAAGCTACTGAGGAGACAGTCATCCCTTACTCGGCTAGTGGTCCGACAATGCTCGTAATGAGAGAAGTCATTGATACAAACCCAGAGAGGGACCAAGAGGATAGCCAATCTTTGGTGTTCTCAGAGGAAAGCCAGGAGATAGAGGTCCACATAGAAGTCGAAAATACCTCATCTTCGCCTCTATTTGATGTCGAGGTAACCAGAGTCTTTCCAGATAGTTTTGAGGTTCCCGAGGGCCAGGAGTACAATGTCTCCGAGTCTACTGTGTCTTGGGACATTGGTAGGTTAGCAGCAGGGGAGAAGATGAGACTATCTTTGACGCCACGAGTTCAGACGAAGGGGATTGAGAAGTTCTCAGCAGGTTCTGCCTCAGCAAGATACAGTTCTGAAGATACAGTATCAAGAGCCCAATTCGATAGAGTATCAGGTTCCACATTGCACATGATGAGAGTGGACAAAGTCGAGGATGATCGTCCAGGAATATGGCACTGCAAGTCTGTTTTCGAAAATCGTTCTTCATTCGTAGTGACTCTTTCCGGAGTCACAGTTTGGCTTTCAGGAAGGGAGCAACCAATTCTCGATATTTCCGACCTCAGACAGGATGTTCCTCCGGAAGGTAGTTGGAGTTCCATGGAGAAGAGAGTCGAGTCAGACACTCCAAGTTTCACTCACGAGTTCAGGTCATCCATCCTGCCTAGAGTTTCTGTCACATCTAATGGAACAATCAACCTCAAGGAGCAGGAATTGACAGTATTAGAAGCGGAGCTTAGCAAGCAATATGACAAATCACGAATCAAGTCTTTCATTTCTGCAGAGGTGGAAGCGACAATCACAGTTGAGAATACTGGTTCGGCACCAATTAATGTCATGCGACTACTAGATGATGTCCCTGGAATTTTCTCTCCGCCGTCTGAGTCAGATGTCAACATCGAGATTGAAGGTACGGATCTTACAGAAGAACAGTACACAATCGAGGTAATCGACGGCATCCAGTTAGAAGAGAGAATGATTTCTCCTGATGGAAATGGATACAGTCTAAGAATTACCGTTGGCACCTCTGCCCCATTAGGCCTACAGCCAGGCAAGAAGATGATCCTAAGCTACCCATTACGAGCACTCGATCCTTCTAACTCAAACAATATTCTAGCAGCACCAGTAAGACTCGATTTTGGCTCCGAGAAATTCGGCCCAGTTGGCACCAGGAATGTCTTGAGGCCACCACAGATTGAGGTTGTACATAGGCGCAGAAACATCAGTACTGGGAAGGAAGTTTTCCCAGCTGGCAATCCCGGAAGATACGAAGTACTTCTGATGTTCATCAATAATTCAGACAGTGCACTTGAAGGCCTTTCTCTACATGATGTTGTCCCTGGAACTTTCTCAATTGAGAAATCTTCCGTCCGCTCTTCGATTGGAGGCAATAGGGATACTTCGATGACTAAGGAATCGGCTCCCGAGGGAACTCATGTTGAATGGCCCATTGGAAGAATCGAAAAGGGAGAAAGAATTGAGGTAACTTATGTCATCCAGGGAGATCCAGAATCTGAGTACAAGGTTTCTGATGCACAGGATTTCCATGGAGCAACCTTCGGAGACGAGGTTGACGAGGAACCGAATCTGCCCAAGTGGATAGAGCCAGAACCTGAGCCAGAACC
>DAQX01000028.1 GCA_002503055.1 Euryarchaeota archaeon UBA86 | reverse complement strand
TGACCATGATGATCACTCAGATGATGAGGACGATCACGATGACCACTCAGATGAGGAGATTGAGTTTGACCCCCACAGCTGGTTGGACCCTCTTGCGTTCAAGGCACAAGTCGATGTTGTCAAGGATGTCTTAATCGCTAACTTCCCAGACCATGAAGCAACATTCGTCGAGAATGCTGAAGCTTTCAAGACTGAGCTAGATTTCTTGCACATTGGATACCAATCTGCATTTGGAGAGGGCGCGAATTGTGCAGGGAATACAGTTGTAGCGAATCACAATGCCTACTCTTACCTAGCACAGAGATATGACATTCAATTCACTACTGTACATGGACTTGATCCAGAAGGAGAGCCTACAGCAGAAGACATTGCCGAAGTAATTGAGCAGATTGAGGAAGATAGTCTGACAGTACTTTTCGTTGAGGAATATACTGACCAATCTTCGGTTGCTGGAATAGTCGAGCAAACTATCTCTGATACTATGCCTAACGGAATCAGTATTGAGATCCTGTACACTATGGAACTACCGCCGATGGATAGTGAAGATAGTTACCTGACTTTGATGGATAAGAATCTACAAAATCTGAAGTCAGGAATGGGCTGTTAAATCCAGAATTTAGATTATCCAGGAGGATTGAAAAATGAGTATGGTTGACATAATCCCAATCGTATTTGTTGCAACGGTTTTCCTATCCATAGGATGCAAATTGATGTACGAGTATTTTGGATCAAGGAGCACTTGATATAATCCGTAGGATGTTGTGAATACATTCTACGGAGATTGAGGGGGGCGGTGGTTTTGGAGGCTCGTACATCAATTTCAGAGAGTACCGATCAACCAATACTGGAAGTCGAGGGGCTCTCAGTAGTTCGTTCTGGTAAATTAGTCATTCACGATGTAGATTTTACAGTTCGGGAGGGAGAATTTGTCGGAATTGTGGGCCCCAATGGTAGTGGTAAAACTACGCTTCTCCTCTCTATACTTGGCATTCTAAAGGAAGATTCTGGTAAAATCAGAATCTATGGCTGTGAGCCAATGTGCAAGAGCAATGATGGGAGAATCTCATGGGTATCCCAAGCGGCCTCAAACTTACCCAGAGACTTACGACTAACTGTGCGAGAACTCGTTGAATTAGGAACTCTGAATCGTTCCAATATGTTCTCCTTTGCACGCGATAAGCAACAGGTAGACGAAGCCATTGTGATGGTTGGGCTAGGCGATGTTCAACATACCGACATCGGTAGGTTATCTGGTGGTCAACGTCAGAGAGCTGTTATCGCTCGTGCATTGGCATCAAAGGCGGATTTTATCATCCTCGATGAGCCTTTGGTGGGGATAGATCGGGAATCCAGAGCTTCACTATTGAAGCTGCTTGACGACCTATGTCACCATGCGAACAAAACAATCCTCATGGTATCTCATGACATGGCAGCAATCCGTCAGACTGCTCATAGGATGATTTACCTTGAAGAGACAATTAAATTCGATGGTGAGACAAACTTCTTTCCAAATCTTACACAACTTGCCATGCTCAGAGGAATTGGTCATGTACATGACGAATCCCATGATCATCATCTGCACACTGATGCGGAACCAGGAGAGGATTTGTGATGGATATTGGCGAAATTGTTCTGGCCATTATTTCACCAATTCTGGAATTTATCTCACCCATGGTGCCAGGTGAAACTTTTCCTTATTTCTTCACTATGGAATTATTCCAGAGAGCATTAATTTCTGCAATCCTAGTTACAATTGTTGCGGGTCTAATGGGGTCTTTTCTGTTGATTAGAAATCTTGCCCTCATTGGAGATGGTCTAGCACATGTTTCCTTTGGAGGGGTTGCTGTAGCAATCGTTCTAGGGGCAGCATCCCCCTTGTGGTATGCTATGCTTTTCAGTATCG
Organism: Euryarchaeota archaeon UBA86; assembly: GCA_002503055.1. GTDB lineage: Archaea > Thermoplasmatota > Poseidoniia > Poseidoniales > Thalassarchaeaceae > Thalassarchaeum. Next base: position 27,610 of record DAQX01000028.1, on the reverse strand, counting down.
TAGCAGCGATTCTGATCTATGAAATGCAGGCTAGAGAGTTACTCACTGGAGATGCTTCGATTGCGATTTTCCTAACCGGTATGCTGGCATTAGGCTTGGTAATGTTGAGGGTTTGGGGCGGAGGGATTACTTCTGATATCCATAGCTATCTATTCGGTAACATTCTCCTAATCGATTCGGCCAGTTTTAATTTAATCATCTTGAATTCAATGTTAGTGGTTGTCTGCCTCGCCTTAATCCATCCAATACTATTGGCTTCAACGGTCGACCCAATGGCTGCAAGAGTTCAGGGTCTACCAGTACGGGAAGTCGGATTATTGTTCAGCGTACTCACAGCAGCAGTTGTAGTTAGTATGGTACAAGTTGTGGGGACATTATTGGTAACTGCATTACTAGTCACTCCTGCTGCAACTGCACAATTCTTTGGTAGAAGTTTCCGTTCATGTTTGATATGGACTCAGATATTCGGTTTGTTATCGGTTTTGTTGGGGCTATATCTGTCAGCAGAATCGGACACGGGAAGTGGCACAATGATTGCCTTAGTTGCAGCATTGATATTTGCAATAGTTGCAGTATATCACGCTGTCATCAAACCCAGACTAAATCCTAGCAGGAATTTATGAATGGAATTGCTTCTCTGAGTTCAGAGATATGAGTGCTAGTAGTGAGGATTATCGCCTTACGACCATTGTCATGGTGGCAAGCGTCGTCATCACCCTGCTCATCGTGTCAGCCGTGTCCACTAACTCCGTCGAGATAGGTGGAATGCCTGCAATGGCATGGTGCGCAGCCATAGTTTTCGGCATTCAGTGGCTGGCCTGGATACCAGCCTCTCTCCTTCAAAGCGAGCGATTCTACGATCTAACTGGTGGCATGACCTACATAGTGGCAGTGGTGTTCAGCCTATGGGCCGGCTCGCAATCAGACGATCCCGGAACGAGGGAACTGCTGATCAGTGCACTAGTGGCGATATGGTCCCTCCGCCTCTCGGCCTTCCTCTTCCTACGCATACACCATGCAGGGAAGGACGGGCGATTCGACAAACTCAAGACATCCCCGATCAGGTTCATGGTTCCATGGACTCTCCAGGCCCTGTGGGTCTTCCTTACACTGAACGCCGTCCTCGTCATCAACACCCAGTCGGGAGAGGCGCCTCCCCTTGGGGTGTGGGATGGTATAGGCCTCGCCCTATGGGTAGTCGGATTCTCGGTGGAGGTAATAGCGGACTCCCAGAAGACCGCATTCAATGCCAAACCAGAGAATGTAGGAAAATGGATTGACGAGGGGCTCTGGTCTTGCTCACGACACCCGAACTATCTGGGAGAGATTTTGCTATGGACTGGAATTGCTATCTTCGGAGTCGCTTGCTTTGATGGTCTTGAGATGGTCGCCTGGATATCGCCAATCTTCGTATATCTTCTCTTGACTAAGGTGAGTGGTGTGCCAATACTGGATCGTCGTGCTTTGGAGAACTGGGGAGAAGATCCAGACTACCAAAGATACAGGGAGAATACGCCAGTACTGTTCCCTCGAATAGGAGTTCAGCGTCAGTAGTTCAGGCTAGGGCTTCGGTGAAGAATCCGACTATGCTCTCTTCATACTGCTGTGACTCTCCCCAAATAGCGTCAACATGACCTCTGTCATCGACATACCAGGTCTCAACATTGCCCCCATTGTCTAGCATCCTCTGCTCAAATCTCTCTGAGTGTAAGATAGAGACTCTTGGATCATCCTTGGCATGCGTTAGGAAGACTGGTCTGTCTCCTGCATTGTCTGCAGCATCCATAGCTGATTTCTCATCCAAATCAACACCGGCTAGCCATCCTCCAACAGTCATTGCTGGCCCGGAGAAAATAGTAGGGAACCCCAATCTCCCGAGTTCATTCTTCACTACCAAAGGAAAATCCAGTACTGCACTATCAAGCCACATCGCACCGATTCCTGGCTCTTCGGCGAAGGCTATTGCGGCCCCGCCTCCGGCAGAAATTGCAGTCATACCAACTTCACCAGGCTGGTATCCTTTCTCTGAGATTAACCAATCATATGCACCTAGGAGATCTTTGTACTCGATCTGGCCGACAGCAATGTAATCTCCAACTACATCACTCTCTCCGTAATTCCTTAAATCAAAAGATAGAGTGTTTATTCCTCCATTTGCAAGATAACCTTGCATCAGTAGCATTTCGGGCTTACACTTGCCATTCATAGGCATACCATGAGTTTGGATTACAACAGGGGCTTCCGGATCAACTTCGACATACCAACCACTTAGTGTAATGCTGGTGTCTCCCCGAGGGTTGAATGAGACATCTTCGTAACTTTCCATCTGGTAAGTTGAGGCATCAAAATCACGTCTAATCTCTACTCTCTCATCGGCCATTGGCCATGGCTCGAAACTCTCCCAATCATCGTCAGTAGACCAATCAGAAGGAGTGTTCTCAGACCACATTCCACATCCAGGATTAACGGCTATTGCTTGTGAAGCGATGACATATCCTATTCCGACATATCCGATAGTTAACAGAAGTAGAGATGTGGTTGCGACGGCGAATGTCTTCTGCTTAGTCTCCAAATCTCTCCACTTCTGTCTGATTCCGGCCATGCCACGACGGTGGGGCGTATGCTATTCAACTCAGCGCCTGTTCATCTGGAAAACTGGAATTGGATTCATCTTGTGTGAATTAGCATTGTTAAGTTCTAGATATCTCTCTAGAACCTCTTCTTCCCTAGCCGAGTGCTCTCTGCCAGAGGGATTCTCGATCTCTTTCATTGCCCATTCAAGTTCTGCGTATGTGGCGCCCAATTGATCCTCATCTGTCCTGCCATCAGCCCAAAGTCCGTCAGTAGGAGCAGTATCTTGAATCTCCCGAATGACGCCGAGTGATTCTGCTAGTGCATACACCTCAGACTTGTACAAATCGGCTATGGGTGAGATATCGACTCCTCCATCGCCGTATTTCGTAAAGAAGCCGACTCCGAAGTCCTCGACCTTGTTGCCTGTGCCAACCACGATTCCATTAGACGAGTTGGCAATAGCAAACAGCGTAGACATTCTGAGTCTGGCTCTTGAGTTGGCCAATGCCAAGGGAGAGGGTTGTTCCTGACTGAGTCCTTCACAAAATGCATCATAAGTTCCCGTGAGATCAATGGTTCTTCCTTCTACATTTTCAAAGTTCGATTGCAGCCAGTCAATGTGTTGATTGGAGAGCTCAAACTGCGACAAATCTTGATGGATTGGCATGTTAAGGACGATGGTATGCATATTGGTCCTAGCACTTAGGATTGAAGTCACTGCTGAGTCTATTCCTCCGGAGACTCCTACGACTAGAGAATCGATTCCTGCATCCTCGGCATAATCCTTGATCCAGTCGGAAATCTCGTCACCGATTGAATTCCAATCCAACTCAATCTCTCCTCAGTGGCAGGCCATTCCGTACTTCTTCAGACGCCAGTAATTGTATGGCCATGGCGTCAGGAATCCTGCCACCAGCATCGGGAGGATGACCCACAAAGTCAGCTTAGCCCCTCCTGTCAGAACAACATCAACAACATTCATCGCGGCTTCCATTGAAATCATCGAAATCAAAGACATTCCAATCGCGACTCTGAAGGCTTCCTTCAATGCCATTTGGGCTGACAGGATTATGGTCTCAAGAGCAATAGAGGTCATGATTCCATTGAACATAGCAAGCAGCATAATCGACATTGTAGACCAGCCAAGAGCATCAAGATAAGGAATAAATTGGAATGCAGCAATGGTGCCAAAATCGCCAATTGAACAACCGACCAAGCACCACTTCGTATTGTGAGCAGATTGTCGCCAAACACTTCCGTCGCGCCAATGAAACTCCTCTGCCTGACCATCTACGGTGTAGCCAATCGCACGTACAGCTCCGGTCATCAAATCACGAGAGACTCCTGAGTGCGAGACAATAGCTGAGCCTGATTCATGGGAGACCTCGGCCGAGGACACTCCGGATACGCCTTCGAGTGCGTTTCGTACCCTTCCGGCGCATCCATCGCAAGTCATCCCTCCAACATCGAGCGTGATGGTCTCTGACATGGTTTAGCGTAGTCGCAACCACTATTGAAGCCTACTAAACGAGAGGTTCGCCCTTTGGGCGAAGCGAGCACCTTCAATACGATGCCTTTGGTCGGCGGCCCGATGGGTGTACCTGAGCCAGTTGGGGAACTCGACCCTGTAGAGGTAGAGACTTCCCTGATGCAGACATGGGAAGAGGAGGGTACTTTTCAGCAAAGTATCGAATCTCGACGCGCTGCATCAAGTCCTTTCACCTTCCTCGAAGGTCCGCCCACTGCAAACGGCAAACCGGGCATCCACCATGTACTCTCACGTCTGTTCAAGGACATGGTATGTCGATGGAAGACAATGGAAGGCCATGTCGTCGAGAGAAAAGGAGGGTGGGATACTCACGGCCTGCCTGTGGAGATTGAAGTTCAGAAGCGATTGGACCTCATGTCCAACGAAGCCATAGAAGCCTACGGAATGGAGGCATTCAACCAACAGTGCAAGGAGAGTGTGTGGACTTACGAACAGGCCTGGCGCGAAATGACTGAGCGAATGGGCTTCTGGGTCGACATGGATGATCCATATGTCACCCTTCATGACGAATATATCGAGTCGGCATGGTGGTCACTCAAGCAGATGTTCGAGAAGAGAATGCTGTTTCGTGGACACAAAGTTCTCCCATACTGCCCTCAGACGGGAACCAGCTACTCTAGCCACGAAGTTTCACTGGGATACAAGGAAGTGGCTGAGCCTGCTGTTTATGTCAAATTCCAACTGGCTGACGATGATGCCTCTATACTGGCATGGACGACTACACCTTGGACTCTGCCCGGCAATGTCGGACTGGCTGTTGGGCCCGATGTGACCTACTGCCGAATCCGTATTACTGAACCTCCATCCGACTCATGGGAAGGTCGAGGAGGGGCCGAAGTCGGAGAAGAGTTGATTCTTGCCAAGGATCTGATTGGTGATGTTTTGCGCCATCATATCGAGATTGTTGACGAGTTTTCCGGTTCAAACTTGGTTGGAAAATCATACCGACCCCTATTCCCCGGGGCTATTGACGGCAGTGACTCTGAAACTGCGTGGACGGTTGTAGCTGCTGACTTCGTTACTACTACAGATGGTACAGGAGTAGTTCACACCGCTGTGATGTACGGTGAAGAGGATTACAATCTTGGAATGAAAGTCGGATTCCCTGCTCAGCATACTGTAGGTATGGACGGACGATTCATCTCTGGAACTCACAATATGCTTGATGGAAGATATGTCAAGGATTGCGATTCCGATATCATCGATATTCTGTCTGGGCAAGGGCTTCTTTATCGTGAACATGAGTACACACACGACTATCCCCACTGCTGGAGAACAGATCATCCTCTGCTGTACTACGCAATGGACAGTTGGTTTGTACGCATGACTGAGGTTAGAGAAGAAATAATGCGCTACAACTCGGAGGTCGAGTGGGCCCCAGAATGGACTGGAACAAAGAGAATGGGAGAGTGGCTCTCGAATATCAAGGACTGGGCAATCAGCCGAGAACGCTACTGGGGAACTCCAATACCAGTCTGGATTTGCCAGGAATGCGGACATGAGCACTGCTGCGGAAGTATCGAAGAAATGAACTCGATGAAGAATGAAGATTCCCCTACTCCGCCTGAACTCCATCGGCCATATGTGGATGATGTCAAGTTGCATTGTCCGATTGATGGGTGCACAGGGACAATGATTCGTGAGCCATATGTTCTCGACTGCTGGTTCGATTCGGGTTGCGCTACATTCGCTCAGTGGCACTATCCATTCGAAAACAAGGATGTGTTCGATGGTGCATTCCCCGTGGACTATATCTGCGAAGGAGTGGATCAAACTAGAGGTTGGTTCTACTCTTTGCTTGCAGTATCTACCGCTGTTTTCGGCAGTATATGCTACAGACGTTGTCTATCCCTAGGGCATATCCTAGATAAGAACGGGAAGAAGATGAGTAAGTCGAAAGGTAATGTCGTCGACCCATGGGACCACTTCAACAAGGAAGGTTCGGATTCGATTCGCTGGTATATGACCACTCAAAGCTCACCTTGGTCGCCGACTAACTTCGACCCCAATGGAGTGAGAGAGTCATATGCGAAGATGTTCCTGACCCTTTGGAATGTCTACAGATTCCATGCAGACTACGCTGCAATGGACCAATTTGACCCCGAAGACAAATCTGGCTTCGTTGCAATCTCAGAAAGGAGGCCACTAGACCGGTGGGTTCTATCCAAGGCTAGCGCAATGGCTGAGGCGTATCACCAGCATTTCGAAGACTGGGACTTCCATAAGGCAGGAAGAGAGTTGGAGGATTTCGTAGTCAATGATTTGTCAAACTGGTATGTCCGTAGGTCGAGGAGAAGACTCTGGAGTGAGTCTGATAGTGAGGATAAGCGCGCATGCCAACATACTCTGCATGAAGTTCTACTTCTAGTAAGCAGACTCATGGCACCCGTCTCTCCATTCATGCCTGATGTGATTCACCGGGCTCTAGCAGGAAGCTCCGTTCATCTAGCGGATTGGCCTGTCGGATCTGAAATTGTTGAGTCTACTCTCCCTCCTAGGGACTATTCTCTAGAACAGCATATGGAATTGGTCAGGACATTGGCTGAGTCGGGCCGTAGAGTGCGAGTCGAGAACAACCGCAGACAGAGGTTGCCCTGTCGATGCGGCTGGATTGTGGGTGGCCCGGACCTGTCTGATTTCCACGATATCCTAGCAGAAGAATTGAATGTAGAGAGCTTGCTTACTGAGAATAATCTGGATGCTTTCCAGAGAATTGTCTTGGAGCCCAACAGAAAGTCTCTAGGGGCCAAGTGCAGATCTGACTTGCCGGCTGTTCTAACAGAACTGGGTGCTGCGGATCCGGATTCCATACTACTGGAGATAGAGGCGGGAATCGCTGCAATTGAAGGATATTCGATCACAATGGATGATATCGAGATTCGCCGAACAGAGAAGGAGGGTTATGCGGCTGCGACTCTATCGGGGGATGACTTCGGGGATGTTTCTCTGGTCCTAGACATGGATTTGAACGAGGAATTGATGTCACGAGGACTGGCGAGAGATGTAATACGAAGAATTCAATCGAAGCGTAAGGATCTAGATTTGGAGGTTGAAGAGGGCATCTCACTTTCCGTCTGGATCGATGGAGCTGCGTTGGCAGATGAAGATTGGACTCATGTACAGAGTGAGACCAGAGCTTCTACGGCTTCTCTGAATGAGGGCGATGTTCCATCTGGTGCAGACTCATTCGAGGTTGATGGTACCAAGGTCACCTTCGCCGTAGATTAGACAGTGCTGGCACCGTACGAGACTGGCAGCAGTAATTCGACTCCGAAGAGAGGATCAGGGTCTGTGGAATCGTGGTATGCGATGAATGAGCCGCCATCTGGGAGAATCCCCATACTCGCAAAGTCGAATCTGATGTCGTTTCCAGCACCTGATGTGGAGTCTAGATCTCCTTGTCCAAGGTAGGTTAGTGTGTCAGGCTCAAGTGAGTCTGAAAAACCGCGAACATGCCATGCAACATCGACATCTGGGCCTTCGGCGCTCTGGAATCTGATATTTACAACCATAAGATCGTGTACTCCACTTGAGTGCCATTCCCATTCTTCCAATTCTGTAGCAACTCCTGTTAGGTTGTAGTCCTGCATATCCCATGTCTCACCGCCATCCCAGGAAATATAGTGGGTGATTCCAACTCCACCAGATAATCCCCCAAAGCAATGTAATGCAGTAGATGAGTCGAATGCGCAATACTGAGTTGGCAGGGATGACCCATTCAGAGTAGTTGCGGCCCACCAGTTGAGAGAAGTGTCAACAAAAGCATCTGTACCATCGACGAAGTAATCCGGGAAGTATAGGCCACCAGAAGGGACCGGGAAAGCCCGCATTTCCTTATGCGGCTTGGTGAAATCCCACTCCGGCCCTAAAGATTCAGCAGTGAGATCGACCTCGATGATGTCGAGATTTGCATCTCGGTCGGGGAAATCGAAGTAATCGTAATTCAGGCCATCAGTAGAAATCTGGCCTCCGAGATTGGCAACCTGGTGCCAGAAATTGGAGATTACTAGGGTAGCCCATTCGCCATTTCCATACAAGCCACCATTGATTGGGCCGACGACTTCAACCTGCCAAGAACGGTCGTAGAAAGGCTCAGGGGTTCGATTGAAGCACCAACTCCACTCTTCGTCCTCTGCATCATATAGGAAAGCGTAGAATTGGTCTGCACCGCTACTACTCGGATAAGGGAACCAGCCCATCGAAATTAAATCTCCATTGGTTGCTTGAACGATACTGCCCTCTCCTAGGCCTTCTTGGCCGGGGACAGTTGGTTTTGGCTCTCGGCATCCAATCTGAGAAAAGACACTTGGACGGTATTCTTGCCAAGTATGGCCTCTATCTTCTGACCAAGTAGGATATTCGCCACCAAAGTTCAGAATCCATCCCTCTTTGGTGGCAGCCAGATAGTGTTCACAGCAATTCCCTCCCTCTTCGTTTCCGAAGACTGCCCAGCTTGAGTTGCCCCAGGATTGGTTACTGAATGGGGAGCCCACATCAAACATTCTTGCATCTTCATGCCCCATGGGATCATCGACATAGACCATATCCTTGTCCCAGTCTGGAATCGAATCGCCGGAACTAGTTTGATTTCCACTAGACAAACAGCCAGCGAATGACACGGTGATTACCATTAGGGCCGCACAGGCCACTCTGCCGCTTCGCTGCATGATTAACGCGGGCGATTCGTACTGGTCAGTATTTCGGTGCTTCGCCTAATTGACACTGGTAAAAGTGTGCAAATTTGTAGAAATCTTGCTTGAACTATTCAGGGTTGGATTGAAGTTGAGTAATGACTCGTCTCTACCATGCGCAGAGCATTCGCCATGACCCTGCTGATGATTACGATGACAATGATGCCGATGATGGCAGTGTCGGGCCAGACTGCTCCGACTGATTCTATCTACATCAACGAGATACTAGTTTCTCCGAATAACGAGAATTACGGAGGTACTGACTGGAATGGCGATGGATCGATGGGAACTTACAGTGACCAATATGTCGAGTTGTACAATCCAACTTCAGAGGCTATCGACATCGGAGGTTGGTGGTTGGATGATATCGCCGATGGAGGTTCCCCTGCTTGCAGCGTCGGATGGAATACAGTTCTAGAGCCGGGAGCATACATTGTATTCTATCGTTCATGGACTGGTATAGAATTCGACTTCTGGGACGGAGATACCATCAGGTTGCTGGATGGGTCTGGTATGGAGATGGATTCTGTAAGTTACGCAGGCGAAGATTCTGATTGGGATGTTCCTTACGGATACGACTCGAGTGGAAACTGGGCAAAACTGTCCGAAGGTAGTCCAACTCCAGGAGGTGCCAATGACCAAGAATGGGGTGGTGCCAACCATTTGCAAGGCAACTGCTACCCTCCACAAGACCACATTCACCGAGGAGAGTACATTCTCGAGGGGCGCGTGGTCACCATGGAATCAGAACAATCAGTAATCAATGACGGTAGGATTCTGGTAGTTGATGGCATGATTGAGGCGGTATGGAGTGCAACTGATGTTGCGCCTCCCGCTGCTCAAGGAGTGGCTTCAATACCGACGAGCGGTACCATTTATCCAGGATTTATTGACCCACATAATCACGCCAAGTACAACATAATCCCACTTTGGGACCACGGCACTGATGGCTGGGAAAACCGCTACCAATGGCAAGCAGAGGACTCCTATAGGGATGCAAAAGATGTGGGTTGTTCACTCACCGACACATCTGCAATGAGGTTTGCTGAGCTACGGGCAATCGCTGGTGGAAACACTGCACTGCAAGGTAGTTCAACATCAAACACTGACACCTTTGAGACCATGCTTGCAAGAAATATCGAGTTGTATAACTTCGGTAGAGACTACATCCACACCAAAGTCACTGAATTAGAATCAGACTATACTGGCAATCATATCAAGGATGGTAATGCCTCAGGAGAACTGGATGCTTGGTTCCTGCATCTAGCCGAGGGTATTGATGAGTCCAGCAGGGCAGAATTCGATGTCTTGGTTCAGAATGACTTGCTTGTTGGTGAGATTGTTGTGATTCATGGAACTGGACTAACTCAGACTGAATTCGATGCCTTGGGAAATGTTGGAGGAAGTCTCGCTTGGTCTCCGACATCGAATCTAATCCTGTATGGTGAGACGACAGATGTGGCCACGGCCAAGGCCGAGGGAGTCAACATCATGATTGGCCCAGACTGGGCCCCCTCAGGTTCCAAGAGTTCGATGCACGAACTGAAGACTGCGGATTGGTGGGATGAGAATGTCCTAGGAGACATATTCACCGATTACGAGTTGGTCCAGACCATTACTACGAACATAGTCGATGCAATCGGATGGGATGATCAAACAGGTCGCATCCAAGCAGGACTGGCAGCAGATCTAGTAGTCCTCGATACATTCCATTCCGACCCCTACAGGAATGTCGTAGAAGCTATTGATCCTGATCTCAGACTAGTAGTAGTCGGCGGATTGGCTGTGTTTGGGGATGTAGACATCATGCAAGCGATGGATGATGAGATTCAGATTATCGAGGGCGTTGGTTTCACCAAGGCCACAGATATCACCTATGATGGAGTACCAGAGGCTCAGCAGACTGTCGATGAATTACTTGCAGAATTACAAGCATGCAATCAAGGAGCACAGGTCCCTATCGAATACTTGTTTACACTTGGTGATGACCGTTATTTCGATGTATTGAACCGCTCTCTAACATTCCAAAAAGACCGTACTATCGACCTGTGGGGCGACTATTACGATGTCGAACTGAACGAGGATGGCCATAGGGTCGATGGTACTGTGGCCGGAGCAGGTCCAATTATCACCAACCCTGGAAATGGAGGTTCGGAAAATACTGAGGCATTATGCAGCGATGGGGTCGATAATGATGGAGACCCGTACATCGACTGTGATGACTTTGACTGCAGTGGGACAATGGTCTGCAGTGAGCCGGAGCCAGAGCCGGAGCCAGAGTTGCCTGTACTTTGGAATACATATGGTCCACGAGGCGGCACCATACCTCACCCAACCACTATCGAAGAGGGGATTCATCTCGAGCAGTGTATGTCGGATGCGACTACATTGAATGATGCAGGTGTGCCTGTCACTCCTTCCAGCAAAATTCTACTGTGTGGTGCAATCCTAGTAGTGATGCAGCCAACTGATGGGTGCATCGAGTCCAGTGGATCATTCTGTAACCTCGAAGTAGCTGATGCAATCGCGATTCCCGGGCATATTTGTGTAGATTCTGGAAGTTACCCACAAGAGGTGACATGCAGGGCTGCTTGGTCATTCATTGATGTTGAAGGAGAAGAGCCGGAACCGGAGCCGGAACCGGAGCCTGAAAGCGAGAGTTGGACGGATGGACCTCTATACTGGGTTGGCATATTCGTTGCACTGATTATTATCGTCGGCTCTCTAGGAATTGTTAACTCAAATCTTCGAGCTCGTGCTGACGAGGAACTATCGGTACTCGTTACTGAGGATGAGTAATCACCCTAGATGCCAAGTCGGCCCCTCGGGTCCGTCCTCGACTACGACTCCTATCGAAGTGAGTTCGTCACGGATTTCATCAGCTCGGGCCCAGTCCTTGGACTGCCTAGCGCTCTCGCGCTCATCCAGCAGCGACTCAACTCTCTCAGCCACCTCTGCCCTAGCAGACTCGACCTGAGCCAGATTGGCAGCAACTTCCTCGGGAGATGGTAGAAGCCCCAGCACCTCTCCTGCGTTCTTCTCTAGCCAAGCAGCTACATCCGACCCTGGTGCAGAAGATACTACTGCTTGCACCTCTATCATTGCAGACCTAGTATTGAAGTCATCATTCATTGCATTAGAGAAGCGTTCACTGGCTCCGGAAAGATCGATTCCTGATTCCTCTTGAGAGGAAAGTGAGTTTCCGTAAGCATCCAAGAGTCTGTCATAATGCATCGCCGCTTCATCTAGGAACTCTGGCGTGAGATCGATTGGATTACGGTAAGGTACACTCAGTAGAGCATATCGGAGGGCTAACGGAGCGTGACTCTCGAAGGCTTCACGTATGGTCCAGAAGTTACCAAGACTCTTGCTCATCTTCTCGCCGTCAATATTGACGAAGCCATTATGCATCCAAAATCCCACTACTGGTTCTGTCCCTGTGCAGCACTCTGACTGGAAAATCTCAGCCTCATGGTGAGGGAATCTCAAGTCGTGCCCACCTCCGTGTATGTCGAATTGCTCTCCGAAGTGGTTGAGTGACATTGCAGAGCACTCGATGTGCCATCCTGGTCTGCCTTCGCCCCAAGGACTCTCCCATGATGGTTCGCCTGGCTTAGTCAGTTTCCAAAGAGCGAAGTCGCGATGATCTCGTTTACCGGAGCCTGTTCCTCCTACTCTCCCACCTGCTCCGGCTCTGACCATCTCAAGAGTTTGGCCGGTCAATTGCCCGTACTTCTCAGGGGCTGTGTCTATCTCGAAGTATACTCCATCATCTCCGACATAGGCGTGACCCTTCTCTTCCAGATCAGAGATCATACCAATGATTTCCGGAATAGTTTCGGTAACTCTAGGATAATGGTCGGCTCTAAGGACATTCATTGCATCCATGACCCCTAGATAATCGTCGATGTTCCTGTTAGCGACTACAGAAAATTCAACACCCTCGGAGTCAGAAATATCGAGTATCTTATCGTCGATATCTGTAAAGTTCTGCACATAGTCTACATCGTAGCCACTGGCCTCTAGCCAGCGATGAACAACATCGAATGATAGGTAACATCGAGCATGTCCCAAATGACTTGGAGAATAAGGTGTGATTCCGCAGACATACATACTCACCTTACCATCTTCAAGAGTAGAGAGTTCGCGCTTCTCACGCGTACGGGTGTCATAGACCCTCAGAGGCATTGTAGGGGCTGTGCGGCTTATCGGTCATCAACCCCGCGCCGCTTCGACCAGTCCGGAGTACAGAACATCATGTCCTGTCCTTTCCGGATGCCATTGAACTCCTAGGCAGAATCTCTTGTCAGGTCGCTCTACGGCCTCGATCAGACCATCGTGATCTGCAATCCCAGTCACAGTTAGGTCTCCAGCATCAGCGACACCCTGATGATGAGTTGAATTAGCATCGATTGAAGTTCCCATTAGATTGGCCAACAGAGATCCTTCTGTCGCAGAAACACCGTGTCTAGTCTCCACTCCATCGAAGCCGCCATGCCCTTCATGCCCGGGTGTAGTGTCTAGGTGTTGATACAGCCTGCCTCCATGCATCACACTCATCATCTGCATTCCTCTGCATACGCCTAGGAAGGGTGTGTCTCTAGCAATAGCTTCGCCAATTAATCCCATCTCGGTCTTATCCTGATTAGGATAGAATTCGGTGGTCATATCACCGGGCTCTTCACCATAGGTCGAAGGGCATATGTCGGGCCCTCCAGACACAACCAGACCATCTATCAAATCGAGGATTTGGGTCATATCTCCGGCTGGAGGGATGATCAGAGGAATTCCTCCTGCCTTCTCAATCATCGAAATGTAAGCTGAGGGAAGTATTGCTGCATTCCTGTGCCAATTCCCGTACACTGTATCTCTGCAGAAACATGTTACGCCGATGACTGGTTTCATTCCTATACACCGGCTTCTCTAAGCATCCTAGCATGCCTGAATGATCGGACCCCTGCGAAGATGAATGTGGCCCCTATTAGGAGAAGGGCAAGTAAGGATGCAAGGGTTAGTGGTGAATCAGGAGCCCCCATTCTCCAAAACATTGCAATGGGCATCAGTACCATCGCCAATGCCACAATCATTGCGGTATGCATGTAGTGTCTGAGATTCTTCTCATCTCGTTCTGCCATTACACCTAGGCCAAGCATTGGAAGTCCAATGAAAGCAGGAATTGCGGCTGTAATCGAGGGAGGGTCTGCGCTCTGTGTGAGATAGGCGATGATTCCCCATGCGACTAGAAAACCACCGGATACCATAGCGAACTTCGGAACTGTAAATCCAAGAAATGTAAACTCTTCATCCATATCTACTCGACCTTCTGTTTCAGTTATTATTCTCACTTCCGGGCAGGCTCTTGAGTGGTTTCTGCATCAACTCGTGAATCTCTTTATCCCGAGCCACAATCTGCTCCCACATGATTTCAGCCACATCCATGACCTCCATCTCCGCGCCGACTGAGTCGAGACCGTCCTTAACCATCACCGAACAGAATGGGCACCCTACAGCTACTGTATCACATCCTGTCTCGGCGAGTTCCTTTGCCCGAATCTCATTAACGCGCTTGTCTGCATCCTCTTCCATCCACATCTGAGCACCTCCTGCTCCACAGCAGAATGAGTTCTCTGCGTGTTTCTCGGTCTCAACATCGACTCCTCCGATGACTTCTCTGGGCTCGTCAATGATTCCTCCAATACGGCCTAGATAGCAAGGGTCGTGGAATGTGATGCTGCGGCCATCCTTCTTGGCCTGGGGCAATTTGCCCTCATCCTGTAATTTGGCAAGAATCTCTGAGTGATGATAGACCTCAAGTCTGTCTCCACCGTAGTCAGCGTACTCCTTTCCTAGAGTATGGAAGCAATGTGGACAGGATGCGATAATTCTCTTGACTCCGAGTTCTTGGAAGGTCATCATGTTGGCTTCAGCCAGCATCTGGAACAGGAACTCATTCCCTGCTCTTCTAGCAGGATCTCCTGAGCATCCTTCCTGCATGCCCAGAATTCCGACATCCAATCCGGCTTCCTTTAGTAGAGAGATTGTTGCTCTGGCTACCTTCTGATTACGCTCATCGAAACTGGCCGCACAGCCTACGAAGTAGATGTACTCGGCCGGTTCACCGACCTTGACATCAAGGTCGGACGCCCAGTCCGCCCTCTCGTGTGCTCCAAATCCATACGGGTTCTGTGCCGCATCCATGTTGTCGAAGGCTACATTGAGTTGATCGGGATACTCCATCGTCTCCATCACAGCATTACGGCGTAGATCGGTGAGTTTGGGGACATGTTCGATGTATAGGGGGCAGACATCGACACATGCATTGCAAGTAGTACAGGCCCAGACTGCTTCCTCTGTAATTCTCTGCATGATGGTCTCATCTGGGCTCTCTGAAGATAGTAGGAGTGGAGCGTGGTCGTTGGCGTAATTGCGAACATCGTGTATGACCTGCATCGGATTGAGGCCTTTGCCCGAGGCGTATGCTGGGCAGACATCTTGGCATCGAGCGCATGAGGTGCATGACCACCCATCGATTAGTTGCCTCCATGAATAGTCGGTGTAATTGCTAACTCCGAATCCTATTGAGTCCATCTCTAGGATATCATCCATAGGGACTGCTCTACCGAAATCGTCGACTGCTAGTGGCCTCATCTTAGCGGTTGGACCTACATCGTGGAAGAACACATTTGGTACGGCCATTACGAGATGCATGTGCTTGGACAGAGGAATCAGAAACAGGAAGACGCAGATTGAGAGCATATGGGCCCAGTAAGAAGCGACTGCGAATGAGTCAGAAACCCCATACTGGGCTACTGCATAGCCGAGAGGTTCCCACAACTTGCTAGGATCTTCTTTGGACTCAATAACAAATGAAGTGGTTGTGATCGTGAAGATTAGAACCAAGATTAGATTTCCTTCAAATGTCTCAAAATTTGATTTACCCTTGAGTTTCTGAGGTGTGAAGACCATACGACGAATCAGTGCGGCAACACAGCCGATCATCGCCATAGCGTAGCCGAGTTCAACCATGCCGTTCCAGGGACCGTTTAACAGATCAGGAAGAATTCTATCCGAGAAGAAATTTGCAGTGGCCAGGTCTAGCATGTCAGATGACAACATCAGGAAGCCCCAGAAGAGGAAGACATGCATGGTCCCTGCAATTCTGTCCCTGAGGACTTTCTTTTGACCGAGCCAGCCAATGATAAACTCGAGAATTCGAGCATCCCAAGAATCAAAGCGGTTGTCCTGAGATCCCAGCATCACTAAACTGATTGCCTTGCGTACTTGGTAGAGGAAAAATCCGATAGCAGTTAAACCCATTATGAGAAGGATGTGCCAACCCTCGAGAGGCCCGTATGATTGCAGCAGAGGATGTTCCATCGAATCACTGTCAGGCTTTGCCTGAAAAGCCGCGAGTCGAATCATGGCCTTGAAGAAACCGCTCCAACAGGCAAACTCATGGCCTCATGGCCTTGCCTAGCGCCATGGCGAGTGGTTTCGCACCCGGGAAGTGTATCCTGTTTGGTGAGCACGCGGTGGTCTACGGCCACCCAGCTGTCGCGGTGGCCATTGAAAGCGGTGTTAGAGTAAGTGTTGAGCAGTCAAACGAGTGGACTCTGGAAGGTGTTACTTTCGAGCCTTCTCGGCACCCCCATATCTCTCATATTCTAGATACTGTTTTCCAGTACGATGGCCCTCCTCTGAAGATGGAGGTCGACAGTGGCTTATTTTCTGCCGCAGGATTAGGCTCTTCTGCTGCGCTTTCGAATGCGATCGGTGCCGCTCTGCAGGCCCATATTAGTCCAGATCAGCAATTGGACCCCGTGGCCCTCGCTCGAATGGGTCATTCGGCGGAGGCAATGGCGCAGAAAGGTCGGGCCAGTCCTACGGATACTGCTACTAGCGCTCTTGGGGGCTGTATCGTCGTTTCAGGACGACAAGTAGAGGGCACAAGGCATGTGTTCGATGCCGAACTAGAGACTCCCGAGGGGCTGAGAGAGTGGTCAATCAATGCAGTAGATTTGCCGGATAATCTCAGTGATGCATGCCTAGTTATTGGGTTCACGGGAGAGATGTCGTCCACGGGTAAGATGGTAGCCGGTGTCGCTAAACTGCTAGAAGAACAGCCCGAGATGGAGGACGAAATGGATGCCATTGGAAGAATCACCAGCGCTGGACTGACTGCGTTGTCCGCGGGTAATCTGGAGGCAGTCGGCATGGCGATGGATGCTTGTCATGAGAAGTTGCGACTATTAGGAGTAAGTAGCCCCTCTCTTGAAACACTAATTGAAGCCTCTAGGCCTCATTCATTTGGGGCTAAACTGACTGGTTCTGGAGGAGGGGGTTGTATGATTGCCCTCGCGCGTGATCCTCGGAGAGTGGCTGAAGCAATAGAAGTGGCCGGAGGTACGCCTCTGATTTCTCGACTTGGGGCCCCTGGAGTGAGGTTGTTGAAAGACTAGTGATTGGTGTATACATTCACACTTCAATGTCAGTTTTCAGCCAACTACCCTTTATAAGCAGAATATTGGTGCCGACCTCATGCTTAGCGACGAGGAGAGATTGACAGTAGTCAACGTGGTCGCCTCCACCAGAGTGGCGGAGGAACTAGACCTTCCAGATATAGCCATCCAACTGAACTGCGAGTACGAGCCCGAACAATTCCCGGGAGTCGTCTATCGGGTCACAGATCCGAAGTTGGCGATCCTGATGTTTAGATCGGGTCGCGCGGTTTGTACCGGAGGTAAGAACGACAGTAACATCCGTGTAGGTATTGACATGATGACCAGTGACCTGAGGGCTGCTGGAATTGATACTTGGGACTCGGGTGACATTGAGATTGAAGTCCAGAACATGGTAGCCACATACTCTCTGTTCTATCCTGAGGATTACTCTGGACTCGCCAGAATGGATGACAATAATACACGCGTCATCGATACTGATGATGGAATCCGAGCAGCTACTGATGAAGAGGTCGAGAATGAGGATCCTCGAATCCGCGGTATACGCGAAGGGGAGCCATTGGCCGCCCTACCAAGGAAGCTCAACTTGAACAACCTAACATTCCACTTGCCTTTCGACAAGGTCGAGTACGAGCCTGAGCAGTTCCCTGGTCTGATTTACAGACTGGATTACCCAAGAGTTGTCTGCCTGATTTTCGGAAGCGGAAAGATGGTGATTACCGGTGCTAGGGCGAAGGATGAGATCCTTGAGGCAGTTCAGTTCATCCAAGACGAATTGGCCGATCTGCTGTACTAGGTACATCAGGGGTGACATTGATGCGTTCTTCGCCCTCAGGGCGGGACATGGACCCTCCTCCACTGAGGTTCGCCGTTGGACTCTCAATGATGTTGCTTCTCTCTTCGTTTGCCGGTCTGGCGGCGATTAGGGGCAATGTCTCCGAGGATCTTTCCAGCATACATATTTCTGAGTCGTCGGCTAGAACTACGAATCTGGTAGATGTTCCTTCTTGGAAGGTGAATGATGCTTGGAGTTACACCGGGGCCCTAGATGTGAGAGATTTCGTGACTAGCTCTGGGGTAACTACGAATGTAGAGTATCTTTCTGGAACTCTGACTCAACAAGTATCTGATGTCTACACTATGTCTGTGGACGGTGTAGAGACTCTGGTATACAGAGTAACTGGACAAGGCTATTACGAGGCTGAGAACATCAATCTGGATGGGAATAATGGAGACCTAGTTGTCGAAATGGATACAGAGGAGATTATTCGGGTATCGGACTTGGCCTCAATTGAGCAGAATGCTGATTTTGATATCGATTTCGACTACCAGATATGGTGGTGGACTTACACTGTTCATGTTGCAGATCTTTCTATCGATCAGACATACAGTCCACCCTTAGAGGGCCACGATTTCCCTATCAGCGTAGGAGAGGAATGGGGGACTGACTACTCATACACTACGGATTATAGCGGGTCTAGCGATTATGTAGACATACCTGCTGACTCGAGTGGTTCGAACTCAACTAGTTGGGAGGTCGTAAGTCAGGGATATCCAGGAGTATTCTACAGTGGCTGCGCACAGTCCTACAACATCACAAACTACGACGACAACGGAGATGAGATAGGTTACAGATGGTATTGTCCCGCCATTCGTGGAGATATTCGCTCCTCCTACACAAACACCTTGGGAATTTACGCTGAGCACGAGTTGAGTACATATCAAGCGGCAGGCAGGCCAATACAAATCTCTGTGGAGATGGAGTTCCCTCTCTCACCACTTGACTTCGAGATGTCTGCGTGGGTAAATGTCACCAATTCTGGTCAACCATCAAGTGGACAGGTTCTCGAAGTCAGGTATGAATCAGGAGGAGTAATTGAGGATGTGACCACTGCAGCAAATGGTTCTGCTTACTTGACTTTCAATACTGGCGATTCTAGTGACGATAGTGATGGAACAGACGAATTCGGGAGTCATGGACTAGTAGCCTGGATTCCAAATCAGAAATTGATTGGAGCTTCGACTGTCATAATTGATCAGAATGTGCATGAAGTTGATTTGGTGTCTCGCTCCGAGGGCGTAACAGTAGAGAGGACTAGAGGCAACCGAACAGTAACTCTAGATTCGACTATAGGATTCAATGCTATTCCTCATGACGAGTTGACATTTAGTGTCCCGGTTTTGAACCGAGGCATTCTATCATCTCCAGCAACTACACTGATGGTAGAGGCCCCTGATGGTTCTACATCTTCCACCTACATCCCAAGTTTAGGAAGTCTAGAGGAGATGCGGGTAGATGTGATATGGGCAGTACCGGAGAACCATCCATTCGGCGACATCAGTGTAACCTTCACAGCCGATCCGGATGAAGATGTCTCCTCTGATGGCAATCGCTCCAACAATCAAGGTTCATTTGAGTTGTTTATTGGCAGGCTACCTACTGCTTCACTTACCATAGCATCCGACTCATTGACCATGACTGAAGTCACTTTCAACGGATTGTCGTCCTATGATGCGGACGGCGGCGACATGACATGCGAGTTTACCGTAGAGATGCTAAATGGAGACAACTGGACATCGATAGAGCAAGACTGTGTTAAAGAGTACACTTGGGACGATGATGGGGTCTTTTTGGTCTCCCTAGTAGTAACGGATGATGAGAATGACAAAGCCTACGCGGAATCCTACATCACCATACTCAACCGACCTCCTGAAGTAGAAATTGGGTCTGAACATGATTCTGTCCCAGTGATGTCTTCAATCACCTTCGACATTGAGGAGAGTGGTGATTTGGACACTCAGAATCCCGATGCTCCAATCGACATAGAATGGGGACTTCCGTGCGAAGAGGGGCAGGTTGGCGAGAGATGTACTGTGACCCCTCAGGATGAGGGTCCATTCACAATCAATGTTACCGTGATGGATGATGATGGCGCTACTACACAAGATAGTCTCACTATTCAGGTCACAAACATTGCACCGAGTAACCCTCATGCAGAGATATGGTTTGATGGAAACAGAATGGTTCCTCAGATACTCGGAGATAATGCTCGATATGAAGTAAATGAGGGAGATGTTCTGATTATGCGAGGATTTGCAGAGGATTCATCCAATGATCTGGGTTCGCTTGAGCATCATTGGGCTCCTGACGCGGAGGATCGTCCCGAATTAATTATCTCAAGTGTTGGCCACCATAGTGAGATTGAGCACATATACGAAACATCGGGACAGCATCTAGCCACTCTGCAAGTTGTCGATGATGACGGAGCGAGTACAGAGACTCTGATTATCCAGTTCATTGTCAATAACATCGCTCCCACCATTATGCCGGTCTCCAATCCTCTGCCAGTTGCCGAGGGCAGTGTGATGCAGTTCTCCGTTGATGTCAGCGACACTCCCAATGATCTCGCAGGACTGGTGAGTTGTTTCGATTTGGATCCCGATGTAAACTCCGATTCACAAGGTAACGCTACAGACGACTGTGATGTAGAATCGCAGAGTCTAATTTACACCTGGGAAGATGCAACTACTGCCCCTAGTTCGATAGTTTTCCATGTTACTGATGATGATGGAGATACTGTAAGTATTGTAATTCCAGTACAAATCAACAACTTGCCGCCCTCACCTGTTGCTTCGGCTAGCGATTACGAACCTACCCAAGGTGATGCGATTGTACTCTCGGCAAATGGTACCACCGACTCCGAATTCGACATGGCCAACATGGTGTATGTTTGGGATTTGGATATCGAGACTGACTCAGATGGCGATGGAGATCCTGCAAACGACATCGACAGGCAAGGAAGATGGATTGAGGTCAGATTCTCACAAGAAGGCATTAGGGTTGTCAAGATGACTGCATTTGACGAAGGAGATGGGAGCTCAATAACGCTCTCAATACAAGTCAATAAGGAGCCTTTTGGATTGTCAACACTGATGGCTGATTATGGGATCTACATCGGCCTTGTTGCAATGATTACAGTACTACTTGTCGTTCTCCTCAATAGAATGCGGCCCCCCCGGGACGATGAATTCTCAATAGTTGAAACAGAGCCTAGGAGCAAAGGAAAAAAGGTCTCGATGGATGATGCATTTGATGACCCCGATTACGACCCATTCGACAATGAAAAGAGAAAGATTGACCCTGGAGGCGTGGATGAAGAAGAATTGGTTGAGACTCCTTCCGAGCCCCCAATGGAGGATGTTTCCGGACCGATGGACCCTGAGTTATCTGGTGCTTTCGAGGAACTTATTGGAGAGTCGCCAGAGGAACCCGAGAGTGAGTCCTCGGAAAGTGTGGCAGTATCTGTAGATGAGGCCCTAGACAACGAGGACATAGAAGCACTCTTTGATGATTAGTGCCGCGGCTGACCATGGTCAATCTGTTTAGGTTACTTGGACTTCCCGATCCAGCAGGGGTCCAAAGGGCTCAGCCCAAGAGCAGAGGTAAGTCTGTTGACCCAGGCCCCCAGGCGGATGACCGATTTCACGATCTAGGACAAGATGTGTGGTCAGAAAGAACGAGTAGAATCGTACCAAGGCCCGATAGGAGGGTGGTTTATCTCAAGCCGGATAGTCTTCATCGCCTACCCCTTGATGGCACAGATAGGTCCCTTGCTGGAGGAGATATGGTTCTAGTCGATTTGGCATCGCTCGCTCACATGCCTAGCCAACAGGATGTGTGTAGAAGAAATGTACGAGCAATGTGTGAGCGAATCGGCTATCCTGTCTTTTCTCTAAATGATAGTGATACATTGCTGATGATTCCTGGGGCCAGAATGAGAGTCGATACCGATAGGCACAATTTGGGAATGGCAATGTGGAGTCAGCTTCCGGACTCCGAGGTCTGATTGTCTTCTAGCCATGTGTCTAAGTCTCCTGACGCGACCTCTTCGGCGGCATGTTCTGTGAAGTCCCGATAAGCTTGCCACTTTGCTATGATTTCCTCATCATCTCCTCGCTTTATCTTACGTTCAATCGATGCATCTGCATAGGTTACGCAACGGCGCAGGAAGGTTTCGATTAATTCTCTACGCTCGTCGGTTCCCATCAATTGACCTCCAAGTCTGAGAGTAGTTGTTCCACATGCCCCTTGGGGCTGACCTTGTACTTGACCCACTTCAGGCTACCGTCCGGGCTGATTGCGAAGGTAGACCTTAGGGTGCCCATGTACTTCTTTCCGTACATGTTCTTCTCCCTCCATGTATCATACGCCTCATGCAGAGATGCTTCCTCATCGACAATCAACTCAAATGGAAGTTCGTGCTTGTTAGTGAATTTTTGATGGCTTGAAGCGGAATCGGTGGAAACTCCGATTACTCTCCATCCAGAGCCAGAAAATCTCGCGAAACTATCTCTGAAATCGCATGCTTGCACTGTACAGCCGGGAGTACTATCTCTGGGATAGAAGTACAGTATTACTCCTTCGCCGGAGGATAATATCTTCGAGAGTGTAATCTCTGTTCCATCAGTTACGATTGCCGTAAAATCGGGAGCTGTATCTCCCACTTGTAGTTCTGCCATGATTACTCGACTCGGCCGATATACATCAAGACTCGGCTGCGGCGATGTGTGAGTCTACTCTTACACTCAGAGGCATTCTTGGAGGATTACTGAAGCCGAAACATGCCGATGGAGCCATGCTCGTCATCCGGTTGGAGCTCCTTCCTTCTAGTTCCAATTCTGCGGACTTCATTCGCGAAAGCCCTCTGACATGGTACCACTCCTTGCGTCCGTTACGAGTAGTGCCATGTGTTTTTGTTCCAAAGAATAGTCTTGCGAATGGTGCCTCGATGTTAGCTATGAACCAGCGCGGCCTAGAGAATAGTAATGGAAGTGTCATTCCCCACTGCATGAAGACGCGTCCGAGATCGCAATTGATCTCGATTGAATTCTTGGTCCTCTCTATCTCCATTGCAGATACGATTACTTCTTCGAAAGAATACAGTGATGAAACAAAATCGCCTAGCTCTTTGGACGGTGCAATTAGAACTCTGGTACCGTCTGGCTTGGCCCACATCAGGTTTGTGAACGCCCCATGTGGGGAATCATTCCAATCTCCAATAACTACCATATCTCCGGTTTGAAAACCTGATGAAATTACTCGTCCTTTGAATATCTCATTATCCATTTTTGGTATGCTCATTTTCTCGACTCCTCTCTCTTTCGCTTCTTCGTTGCTGCCCATGAGCAGATAAGGCATTGTTCAAGGTCGTGGCGCAGTGCAGGACAATGTTCTCTACCGAAAAATATGATTTGCAGGTGCCTACGATTCCATGTGTCTTCAGGAAATACGGATTTCAGATCGCGTTCGGTCTTGGCTACGCTGCTACCATTCGATAATCCCCATCGAGCAGCTAGTCTGTGGATATGTGTGTCTACAGGGAAAGCAGGAATTCCGTAGGCCTGAGACATTACTACACTGGCAGTCTTGTGACCCACGCCGGCCAGAGATTCTAGGAATTCCCAATCAGGTCTAACTGGACCTCCGTCTTCGATAATCTGTTCAGCCATGCGCTTCAGATTCTTTGCCTTGGTTGGAGCTAGTCCTATTTGGCGAATCAGTTCTTGAATTTCTTCAACTTTCAGTTTGGACATCTTTTCTGGAGAGTTGGCCTTAGCAAAAAGTTCGGGAGTGACCTCGTTGACCTTCTTGTCAGTGGTTTGCGCAGACAACATCACAGCAACTAGTAGGGTGTAGGGGTCGCTGTGGTCGAGGGGTATGGGTTGCTCGGGGTACAATTCGTCTAGGATTTTTCCTATTTTTTCGGACTTGATATCGCGTCGCATACTAGGCCTCTCCATCCTCCTTCAAGCCCAATACGAAAGCGATGATAACAAAGGCTGCTGGAATGCCATAACATGGACCGTACATCCATGTCTCCCAATCATCCGATTCGATCGCACCACCTAGGAGCAAGTAGGCACCGAGCGCTACAACAATACCAGGAAAGAAGGCGATTAGAGCGAATACGGATGCCCGAAGTAGTCGCATGATTAGTCCTAGGAGAGTTTTGCTGTTAAGGTTCGTCAGATGCCAATCAGAGTTTCAATCTCGGCTCCACTACGTGTATTCAATACATCTGCAGCAGATAGCCAGCCCTTTCTGGCAATCTGTACTCCATACCAATAATCACGCAGACCGTTGGTGTCATGGGCATCTGGGTTAATGCAGATTGGAACTCCTTGATCTCTGGCGTACTTGCATAGGCGCCAGTCGAGATCAAGTCTGTAAGGGGAGGCGTTAATCTCAACGGCCTTCAACTGGCCTTCAGAATTCAATTCGCCCATTCTTCGTAAGACTGCATGCAGGTCTACAGGGAATCCTTCTCTTACCTGCAAAATCCTTCCCGTAGGGTGACCAAGTACTGTAAATGTTGGATCTTCAATGGCTCGAATCAGAGCCTCAGTATTTGTGAATTCGTCCCTATTTCTCCAACTCCCAAGTGCGTGCACGCTACCAATAACATGCGAAAGGGATTTTCGAGTATCATCATCATAGTCCAGACTGCCGTCGACCAATATGTCGCACTCGCTACCGTGAAGAAGTCTGAAATCCTGCCCCGAATCTCTCCATTTTTCATTCAGGGCTCTGATTGAATCACCCTGGGATGCGAGATCGGCGGCAGGAACTCCAATCTGTCTGCCTCCAATATTCAGAACTTCAGAGTGGTCGGCTATTCCCAGATACTCCCAGCCGAGATTCATTGCTGCAGCAGCCATCTCTTCTAGGGTCGCTGTTCCATCGGATGCAATTGTGTGATTGTGTAGCGCACCTCGTATATCTGAGGGTTCAATCAGTCGTGGAAGCCCGGGGCCGCCTTCAGAGGCAGCCTCAATCTCTCCCGTATCCTCACGCAATTCAGGAGGGACCCAATTCATTCCAAGATGAGCGTAGATATCTTCCTCAGTAGAGCATACCAATGTGTGCTTGGCTGCCTCCATACCAATTGCATCGCCAGCATCCTTCTCGCTGAATAAGCCGAACTCATTCAGGCGAAGTCCGCGATCAATGGCCGCCTGTCTCATCCTGATATTGTGCTCTTTTGAGCCGGTGAAGTAAGCCAATGTGAAAGGAAATGTCTCAGGAGTGACTATCCTAACTTGGGCATCGATGGTTGCATCACTGCTACGCTCAAGGAATGATTCAGCTAGATTAGCATCTATGCTGCTCTCCTCTAGTGAATCGCCGAGTACATTGGATTCCAGTATCAGACTAACTTTCGATTCGCCGTGACCTTTCACTTCAGCTATTCCGGACAATTCTAGGATCGATTGGATGACTGAATCGTGATCTTTTGGATTGGCCCCTACTACGATGTCGAGGTCTCCTATTGTCTCCCTTCTTCTACGAGCGCTTCCCGCCAATTGCGCCAATAAGACGCCTGGCATAGAAGATATCTTGTCTTCCAATGAGCGTCCGTAGAGAAGTCCTACATCCATCCTACTTCTGCCTTGATAGCGTCGCAGTAGTTCGATTCCTTCAAGATACTTCTGTTGGCTCTTCTCGCCGAAACCTGATAGTGGGGCTACATGGCCCATCTCGCAAGCAACTTTCAGCGAATCGACCGAATCCACGCCTAGTTCCTCGTACATCGTACGGGCTCGCTTAGGGCCGAGCCCGGGAATCTCAACTATGTGCATTAATCCGGGTGGAATCTTCTCGTAAAGCGAAGGAAGATCTCCCCATGAACCATCCATTACGGCTTCGTTGATGAGTCCCCCTAGCCCCTTACCAATTCCTTTCACATCTGTGATTCTCCCCTCTTTGACAACAGTTAGCAAATCCTCTTCCAATGAGGCGAGGGCGCGACTAGCATTCTGGTAAGCGATTACCCTGAACTTGTTGGCTCCGTCAAGTTCGAGTAGAACTGCAACTTGTTCTAACGCAGCAGCAATCTGTGACTTGGTCAGGAATGGTGGGCCTTGTGACCTTGGCTCAGGTAGACTCCACCCAGATGTCTTGACCATGTTCTCAACCAGCGGTCATGCGACTTGACTGTGTCCCTCTGGGGGCTGCTTCCCTAACCTAATCAAGTGGCTACCATACGCGCAGTCGTGGACACAGTCGGGCTGCTTGAGACGGGATCTGTCAGCCTTTGTGGCGTGGCAGTAATTCTGTGGATGTCTATTGGCACATTCTCTCGTTCAGAAGCGGGAGAGTTGTTGGCTCAGAGGAGTATAGCTCTGATTTGCCTATTCTCAGCATTATTGCTATTCGCACTCCACTACATGGGAGGCGAGCTGTGGGGGTCGAGTAACATGGCTAGACCTATGGCGGTAATCGCAGTGATTGTTGCCATTTCAGCGGTTATGAACATCAAAGGAAAGGATGTGCAAGGTGAGACCAATCCACACAAGATTGCCAAAATGAGAGCCGAAGAGGAGTGACTATTCTCCCGTCAGTTTGTCGTCAATGAAAGTACGCATATAGGCTGGCAGTTCTCCGTTAGCGAATATTACATCGTTGACTTCTTCCAGTTTCATCAAAGAGTAGTAAATCTGCATCGCAGTCATTGGAGTGGCACTGCATCCCGTACATCCGCCTTCTAGAGAGATCATGATTACACCATCAGTAGTATCCATGACGTTAACGATGCCATCGTGAGCATCGAGAACTGCTTGTACAGGGCCCACCGAATCGAGAATAGTCTGCACGTCTACCATGTTCTCTCCAATGGGTCAGTGTAGGGGGTGGCCTTTCAACCAATTGCCCCTCGCAACTACATGGGTGCGGACACGCGAGTGTTGATGGTCGACCTTTTGGTGGAGCGCGCTACATTCGGACACGGCGGAAATCAAGAGGTAGTCAGACCATTTGCCGCACACGGTGATGTCGAATTGCTATTAGTCACTCCACAGATGCAGTCCTTTGAGGCAGGAGCTAAGGCCGATTTGGGTGAATTAGCACTTAGAGAGGAAGATGTGCCACATTGGGATGATGAGTTTCCATTCTGGCAAAGCACTAGTGTAGATCTCGAGGGGCGTGAGATCTCTTTCAGTAGAATCGTCATGCCGATGCATGAAGATGATGCTAGAATGTCTGACTGGTTGAATTCCTTAGGCGTAGATGCAGTTGTCTGTAGCGGCTCTCGGAGAAATGTCAGTATGTGGGAGGATTGGATGGGTCCGACTGCCTCTCTTGTTCGTGCCTCTGCCCTGTCGGGTCGTCCCACTCTAGGGATCTGTTTCGGCCATCAATTACTCTGTCACGCCCTTGGGTCTAGGATTGAGCGAGCCGCCTCCCTGTCTAGTGGAATCTGGGATCTCGAGTTCACAGAAGAAGGAGTGAGTGATGAGTTGCTGACTTCGCACGCCGCAGACGGGGCTTGTGTAGCCGG